>JAQXJP010000043.1 GCA_029008875.1 Lachnospiraceae bacterium | reverse complement strand
GGTGAACACAACGGAAAATGCCATACTCTTCTTGTTATGAGGAAGCTGAATTCCCTCGTAGACATCGAAGAGTTTTACATCCGTCACAAATTCACAGGCCTCTTTGATTCCGTTTTCCAAGGACTCACAGGTGACATCCTTATCCACCACAAATGCGAAATCTCTCTTTTCCTCCGGAAATCTCGGAATCGGGGTGAAGGTTCTCTCCTTGCCGTACCACTGGGATAACACTCTCATATCAAGCTCCATCACATAGGCGGGAACGCGCATATCCAGTTCATCCTGTATCTCATAGGACAATTTACCGAGGTATCCCACCTCCTGACCGTTGCAGAACACGGCAGCAGTCTGGTAGGGATGCAGGAAGGTTTTTGTAGTCGGCTTATAGGTTAAAGTGATATCCAACGCATCCGCAACATTTTCCGCCAGGCCCTTCAGCGTGAAGAAGCTCTCCTGCTCTCCGAACACGCCAACACAAAGAGTCTCCCTCTCATCCGGATACTCCGTCAACGGAAGATCCTTGGCTATAAAAATATTGCCGAGCTCAAAAATTCTGCCCTCCAGAATGCCCTTCTTCTGATTGCGTGAGATGGCATATAGCATCTGGGAAGCCAGCGTTGTGCGCATCAGTGACAGATCGATATTGATAGGGTTCAAAAGGGAGATTGCATGGCGCTCCTTGGCATCCTCCGGCAATCTCAACAGATCCAAATCGGAGGGTGAGAAGAAGGAATAATGAATTCCCTCGTATGCCCCCGCCGCACAGAGAGCCCGCTTCACCTTCAATTCATATTTCTGGCGAAGGTTCAAACCTCCCATGGTAACCTGTGCCGTGGGCATAAATGTAGGTGTTACATGGTCGTACCCGTACATGCGGATAACCTCCTCCGCAACATCCGGATAGGAATCCATATCCTCGCGGTATGCCGGTACCTGAATGGTAAGCTCATCCCCGTTGATTTCCGGCGCAAAATTCAGCGCTGTCAAAATGCGAATGATATCCGCATCCGGGACAGTGATTCCCAGAACGCCGTTCACCCGCTTGACGCTCACCTTCATCTCCTTCGGCTCAATGGAATTGCCGGTGGACACCTCCACATGGGTGGAGGAAACCTTGCCACATCCCAGCTCCTCCATGAGATGGAGGGCTCTCTTCATGGCCAGATCCGTGGTGTATTCATAGACACCCTTGGCATACATAGCGCTGGCATCGGAGGACTGTCCCAGAGCTCTGGAGCTCTTGCGGATGTTATCTCTGGCAAACTTCGCGGACTCAAACATGACTTCCGTGGTGGTATCCAGAATCTCCGAATTCAGGCCACCCATGATTCCCGCCAGGGCGACCGGCTTGACACCGTCACAGATCACAAGATTGGAGGAGTTCAATGTGAATTCCTTCTCATCCAAAGTAGTGATTTTCTCCCCGTCCTCGGCACGGCGCACGTTGATCTGATTTCCCTCCAGGTAGTTGTAATCGAATGCGTGCATGGGTTGTCCCAGTTCCTTCATAATGTAGTTGGTAATGTCAACCACATTGGAGATGGAACTGCATCCCACAAGGGCAAGTCTCCGCTTCATCCATGCGGGGGATTCCCCGATTTTGACATCATGCACATAGTGGGCAATATATCTGGGGCAGATATCCTGGGCATCCACAGTCACCCGGAAGCCCTCCTTCGTCACACCCGTTTCCGTATAATCAAGGGCGAGGGGTTTGCACTCTTTGCCCAGCACCGCCGCCACTTCCCTTGCAATTCCGTAAATGCTCTGGCAATCCGGTCTGTTAGCGGTGATCGCAATGTCAAAAATCCAGTCATCCATTCCGAGAATCGGCTTCACATCCGCTCCGATTTCGGCATCCTCCGGCAACACCAAGAGCCCGTTGTATCCCGCTCCCGGATAGAGATCCTCATTCAGGCCGAGTTCCGTACCGGAGCAAAGCATTCCAAAGGAATCATATCCCCGCAGCTTGCCCTGCTTGATCTCCATCACGCCCTCGATAGTCACGTGATCCTTGGCGGTTGCATACACAGTAGCACCGATCAGCGCAAGAGGGAATTTTCCTCCTGCCTTCACATTATCCGCGCCGCAACAGATCTGAAAGGTGCCGTGTTCCCCGGCGTTCACCTTGCACAGATTCAGATGTGTCTCCGGAATTGGTTCACACTCTTCCACCAATCCAACCACAACCTTCGAAATGTCCTTGCCGACCTCGATCAGCTCCTCCACCTCGAAGCCGCAGGAAAACAGTTTTTCCTCCAACTCCTTGGGAGTGACATCAATATCCACATAATCCTTTAACCAACTTAATGGTGCTAACATAATAAGGCCTCCTTCATTCTACTCGTTATCATCCAACTGCTTCAACACGCGCAGGTCGGATTCAAACAACAATTTGATGTTATTGATTCCATACTTCAACATTGCGATACGCTCAATACCGATACCGAACGCAAAGCCGCTGTATTCATTGGTATCAATTCCACAGCCTTCCAGAACTTTGTTATTGACAACACCTGCACCGAGCACTTCAATCCATCCTGTGCCCTTGCACAATTTGCAACCCTTACCGCCACACTGGAAACAGCTGACATCCACCTCCACGGAGGGTTCTGTAAACGGGAAGTAGGAAGGGCGAAGTCTGGTGGAAGTATTTTTTCCAAAAATCTTCTTGACGAATTCATCCAGCATCCCCTTCAAATCACAGAGGGTAATTCCCTTGTCCACAACCAGACCTTCCATCTGGGTAAACATTGGAGAATGGGTGGCATCATCGTCGGAGCGGAACACCTTTCCCGGGGAAACTACCTTAATCGGTGGCTTCTTGGCCTCCATGACATGAATCTGCCCCGCGGAGGTCTGGGTGCGGAGCAAAAACTCCGGTGACAGATAAAAGGTATCCTGCATATCCCGGGCGGGATGATCCTGAGGCGTATTCAATGCGGTAAAATTGTAGTAATCCGTCTCGATTTCAGTCCCCTCATAAATCTCAAACCCCATGGACGCAAAAATATCCGTAAGCTGGTTGCGCACCTGGGTAATGGGGTGTAAATTTCCCTTTTGCAACTTCTCGGAAGGCATGGTAACATCGATTTTCTCGCTCTCATAACGGGCCTGAAGTGCCTCTGCCTCCAATTTGGCAATCTTGGCTACCAGCTTTGACTCGATGGCCTCCCTGGTCTCATTCACCCACTGTCCGACCTTCGGTCTGTCCTCCGGGAGAACATCCTTCATTCCCTTCAGAACTGCGGTCAGCTCACCCTTCTTACCAAGAATCTCGGATCTCACCTCATTCAGCCGTTCAAGTCCTTCGGAACTTTCGATTTCTGCGATGGCTTTTTCCCGAATTGCTTGCAATTTTTCTTTCATGATCTGTCTCCTTTTGCAATATTTTAGTCCTAATTTCCTAGATGTTGTATCGTAAGAATCAAAGGTTCGCTAAATCTTGTTGCAGTGCTTTTTGCAATAAAAAAACGTCCCTTTGCTTCAAACAAAGGGACGAAAAACTCCGCGATACCACCCTGATTCCGATAATCCTCCATCCAGGAAAAAAATTATCGACTCTCATTCATGCGTAACGTGCACTCACGTCACAGACTACAACTCAACGCTTCATCCGTGCGGCTCCTGTGGGAAATTCAACACATGTACATCTCTTAAGACGGCTCTCAACCAGTGACCATCTCTCTCTGTCAGCTGCCACATGTCCTACTAGACACATTCATTGCCTTTTTCATAATCGATAGTCTAACACAGTTAATTCCAAACATCAAGGCTTTTTTCATCCGCAATTTCCACGTTGGAATAATAGGCTTTGATGATGCTTTGGTAGTCCATGCCCGCCTTCGCCATGGCGTTTGCACCGTATTGGCTCATGCCCAGCCCATGACCGAATCCGCCCCCACACAGCGTAATCGTTGGATTCTTTTTATCCAGGTCTTTCACTACAATATTGTCGCCGTATCCATCGATGATGAAAAAGGCGCAGGGAATCAGGGTAAAATTGGTTCTCTCACTGCCATCCATCAGAGTAACATCAGTCAGGTACTTTCCGAGAAATCTCCGAATTTCCAGTTCCTTCGTCATCTGGACGGTTCCGTTTTCATAGGTGGCGGTCAAACCGCAGACATAGCCGGAGGTGGTGCGCTTTGTAATCTGGAAGGACTTCAGTTTTCCATACTCCGGGTCCTGCGCCTCCTTCAGTTTTTCCGAATCGAAGGACAAGGTTGCGCTCCACCGGTAAAATGGGGAGATATCATCGTAACATGTCAAATTCTCCGCCTTAAGAAAATCTTCCAGATTTTTCCTGTCCGACAAATCCAACTGCAGATCCGTAAAATTGTGCTTCGTCAGATATGGTACGCTCTGAGAATCCCACACCTCCATGTCGTCCGTGGTTCCCGGCGTGGTAGAAAAATAATAGCAGGTAATTAAATCACCATTGCAGGCCACCACCTGTCCTCTGGTCTCCTCCACGGCAAGATCCGTCAGTTCCCTGGTGCCGGCTTCATTGTAGACCTGATACATGGTGCTGTCGTCCAGGTTCGCACCGTAGGCCGCATACTGCCCGTTTTGCATTTGGGAGTAGGCATAGGTGCGGGCACATACTGCCTGGGCCTTTAGCGCCTCAAAATCGAAGGATGCCGGCATCTCGGAGGGCAGAACGTAACGAAGATAATCCTCGATGGGAAGAATGTTTACCAGTACGACGCCGCCGTCAAGTCCTTCCGTGTAATCGTAAGGCGTAACCACAAAACGTCCCTCAAAATAATTCCCCTTTCGCTTTCCGTTCTCATCGGTTCTGGCAATCATCCCCTCCGAGGTTATCTCCAGTTCCTCCAGATTGTGTTCTCTCATATAGGCCCCCACATCCAGAGTTTTCTCAGCAGGAAGCTCCTCCCCGTTGGCATACCATCTCTCCTTGGAATACAGGTACAATTCCGGATACAACACCGTATTGTCCTCGTCGTTTTTGATGACCACGCGAATCTCGTCCGTGGTAGTTCTTGTCCGCTGTACCGCGGCACAGACCACATTGTCCGCCACGCAGTACTCCAGTTTGGTAGCTCCGTAAACCAGGCGATTGGCATCCACAGACTCAATCACTCCGTCGTAGTCCTTATAGATTTTAAAATTGGGGCTCTTCTTGGCCCAATCATACCCTTCGATCTTCACCTCCCCATCCCGGTAGCCAAGAATGGTCCCCGTTATGTAATTTTCCTTGGCCACCACCGATTCCACCACATCATTCAGTACATGGACATCCGCAATGCCGATATAGGGTTCATTCAATACCCCGGAAAAGGAATAGGTCTCCCCGTCATACAGTACGGAAATGGCGTCCTCCTCGCAAGAGATAATGTATGCGTTTTCAAAGAAAAGCTCCACATCCTGGGGAATCTCGCTTGTATTGTGGGCCTTCCCGGAAGCCTGCTTATGTAACAAATTCACGACAACCAAAATTGTCAAGGTAACACTGATCAATATAATCGCCCCAATCAAGATTGCCATCTTATTCCATCTCTTCATAAAAAACTCTCCATCTCTATTACTCAAAAAAGGAGCCGCATAATGCAGCTCCCTTTATCTTTCGTACCTCATCTTATTGTAAAGATATCCTTTGTACTTCTCTATATTTATCTTTTGGAAAACCCAAAATGCCGGTTCCTGTAATTTAGACTCCTAGCTAAAGCTAGGTGGGTGACCGCAAACTGTCCTCTGCCTTCCACCGGCTGTAGTTCCACGCAGAATGCATGGCAGCTCATCACGATGTGGCCTGACATCAGACAGAAAATATAGGAATCCCATGAAAAGTAAATGTAGGTTCTAAATACACAGGAGTATCGCACATTCCAGGCCCTTAACATATATGAATTTCTTGTCTTTTGTTTGATTTTATTATACGTTATTCCACTGGGAAACGCAATGGAAATTTCTGTATACATGATGACAAAAACAGAGGGACTGATGAACAGTCCCTCTGTGATGTGTCATTTATTCGGCAGAAATTATAACTGCGGTCCGGCAGAAACAAGTGCCTTACCAGCCTCATTGACCTCATACTTCACGAAGTTCTTCTGGAATCTAGAAGCGAGATCCTTTGCCTTCTCCTCCCACTCAGAAGCATCTGCGTAGGTGTCGCGAGGATCCAGAATACCGCTGTCAACACCCGGAAGCTCTGTAGGAACTTCGAAGTTGAACATCGGAATCTTCTTGGTAGGAGCCTTCAGGATATCTCCGGAAAGGATTGCATCGATGATTCCTCTGGTATCCTTGATAGTAATTCTCTTGCCGGTTCCGTTCCATCCGGTATTCACCAGGTAAGCTTTTGCTCCTGACTTCTGCATCTTCTTAACAAGCTCCTCCGCATACTTTGTCGGATGAAGCTCCAGGAAAGCCTGGCCGAAGCAAGCAGAGAATGTCGGTGTAGGCTCGGTAATTCCACGCTCGGTTCCTGCAAGCTTTGCAGTAAATCCGGAAAGGAAATAATACTGTGTCTGCTCCGGTGTAAGGATAGATACCGGAGGAAGCACTCCGAATGCGTCAGCAGAAAGGAAAATTACATTCTTAGCTGCCGGTGCGGAAGAAACCGGGCGAACAATATTCTCAATGTGGTTGATCGGATAAGAGACACGAGTGTTCTCGGTTACGCTCTTATCATCAAAATCGATGGTTCCGTCAGCTGCAACGGTAACATTCTCAAGAAGTGCATTCTTCTTGATTGCGTTGTAGATATCCGGCTCAGACTCCTTGTCAAGTCCGATAACCTTGGCATAGCAACCACCCTCGAAGTTGAACACGCCGTTGTCATCCCAACCGTGCTCGTCATCACCGATCAACAGACGCTTCGGGTCGGTGGACAGAGTTGTCTTACCGGTTCCGGAAAGTCCGAAGAAAATTGCAGTGTTCTCACCGTTCATATCGGTGTTTGCAGAACAGTGCATAGATGCTATACCCTTAAGCGGAAGGTAGTAGTTCATCATGGAGAACATACCCTTCTTCATCTCTCCGCCGTACCAGGTGTTGATGATTACCTGCTCGCGGCTTGTGATATTGAAAGCTACACATGTCTCTGAGTTCAGTCCCAACTCCTTGTAGTTCTCAACCTTTGCTTTGGACGCATTGTACACTACGAAGTCAGGCTCGAAATCCTTCAGTTCCTCATCGGTAGGGATGATGAACATATTCTTAACAAAGTGTGCCTGCCAAGCTACTTCCATGATAAAACGAACAGCCATGCGGGTGTCCTTGTTTGCTCCACAGAATGCATCCACAACAAAAAGCTTCTTATTAGAAAGTTCCTGCTTAGCCAACTCCTTAACAGCTGCCCATGTCTCCTCTGTCATCGGATGGTTGTCGTTCGGATACTCCGGAGAATTCCACCATACGGTATCCTTAGAGTTCTCGTCCATTACAATATACTTATCTTTGGGGGAACGACCGGTGTAGATACCTGTCATAACGTTAACTGCACCAAGTTCAGTAACCTGTCCCTTCTCATAACCCTCAAGATCGGTTCTGGTCTCTTCCTCGAACAATACGTCGAAGGATGGGTTGTAAACGATTTCAGTAGTTCCGGAAATTCCGTAATTGCTTAAATTAATTTCTGCCATCTTACTATTCCTTTCATTAGATAAATTTATAATATGCTTTTTTCAGCCATATTTCACACTTATATCATACCCAATGTTATTTTTTTGTCAATCTTTTTCTTCTAAAAACAGACTTTATTATTTCACAAATTTTTCCCGGGCCAAGCGAAGAAAATGAGTAAAAATTCCAAAGGCTATCAAAAAGATCACAAGGATGGACAAAGATACCATCTTAGAGCTGAATCCCAGATAATCGCAAATCATTCCTCCCGCTCCCGTCAACACGCAGACCACCGCCAGAAGCATTACTTTGGAAAACATAAAATTGACGAAGCCCTCCTGATCTCTGCAGCGCTTAATCTCCTCCTCCGCCAAAACGCTCTTGTGTACCCTTTTGTTTTTCTTCATCCAGAAGGAAATGTACACCATAAAGAGACCGTATCCTGCAATAACCAGATCCATAATCAACATAGTTGGAAACGATGACATATTTTTTCTCCTTAAATCTGCAAAATATAGTAAAATATAACAAAAAGTGATTGAAAACAAGTCCTATTTCATGTAATATAAATATATCTAAATGTCAAAGGAGTTTCAAGCATGAATATCGATGAAATGAAAGTTTTAATCAGCGATGATTCCATTCTCGCGCGCAAGCAGTTGAAGGACATTCTTCAGACCATGGGTACTCCTACTTTTATCGAAGCGACTGATGGACAAAGTGCCATTGATCAGTATAAAGCAGAGAACCCTGATTTAGTTTTTTTGGACATTGTAATGCCCAAGAAAGACGGCAATATCGCCATTCAGGAGATCATGGCATACGATCCGAAGGCGACCATCATTATTGTGTCTTCCGTCGGAACACAATCACAGCTCAAGTGTGCACTTGAGGCCGGGGCCGTTGATTTCATTCAGAAACCTATCGATAATCAGCAGGTAATTGATGTCGTGAATAAATTTATTAAGGGGAAATAAGTAAATGTACACACAGTTCTTTGGTAATTATCTCTTGGAGCGTGGCGTTGTCACTCAGGAGCAGTTGTTTGCTGCCATGCAGAAGCAGTCCAACACCCGCATGAAGCTCGGCACTCTTGCTATCCATGCCGGATACATGACCGCCGTTGAAGTCGACAACGTTATAATACAACAGACACATAAGGATATGAAGTTCGGTGAGCTCGCTGTGGAGCTGGGTTATCTCACCAACGAGCAGGTCGTGGAACTTCTCAAATCACAGAGTCCCGACTTCTTACTTCTGGGTCAGATTCTTGTGGAGGATGGCGTGATTACCAATTCCGATTTGGAGAATCTGATTCTCGATTATCGTTCCGATAACGAGATGATCGATTTGGACATCACTGCGACCACACACGAGACCATTCAGAAGTTGCTCACCAAGTTCTTTGTTACGTCCGAGATTCCTCCAACACGCTTTGGTGTTATGTTTGTGGAATTGCTTTTCAACAACTTCGTGCGTTTTGTTGGTGAGGATTTCACGATATTAAACTGCGTGGAATGTGACGCCTATCCCGTGGAATGTTGTGTGAAGCAAACCGTGAATGGAGAATATTCCATCACCTCCTATCTCAGCATGGACAAGGAAACCGCAATTGAATTTGCTTCCCGTTACGCAGGGGAGCCCTTCGATACCTATGATGAGTATGTTCAGGCTTCCATGGAAGATTTCCTGAACCTGCACAACGGACTGTTTATCGTAAATGTATCCAACGAGACTTCCATGGAGCTTACGATTTCCGCTCCGGAGGTTGTGGAGGATCCAATTATCGATTTTGAGGACCGAACCTATTTATTCCCGGTTCTCTACTCCTTCGGAACAGTTCATTTCATTTTCGAGATTCATCGCGTTGTAGAATAACATTTAGGGACGTATCTTTTTCGCGTGGGGACGTTTCTTTTTCGCGCAGGGACGTTTCTTTTTCAAAAAAGTTTTTTTAAAAGCGCATCTTATGATGCGCTTTTTATATTTTCACTTTCTAAGATACTTTCTTTCCTCAATTATGATACTTTTCCATAAATTGTGAAGAAATCATTATTTCCGTTTTTCAAAATCATAGCTGTAAAATCTTTATCTCCGGAAATCAGAGTTTGTTAATAATGCCATAACATCTTCTATTTTTTAGCCCAAGTCTCTTGTCATCCCTGCAAATGCTCTTTGAGTTTCACGAAAAACAACCATCGTAACAAATTCCTTACTTTCCTAACATCTATCTATAGTATAACTACTTTTTATAATAACCAATTATATTTCAGAAATAGGATAAGATATAACATAATAAAGCGCATCAAACGATGCGCTTTAATAATTTTGTCAATATAATCTGAATATAATTTTTCGAAAAAGATACGTCCCCGCGCGAAAAAGATACGTCCCCAGAGTGAAAAAGATACGTCCCCACGCGAAAAAGATACGTCCCCACATTACACGCCAAGGAAGTCTCTCACCACATTGGGCATCTCTTCCACTTCGCATACGATGTCGTGAAGAACCGGCGCAGTCCGGATTTCCTCAATTGCCTGGGGAACCGCCACATTGCCGATTTTGGAGAGCTCATCCACCAATTCGAAATCTCCCATTGCGTCATACTTGGTGTCGATTGCATCCATGACGCTTCTGGTGAACTTGAAAGGGCTGGCGGTGGAAGCAATCACCGTCTTGGTCTCACCATCCCCGGTTTCCTCTTTGTATTTACCGTATACCCCGGCTGCAACCGCAGTGTGGGTATCAATGACATAACCGGTCTTCTCATACAGATTCTTGATGACAGCACCTGTCTCTTCCTCAGTGGTATAGTTGCCATAGAAGTCCGCCAACTGCTCTCTCATCTCATCCGTAATCTCATACTTGCCGTCCTGGCTCAGGCTCTTCATAAGCGCGGCATTCTTGTCCGCATCATTTCCGGCAATGCGATAAATCAATCTCTCCAAGTTGGAGGAGATCAGAATATCCATGGACGGAGAATTGGTCAGAATAAACTCGCGGTTCTTGTCGTAGGTTCCGGTGGTAAAGAAATCAAAGAGAACCTTGTTCTCGTTGGATGCACAGATTAATTTTGCGATGGGCAGTCCCATATTCTTGGCGTAGAATGCCGCCAGAATATTTCCGAAATTGCCGGTGGGAACAACCACATTGATCTTCTCGTCCTTGGCAATCACTCCGTTGGCATACAGCTTTGCATATGCGTACACATAGTATACCATCTGCGGCACAAGACGGCCGATGTTGATGGAGTTGGCGGAAGAAAACTGGAATCCTGCCTTATCCAGTTCCGCGGCAAAAGCCTTGTCGTTGAACATCTGCTTCACGCCGGTCTGGGCCTGATCGAAGTTTCCCTTGATTCCCACAACGCGGGTGTTGGCACCCTTCTGTGTCACCATCTGCTTCTCCTGGATGGGGCTGACACCATTCTTGGGATAGAATACCACAATCTTGGTTCCCTCCACATCGGCAAATCCCGCAAGGGCAGCCTTTCCTGTGTCACCGCTTGTGGCCGTAAGAATTACGATATCATTCTTAACATTATTTTTTCTGGCTGATGTAATCAATAAATGGGGCAAAATGGACAGTGCCATATCCTTGAAGGCGATGGTAGGCCCATGGAAAAGCTCCAGATAATACGCGCCATCCGCCTGAACCAGCGGAGCAATCTCCTCGGTGTCAAACTTGCTGTCATAGGCGCTATTGATACACTTTTTCAACTCTTCTTCCGTGAAATCGGAAAACATAAGCTTCATCACTTCATAAGCGGTCTCCTGATAGCTCATCTTTGCCAATTCCTCGATGCTCACATCCAGGGCCGGAATATGATCCGGGACAAACAGACCGCCATCATCTGCCAATCCCTTCAGGATTGCCTGGGACGCTGTAAGCTTTTCACTTGAATTTCTGGTACTTGAATACAAAACAGCCATTTTTCTTCCTCTTTTCGTTCTTGATTGTGTTCATTATAAGTAAAAGTATTTTCAGTGTCAACCTCTCCCCACCGTTTCCAGATAATCCAGATATTTTCGGGATATCTTCACCTTCATATAGATATCTGCATATTCTCTCGGTGTGAGGTTCTCCACATAGTTCTCGGAAAAATTGCGATTGATTCCGGCCTTCTTCGCCAGATCCACCGCTTTGTTGTACGCGATTGCGGCCTTCTCCTCCGTGGAATAGGTTCCGATGGTGTAATTTCCGTTGATATGGATTCTCACCCGGTAGCGCATCATGCCCTTTCGTTCATACCTGGTCACGCCGTAATAGCGGTTGATCAGCACCACATTGGAATACCGCAGGTCCGTCTCATCCCCGTTTGCAAATTCATAGTCCCGGTGCAAGACCGAATAGTTTTTCAGGCCGTAACGGCTCATGAGCGTCACCTGCATTCCATAATCGTTCACATACAGATGCCCCTGTCTCCGCAATATCTTGTGGGTGGAATAATAAAACAGATCATCGACATCAAATTTCAATTCCTCGTTGGGGGACAGATAATAGCTGAAATAATTGCTTCTCATGTAGATGGGATTCGCAATGTACATGCCCCGGTCGCGGAAATTGAACAGGCTGATAATTTTGTCAAAGCCCAGGGGCTTCAAGCTGTTCCAATCCAGGTATTCATCGAACACCAAATCCGAATACAGAACCCTCTCCGCAACACAATAAGCCTCGTGCGCCTCCTCCTGTGAGGAAAAGCTTCCGAGGCTTATATGTTTATTGTGAAAAGTTATATTGGAGCGATAATAGATCGCCCCGTTCTTTTTGGTTGCCTGATATACACCCGGTAACATAAAGTTCTCCTTTATGCGTTCTTTTGATTAATATAATTCACCAGGCCCTCACAGTCAATAATCTTCTGCATAAAAGGTGGGAACGCCTGCCCCTGAAATGACTTTCCGGTGGTCAAATCGGTAATAATTCCGGTGTCAAAATCCACCTTCACCTCATCCCCAGCCGCAATTGCAACCGCCGCCTCCGGGCATTCGATAATCGGAAGTCCGATATTGATTGCATTGCGGTAGAAAATGCGGGCAAATGTCTCCGCAATGACACAGCTGACGCCGGCCGCCTTAATCGCGATGGGCGCGTGCTCTCTGGAAGAACCGCAACCGAAGTTTTTGTTGGCCACGATAATATCCCCCTGGGATACCTTGTTCACGAAATCCCGGTCAATATCTTCCATGCAATGGGTTGCAAGCTCCTTCGGATCCGAAGAGTTCAGATATCTTGCAGGGATAATCACGTCCGTATCTACATTGTCGCCGTATTTAAATACATGACCCTGTGCTGCTTTCATCCTTTTCTCCCTCCTA
>JAQXJP010000042.1 GCA_029008875.1 Lachnospiraceae bacterium | reverse complement strand
TGAATCTACTTCTGTTACCTGCGTTGTCATTTGCATAGTTTCATTTGACTTTCCTTCATTAGTCTTTTGTGTACATCCACAAAGTGCAGATACGAATAATAATGCCATAATTAATTCTAATCTTATTCTCATTTTTTACTTCTCCTTTATAAAAATACCGCCCCCTAAATTGTTAGATTTATCTTCTAACAAAATAGGAGGCGGCACAATTTATATTCTATTCATCATCTCTCTTACCGGCAAGGAACTCTACATATTTTCCGGTTCCAATAGCAACACATGTCATAGGCTGGTCAGCTGTCATTGTATTAATTCCAGTCTTTTCTTCGATAAGCTCCTCAAGACCACGAAGTAAAGAACCACCTCCTGTAAGAACGATTCCTCTGTCTGCAACGTCTGCTGCAAGTTCTGGCGGAGTCTTCTCAAGTACAGCATGTACGGCTTCTACAATCTGAAGTGTCGCTTCACGAAGAGCCTCTTCTGTCTCCTCTGAGCTTACTGTGATTGTTCTTGGAAGACCTGTTACAAGGTTACGTCCTCTTACGTCCATTGTCTCATTCTGAGCTAATGGATAACATGTACCAATCTTAATCTTGATATCTTCAGCTGTACGCTCACCGATAAGAAGATTGTGTTTCTTACGCATATAACGCACAAGTGCTTCATCAAAATCATCACCGGCAATCTTGATAGAGGTGCTTACAACTGCGCCTCCCAGGGAGATAACCGCAACGTCTGCGGTTCCGCCACCGATATCCACGATCATATTACCGCATGGACGGGCAATATCGATGCCTGCACCGATTGCAGCCGCAATTGGCTCCTCGATAATCATGACCTCTCTTGCGCCCGCATTGTAGGTAGCATCCTCCACGGCTTTCTTCTCAACTTCCGTGGCTCCGCTGGGGATACATACGCTGACACGGGGCTTCCGGAAGGTCTTCTTGCCGAGAGCCTTCTGGATGAAGTACTTGATCATCTTCTCCGTGACGGTATAGTCCGAGATGACACCCTGACGAAGAGGACGAACCGCAACGATGTTGCCCGGAGTACGTCCAAGCATCAGTCTTGCCTCCTCCCCGATTGCTTTAATCTTGTTGGTATCTCTATCAAAAGCCACTACTGAAGGCTCCTTGAGCACAACACCCTTACCCTTGATGTATACAAGGATACTGGCAGTTCCTAAATCGATTCCGATGTCTGATCCGATCATCATGATATTGAATATCTCCTTCCCTTCAAAAATCTATGGTATTCATGTACCTGCAAAAGGGCGCAGTTACACAGTTAATCATATTTTTACATACTTAAGAACATTATATACAAATAATTCCATTTTTCAAACTATTTTTTCTGAAGGTAAGGTTTCAAAAATTGTCCGGTATAGGATTCCTCCACCCGGCAAATCTCCTCCGGCGTACCCTTGGCAATTACCGTTCCGCCGCCATCTCCGCCTTCCGGTCCCATATCGATAATGTAGTCCGCCGTCTTGATAACATCCAGGTTGTGTTCAATGACAACCACCGTATTTCCGCCCTCGGACAATTTGCGCAAAATCTCTACCAGCTTATGCACATCCGCAAAGTGAAGACCTGTGGTGGGCTCATCCAGCACATAGATTGTCTTGCCGGTGCTTCTTCTGCTAAGCTCTGTAGCAAGCTTGATTCGCTGTGCCTCTCCTCCGGACAATTCGGTGGAAGGCTGACCCAGCTTGATATAGCCCAGTCCCACATCATACAGTGTCTGAATCTTGTTGTGAATGGATGGCACATTCTTGAAAAACTCAAGGGCATCCTCCACCGTCATATCCAGCACATCATAAATACTCTTCCCTTTGTATTTCACATCCAGTGTCTCACGATTATAGCGCTTTCCGCCGCACACCTCACAGGGGACATACACATCCGGAAGGAAATGCATTTCAATTTTCAAAATTCCGTCTCCGTTGCACGCCTCGCAGCGACCGCCCTTCACATTAAAGCTGAAACGCCCCTTCTTGTATCCCTTTGCCTTGGCATCCGGAGTGGCTGCAAACAGATCACGAATCATGTCAAACACACCTGTGTATGTTGCCGGATTGGATCTCGGTGTTCTTCCGATTGGTGACTGATCAATATCAATAATCTTGTCCAGCTGCTCAATTCCCTCGATTCCATCATGGTCTCCCGCCACGCATCGCGCTCTGTTTAGACTCTTTGCAAGGTGCTTGTAGAGAATCTCATTTGTAAGAGAGCTCTTACCGGAACCGGAGACACCGGTAACACATGTCATGACGCCTAACGGGAAATCCACATCCACATTCTTCAGGTTGTTCTCCCTAGCCCCTCGCACGTGAATCCATCCTGTTGGCTGTCTTCTCTCTCCCGGAACCGGAATCTGAATTCTCCCGCTCAGATAAGCACCCGTCACGGATTTCTTGCACTTCATAATATCCGCCGCGGTTCCCTGGGCAATCACTTCCCCTCCGTGGACTCCTGCCGCCGGGCCAATGTCTACAATAAAATCCGCCTCCCGCATGGTATCCTCATCATGCTCCACCACAATGAGGGTATTGCCAAGCTGTTGTAAATTCCGAAGTGCCCCAAGCAGCTTCGCATTATCTCTCTGATGAAGTCCAATACTTGGTTCGTCCAAAATATAGGCAACGCCAACCAGTCCCGATCCTATCTGTGTTGCCAGGCGGATACGCTGTGCCTCCCCGCCGGACAAACTTGCGGTAGACCTGGTGAGCGTAAGGTAATCCAGACCAACCTCCTGCAAAAAACCGACCCTGGAACGAATCTCTTTGAGAATCTGATCTCCGATAAAATGCTGCTGGTCCGTCAGCGAGAGAGTATCCAGCACACGGCACATTTCCTTGACAGAGAGGGAGGTAAATTCGTGGATGTTGTAATCGGACACCGTAACCGCAAGAGAACTTTTCTTAAGTCTCTGCCCATGGCATTCCTCGCACGGAGTAATGCGCATATACTGCTCATACTCTGCCTTGCTGGACTCAGAACCGGTCTCCCGATATCTTCTCTCTACATTACGGATTAAGCCTTCCCAATTCAGGTCATAGACCCCCTCTCCTCGCTGTCCCTTGTAGCGCACCTTCAGAACCCTTCCGTCTCCGCCGTGAACGATCATATGGCGTATATCTTCCGGGAGTTTTTCATAAGGAGTGTCCAAAGAAAACCCATAGCCCTCGGAAAGAGCTCGAAGCGTCGCATAGGTGTAGGAAGAAGGGTCTGTGCAGGACTGCCATCCCATCACCTGAATTGCCCCCTGAGAGATGGGCAGGGAAGGGTCCGGAATCATGAGGTTTTCGTCGAACTTCATCTTGTATCCCAAACCAAAACATGTGGGGCAGGCACCAAACGGATTATTGAAGGAGAAGCTTCTCGGCTCTAACTCATCAATACTGATTCCGCAATCCGGGCAGGCAAAATTCTGAGAAAAATTCATAGGGGTGCCGTCAATCACATCTACAACCGCAACCCCCTCTGTCAAATCAAATACGTTTTCCAGGGAATCCGTGAGTCGCTTTTCAATCCCCTCCTTAACCACAAGTCGGTCCACCACAATGTCAATGTTGTGTTTGATGTTCTTGTCTAAGGGAATCTCTTCCGTCAATTCATATTGACTGCCATCCACAATCACTCTCACATATCCGCTCTTTTTGGCCCGCTCAAAAAGCTTCTGATGTTCTCCCTTTCTGCCGCGCACAACCGGGGCAAGAATCTGTATTTTGGTTTTCTCAGGGAGTTCCATAACTGCATCCACCATCTGATCAATGGTCTGCTTAGCAATGGCCTTACCGCAGGAAGGACAATGGGGAACGCCGATTCTTGCATACAGCAATCGGAAATAGTCATATATCTCAGTGACCGTCCCCACCGTGGAACGGGGGTTACGGTTCGTGGACTTCTGATCAATGGAAATTGCCGGCGGAAGTCCTTCTATGGATTCCACATTTGGTTTCTCCATCTGTCCGAGGAATTGTCTCGCATAAGAAGACAGCGACTCCATGTATCGACGCTGGCCCTCCGCATAGATGGTATCAAATGCCAGAGACGACTTCCCGGAGCCTGACAAGCCTGTCAGTACCACAAATTCGTCCCTTGGAATATCAATGCTGACACTTTTCAGGTTGTGCTCGCCGGCACCTCTTATTTTGATGTACTTACGTTCTTTTTTAGCCATGGTATCTCTTCTCCAATTCTATAAGTCACGCAGCATGTTCTTCAGCCGTATCATTTGATCTCGGTATTCCGCTGCCGCCTCGAAATTTAACTCTGTCGCAGCCTTTTGCATTTTCTTCTGAATTTCCGCAATCAGCTTCTCCAGTTCCTTTCTGCTCATGGACTCCGGATCCTTGGAGAAGTTCATCTCCTCTGCAGCCACCTTCTTGGACACCGCAATCAGCTCCCGCACCGACTTCTGAATGGTCTGCGGCGTAATATTGTGCTGTCTGTTGTATTCCTCCTGCACCTTGCGACGTCGCATGGTCTCATCAATTGCCCTGCGCATGGAATCGGTAACAGTGTCTGCGTACATAATGACGTGGCCCTCGCTGTTTCGGGCAGCTCGCCCGATTGTCTGAATGAGGGATGTCTCAGAGCGGAGAAAGCCCTCTTTGTCCGCATCAAGAATTGCCACCAAAGTAATCTCCGGAATATCCAATCCCTCTCGCAGCAGGTTAATTCCCACCAGAACATCAAACACATCCAGACGCAAATCTCGGATAATCTCCGCCCGCTCTAAGGTATCAATATCCGAATGGAGGTATTTCACCCGAATTCCAAGCTCTGCCATGTACTTGGTCAAATCCTCCGCCATCTTCTTCGTCAGGGTTGTGATCAACACCTTGTGACCGGCGGTAACCTCACGGTTCACCTCACCAACGAGGTCATCAATCTGTCCCTCAACCGGGCGCACCGATACTTCCGGGTCCAAAAGCCCTGTGGGACGGATAATCTGCTCTACCCTGAGAAGTTCATGTTCATCCTCGTACGTATTCGGCGTTGCCGACACAAACAGCATCTGGTCTATCTTGCTCTCAAACTCCTCAAAATTCAAAGGACGGTTGTCCAGCGCTGAGGGAAGACGAAATCCATAGTCCACCAATGTTTGCTTTCGAGACCGATCCCCCGCATACATCCCCCGAATCTGAGGAATGGAAATATGCGACTCATCCACAATAATCAAAAAATCATCCGGGAAGAAATCAATTAACGTCATCGGAGGCTCACCCGGATTTGCGAAGTTTAGGTGCCTGGTATAGTTCTCAATACCGGAACAAAATCCGGTCTCTCGCATCATCTCTATATCAAAATTGGTTCTCTCCGCAATTCTCTGCGCCTCAATCAGGCGGTCCTCCCCCTTGAAGAAGCGAACCCGCTCTTCCAGTTCCTTCTCAATGTTGTCACAGGCTGCATTAATTTTGTCCTGGGACACCACATAGTGGGATGCCGGAAAGATAATTGTGTGTTCCAGTGTACATTTGATTTCACCGGTAAGGACATCCACCTCTGTAATTCGCTCAATTTCGTCCCCGAAAAACTCCACGCGAATGGCCGTGTCCGAATGATTCGCCGGAAAAATTTCCACCACATCCCCTCGCACCCGGAAGGTTCCTCGATGAAAATCCATATCGTTGCGATTGTACTGCATATCGATCAGTGCGCGAATCACATCATCTCTGTCCTTCTCCATTCCCGGGCGCATGGACAGACTCATGCCCTCCCACTCGTCCGGACTTCCCAGACCATAGATACAGGATACGCTGGCCACCACAATAACGTCCCTGCGCTCCGCCATCGCCGCAGTTGCCGACAATCGCAGTTTGTCAATCTCGTCGTTGATGGAGGAATCCTTGGCAATATATGTATCCGATTGGGGAACATACGCCTCCGGCTGGTAATAATCATAATAGGACACAAAGTACTCTACTGCATTTTCGGGGAAAAACTCCTTAAATTCTGAGTACAATTGTCCTGCGAGGGTCTTATTATGACTTATGATAAGAGTAGGCTTATTCAGTGCTGCAATCACATTAGCCATAGTGAACGTCTTGCCCGAACCTGTAACTCCTAGTAAAGTCTGGAATTGATTGCCTTCCTTAAAGCCTTTTACAAGCTCCTCAATTGCCTGTGGCTGGTCTCCAGTCGGTTGGTATTTTGAATGTAATTTAAACTCCATCTCTGCCTCTTTCCTCTTAGTCTTTATGCTCTGCTATATTCGCAAATAATATGCACAAAAATAGACAATCGGATCACATTTCATTTATAAAATCTTCTGCAAATTATTGCATATTTTATCATGAAATGTTCCGATTGTCCATAGATTTCAGAACACTTGTTCTATTTGTTATACGAACTAATTTCCTACACAGTAAAAAGCGGCTGCAATTCCCCTACTAATGGATACCGCAGCCGTTTTACCTTAGCATTATTTATTTTTGTTTGATTCTAAATACCTTTAGTCCCTCAGAAAGTTCTGCTGAAATCTGTGCAAGCTCACTGATTTCTTCTTTCACACGATACATCATATCACTCTGCTCATTTACCGCATCAGATATGTTTTCTGTATTCTCACTCACCTCACCAGCTATCTCCTCAATGGTTTCTATAGCTGCCTGCAATGAATCAACTCCATCGGAGGTTTCCTGTACGACATCAGCAATACTTCTAATCTCATTAGAAATCTCATTAATTTTCTCATTGATGCCCTCAAAGTTTACCATTGTATCCTCAGCCAAATCTACACCTTCCTGAGCTGAGTCAACACCTTCCTCCATAAGAGAAACACATGCCTTTATGCATTCCTGAATCTCACGAATCATGTCAGCTATCTTCTCTGCAGACTCACTTGACTGAACTGCAAGTGCACCAACTTCTGTTGCAACCACTGCAAAGCCTTTACCTTGCTCGCCAGCACGCGCTGCCTCAATTGATGCATTAAGAGAAAGAAGATTTGTCTGTGATGCTATATCAGCAATCATCTTAATAACACTTTCAATCTCACTTGACATGCTCTCAAGCTCGCCAATCTGTTTTCTCGTCTCATGTACATTTGCAACAATTTTCTGAACCTGATTAACTACGTTGTTCAGCTTCTCTGCTCCCAACTCTGCTGCTGATGCCGTTTCCTGAGCCGCAACACTAATATTTGAAATATTATCAGATACGCCTTTCACGCCTTCACTGATATCCTTTGCACGATTCATGTTATCAGCTGACAAAGACTTCTGCTCTGCTGTATGCCCCACAGCATTATCTGTAATTGAAACAATAAATGATGACTTATCTCTAGTATCATCAATTCTCTCTGTAAGATTTTTCTGCATCTGGGAGAGAACCTCAACCTCTTTGTTGGTTCTTCCAATAAGTCTCGCCAGATTTTCTTTCATATTCTCTGCTGATTTTGCAATTATACCAATTTCATCATTGCGCTCTACATACTTGGGGTCTATTTCTACAGTAAAATCTCCCTCTCCCATAATATCAAAAACAGCTGCTAACTTGCTAAAATCCTTCAACTCACGTTTTAACACTATTACCAGCAAAGCACCTACTATAAGTGATAAAACCACTGCAGAAATTATCTCTGTCTTTTTTACTGCAGACGAAACATCACTCACTGTATTATCGTATATTCCAATATCCATAGATGCAACAAGCTCTCCATTTTGATAAATAGGATACATTACATCATATGTCCACGCCTGCTGTACATCTGCCCAGAATTCACTTGTCTTTACTTCCCCCAGTGTAGCCGCCGGTACCGTATATGATGTGTCATCAGAATAATTTTTCCCAATTTTTTCAGTATCAGAATGAGCAATCGCAGTAACTGTAGTATCTATCACAACTGCATAAGCAATATTTTGATTCTTCTGTGTAAGATTTTGTACAAAAGTTTGTAGCTCCTCTGTTCCGCCTCCCTTTTCCATAATAATTTCTGCTTGTGCAGCAATTTGCTTGTCCTCTTCTATAAATTGCTTTATCATCGAATTTTTGATTCCAGATTCCATAGTTTTGACTGAACTCATTACTAATAATAAGATTCCAATCCCAAAAATCACAAGCGATAGTATGATTATTCTTGTTTTCATTGCCAGTTTCTTCATGTAATACCCTCCAAAATCATTGTAATTTTCCCTTTAAACCAATTTGATATCTATCTAGTATAATAGCATTATCACTATATACAGTCAATGCCGGTATTCTTATTTTATTGCACACACAATTTTCCTTATTTTCTATAATTAATCTCAAAAATGTTTCAGTGATTGTAAAAAAAATACGCATGATACATGGAACACCTTCCCACGAAAATTGATAACAAAGCTATAATTCCATAACGCAAAAACCTCCCCACATAAAGTGAGAAGGTCTTCGATAATCTACTATTTAATTAAACTTTCCACAGCACTGCTTGTACTTCTTTCCTGATCCGCATGGACATGGGTCGTTGGGATAAACCTTGGCGTCCGCGCGCTTCTTGGGCGCGTTGGGAGCGGTATCATCCTTGTTGGTTCCCGTCACCTTGGCAACCTGCTCACGCTCCACCTTCTGCTGTACCTGAACATGGAACAGCATGCGAACCGTGTCTTCCTGGATAGCTGCCGTCATATCGTCGAACATGTCAAATCCCGCCATCTTATATTCCACAAGGGGATCTCTCTGTCCGTATGCCTGAAGGCCGATACCCTGGCGAAGCTGATCCATATCGTCAATGTGCTCCATCCAGCAACGGTCGATCACTTTCAGCAGAACCACGCGCTCAATCTCACGGAACTGCTCAATCTCCGGGAACTCGGTCTCCTTCGCCTCATAAAGCTCCGCCGCCTGCTCCTTCAGGAACTGCTTTAACTGCTTGTCGTTCTTGATATCCGAAATTCTGCTCTCTGTGATGGGAGCCATGGGGATAATCGGAAGAATCAATTCATTCAACTCCTTCAAATCCCATTCCTTGCGATCGATCTCACCTGAGATGCAGGTCTCCACCAACTTCTCCACTTCATCCTGAATCATCTTGAAGATTACCTCGCGCATGCTCTCCCCGTTCAGTACGCGCAGACGCTCTGCGTAAATAATCTCTCTCTGATCATTGTTGACCTGGTCATATTCCAGAAGATTCTTACGGATTCCAAAGTTGTTGCTCTCAATCTTCTGCTGTGCTTTCTCGATGGCTGAGGTGAGCATCTTGTGCTGAATCTCCTCGTTCTCCGGAACTCCAAGGGCGGTAAATACTGACATCAGACGATCCGAACCGAACAATCTCATCAGATCGTCCTCCAGAGAGATGTAGAACTTGGATTCACCCGGATCTCCCTGACGTCCGGAACGACCACGCAGCTGGTTATCGATACGCCTTGATTCGTGGCGCTCGGTTCCGATGATCTTGAGACCTCCGGCAGCTTTTGCTTCCTCGTCCAGCTTGATATCCGTTCCTCGTCCTGCCATGTTGGTCGCGATGGTAACCGCACCGTGCTGACCTGCTTGGGCAACAATCTCCGCTTCCATCTCATGGAATTTTGCGTTCAAGACGGTATGGGGAATTCCCTCCCTCTTGAGAAGGCTGCTCACCAACTCCGAAGTCTCGATGGTGATGGTACCCACAAGCACGGGTTGTCCCTTTTCATGGGCCCGCTTTACTTCCTCCACAACCGCATGGAATTTTTCCTTCTTGGTCTTGTATACCGCATCCTGATGGTCGATACGGGCAACCGGCT
This sequence comes from Lachnospiraceae bacterium, assembly GCA_029008875.1. Classification (GTDB taxonomy): domain Bacteria; phylum Bacillota; class Clostridia; order Lachnospirales; family Lachnospiraceae; genus Roseburia. The sequence goes on along the minus strand of JAQXJP010000042.1, from coordinate 72,860 downwards.
TGTTGGTGGGGATTTCAATAACATCCATCCCGTAGATATCGCGGAATTCCTTCTCCTCGGTGAGGGCGGTACCGGTCATACCCGCCTTCTTGTCAAACTTGTTGAAAAAGTTCTGGAATGTAATGGTGGCAAGCGTCTTGCTCTCCCGCTTCACCTTCACATGTTCCTTGGCCTCGATGGCCTGATGCAGACCGTCCGAATAACGGCGTCCCGGCATAATACGTCCGGTAAATTCATCTACGATCATTACCTGATCGTCCTTCACCACATAATCCTGATCCCGGAACATGAGATTGTGGGCGCGCAGCGCCAGGATAATGTTGTGCTGAATCTCAAGGTTCTCCGGATCCGATAAGTTTTCAATGTGGAAGAACTGCTCCACCCGGGCAACGCCCTGCTGTGTCAGGTTGACAACCTTGTCCTTCTCGTTTACTACAAAATCTCCGGTCTCCTCCTGCTCAATCCCCATGAGGGCATCCATTTTCGAGTATTCCGGAACATCCTCACCCCGCTTCATCTGGCGCGCCAGAATATCGCAGGCCTCATACAACTTTGTGGACTTGCCGCTCTGGCCGGAAATGATTAGAGGAGTTCTGGCCTCATCGATGAGAACGGAGTCAACCTCGTCCACGATTGCAAAATGCAATCCGCGCAAAACCAGCTGTTCCTTGTAGATTACCATATTGTCACGAAGATAATCGAATCCCAACTCATTGTTGGTCACATATGTAATATCGCAGCCGTATGCCTTTCTGCGCTCATCGTTGTCCATACTGTTGAGAACCACTCCTACGGTGAGTCCCAAAAATTCATGAACCTTCCCCATCCACTCGGCGTCTCGCTTTGCCAGATAGTCATTGACGGTCACAATGTGTACGCCCTTTCCTTCCAGCGCATTCAGATATGCGGGGAGAGTGGATACGAGAGTCTTACCTTCACCGGTCTTCATCTCTGCAATTCTGCCCTGATGGAGAATAATTCCACCGATAATCTGCACGCGATAATGCTCCATTCCCAGGACACGACGGGCAGCCTCACGAACCGTTGCATACGCCTCCGGAAGCAGGTCATCCAGAGTCTCCCCCTTTTCCAATCTGTCTTTATATTCCTTGGTCTTCCCTTGTAATTCTTCGTCGGAGAGTCCCATCATCTGATCTCGATATGATTCAACCGCATCAACGATGGGATAGATTCTCTTCAATTCTCTTTCGCTGTGGGTACCAAACATTTTGGTCATTACACTCATAAATATCTCCTATCCAAATTGTCACACAATACGAGTATTGTAGCACTTTTTCGTCCATTCTACAACTAAAAGGGAGAAATGTTTTATGAACTTTTTATTAACAATCGCATATAGTATCAGAGAAAAAAAATAGGGGGAACCCTATGAGTGCCATTACCGGTTTTTTTGCACCGGATACAACCTACGTATCCAACAACACCTCCAGAGAAAGAATTGTCGAAGCGATGGCTGACGCATTGAAACGGCGCGGGCCCGACCACACGGGCTTTTATCTGTTTGCCCACGGCGGTTTTGCCCACTGTGCCCTGGCATGTTCTAAAATCCATTCCGATATCGCTACCCTCACACAGCCCTGCACCAAGACCATCGCGGATCACAAGTACACCCTGCTGTACGACGGGTTTATCTCCAATCTGCCGGAATTAAGACAAGAGTTGTGTGACAAGTTTGGTGAGGAACCTCTGGAAACCCAGGAAGAAATCATCCTGGCGGGCTTTTGCGCATACGGACCGGACTTCGTGTGTCGTCTTCGGGGTGCCTTTTCCATCGCCCTGTACGATGAGACGGTCAATCGCCTCTTTCTGTTCCGCGACCAACTGGGACTGTGTCCCCTGTTCTATCAGTGCCATTCCCGTTCTCTAATCTTCGCTTCGGAACCGAAGGGCATTTTGGCCCATCCTTCTGTCTGTCCGGTGGTGACCCGGGAGGGATTGAACGAAGTCTTTGCCATGGGTCCGGCCCATTCTGTGGGCAGCACGCTCTACAAAGACATGTGGGAGTTGCGGCCGGGACATTACCTTGTGTACGGCTCCGGAATATTCTATGAACACTGCTACCACCGGTTTGAGCCCAAGGAGCATCGGGACAACTACGAAGAAACCCTGTGTCGGATTTCCGAATTGCTGGAAAAATCCCTGGACACCCTATCCGACGTATGTTGCGAGCCGGCGTCCCTCCTGTCCGGCGGGCTGGACTCCTCCGTCATCACGGCCTATCTGCACAAAAAGATGGAAGTCAAGACCTTCTCCTTCGATTTTCTCGGGAGCAAAACCCATTTTGTTGCCAACAGCTTCCAACCCACCTTGGATGCTCCGTTTGTGCACGAGATGGTGGATTACCTGAACACCGACCACACAACCCTGGTGTGCGGAAACGCCGAACAATTCGCATATCTCCACAATTCGGTTCTGGCCCACGACGGCCCTGCCATGGCGGATGTGGATTCCTCCATGCTGTATTTCTGTGAAAAAATCGGAGCCCAGAATCCCATTGTTTTTTCCGGAGAATGTGCGGACGAACTCTTCTGTGGCTACCCATGGTATCACAACGTGTCCATGTTCTCCGAATTTGCTTTTCCATGGTCCGGCGATCACGCCGCGAGATTGCAATTGTTAAATTCTGATTTTATAAACCTGCTATCTCCGAGGGAGTACATCAGTTCCCGATACCACTCCGCATGCAACGAACTCAACCTACCCTGCGATCAGGCAGACCTCCTCTATTGTTCCGACGAGGATCGCCACCGCCTGATTATGTATCTGACCATCCGCTATTTTATGCAGACTCTGGTGGACCGGGCCGACCGCATTGCCTCCTACTGCAGTATGGATCTTCGCGTTCCCTTTGCTGATTTTGATTTGGCAACCTACCTGTTCAATGTCCCCTATGCCATGAAAACCAGAGATGGTGATGTGAAACATTTGCTGCGAAGCTTCGCGAAGGGACTTATCCCGGAAACTGTCCGCACCAGGCGCAAGAGCCCCTATCCCAAGACCTACGATCCGGGATACGAATCCATGCTGTGCAAGGCTTTCGCCCAAATGCTTAAAGACACGGACAATCCCATTTTGCCTTTCCTGGATTTCAACAGCGCGGATAAATTCCTCACAAATCCCAAGGACTACGGAAAGCCCTGGTACGGTCAGCTCATGGCAGGACCCCAGCTTCTGGCTTACTACCTGCAGATCAACGACTGGCTGAAAACTTACCAGCCTGCCATCGAATTGTCATAACCTCATCTGCTGCATCAAAAAGAGGGCTGTCAAGTACAGCCCTCTCTTTATGAGGAATATGTGCGAATGATGGGTTGCGTCTGCCTCCCTTTCATAGCACACTCGATGGTATCCGGAAGGAATTCCAGCATCGCCACCAAAGAATTTGGTTTGCTCTTCCAGTTATCCTGTCCAAACGGCACAAAGTATATATTTTTCATGTTCATCAGTGAACCGATATTCCGGAAATTGATTCCCAGCCCATCATTTGTGGAAATGGCGATTACAAGCGGTTTCCCGTTCCTCATATGGGCCTTGGCAGCCATGAGCACCGGGGTGTCGATAATTCCGTTGGACAGCTTTGCCGCGGTGTTCCCCGTACACGGCGCAATCACCATCACATCCAGAAAATTGTTGGGTCCGATGGGCTCCGCCTGATTGATGGTTCGGATCCCTTCATTCTGCGTAATCTCACAGATTTCGTCCACAAAATCCTTTGCACTTCCGAATCTGGTATCAAAATTTTGCGCGTTATATGAAAAAATCGGAATGACATTTGCACCCAATGCAACCAATTCGGTCACTGCTTTTCGCGTCCTGGCAAAGGTGCAAAAAGAACCGGTTATCCCGTATCCTATAGTATAATTTGAAAAGTCCATGCATGTTCCTCTTCCCTGATAAAGTGCGGGAGCATTTTGGAACAGATGGCATCTGCAAACACTTTTGCACTGCTTTTTGTTGTGTATCTTGCCGGAAGTCCTAATGCCTGCACGACCTTGATGTCGCATTCCTTTGCAGCTTCCAAATCGCACCCCCCCGGAGCCGATGCGATATCCACAACCAGTGTTTTGGGATGCATCTCCCCGATCAGCGCTCCGGTGATAACCCGGGCGGGAACCGTATTCACAAAGGTTCTCGTTCCGTACGCCTCCTCTGCGGCATAAGAAAAATCTACTGCATTGTGGCCATCGGCCTTAGCTCTCTTTCTGTCGCACGCCCCACGGGCCAGGACAGTCACCTTCGCTCCCATGGCGGCCAGAAGATTCGCGACAGTTCTTCCGCAGCGGCCGTATCCCGTCACCACGATTTTCTGCCCCGAGATGGAATACAGGGAATTCTGCAAAATCTCCGCAACGGTGGCTTCCGCGGTGATGGCCGCATTTTTCTGAGCCACGGTCTCCTCCCGCATCAGGTCATAACACAGAATGTTCCTCTCCGAACACCAGGATTCCCATTTGGGTGTCACAACCCCGCCAAATACCATTTTGCATTTTATTAAATTTGCCTTTAACATTTCTTCAAGTTCCTGATATTTTCCCAGTTTCGCAACCGGAGTCGGAAGAATGATGCAGTCCGCCGCCTTAAGCCATTCTATGCAGACCTCTTCCTCGCAATCCGACTTCCAGGCAACGGACTGTTTTTTTCCCGGCAGATAATCGCAGATATATCTCTGTCTGGCATCCGTGTCCAGCACAACAAAATTCCAATCCATAAAAAACGCTCCCTTCCATATATCATATGAAAGGGAGCCCGAATTGTTCTTCTAAGTTTCTTCCTTTTGTGATGCTTCCAGCAGAGAACCGGTTATGGAATTGATGTCATGATACCCCACAACAACGTTGTCAATGTTGCTGTATAACTCCGTAATGCTGGAGGATATCTCCTCCATGGCAGCGGAGGTAGAGGCCACGCTGTCGGATATTGCATTTGTCCGGTTCAAGGTATGATTCATCAGTTCATCCAGTTGTGCCGAACGCTCTTCTATCAATCTGGACTGCTCCAATACGGACTCGGTATTGGTTGCAATTTGATGGAAGGTCGCTTCCACCTCATTCATATAGGAATTACATTCCTCCAAAGAGGTCTGCCCATTATTCATCTCTTCTTGAACAACTTCCGTCATTTCATGAACTCCATCCAAAATATCATGAATCTGTTCCGTAAATTGTTTTGATGATTCCGATAAATTCCGGATTTCCGTTGCCACAACGGCAAATCCCTTTCCCTGTTCTCCCGCTCGAGCCGCCTCAATGGACGCATTCAGCGAGAGAAGGTTCGTCTGGGAAGTGATATTATCCAACGTCCCAAGGATTTCTATAATGTGTTCATTCTCTTGACTTAGCCGAATAATCGATTGGGTTATCTCATTCATTTTTTTGTTCAAGTGTTCCATCTGCCGCCGCAAGTCCGCCACCTGAATAACACTTTGTTCCACAGTGCCGGATGTCTGCTTGGAGGATTCCGTCATGCGCGATGACGCCTCCGCAATATTTGCTATTTGCTCTACCCCGGCCTGCACCCGTTCCTGAATTTCTCCGGTTGCCTCAACCTCCTCATTCGCCCTACGGGCAATGTCATCCACAGCCGTTGCTATCTGCTTGGATATCTCCTGGGTTGTCTTGACACTCTCTTGAATTCTCCCGCTTGTGGTTCCAAGAACACCAACGCTTTTGCCAATTTCTCCAAGCAGCCCCTCTGCTTTATTTTTTGCATGGTCGCTTTCCCGGTTCATATTCTCCATCATTTGGAAGGATCGTTTGGAGAGATAGCTCATGGCGGAAAAGACAAACATTCCGGAAATAATATACACAATACACATAACAAGTGCATCTGTGGACCAGGTCTCCTGCAATCGCTCATGATACAATTTGTAGAAAATAACAAAGCATACCGCACTGATCAGGCATTGCAACACGATGGGAATAATATCCTCATAGATTACCACCATAAAAATTGCCAGGAAAAGCATGAGAATATTGGTGGTGCACGGAAACATTACCATACACATGATGGCCAATGCGGAAAAGACCACCACCATCAGGTATTCTACCACCACCGGGTTTTTTAGCTTCCACGCAAGAAGCGCCATAATGCCTACAATGACCAAGCCTGCAATTCCCGGAACAATCACACTGCCCACATCCAATGTCACTGCATTCACGATACAACGCAAAATAATACTTGCCGCAAGGGCTACCACAAGAATTTTATTTTTGCTTCGAACCATTTCTTCGTGATTCATATTCACTCCCCCATTTCTATGACATTTGTCCACCTCTTATAGGAAAAATTATATATGCAAAATCCTCTTTTTTCAATAATTCCATGCCCCAAAGCGCAAAAAAAGAAGGCCGTTTCCACAGCCTTCCCCTTCTCCCGCCGCATTATCCGCAATCTTGGGATATTACAAAAATTTCATATTTATAAGCGAGTTTCCACAAAAATATCATAAATTGCAGTGATTGCCCTCTCAAAGTCATCATTGCTGACTCCGATGATGATATTCAATTCGGAGGAGCCCTGGTCAATCATACGAACGTTAATGTTGGCATGAGCAAGTGCAGAGAAAATTCTTCCGGCAGTACCGCGGGCAGACTTCATTCCTCGTCCCACAACCGCAATCAAGGCCAAATCCGCCTCCAAATCAATCACATCCGGAGCTGCCAGTCTGCGGAGGGAGCTTACCACCTGTTGCTCTTTTCCCTCAAACTCCGCCTGATGAACAAACACGGTCATAGTATCGATACCGGAAGGCATATGCTCGATGGAGATTCCATTTTCCTCAAATGCTTCCAACGCCTTACGGCAGAAACCAACCTCCGCATTCATCATGTCCTTATCGATATTTACCGCAACAAAGCCCTTCTTGCCGGCAATACCGGTGATGGTAAAGTCCGGCTTCTGGCAGGTGCTCTCCACAATCATGGTTCCTTCCGCTTCCGGGTCGTTTGTGTTTCGAATATTGATGGGGATTCCCGCCTTGCGCACCGGGAAAATTGCATCCTCGTGCAATACGGAAGCTCCCATGTAGGATAACTCGCGAAGCTCGCGGTAGGTAATCACACGAATCGGTTCCGGGTTTGGCACAATGCGCGGATCCGCAACCAGACAACCGGATACATCCGTCCAGTTTTCATAAATGCTTGCCCGGGACGCTTTTGCAACGATGGAACCGGTAATATCGGAGCCTCCCCTTGAGAAGGTGTGTACAGTTCCGTCCGGAAGAGATCCGTAGAATCCCGGAATAACAGCATTTTCAATATTTGCAAGTTTTTCAGACAACACTTTATCTGTCTTATCCGCATCAAAGTTGCCGTTCTCATCAAAGAAGATGACGGTTGCGGAATCTATAAACTCATAGCCAAGGTAGTCAGCCATAATGATACCGTTCAGGTACTCTCCGCGGGAAGCAGCGTAGTCGGATCCCGCTTTCTTTTTGAACATCTCGGAAATAATCTTGAATTCCTCATCCAGAGATGTCTTCAGCTGAAGACCGTTAATAATGGAATCATATCGATCCTTAATCTTCATGAGCGGCACACGGAAATCCTTGCCCTCCTCCGCAAGCGCATAACATGCATAGAGCATGTCGGTCACCTTCGTATCCTTGGAATTGCGTTTTCCCGGTGCACTGGGAACCACATATCTTCTCGCTTTATCTGCTCGGATGATATCTCCCACCTTCATAAACTGCTCTGCACTGGCAAGAGAACTTCCACCAAATTTTACTACCTTAACCATCGTCTTTTGCTCCTCAAAATTTTGATACATACGCCGACATTATACAGCGCAAGCACCTATCCGTCAAATAATTTTCGCTTGAAAATCAATCAAATTTGACTCCTGATCCAGAGTGAGCACCCCGTATGCAGCCGGATTGTTGAAGCGCGGAGCTCCAATGCTGCCCGGATTATACAAACGAACCCCGTTGTTCCAATCCATCCCCACCGCGTGGGTGTGTCCGTACAGGGCAATATCCACCTGCTTTTCCCTGGCCGCATACTCCAAGGACAGCAGGGACGACTTCACATTGTAGGCATGACCGTGGCATAGCAACAGCTTTACCCCTTCCATCTCCAGAAGACGCTCCGACGGTTCCATGACACAGTCGCAGTTTCCCGGAACCTGAACCATCGTGATATCCGGGTACTGCTTGTGAAGCGTCACGGCGTCGGACCAGCAATCTCCCAGATGAAAAATCATATCCGGTTTCGTTTCCTTTACCGCGATCACCATATTATTAACATTTCCATGGGAATCACTTAACACAAGAATTTTTGTCATAAAATATCCTCAAAAAGTGTAAAAGACCCCTGTCCATCACCCTCGATGGACAGAAGTCCCTTCTCCTAAAAAGCTTATACATTTGTAGACCGGCGTCCCCTACGCCAATCTCTTCCACTGCTTACTGCACTTATAATAAGAATAGAACATGCAATGTTCCGCTTGGTCGCATCTGCTGGGTGCACTCTCGATATTGCACTGGCAGTTCACAATCGCTTCCGCCTTTCCCTTGCAAGTTCCCTTAATCATTACTTCATCTAATACTTCGTCTGACATAACTACACTCCTAACAATGTTTTGTTTCCAACCGAATGTAATTATACAATATGTTGTGGTTAAAGGCTATAAGTCAATTCCACCAAAAAGTAATTATCCTTTTGGTTGAAAATACTACTTGACGAAAAAGGCAAAATCGGTTAGTCCAAAGTCACCTTCAAAACTACCGGATTGTGATCTGTGAATACAAATTCCCCATTCAGGGTTTCAATTGTCTCAACATTTACGTTGGAGGACACAATAAATCCGTCAATCATATAATATTGAAAGTTTTCTCTATCACTTCCCGCGTATGGCCGATCCAGAGACCTGCAGGTGGGGACAGAATTGTCCGCCACAAACTCCAAAGAGTTTCCGAACTCACTCACATCGATTTTCCCCGGCACCCACATCTCATCGGAAACGGTAGGGTACATGCCGGTGTCCACGTTGGAAAAAGTCTGGTTGAAGTCGCCGCCTGCGATGACGTAATTCCCTTTTTCCGCCTCCGTAGTCAGCAGTTCCTTGAGCATGGCAGTCTGTGCGATTTTTCCCTCCCCTGAATCATATGCTTCCAGGTGCAGATTTACCACCACAAGTTCCTTGTCACTTCCCTCCACCGGAATTCGGTCCACCATGAGGCATCTCTTCAAATTGGCCAGGCGAACCGGATAGGAAAAAGGACAGGGGAGCTGAATTCTCCGGGCGCTGTCCACCTGATACCTACTCAACGTCATGAGCCCTGCCTCCACTCTGCCTATAGTCGGAATGGGATAAGGCACATACAGGGTCTTGTAATTGTAGGCGAAGCTCTCCATCCCATCCATTCCGGACATGCTGTACAGATAGGCTTCCTCGTCGATAAAATGGGATCTCTTGGCCTTTCTGTCCACCTCCTGGAAGAGCACGATGTCCGGATTCGCCCCGGCCACAGTCTCAAGGATTCCATCCAGATTGTGATAGACCTCTTCCTCGTCCGCCGTGCTCACATGACTTCCACCGTCCATGAAGAAGTCCGCGTTCTCGCCCAAGGCTCCGTAACCGATATTCCACGTCATCACGGTGAGGGTTTCCCCCGGTGTCACCCCGGAAGTACTCTCCCCTTGCAGGGCAAGTTCTTCCACATCCTCCGGCTTATACTCGGTAACTGTCAAAACTCCGATGATTGCTATAAACACCACCACAAACGCCAGAAGCAGAATCCCGATTCCTTTCAATAGGAATAAAATGCCTTTTTTCATCCCTCAACCTCCAACTTTTTCAGTTTCCCGGTATATATCTGAAAATAAATCAAATTGATGATGATTCCAAACACCGTGGCAGCCGGGGCCGCAGCACCTATGTACACCAGGGAATCGGTAAACATTTTCGACATGATATACGCCACGGGAAGGCGAACCAAAAAGGACTGCAACGTCCCCTGAAACAGGACAAACAGGGTCTGATTGTGCCCGTTATAATATCCGATAAACGAAAACAAAACTGAGGTAAGAATGGCCTCCAGACTAAATCCCTGCAGATATTCGGCAGCCTTCAACTGGTATACGGCATCCGGCGTAAAGATTGCAGCCAGCTCCCGCCCGAAGAAAAATGCGGCGAAGGTCATCAGCACACCGATTCCTCCTCCGATCAGCATCCCGTAACCCATGGCCTTCTGTGCGCGCCGCTCCTTCCCCGCTCCCACGTTTTGGGCGATGAAGGAGGACATGGACTGCATCAGTGCCGCGGGCACCAGCATAACAATCGCGGTGACCTTGTTGGCGATTCCATACCCGGAGGAGGAGGCCAGCCGTATCGCCTCCGTAGAGCCCATTCCGTTGACAAATGCCAGAAGACACAGAAAGGAAAACTGTGTCAGCAATTCCTGGAATGCAATGGGGAGTCCCATCCACAGGAACCTGCCAATTTCAGGGGAAAAACAGATGTCCTCCCGGTGCAGGGAGAAGGGCAACTGTATTTTGTTGCACATCCCAAGGGACATGATTAGGCTGAAAGCCTGGGCAATCACCGTCGCCAGCGCGGCGCCTGCCACATCCATACGAAATGCCGCCACAAACAACAAATCCAAAAAGATATTGATCACACAGGCGATTCCCACAAAAATCAGCGGTAACCTGGAATTCCCCATCCCACGGAAAATGCTGCTGATCAGATTATATCCGATGATAAAGACGATTCCTCCGCCACAGATTCGAATGTAAAGGACGGTTCCATCCATGGCTTCCTCCGGGGCTTGCATCAGCCTTGCAATCTCCGGGGAAAAAGCCAGCAATAACACGGTGGTCACCGCTGACAGAATCAAAAATACCAGAATTGCTCCGCCCACCACTTTGCTTAAGCGCCTTTCATTGCCCTCCCCCAGATAGCGCCCCATCAGGACTGTGACTCCCATGGCCAACCCGTTCAGAATGAAAACCACCATATTGATGGTGCTGCTTCCGGTGGACACGGCGGAGATGCTGCTCCCTGTTCCGAACCAGCCCACCACCAAAATATCCACCGCTCCGTACATAGTCTGAAGAATCAGCGCTCCCAGAATCGGAAGCATAAATTTCAGCAGTTTCCGAAAAATACTGCCCCGCGTAAAATCCATGGTCTCACGCCTGCGTTGTGTCATCTCCTCTGTCATCGTGAATACTCCTTAAAAAACTCAAATATTTTTGTAAAAAACAAATTCCGATCCTTCTCCTGTGCGTTAAAAATCTCGTGCTTGGACTCAGCAAAACGAACAACCTGCGTGTTCTTTGTCTTTCTTGCAAACTCCTCTTGAGCCTCGGGGAGAACCATGTGGTCTTTTCCTGCCTGCATAAGCAGTACCGGAATTTCCACCTTCTTTGCCTCCCTTCGGATGCGGCGCAGCCCGCGAACAGAGGCCGCTGTCCACCCGTAGGTTGCCCCGTAGGTCTGATACTGGGGAGTCTCCTGCCGCAATCGGAACACGTAGGAATATCTCTGCTCCGAGAGCATGCTGCTGCCGGAAAAATCATAGATATTGTCAAACCCGTGCTTGGAGGGCACAAATTTCGTATCCCGTCCGAACATTTGCGCCACATCCGCCAACAGAAGAATCGCCCATTCCGGCGCCTTGCCCACGGACATGGCCAGCATGGGTGAGCTCAGGACTGCCGCCCGAAAATACTTGGGATAGCGCTCCAAAAAACCTGCGCCGACGGCTCCGCCCATGGAATGTGCGAACAAAAGCAGCGGCAATCCACCTTGCCGCTTTGCCACAACCTCCTCCACAAACGCATGGAAATCCTCGATGTAGACCGAAAAATCCTTTGCATGTACCTTATCATATTCCTCCACCAGACGGTAGGAAAAACCGTGCCCCATATGGTCGAGAAAATAGATGGAATATCCAAGCTGGTAGAAGTAATAAATTGCCTCATCGTACTTGCGCACGAATTCGCAGAACCCGTGACAGATTACAATAATTCCTCTGGCATAGGGGTGTTCCAGGTAAGTGTAATGGAGTGACTTTCCCTGACTGTTTTTACAGTATCCCTCCCTGTAGTGTTCCCGCCGAAAGGTGGAAAGCTCCCCTTCCATTATCTCTATGAAATTATCTTCCCCGAGAAACAATTCCGAATAGTCCATGTCCCTATTTTTGTCCCGCCTGCTTTGCGATGGCGAGAGCCTTATCCGGATAGTTGGTGATGATGGCGTTTACCCCAAACTGGCAACACATCTGCATGTATATTTCCTCGTTCACTGTCCACACATTCACGTCCAGATTACGGCACGCAGCATCCTGCATATAGTTGGGATACTGCAGATTGTACAGTGCCGGATGAAGGGCATTCGCTCCGTGCTTTTTCGCATATTCTGCCATATCTATAGGTCCGTCCGCATACAGAAATCCCACGTACGCTTCCGGGTTCAGTTCGTGAAGCTTCACGCAGGTATAATGATTGAAGGAGGAGTAGAGAACCATGTCTTCCATCCCCATCTCTCTGGTAAGTGCAAGCACCTTGCGCTCCAATTCCTCGTAAAAGACAATCCCCGTCTTCAGTTCCACATTGATGGTGAGTCCGGTGGGTTTCAGCAATTCGTACACCTGGCGAAGGGTTGGAATATCTGCGTGTTCACACTCTGTCCGGGTCCTGTTAAAATTGAATCTCCGAAGCTCCTCTAGGGTATAATCCTTGACCCAGCCCTTGCCATCGCTGGTGCGATCAATGGTCTCGTCATGGATGACCACAATCTGGTCGTCCTTGGTGAGCTGTACATCAAGCTCCACCCCGTCGGCTCCCATCTCCACCGCAAGCTGAAATGCTTCCAATGTATTTTCCGGCGCGTATCCGCTGGCGCCTCTGTGTGCCCAGACCAAAGGTCTGTCCGTTTTCTTAAAACTCATATTCCACCTCTCATTAATGATTCTTCCAGTTTTTGCTCCCGCTTGGCACTTCGCCCGTCAATCCTCCACGTCGAAGGCTTCCAGCCCCCGTTTCGCCTCCACTTTGTCATCCCCATGCTTCACAAAAAACATGGTCACAAAGGACGCTAAAACAAAGAGCGCACAATACGGAAACAGACTCAGATAACCGATTCGATTCAGCAGTGTCCCCGCCAGTATCGGAGTCACAATCTGTGCCGCCATACTGAATGTGTAGTAATATCCTGTGAATTTTCCCACCTCGCTACCCTTGCACATCTCCAGGACCATGGGTAAACTGTTCACATTGATAAAGGCCCACGCCAGTCCCACGAAAAAGAACAGCACATACAGCGGCCACTGAAAATAATCGAAGAAACAGGTATATAAAAGTCCTCCGAAGAAACATGCCGCAAGGAGGAGAACCCCACCCATAATGGTCTTTCTTCTCCCTACTTTGCTCGCAACAATTCCGGATGGTATGTAGGACAGAATGGCTCCCCCCGTGGCGATGGTTAGGCACGTGGAGGCATCGCCGAGACTCATGGACCACATGCGGTTTGCAAATGTGGTAAACCAGGTCTCAATGGCATTGTACCCCATAAACCATAGAGCGATGGAAACCAACAGAAATCCAAGGCTCCTCTTAACCTCCCCCGGCAGGACTTCCCCCCCGTCGGAGGTCTCCTCCGCCAGGTTCTCCTCCGGGTGCGCCTTCTCGTACTCCAGCATTTGGGTATTCAAGTTCACCTCATCCACCGCAAACATGATGATGATCAGCGAGAGAATCATAATTCCCGCAACAATCATAAAAAGTGGGAAGTAATCCACATGCTCCAGCCCTTCTGTCTTGGCGGATGAATACAAAACCGCGGCAATCCCGAGATAAATGATTCCGCCCAGAGCCCCCATCAGGTTAATGATCGCATTTCCCTTGCTTCGAAGCGGCTTCGGAGTCACATCCGGCATCAGGGCAACCGCAGGACTCCGGTAGGTTCCCATGGCAACCAGCAGGCATCCCAGAATAATCACAAAGACCACCTCCAGGCCGGTGGATGGATTTTCAAAAAAACGATTGTCCATAAAAGGAATCAGAAGCATCAAAAAAACCGCAGCCACCGTTCCGCACATGATGAAAGGCTTTCGCTTTCCGATTTTTGCAGAGCATCTGTCAGAGATTCCTCCGAACAGCGGCAACAGGAAAAGTGCCAGCACATTGTCCGCCGCCATGATTGCCCCGGACCATGTCTCATTCATGTGAAAGGTGTTGGTCAGCATCAGCGGAATGACACTGTTGTACATCTGCCAAAATGCGCAGATGGATAGAAATGCAAATCCGATTAAGATTGTCTGCTTCATGTTCAGTTTCATTGTAATAATCCCCCTCCGTCTATCAAGTGAAGCCCCAGCCTTCGTGCCATGGCAACACATCCTTCGTATGCATCCCGGTCAACCAACTGCCGGGGTTCATGGGCATCCATCCCGATAATCCGCAATCATATCCATGGGCATGCGGATAGTTGATTGAAATCCCGGCTCCTGAGGATAGGGCGCATGATCCGAAAAGCCCAAGCGCTTTATTCCTGCCCCGATAGCCGTCTCAATATACTCCCTCTCCGTACCCCAGGCATGATTGCACCTTGGGGTATGGGTGTGGTAATTGCATTTCAAAAACTCTTCCATTATACGTCTCTCCTAAAATCCGCCCTTATTCTATCATATTTTGCACATTGTTTCTATATGAATGTAACGAATATTGTGTAAGTTTTCGGTCAAATATATGCAAAATGAGAAAACCGGCTTTTCTGTTTTCGTTTATTTTCGACATTTATTCGTTGAAAAGCTTTCAAAAAGAGCCTATAATAATTTTATAAAAATTTTATATTTATAGGAGGGAGTATAAATATGTTATTTCACGTCAACAGTATGTCGCAAATACTTGGATGGGTACTTGTATTTGCAGGGCTGATCATCATGAACGAGATTGGCCGCCGCACAAAGTTCGGCGGAATTCTCCTCTTTGTGATTGTTCCGCTCATTCTCACCGTCTACTTCATTCTCGCTCACGTGGGAATGTTCGGCGGGGCCAACAACCCAACAGTTGCTTACATGGACGGATGGTTCCACTACTTTAAGCTCTATGCGGCGGACATCGGATGTGTCGGCTTCATGATGATCAAGTACAAATGGGGCATCGGCAAGGAGAAATGGTTTGCTTGGTTCCCATGGTTCATCGTTGCAGCCAACATCTTGATCGCGGTTGTGTCCGACATGGAGTCAGCGCTGGCAGCATTCCGTATCACCGGAGATTTCGCAGGTGCTTGGTGGGCATCCAGCGAAGGCGTATTCATCTACGGAGGATGGTGGAATATTCTCAACGCAATCGCCGGTGTCATCAACATTTTCTGTATGACCGGTGTCATCAACCTCTACACCTCCAAGGACAAGAACAAGAGCGATATGCTTTGGCCTGACATGACCATTGCATTCATCATCGCATACGATGTCTGGAACTTTGAGTACACATACCTGAATCTTCCTACACATTCATGGTACTGTGGATTTGCCCTTCTCCTTGCTCCTACCTTTGCAAACGCACTGTGGAACAAGGGTGCCTGGATTCAGAACCGCGCCAACACACTGGCATTGTGGTGCATGTTTGCCCAGGTTGTTCCCCTTTTCCAGATCAGCAAAACCTTCTCCGTTCTGCCGTCTGTATACGGCGGAGCTGGCAAAGATCTTGCAGCCATCGATCTGTATGACAAAGCTATTGAACTCTACAGCGCAGGTCTGGGCAAGACCGCAGCAGCCGGCGAGGCTATGGAAGCCTTCGGAATCACCGCAAACCCCACCACTCAGGGAGTTGTGGCATTTGTCGCTATTGCAGCAAACGTAATCTGCATTGCGGTCATCATCAAACGTGCTGTCAAGCTGGGCAAGAATCCATATTCCAACGACATCTGGGCAGGAACCAGAGATTATGTGGAGGCTATGGAGAGAGCCGAATAATTTGATTTCAAAAAAGGAGTTTGCCGTCAGGCAAGCTCCTTTTTTGTACATTATTTGTTTGTCCTCATCATCTTATGGTTCAGACTCCGCTCCTTCGCATCCGCAACGTCCTTCATCCTTCCCTCCAAAAGCAGCGCCTTTCCCCGCTCATTTCTGGTGTATATCACCTCGTACTGACCAATGTAAGGCTTCAGATAGCCGTAGAACATTTCCGCATCCTCTTTCCTCTTGCCAAAACATTCCGGCACGCAGTAAAAGCTGTCCTCATCCTTGCGGCTCCCCGCCTTCACCAACAGGTATCTCTGGTCATTCACCGCAGAGAACAGTTCCCTCATACACTTTGCAAAAAGGAGCTTATCGTGGCCGGTTCCCCCGTCCAGGAATACGGTCTGCCGTTCCTCCTTTCCGGCTTCCACTTTCACGACACATTTCCGATCCTCCAGCAAATTAATGGCACGAAGGGCAAAGAACACTCCCTCCCCCGCCGCTTTCAGTCGGTTCTCCGGCGTGGACAGTTTTGTGGTCTTGGGAATCCTTGTAACCCCATACACTCCGGAAGCAAGCGCAACCGCTCCGCCGAGCCATCCCAGCGGGGTGAGAGAGATGCCCAGGCCAGCCGCGACACCCACGCAGGAGAGAATTAGATTCCTCTTGGATTTTCGGTATTCCGACTGGGAAACCAACTCATCCGGTACCTCCGTAACATCGGTAATCTCCATGGTTTTCGCATCTACCAGGGCTGTCTGCCAGCGTTCCTTCAACTTCCCGCGCTCCTTCGCCAGAGCAAGCATCTGCCCGTTGATCTCCTCCACATGTTCCTTGGAAAAAGGTTCCTTCAGTATCGAGAGCCGGTCGATTCCGTTTTGAATCACATCCTCGGTGTAGTGAAGTCCCAGGAAATTATCCATTCTCCGACAGAGTAATTTGTAATCCGAGCTGCTTGCTTCATCACCTGCACCGACGGCGAAGTGCGATGCTCCGCTTGCCCCCAAATTCTGCGGCATCATGCACACCAGATGCCAGATGTTGCTGGTCTTGTCGGGCTCACTTTTAAACACGCGGATGGCACGGCCCCTCATCTGATTACTCAACATATATGCCCCCACAAAGCTGGCAAGAATCAGGGAATTGATGCAGGGGGAATCCCATCCCTCCCCCAGAAGGGATTTGGTTCCAATCAGCACCTGCATGTAACCTGCCGTGAAAATATCCGTGACTGCGGAGGTCAGAAAGTGGTTATCCCCCACCGCCGTAACCTTCACATACTCGGTTTCGGGCAGGCTTCCCACCGGACCAAAATTCACTTTACCCCCATCCCCTATGGCCTCCAGCAGCGCATCCCTGGCGTCCGCCGGGATAATGACAATGGTTCCGCAGAGAACGCCAAGCTTGACATTCATCCCCTGCCTCCGTATCTGCTCAAAGAACGGCAGCACCCCAAGAGCCGTCACCTGGCTGTCCTCGACGCCTACCGCCTTTTCGTATTCCTTGCGAATGTAATCCGTCAGAATCAGGAGGCGAAGCTTCTCCCCCAGATTCTCGTATTCGCTGGCCACAATCTTCTGGATACTGTTGCACTTCCCCTTGGAGCTGGTGAGCATTTTCTCGATGGCCTCCGTGGCTGCAAAGGATACTTTTCGCTTCTCAATCAGCCCCTCTGCCTTGATCTCGCTCTCCAGCTGTTCACGGTAATTCTTATCGCAATCGTAGGCGTCCGCATCCTCATACAAAAAGCCCTGCACAATCCTCTCCAGCCATTCCGTATTCAGTTCCGGCACCCGGGAAAAGGTGCAGAATTTGCGAAGCCCCGCGGGTACTGCCACCTGCCGTGCGTTCAGATAGACCAGCAACGCCGGAAGAAAATCCCCCTCCGCCAACAATTCCTCCTGGGTCATTTTCCCCTGCAACCCCCGGTGGGTCATGAGGGCATCCAAAAACGCCCTGTCCTCCAGCAAGCGCTTCTGCATAGCATCACTTCGCACTCTGAATTTCTCAATCTCTGCGCTTTCCTCCTCCGTGGGATAATTCAGGTAGACGAAATCCTGGTGGGGGCAGAGACTTCCCTCCCGCACCAATTCCGGAACTGTGATTTCCTCATCAATCTCCCCGCACATATCCATATATCGCTTCCAAAGTGCCGGGGTGGAATCGTAGGGCGGGGTTGCGGTCAGCGCAATCAGCTTTGGAATTTCCAGCGCGGACCGGAACTCTTCCAGCGCTTTCCACCATTCGTTCCTCAAGTGGTGGCACTCGTCCAGGCAGAGCAATCCAACCTTCGCCTTTTTCATCTCCGTCAGCACGTCGAATTCCGAATAATCCACCGCTTCCTCCAGGGAGGACTCCCTCTGCAGTTTGTCATCGGTCTCGAGACTTCCCGCCGTATTTCCGGACTCGTCGATAATTCCTTTGTATTTCGTCATGGCACTGTGCAGCGCCTGATAGGTAATCACCGTAATGCAACGGGGATTCTTCAAATCCTGAGACACATAATCCTCAACCTTAAGGCCGTCCTCCAAAAAAGCCTCCCGGATTCTGCTCACCCACTGCTCTCGGATGGTGATGGATGGGGTCAGAATCAGGGCCACCTCCCCCATTCTCCCGATCAATTCGATTCCTAACGTAGTCTTGCCCGATCCGGGGGCCGCCACGATATGGATTTTTCCATCCTGAATATACTTATCGGCATTTTTCAGTACCCTTGCCTGATACTGCCTCCATGTTCCCTTAAACTTCAAAACTTTGCCGTAATCCATAACTCACCTCAATCTGTTTTCCGAATACTATAAATATAGCAGATTGTCGACGGAATGGAACATCTTTTTGTGTATAAAGCTACTTTCTATGGTTGGGAAACTATGTTATAATCACTTTGCTTAAATCGAGCACATGGAGGAATGTTATGTCACATGCAAATCGCTCTGCAAAAGGACTGCGGATTATCATCGTGGGCTGCGGAAAGGTCGGTTCCACTTTGATTGAGCGTCTGGACAAGGAAGGCCACGAGATTACCATCATCGATCAACAGCCGGACAAAATCGCAGAGATCACCAATCTGTACGACATTATGGGGATTGTCGGAAACGGCGCCAGCTACAACGTGCAAAAGGAAGCCGGAATCGATGACGCGGACTTGATCATCGCCGTCACCGGCTCCGACGAATTGAATCTGCTCTGCTGCACCATCGGGCGCCGGGCAGGCCAATGTGCCGCAATCGCCCGAGTACGCACCCCCGAATACAGCAACGAAATCGGATATCTCCGTGAAAAACTGGGGCTTGCCATGATTATCAACCCGGAGCTTGAGGCAGCCAAGGAGGCAGCAAGAGTTCTGTCCCTCCCCACAGCCCTGGAGATCAGCACCTTCGCCCACGGACAGGCGGAGATGATCAAGATCAAGATCCCGGAGGATAATATCCTCCACAACATGAGCATCGCGGATCTGGGTCGAAAGATTACCAACAACATCCTGATTTGCGCGGTGGAGCGGGATGGGGAATTTACCATTCCGTCCGGCGATTTTGTGATCCACGGCGGGGATATCATCTCCTTTGTGGGGACCCGCAGGCAGGGCCGAAACTTCCTCAAGAAAATCGGATTTCAGACCAAGCAGGTGCGCAACACCCTGATTGTGGGGGGAGGAAAAGCAGCCTACTACCTGTCGGACCAGCTGATAAAGTCCGGCATCAATGTAAAAATCATCGAGACAGACCGCGCCCGCTGCGAACAGCTTAGCATTTTGCTTCCGGATGCCGTCATCATCAACGGTGACGGGACCAACCGCGACCTGTTGAAGGAGGAGGGCATCGAGGAGACGGATTCCTTCGTTCCCCTCACCGGAATCGATGAGGAGAACATCATGCTCACCCTTCACGCGAAGCAGGTATCTAAAGCTAACGCCAAGGTAATTACCAAAATCAACCGCATCAACTTTACGGATGTGATTAACCAGTTGGATCTGGGAAGTGTAATCTACCCGAAATACATTGCCTCCGAAGCCATTATCGCCTATGTGCGCGCGCGCCAGGCAGCCTCCGAGGAGAGCAATATCGAGACCATCTTCCACCTGTTCAACGGGCGGGCGGAAGCCATTGAGTTCCATATTTCCGAGTGCTCTTCCATCACCAATATTCCTTTGAAGGAGCTTAAACTGGAGAAGAATCTCCTGATTGCATTTATCGCGCGCAAAGGATCCATTTTGATTCCAACCGGTCTGGATACGCTACAGCCGGGAGACAATGTCATGGTCGTGACCACACATGTTGGTTTCCGTGATATTCATGATATCTTGGATGAATAGGAGTTTTTTTAAATGAACGGTTCTATCATACGATATATATTGGGGCAGGTAATCCGCCTGGAATCCATTCTCATGCTGATGCCCGGCCTTGTTTCACTCATTTATCGGGAATCCGACGGCTACTACTTTTTGGTGGTAGCCTTTTGCGGTTTTCTGCTGGGGAGCCTGATCTGTCGAAAGAAGCCCCAAAACACTGTATTTTATCTCAAAGAGGGATGCATCGTCACCGCACTTTCCTGGATTGTCATGTCCTGTCTTGGCTGCCTTCCCTTCTATCTGTCCGGTGCCATCCCACACATCTTTGATGCCTTGTTTGAGACCATCTCCGGATTTACTACAACGGGGGCGACCATCCTGAATGACGTGGAGGCATTGTCCCACTGCATGCTGTTCTGGCGAAGCTTAACCCACTGGATCGGCGGCATGGGCGTACTGGTCTTCCTGCTTGCCATCATCCCCATGAGCGGCGGTTCCAACATCAACCTCATGCGTGCGGAAAGCCCCGGACCATCCGTGGGAAAACTGGTTCCGAAGATTCGAACCACCGCCCGCATGCTCTACGTGATCTATTTCGGCCTTACCTTGGTTGAGATGATCGCCCTCATCGTCGCCGGAATGCCTGTGTTTGACGCTGTGAACATCGCTCTGGCCACCGCCGGAACCGGTGGATTCGGCGTGCTCAACTCCAGCCTTGCCGACTATTCGATAGCTGTTCAGTGGATCGTTACCGTGTTCATGATTCTGTTTGGTGTCAACTTCAACGCCTACTATCTATTGATTTTCGGGCAAATCAAAAAGGCATTCTCCATTGAGGAGGTTCGGGTTTATTTTCTCATCATCCTCTCCTCAACCATCCTGATTGCCATCAATATTTTTGACACCACAAAGGGCATTTTCGATGCAATTACCCAGTCCGCATTCCAGGTTGCCTCCCTGATATCCAGCACCGGTTTTTCCACGGTGGACTTTGACACATGGCCGACGATTTCCAAGACCATTCTCGTCATGCTCATGTTTGTGGGAGCCTGCGCCGGAAGTACCGGAGGCGGTATCAAAGTGTCCAGATTTCTGCTGGTGCTCAAGACGGTCCGCAAGGAGTTGTCCTCCTACATCCATCCGAAGAGCGTCAAGAAGATCCAAATTGATGACAAGCCGGTGGAACACGAGGTGATTCGCTCCGTGAACGTGTATTTCATCACGTTTCTGGTGGTATTCTGTCTGTCCCTGTTCCTGATTTCCTTTGAAAATCACGATCTGGTCACAAACTTCACGGCGGTTGCCACCACCATCAACAACATGGGGCCGGGTCTTGCCATGGTAGGGCCATCCCAGAATTTTAGTTTTTTCACAGATTTCAGCAAACTGGTCCTTATGTTTGATATGCTGGCAGGGCGACTGGAATTGTTCCCCATGTTGATGCTCTTCCACCCCACCCTATGGAAGCAGGCACTGCATCTGGATAAGAAGTTTTAATATTTGCTTTGCGTTTGGCATAAAAAGTATTAACATAGAACATATAAAATACAAAAGAATTAAAGGAGGTTTTTATGATTCAGTGTCCCAGCTGCGGCGAGAATCTAAAGTTCGACATTGCATCACAGATGATGGCATGCGAAGCCTGCCACAATCAGTATGATCCCTACTCCTTCGACAGCAAGACCAGCGATGGAATCGAGGGCAAAGATTTCGATGAGAACGATTATGAGGTCACCGTATTTACCTGTCCGCAATGCGGCGGAGAAATCTTGAGCACCGACAATGCGGCTGCGGGATTTTGCAGTTTCTGTGGTGCATCCACCATTTTGTACACCCGGATCAGCAAGGAGCACCGCCCCAATTACATCATTCCTTTCAAGAAAACCAAGGAGGACTGTAAGCGCGCTTATTCCGCAATGATGAAGAAAGCAATCTTTGCACCGAAGGAATTGAAGGATCCTGCCAAGATTGACAGTTTCCGCGGCATCTATATGCCATACTGGGCTTTCTACCTGACCCAGAAGGGCCACGTATCCCTGAAGGGAACCAAGAGCCACAGAAAGGGCGATTACATCTACACGGATCACTTCAATCTTCACGGTGATCTGGACGCCTACTACAAGGGCTTGTCCTACGATGCCTCCTCCTCCTTCGCGGACAGCATCAGCCAGGCGATTGCCCCATATGACGTGAAGGGAATGAAGGCATTCACCCCGGCTTATCTCAGTGGTTTCTACGCGGATACCCCGGATGTAGGCTCCTTCGCCTACCAGCCTGAGGCGGAGCAGTTTGCCTACGACGAATCCATCAAAAAGATCCGGCAGACGTTCTCCGGATACACCATCGACTCTTCCACCACACCGTCATCCCTACATACCAAGGTGGAGAATGTAGATCAGGCCATGTTCCCGGTATGGTTTATGTCCTACCGCAACAAGGATCGTGTGGCCTACGCCACCGTCAACGGCCAGACCGGAAAAGTGGTCAGTGACCTTCCGGTGGATATCAAGAAATATATGTTGGGATCCCTGCTTCTTGCAATCCCGATTTTCCTGCTTCTATGCCTGAGCTTTACCGCAACCCCCCGGGTGCTTTTGACTTTGTGTGCCCTGATTGCGGTCGTTGCATCCGTCATCTCCACCGTGGAGCTGGGACGCATCGTGCGGCAGGAGGGGAATCTGGACGACAAGGGTGTTATGGCCGTGAGTGACCACCAGAAGCTGGCGGAGGCCAATGCAAAGACCTTAAAGGCTTCTAAAGCTAAGAAAGTCAAAACTCCCGGCTGGATAATCGGCCTTGGCGTCTACTTTGTTATCGCCTTTCTATGTATTTTAGTTCCCCTTTTGTCCGGGGCAAGCTCCTCCGGCAGTGGCCTGGGTATCATCTGGCTGGTGATCCTGGTGGCATCCATCGTTGTCTCCATCATCGGTATGAACAAGGTGAACAAAGTTCCGGGGAAAAAAGGATTGGTCGGCCTAATCACCGCCCTTGTGGGAATCGGTCTCGGAGTCACTGTCATTCTCATTAATCCCGCTTCCGATTTCATCTACTATGGTGTTACCATCATCACTTTGGTTGCGGAATTCTTCACCCTGAAGGATGTCATGGAGGAATACAACATCCTGTCAACCCGTAGACTTCCACAGTTTGATAAGCAGGGAGGTGACGATCGTGCGTAAGATGATTTCCCGTGTTACAAAACTGCTTTGCGCTTTTTTGTGCCTGATATTTTTATTGACCTGCTCCGCAGGTGTTGTGTTCGCCGGCGTGGATTACCAAAACCAGACCACCGGATATCGTTTTGTCATCGAGGATGAGGCAGGACTGTTCTCAAACAATACGGAAGATGAGATGCAGGATTTGATGCGCCTGATGAACGAAATTACCGACAACTGTAACGTGGCTCTCGTGACCATCGACGATAACCCGTACGTCTCCACGGAATCCTATGCCCGCTACAAGAACGAGGAGTTGTTCGGCTCCAGCACCAACAATGCAGTAATCTTTGTGATCGATATGGATGAGCGTATGCTTCTGATCGATTCCATGGGGTCAACCAGAAAAACCATCACTTCTTCCTACTGCAATACCATTACCGACAATGTCTACCGTTATGCCAGCGATGAGGATTATTACACCTGCGCTTACGAGACCTTTGACCAGATTCAAGCGCTTCTGGCCGGGCGCCGCATCGCTCAACCGATGAAATACATCTGTAATGTATTTTTGGCAATTGTCCTTGCCATGCTGATCAACTTTTTCGTTGTGCGCATTTCCTGTGGCAAGAAAAAGGCTTCCAACTCGGAAGTGTTGTCCGGAATTTTCCAACAGGTTAACACTTCGGATTTCCGGGCGGATTTTATCAACCAGACCAAAACCTACAGTCCGCAGAGTTCCGGCGGCAGCGGCGGCGGTGGCGGTCGCTCCGGCGGTGGTGGCGGCGGTCACTCCAGCGGCGGACACCGTTTCTAGACAGATTCAACGCAAAATCCTTTTTAACGTAAAAATCCCCGAGGTGCAAAGCCCCGGGGATTTTCTTATGTATTTTTTCCCGATCAGAATGCGCCAAAAGGCGCATCCTGCAATCTATCCTTTTGTACCTCAACAAAACCCTTTCGGATGCGGCGGGGAATCCAGCCCCATGCCACTCTCCTACTTCTGCTGCATCCAGTGTATTTGGGTTTTACCCCTCCTTACATCATATGCAACTGCCTCCCTATGGTCACTGATTATTTTTCCCCCGCCAGTATTCCAACTCTCGCTGCATACGAAGGCGGGACATATATTCATCATGAATATCACGTATATACAGCATCACCACCTGGTTGTCCTCCGCGTACTCCACACTGGGAATCATCTCCATGGATACCCAGCGATACTCTCCGTCCACCAACCGACGGTATATCAGCGAAGCTTCTTTCTTATCCTCATGGAACCTCCTGCGAAGTCCCTGAATCTCGGTAAACTCCAGATATTTTTCCAGATCAATCTCATACACATTGCCGGAGAGTGCAAAACTGCGGAACCACTCGGAAATTCTCGGGGACAGTCCGTATTTGATATCCATTTCGGCATCGTACACCTTCAACTCCTCATGGGAATCCGTGGTTAGATTAATCTTGAGCACCTTGTGGTAGATGGTTGACATCATCTTGAGATTGTCTTCCATGGCGGTGGTGTCCGTATCCGCCTTTCTCCAGAGAAGCACCACCCAGGGATCTTCCGGAGAATATTTTGAGGGGACAATGATCTCAATGGTGACCCACACATACTGTTCTCCCTCTCTTCGCCGATAGCTGTAAACCCTGGAAATATTTTGGGTACAGACCTTCTCCCTCAAATAGTCTGCTCTCATCAGAGACAAATACTGTTTTTTATCCTGCTCATGCGCAAAATTGTGGTTTACCAGACACTGCGCATAATCCTCAATCCTCTTCGCATTTAGGCACCCGGCTTCCCTCTCCTCGGGCAATTCTTTAGCAAATTCATACTCCCCTGTAATCACATTTACGACCGCTGCCTTGTATGCCTTCTCCCAGACAGCCTCCATAACCAATTTCATGTTATCCAATTTGCTTTACCTCTGTTTCCCTTATTTTCGTTATATTTTTTCTTTACCCTTTCCTCTCTGTTACTGTGCGTCCCCTTTTTCTAGTTCTATTTTACCATACAATATAGAAATTGCACTATGTAACCCCAAAAAGTAATTGACAAGATTCGACATAAAAACAGCGCAAAGTCCAAACTTTGCGCTGTTTTTTAAGAACGATCTTCGATTTTCACATAATCGCAATGAGTTCCCACATATTTGTATGCCGGACGAATAATCCGATTTGCGTTGATGATCTCCTCCAGCCTGTGGGCACTCCACCCCGGAATGCGGGCCATGGCAAAGATGGGGGTAAACAATTCCTCCGGGATTCCCAGCATGGTATAGACAAAGCCGCTGTAAAAATCCACATTGGCACAGACGTTTTTGGCCACATGGCGCTGCTCCATAATCAGTCTTCCCGCAATGCGCTCCACGGATTCATACAGATTGAATTCCTCCATCATACCCTTCTCTTCCGCCAGCATCTTTGCGTACTTTTTCAATATCACCTCACGTGGATCCGACAGGGTATACACCGCATGCCCCATACCGTAGATCAGCCCGGAGCCGTCGAAGGCTTCCTTATCCAGTATCTTTTTCAGATATGCGGTCAATTCTCCCTCATTGCTCCAGTCGGATACGTGCTCCTTAATGTCGACAAACATTTTCTGGACCTTAAGGTTGGCACCGCCATGGCGTGGACCCTTCAGCGAACCGATGGATGCCGCGATGGAAGAATAGGTATCCGTCCCCGAGGAGGAAACCACATGGGTGGTAAAGGTGGAGTTGTTGCCTCCGCCGTGCTCCGCGTGGAGAATCAGAGCTGTATCCAGCACCTTTGCCTCCAGGTCGGTGTATTTTCCGTCCATGCGAAGCATCAGGAGAATATTCTCTGCGATGGACAAGCCCTTCTTGGGATTGCGGATCATCAGAGTCTCCTCCCTGCGGAAATGGGTGTAGGCGTGGTAGGAATACACCGCAATAATCGGAAGCTTATTAATCAGCTCCAGGGACTGACGAAGCACATTGATGGAGGAGATATCGTCCGGATTGGAATCGTAGGTGTACAAAGTAAGCACACAGCGCTGAAGCGCATTCATGATATTCCCGTTGCTCGCCTTCATCACCACATCCCGGACAAAGCGGTTGGTCAGTTCCTGCATTCCCAAACTCACACGCAAAAAGCGCTGTAGTTCCTCCTCCGTGGGGAGCTTTCCGAACAGCAGCAGATATATGGTTTCCTCGAATCCGAACTTGCGCCCTTCCAGCCCGTTCACAATGTCCCAAACGTTAATTCCCTGGTAATACAGCCTTCCATCACAGGGAACCTTCTTCCCGTTCACCAGTTCGAAAGCAACCACGTCGGAAATCTCCGTAAGCCCGGTCAACACACCCTTGCCATTGGATTCCCGAAGTCCTCTCTTTACGTCATACTCGATGTACAGATTCTGGTCGATGCGGCGATTGTTCAAGAGGCTCGCCCGAAGCGCCTCAATGTCCTGGCGAAGATCCACCACCATCTCATTCAAATCCTTCATCTCCACCGGCTCATGCTCCTCTGTCAAACCGGTCATAAGCGTCATATCCGTCACTTCATTCACTTTTCCAGCCATACGCATCTTCCTCGTTCATTCCATTGTATCGTTATACACAATTTTGTGCTTAAATATACATCTTTTTACAAGAAAATGCAATATCTACAAAAAATGACAAAAAATGATTGGCATATGTTTTTTACTGATAGTATAATGAAAAGAGAAACAAGCAGTTCTGCTACTGCATTGGAGGTTTTTTTGATTACACGAAGATCCATTCCCACATCAGAACTGGTTCCCGGTATGCAGGCTGACCGCGACATCGATGACCGGCTGGGCCGCAATCTGATTGCAAGCGGAGCCATCCTGGACGAAAGGCTGATTGAGGGGCTTAAAAAACTTGGAATTTCCAACATATATATTCGCGAAGACATTCCGGATGATGAGATTGAAGCCGAGGCGGAGGCGGACGACTCCCTGATCCAGAAGGCTTTGGATCAGTATCATGTTTCCGATCCCAGCACCGTCACTCTGTCCGACAGCGTCCGCAAGCGTGTATCCGAGGGAATTCAATTTATCTACAACGACATACATTCCGAGGAACTGACCGATACTGCCAACAGCATCACTTCCGATTTGATGAAGGCAATCAACTCCAACAATGCGGTCGCTATCGATATCTCCACGCTGAAGACCAGTGACGAGTACACCTTCAAGCACAGTGTGGATGTGGCCACCATCGCCATGATTCTCGCCAAACATCTGGGGTTCACCCGCAAGGAGGTCTACGACATCGGTGTGTCCGGTCTGCTGCACGACATCGGCAAGGCGGAGATTCCCCTCGATATTCTGAACAAGCCGGGGCGGCTGAACACGGAAGAATTTGAAGTCATGAAATCCCATCCGGTCATCGGCTACCACTCCCTGCAGGAGCACAGCGACGTGTCTCCGGAGGTTGCTCTGGGCGTTTTGCAGCACCATGAGAAAAAGGACGGAACCGGTTATCCCCTCCATCTTCTGGGGGGACAAATCAACCGGTTTGCCAAGATATTGTCTGTGGCAGATATCTACGATGCCCTGGTCACGGAGCGGCCTTACAAATCGGCCTACTCTCAGCGTGACGCCGTGGAGATGATTATGTCCATGACGGGTGAACTGGATATGGATGCCATGCACGCATTCCTTCACACCATGATTCTGTATCCGGTGGATTCCATCGTACAACTTTCCAACGGGGAAAAGGCCCGGGTGTTGCGCAACAATCCCAACTATCTGTTGCGCCCCACGGTGGTGAGTTTAAAAACCGGGCAGGTGTACAATCTGGCCGAAGATTTATCCTGTGCCAACATCATCATCCTTTGACTGCTATCGTCATTTGACCTCCTCCAACGTGGAGATGAGCAAACCTTATTCTACATATCAAAAACACCGCACGGAAATATCCCAAAAAGGGCTTTCCCTGCGGTGTTTCTTATTGTCCTGCAACGAAATCAAAACGATTACAGCAAATTACAGCACAGCCTTGATGGCCGCCAACAGCTCGTCATATTCCTCGTATGCGGGAATGTCCGGGTAATCCGCCTTAATCTGGTCGGTACTCTTGAACAAAAATCCTGCCTTGCTGGCCTGAATCATTCCCAGATCATTGTGGCTGTCCCCGCTTGCAATGGTATCGTACCCTATGGACTGCAATGCCTTGACGGTTGTGTACTTCGACTTTTCACAGCGCATCTTGAATCCGGTAATTTCCCCGCTCTTAGCAACAACCAGCTCATTACAGAAAATCGTAGGCCATCCCAGTTTCTTCATCAACGGTCCTGCGAACTGGGAGAAGGTATCGCTGATAATGATTACCTGTGTCAGCTCGCGAAGCTCATCCAAAAACTCCTTAGCTCCGGGTATTGGATCAATCTTTGCAATGGTCTCCTGAATTTCCTTAAGGCCAAGCCCATGCTCCTTCAGTATGCCAAGTCTCCAGTTCATCAATTTATCGTAATCCGGCTCGTCGCGAGTAGTTCTCTTCAGTTCCGGAATTCCGCTGGCCTCCGCAAATGCAATCCAAATCTCAGGCACCAGCACTCCCTCTAAATCCAAGCAAACAATATTCATCCGTTTTTCCTCCGCTTTTCCCGTTTATTTTTCTAACCGATTATAGCATATATCCGCAGGATAGCAAAAGAAATTTACAAAACTTCCGAATATTATTGAATATCTGTTACCTGATATCCCTGGTCGGTAACAGCCTGCTTCAGGATATCATCCGAAATATCTTTCTCCAGCGTTACAATAGCAATTCCGGTTTTGTGACTAACGTCAGCCTCCGTCACACCATCAAGTGCTTCGAGAGCTTTTTTTGTGTGCATCTCACAATGCCCACACATCATACCTTCGATTTTCAGTGTCTTTGTCATAGTTTTTGTCTCCTTTTCTGTTATCATATTAATTTTATTTTTTATTTTATGATCCCGTTTGGAATCATACATCCGAAAGAAATTCAAACGCAGTGCATTAGTGACTACACTAAAACTGGACAGGCTCATGGCTGCCGCAGCGAACATTGGGTTGAGCTGCCAGCCCAAAACACTGATAAATGCACCCGCTGCTAATGGAATACCGATAATGTTGTAGATAAATGCCCAAAACAGATTCTCGTGAATATTACGCAGAGTTGCACGACTTAGACGTATAGCTGCAGGCACATCGGACAGGCAGCTTTTCATCAACACCACATCTGCTGCATCAATTGCAACATCGGCACCTGCGCCAATGGCAATGCCAATATCGGCACTTGTCAGTGCAGGAGCGTCATTGATACCATCACCGACCATAATGACCTTTCCTTTTTGTTGCATATTACGGATTACACTTTCCTTGCCATCAGGAAGAACACCGGCAATTACCTCATCCACACCTGCCTTCTCCCCGATAGCTTTTGCCGTGCGTTCGTTATCACCGGTCAGCATTACAACATGGATGCCCATATCCTGCATTTCTTTAATTGCCCGAGGACTATCTTCCTTGATCGTATCTGCAACAGCAATAATACCGAAAAGTTCACCATCACAGGCAAAAAACAACGGCGTTTTGCCTTCTTCCGAAAGATGCTCTGACATTACATTTATCTCATCAGTCACTTGAATTTGTTCACTGATAAACTTATAACTGCCGCCAAACAGAACAGCACCATCAAGAGATGCCGTAAGTCCATTTCCAGGTAAGGCTTTGAACTGCTCTACCTCATTTGCCTCTAGTCCATCTTGTTCTGCCTTTTGATTGATTGCCCGTGCCAGCGGATGCTCGCTCTTTTTCTCCAGCGAATAGGCAATTGACAAAAGTTCTTTTGGGCTCCTGCCGTTTACCGGAATCACATCCGTAACCTTTGGTTGTCCCTGTGTAATCGTTCCGGTTTTATCCAGTGCCACAATCTGTGTTTTTCCCGTTTCCTCCAAAGATACAGCCGTCTTAAAGAGAATACCGTTTTTAGCGCCCATTCCGTTGCCGACCATGATGGCAACAGGCGTAGCAAGCCCAAGTGCACAAGGACAACTAATCACTAACACAGAAATTCCTCTTGCCAAAGCAAAACCCATTGTATGACCGGTGACCAGCCATGCCATAACAGTTATCGCCGCAATTATGATAACAGCAGGAACAAAGACACCGGACACCTTGTCTGCAACTTTTGCAATCGGTGCTTTTGTTGCAGCAGCATCACTTACCATCTGAATAATCTGAGAAAGAGTAGTGTCCTCACCGACTCTTGTAGCTTCACAACGAATAAAACCTGATTGATTCAGAGTTCCTGCGGAAACTGTGCTTCCTGCTACTTTGTCAACCGGAATACTTTCGCCCGTCAGAGTAGATTCATCTACTGAACTGTTTCCTTCTAAGATGGTTCCGTCCACAGGAATGTTTTCACCGGGACGTACAACAAAGATATCCCCTTTTGCCACCTGTTCGATGGATACAGTCATTTCTGCACCATCCCGCAAGACTGTGGCCGTCTTAGGGGCCAGCTTCATCAACCCCTTCAGGGCATCGGTGGTTTTTCCTTTTGAACGTGCCTCAAGCATTTTTCCTAAAGTTATCAGCGTCAGGATCGTTGCGGCAGATTCAAAGTAAAACTCGTGCATATATGACATCACTACATCTGTGTTGCCTTTAACCTGGGCATCCGTCATAGCGAACAGTGCAACTGTACTATAGACGAAAGCTGCCGCAGAGCCTAATGCAACCAATGCATCCATATTCGGAGCACGGTGCCACAGGCTCTTAAAGCCGCTGATAAAAAACTTCTGGTTGATCACCATAATAATAACCGTTAACAATAGCTGCAAAAGTCCCATCGCCACATGGTTGTCATCAAAAAACGGCGGTAGCGGCCATCCCCACATCATATGCCCCATGGAAACATACATAAGTACAATCCAAAAGCCGAGAGAGGCAACTAACCGTTTTATTAACACGGGAGTTTCCTTGTCCTTCAGCGCTTCCTCGTCAGAGGATAAACCTGTACGTTGATCTTTATTTCCATTTTTCAGAGATGCTTCATATCCTGCATCACGAACCGCCGCTATGATTTCTTCGGCAGATGCTGTTCCCTCCACCCCCATGGAATTGGTCAGCAGGCTCACCGAACAGGAGGTAACTCCTTTCACACCTGATACCGCTTTTTCCACACGGGCTGTGCATGCGGCACAGCTCATACCGGTTACTGTATATTGTTCCATAATTGATTCACTTCCTTCTATTTCATGAGTTTTTGCAAAGTAGCAACTAACTCGTCGATTACTTCATCCTTACCCTCACGGATATCTCTGGCAACACAACCTTTGATGTGATGTGCCAGCAATTCCTTGTTAAAAGCATTGACCGCAGCGTTCACAGCGGCGGATTGCACCAATATATCCGCACAATAAGCATCTTTTTCCACCATCCCCCGAATCCCGCGAATCTGCCCTTCAATCCGGTTCAGGCGATGTATCAGTTTCTTTCGTTCTTCTACGGTGCGAGCTGTTGTTTTTTCACAACATCCGCATATTTCTTTATCAGGCATTAGGTTCCCTCCTTTTAAAATACCCCCGCAGGGTATTTGTATTATATACCCCATCCGGGTATATTTCAACAGAAATCAAAAAACGGCAGTCTGATTTTTCAAACCGCCGAAATATATTCACTTTTCTGACAACACTTATGGAAAACGGATGATTACTTTTCCTCTTGTATGTCCTTCATGCACCAATCTCTGTCGTCAAGAGTCCATTCATATTGTGTTATAGATAGAAAACCACTGCACACATTCCTCGGTCCAGGCATCCAGCGCCTGCTCCACCTTGCGTGTCTCCTCCTCCGTCGGCTCCATGAGAAACATCCATTCTTCGTATTGTCTCTCATATTCTTCTGCCGCACGCTCCATGGGTTCCCTGGCCAGGCGTAATTTCCAGTCCCGGTAGGCTTCCTCCGTTCCCATCTCCCGCAGCCGATGTCTCTCTGCCTTGGGAACCGCTTTCAAATCCGCCACCAGAGCCTGGTCCTTGGCTGCGACCAGCGCTGCCATATCCTCCCCCTGCCCCTGTTTCTTCCTTTGGAGGTAATGTTCGTATCCAAAGGGATAATACAGCACATTTTGGTCTTCAAATATCAGGAGCGCATCTGCGACCCTGCTGATAAAATACCGGTCGTGGGACACAAAAAGCATGGTCCCTGTGTAGGCGCGAAATGCGGACTCCAGGGTCTCCTTTGCCGGAATATCCATGTGGTTTGTGGGTTCATCCAGCACCAGGAAGTTGGGCTTGCTGGTCAGCAGTTCGCAGAGCACCAGTCGGGATTTCTCTCCGCCGGAGAGATCCTTCACCCGCTTTGCGCAATCCTGT
Organism: Lachnospiraceae bacterium; assembly: GCA_029008875.1. Lineage (GTDB taxonomy): Bacteria > Bacillota > Clostridia > Lachnospirales > Lachnospiraceae > Roseburia. The sequence continues at coordinate 40,144 of JAQXJP010000042.1, read as the reverse complement.
CCCCGGAACAGGTACGCCCCCAGGGTCTGTCTGCAATCCTTCTCCGTCATGACCGGAAACAGCCGGCGGAAATGTTCGATCACCCTGTCGGTGGAATCCATCGCAGCGGTCTGTTGATCGAAATAGCCCATCAGAATATGGTTGCCCATGGAATAATCTCCGGACAAGGGCTCCAAAAGTCCCGCAACCGTTTTCAAAAAAGTGGTCTTCCCCACGCCGTTTGCCCCGACGACTCCGATTTTCTGCCCCCTTCGAATTCGGGCAGAAATCTCCGACAGTGGCTTGTCATACCCGATCTTCAGATGTTCTGCCTCCAGCACCCATTTGCTCCCGCTCACTTCCGGCTGGATGGGGCCTGTAAAGATATGCACGTTATCTTCCCTGGGCGGCTCCACCTTTTCCATCCGCTCCAGAATACTTTTTCTGGATCTGGCAAAAGCGGCCTTGCTGGGCTTGTTCTTGAACTTGACTATCAGCTCATTCAGCCTTGCAATCTCCGCCTGCTGGCTCTCATATTTTTTCTTCTGTATTCTGATATTGTCTCTTTTCTGTTCTCTGTAGGCGGTGTAGTTTCCCACATACCGCACCGTCTTCTTCCCTTCCAGCTCATAGACCACGCTCACCACTCGATCCAGGAAAAAACGGTCATGGGACACGAAAACCACCGCTTTGTTGTACCTGCGGAAATATTCTTCCAACCACTCCACCGACTCCACATCCAGATGGTTCGTGGGCTCATCCAACAGCAGGATATCCGGTTTTTGAAGCAGCAATCGAATCATCTGAATCTTCGTCTGTTCCCCGCCGGAGAACTCCCGCAATTTCTTTTGCTTATCCTCCTTGGCAAATCCAAACCCTACAAAAATGCGGTCATATTCCACCTCATACAAAAACCGCTCCCGGGAGTAAGGATCCTCCGCCCTGCAGGATTCCAACAACAGTTCCTCCACCGTTTTCTCCAAGTCCCCGTCGCTCACCTGTCTCAGCATCCCCACCGTAAGATTCCTGGAAGTCTGCACCGTGGGTTGGGAGCATTTATCGTCCCGGTCCGTCTCCAACTCCCCCGCAATCAGGCGAAGCAGTGTGGTCTTACCGGCACCGTTTCTCCCCACCACAGCAATTTTTTCGCTGCCCTTTATCTCAAAATTGATATGGGACAGAATTGTCTGCCCGCCTATGGAAACCGAGCCGTTTACAATCTGATATAACATTTTTCCTCCCCGTTATGTACCAATATCACGCGAGAATTCCTGCAAGTATCGTATAGACCGCAATGGTGATAATCATGTAGAGAGAATTGCAGCTTGCAATATATTTTTGGGCATTCTCATCCTTTAAAAAGGTCTGTACGCTGAAGGACCCGGGCGCGGACATATAAGTGATAATCGCCACGTCAAGGAGCGTATTTTCCCCCACAATCCTGTGCAGAAGAAAAATCACCGCCACTGCAAACACACCCTGTGTTATCGCACGCAGTCCGATACTCTTAAGGCAAGGCTTTAGCAGTTCTTTGCTGAGTTCAAAGTCATACCCCACCACCATCAAAATCATGGGGGACATGGCGGCCACAAGCATATCTTTGACGTTCATATACACCGGTCCCACCGGGCTCATCAGCATCCGGTTTACCACCCCGGTGAGCCCCACAATCACCCCAAGCACCGTGGCGATAAATGCAGGATTTTTCAGGGCGTTTACCACGACATTTCTCACACTTACCTTCGTCTGTTCCTCCATCTGCACCAGCACATTACAAAAAATTCCGAAGCAGAACAGAAGGCCGGAGATATCAATCATTGCGATTACAGACAGATTCTCCACTCCCACAAGGCTGGTGTACAGGGGATATGCAATCATTCCTCCCTCATACACACTCACCACAAAGGGAAGATACTTATTGTAAGGCTTCCCGATTACCGGCCGCAGCAAAAAACCGAGGCCGAAAGTCAGTGCCATCACCGTAAACATAATGCCCACGCTGATGACCGTATAACTCCCGTACTCCGCCGTGGCTAGCCCGTGGAACACCGCAATCGGCAGCATGACTTTGACCACCAAAAACTTCATTCCGTCCATACAGCTTCTGCTCAAAAAAACCTTTTTCTTACATACCATCCCAAGTCCCAGCATCACAAGAACCGGAAGTACTGTCTCCAATATCTCCAACATTTTATCCCTCCACGTTTTTCCTGACAAAAAATACACGTTGTGTATATCATACCATATTATCCGGATGATGACACAACGTGTACGATATCAAATTACATTTTTTTAATCGAGAACGCTTTCATCCCAGGGTACACAGCACTCTCCCCCAGTTCTTCCTCGATGCGAAGAAGCCGGTTGTACTTTGCAACTCTCTCGCTTCGGCATGGTGCGCCCGTCTTAATCTGGCCGGTGTTCAGTGCAACCGCCAAATCCGCTATCGTCGTGTCCTCTGTCTCTCCTGAGCGGTGGGATGCGATGGCTGTGTAGCCCGCCTTGTGAGCCATTTTAATCGCTTCCAGAGTCTCCGATACGGAGCCGATCTGGTTGAGCTTTATCAGAATGGAATTGCCGCAACCTTCCTCGATTCCTTTCTCCAGGCGGGAGGTGTTGGTTACAAATAAATCATCTCCCACCAATTGCACCTTGTGCCCAAGCTCCGACGTAATCTTTTTCCAGCCTTCCCAATCCTCCTCATCCAACGGGTCCTCGATGGAAATGATGGGATATTTGTCCACCAATTTTTTATACATCTCTATCAATTCATCCGACGTATAATCCTTTTGGGATTTGGGCAAATGATATTTGGATTGTCCGGTGATCTGGTGCTCCGCAGTCATCATCCCAGATTCATCCTTTGGTTTCCATTCACTGGCCGCCACATCCAGGGCAAAGCAGATATCCTCCCCGCACCGATAACCGGCGCGATTCACCGCCTCTGTGAGAAGATCCAGCACCTCCTCCACGCTGTCCACGTTCGGTGCAAATCCGCCCTCGTCCCCCACTGCGGTAGAGAGATTTTTTTCGTCCAGAACCTTCTTCAGACAGTGATATACCTCCGTTCCAACGCGAAGTGCTTCCCGAAAACAGCAGGCTCCCACCGGCATAATCATAAATTCCTGAAAATCAATGGAATTTTTGGAATGGGCCCCGCCGTTAATAATATTCATCATGGGAACCGGAAGGTGATTTCCCTGAATCCCCCCCAGAAATTGATACAGTGAAATGTCCAATGAGGAGGCAGCAGCCCTGGCGCAGGCGATGGAAACCGCCAGAATCGCATTGGCCCCCAATTTTGACTTATCCTTCGTGCCGTCCGCCCGAATCATTGCCTCATCAATGCCATAAATATCCGAGGTGTCCATTCCCTTCAATGTGTCGCAGATGACGGTATTGATATTTTCCACCGCCTTTGTAACACCCTTTCCCAGATATCGCTTTTCCTCATCCCGCAGTTCCAATGCCTCGAACACCCCAGTGGATGCACCGCTTGGCGCTGCTCCCCTTGCGATTGTCCCATCAACCAAATGTACTTCCGCCTCAACCGTGGGATTTCCCCTTGAGTCCAGGATTTCTCTTCCCACTACCTTCTCAATTTCCAAATAATTCATGTGTCACTTCCTCCCATAAAAATAATATCTTCGACACCTTCACATTCCCGCGCCCTGCGCCCTCTCCCGCGCATCCCCGGCACCCCGGCCCCCTGCTCGATGACTTTGAGTGAAATCGTAGTTTTATATGCGCAGTCTGCACGTCTCTTTACTGTGCGAAAAACACGTGAACACACCGGGCACTCTGTCCGCCCATGGCGGAGTAAGGCTTCGAACACCAAGGGGCTCTAAGAGTGTCATCCAACTTTTTTTATGAGAAAGGCCGCGGCTGTGGAACTCCCTTCGGTCAAACAGGTCCTCGCCGCGGCAGTATCAGTTGGATGACACACATAAGAGCCCCTAGGCATTCTGCAGAAATACTCCGTCACGGGCGAACAGAGTGCCCTGGGTGTCCACGTCTTGGCGCACGGTAAGAATAAGGAGACGTGCAGACAAGCTACTATAAAACAAGATTTCAGGAACGGCATCGAGCAGGGGGCCGGGGTGCCGGGGGATGCGCGGGGGAGGGCGCAGGGCGCGGGCAACAAAAAAGGCTTCGGATATTCTCCGAAGCCTAGTATGTGTCATCTCAAGGTAAATTATTCGATTATCGATGTTCCTTCATATATGTCTCAAATTCGTCAAGGGGAATCGGTCTGTTGTAGAAATATCCCTGGTACCACTTGCATCCCAATTCCAGAAGCTTATCTCTTTGCTTCTCCCCCTCCACGAACTCTGCGAGGATACGGACATTCAGCTTCTCTCCCAGGTCTACGATGGAAGATACGATATCCTGGTTGGTCTTATTCTCCGAAATATCACGGACAAGGGAGCCGTCCAATTTCACAACGCCGAAATGGTTGGACTGCAGATATACCAGTGAGGTATGTCCCATGCCGAAGTCATCAATCATCAGCACATGTCCTGCATCCTTCAAGCGCTGTAACTTGTCGTCGATGGAAACCGTCTTGGACAGGACATCCTGCTCGGTAATCTCTATCCACAGTTTGGAAGCCGGCACATCATATTTGATCAGGGTTTCTGCGATGCAACCCTCCACGTCCCACAGCAGGGACTTTGCCGTCAAATTCATGGAAATCTTGAATTCGCCACCGCAAACCTTCTGAACCTCCGCGATGGAAGCCACGGTCTTGTCGATAATGCGGCGTTCCAACGCCTCCAGCAGGCCTCCCTCTTTCGCCAGATAAATGATCAGCGGAGGGTAGATAAATCCGTACAGCGGATGATTCCAGCGCAACAATGCCTCAGCACCAATGCAGACTCCGTCCGAATCCACCTGGGGCTGATATAACATGAACAGTTTATCCTGCTCAATTGCCATCTCAAGATCATGGCACAGAACACGGGAAATCTGTCCCACACGGTTGGACTGAGACAACAGATCCACCGATTCGTTTGCCTCCTCCTTCTCCTGGAGAATCTGAACAATCTTGTCCATCTGCTCCTTGGCGTATCGCTCCTGCACCTTGATGTTCAGCCTGAGGAAGGGCAGATAAATGAAAATTCCCACCACAATCATAAAGAGCTGAAGCAAGCTGCCTCGGATGGAGCCGGTGGCCAGATAACCGCTAAACAGGACCGGGGTGGACCAGATGACCTCCTGTGTTACCGGCGGAACCAGCCCCAGGGCTGTGGCTCCGTAGGCCGTCACATAACAGAAAACAGGGGTCAGCAAAAACGGAATTGCAAGAACCGGCGTGAGTATAATCGGAATGCCGAAGGTCAGTATCTCGTTGATGTTGAACACCACGGTAAACGATGCCAGCTTTGCCAGATTGTGCATCCGTTTTTTGCGGAAGAAAAGGAAAAGTGCCAGAAGCACACACATGGTGGTTCCGCATCCTCCCATGACCACATAGATATCAAAGAAACTCTTGCTGAAAATCTCGCCGGGTACTCCCACCGCAAAGTTGGTTGTGGCAACCGGTTCCAGAATATGGCTCCCATGAAGGCCGAATATCCACATGACATGAACCAGTATGGCATAGAGCAGGCCCTTGCCAAACTCGCTTGACACATAATCAAACATTCCACACAGGCATCCGGAAACGAGATCATACATATTATTCACATGGAATCCCACAAGAATCAGCTGGGTGGCAATTGCAAACAGCCCAATGACCACCATGGAAGGGAAGATTCTGCTGATGGCGATGGAGTAGATTCCCTCCATGCCGTGGGTATATTTTCGCAGGCGAAGCAGTGGAACATCCTGCAGCCATTCCAGCAGTCTGCACGCGATCAGTGCCGTGAAAATTGCAAAGAAGCAGCCCTTCACGCCAACCATATCCACACAGAATTCCCATCCGCTGGGGTACAGCTGCACTCCGAAAGCGCCAAGACCCACCACCAGGAAGAAAGCCGCCTTGTCCACCGTCATGTTACGCTCCATGCAATAGCTTGCACACAGCATAATCAACATAGCCAGAGAAAAAATCCCATAGGTGCCGTTGTATATAGTCTCCAGCACTGCGGCAAAAGAGCTCCCCGCAATGGCATTCTGGTAGGCCTCCACCGGGAAATTCAAGATTGCACTCGTCATAGCTCCGGTCAGTACGAATGGTATCATCATCGCCAACCCGTGGCGAATAACTGTCAGCGTAAAGCTTTCCTCCAATTTGAAGGTTAACAACTTAATCCTATCCCGCATTATCTTTACCTAATACCCCTTCCCCAAACTAATCCCGCGTTATTTTATATCCTAATTTCACAATAACCTTCAGTGTCTCCATAGCCGTGTGGCGATCGTAATCCTTCTCCTCTTCCGAGAGTTCCTCATACTCTACCAGGCAGGGTGTTTCGCGTCTCACATCATCCCTTTTCTCTCCGAAAACCCATCCCTGCTCTACTCTCGACTGTGCCCATACCTCATGCGTGTTCCGAGCCAGCAATTCTCCCAGTTCCACGATATCCTGCCCCAATTCGATATCCGAGGTATCCATCGGATGTGGTACATATTGTTTCATAACAGCTCCTACTTCACCCGGCAAACCTCTGCCGGATTCCTTTTTTATTTCGTTTTCATAATATTCAAGGCTATTTTACCATAAACTTTACAAAAAATATACATATTTTGGTAATTTTGCACATCCTATAAGAGGGAGATCAACTGCTCAAGTTCCTCATCCGTGGTTGCCCAGCTTGTGGCAAAGCGCACTACGGTATGTGCATCGTCGTACTTTTCCCACACGCTGCAATTCACTTCTTTTTTCAGTTGCTCCAGTCTCTCATTCTCCAGAATCACAAAAATCTGGTTGGTGGGAGAATCGATAAAGAAGGAGTATCCCTTTTCCTTCAAGGCTTTTTTCAGCACCTTGGCCTGGCGGATGGCGTGCCCGCTGATGGAAAAATACAGTTCATCGGTAAACAGGGTATCAAACTGCAGCCCCAGAAGCCATCCCTTGGCAAGGAGTGCCCCGTGTTGCTTGGTCTGCGCCACAAAATGAGCGGGAGCTTTGCGTCCCGTATAGACGATTGCCTCCCCGAACAGCGCACCCACCTTGGTACCTCCGATGTAGAAGATATCACACAGACGGGCAATATCCTGAAGCGTCAGGTCGCAGGCTTCGCTCATTAATCCATATCCAAGTCTGGCGCCATCCAGGTAAAGGGGAATCCCGTGTGCATGGCACACTTTTGAGATTGCCTCCATCTCCTCTCTTGTATACACGGTCCCGTATTCCGTTGGGTATGAGATATATACCATTCCCGGGAACACCATGTGTTCCGTTGTGTCCTCCTCCCAGAAATTTTTGATCCACGCATCCAATTCCCCGGCGTCAATCTTTCCCTCATGCCCCGGAAGCTGTAGCACCTTATGCCCGGTAAACTCGATAGCACCCGCCTCGTGAGCACTGACATGTCCGGTGGTTGCCGCGATGACCCCCTCGTAATTTGCCAGTGCGGTGTCGATCACCAGCTGGTTGGTTTGGGTTCCGCCCACCGCAAAATACACGTCCGCCTCCGGGCAGCCGCACGCCGCTCTTATCTTTTCCTTCGCCCTATTGCAGATTTCATCCTCCCCATAGCCGCAATAGGCATTTTCATTTTCTGCCGCAAGTCGGTCAAGAATCTCCTTGCAGGCACCATGGTTATAATCACATTCAAATGACAACATCCGTCTATCCCTTTCCTTTTTCATAATTTAACAACAATTTTACCATATTTGGGGGGATAAAAAAAGAGACTGCATTTTGCAGCCCCTGTATCTGATGTCATGGATTGAAAATGCGAATCATGAAGTTCAGATAACCCGCGTATGTAACCCAGAGCAGGTATGGAATTTGAAGGTAGGCCGCCGTCTTATCCGCCTCCTTCCATGCAAAGAACATAAGCCAGATGGCAAGCCAGAGTGCCACCAGAACAAAAAATGCCAGTCCGAATTCCTGCTTTCCGAAAAAGATAAAACACCACAAAAGATTTAAAAACAATTGGATGATAAAAAGAATCACACACTTGGTCTTTTGTTCAAATGGTTCCTCCCTCAGAATTCTGGCAAGCCCGTAGCCCATCAGGGCATAGAGAACGGTCCAGACGATGGGAAACAACGCCGACGGCGGAGCAAACGGCGGTTTTACCACATTGGCGTTGTAGTAGTCAATCCCGCTTTGCAAAAAATAGCCGGTCAAAGCTCCCAGTGCTTCCACCAACAAAATGCACCCCACATATACCTTACACTTTTTTCTCATAATCAATCACCCCCTGGTAGTTTATTCTCCGGGGAGATGTACTATTCCATTTTATCCTCCGTTTGTCTGGAGTGCCATAAGGATTCTGCTCTCCCGCAGTGTGTCGCTGGAGTCATAGTCGTATTCGATAGTCTGAATACTGATGTCCTTGTACCGCTCCTTGAGTTTTCTTAAGATTCCACGCTCACACACATGGCTTACCAGGCAGCCGAAAGGATGCACAATCAACACGGTTTTTGCACCCTTCTCGATGGCCTGAACCACCTCCGCCGCAACCAGCCATCCATCTCCGGTGACGCAGTCTGTGGAGATGATGCCGTCCAACTTCGCCTTCAGTTCTGAAAAGAGGAAATCCGTCATGTAGGTTCCGTCCTCCCACACAACGCGATACATTTGTTTTTGCAAATGCTCCATCAGCGCAATCACTTGATCAAATCCCGCCTCCGGCAATTTGCCGGGATGCTCCAGCAGGGTCATCCGCTTTTCGCAGTCGGCCACAAAAATACAGTAATTCAGAAACCCGCCAAAATAGGGCTCACAGTGCTGCTCCCGCAGATAACGCTCCAGATTGTTGTTGCCTATAGAGGAAAACTTGATGTAGATTTCCCCGGCCACACCTACCTTCTGTATTCCGCGGCGCTGCTTTGAACCTTTTTCGCAGCACTCAACCTCTTTGAACCGTTCCAGCATGGTGCGATACAGGGCTGTTCGCCTGCAACCGCCCCTGCGAAGCTTTTCATAAATGAGTTGCTCCACCCGGCGGTACACGCGGTCCGTCTCCCCCGGGTGCTTCTCGTAGGGCTTCGTCTGCTGGTACAACATCATCAGCAAATCTCCGCAGCACACTGCTGTTGCCGCGCTGTTTACAAGTCCCGGCGTGACATGAAAACCGCTGTGTTTCTCCTGCCCGCGGAAGTTTAGGCTGAGCACCGGCACCTCATAGCCAAGCTTTTCCACCACCTCAACGATGGTGTGATAGATGTTGCCCGCGCGGCAGGAGCCTCCCGCCTGTGGTTCCATGAATGCGATGGTGTCCGTATTTTCACTCTTGCGCAGCATTTCAATCATCTGCCCCACAATCAGCACGCTGGGATAACAATAGTCGTTGCTGATGTAGCGCAGAGCGTCACTGCGCGGGGGCTTGTCGCTGTGCAGCGTTCCAAACCGGTATCCGTTTTTCTCAAATGCAGCCTGCAAAAAGCGCGAGTGGTATTCCAGCATCTGCGGTATATATATGGTACGCTTTTTCCTATCCTGTACGGTAAATTCAACTCCGATTTCCGTCTTCACTATGCCCCCAAAATTTTGTGCAATAATCGATATAATTCCGCAGCCTCTTCCGGATCCAGCTTTACACATCCCGCCATCTGAGCCGGAATCCCTGCCGCCTTCTCCCGGAGCAGTTCCCCCTCTTTGGTGATGATGACATTTAGGACCCGCTCATCCTTTTTATCCCGATCCCTGGTCAGGTAACCCTTTCCCTCCAGCTTCTTCAACACCGGCGTGAGGGTACCGGAATCCAGGTACAGCAACTCACCCATTTCTTTCACATGAAGTTTCTTGTGCTCCCACAGAACCATCATGGCAATATACTGGGTATAAGTCAGATCCAACTGATCCAAAAACGGCTTATACCTGCGCACGATTTCTTTTGCGCAGGCATAGAGGGGAAAACATAATTGATTTTCCAGTTTTAAACATTCATAATCCGGTTCCATAACCATTTCCTCATTTTCTTTTTTGGTGAACTACAGATACTTCTCAATCCATTCCTGCATGGCAGCCTTGGGCTTAAATCCCACAGACATGTCCACCAACTGTCCGTCCTTCAAAATTGCCACCGCCGGAATGTTCATAATGCGATACTCCTGTGCAAGGGCGGGATTCTCATCCACATCTACGCCGAATACGGCGGCTTTGCCCTCCAGTTCTTCCGACAATTCTTCCATGATCGGCGCAAGCATGTTACAGGGTCCGCACCACTGTGCGGAAAAATCCACCACTGCCACCTTGCTGCCTTTTGCTTCCTGTAAATCGTTGTTGTGAATCTTTGTTACCATAATTATTTCCTCCTGATTATAATTTGTTTTTGTTCAGATAATCCACCGCGGACAGCGCAGCCACATTTCCCTGGCCGGCAGCCTTGATATACTGGTAAGGTTTGCCCGCCACATCCCCGCAGGCAAAACATCCAGGCAGATTTGTCTCCATCTGCAGATTGACCGCAATGTGATTGCCATCCATGGCCAATCCCGGAACCAACTGCTCTGCGGCAATAGTTTCCCTCAGCAAAAATATGCCGTCCACCTCATAGCGGTTTTCCTCCGTGACAAGTGCTTCCGCACGAAAGCCGCCCTGAATCCGTACTGCCCTCTCCCGAAGAACGGAGACATTGTCGAGGGAAGACAGGCTTTCCAACTCCTCCTCATATTCCGGAAAGTACAGCACCTCGCCGGCCACCTCAGCCAAAAAGGCCACCTCCGGCTCCGCCTCCGCAGTCTGTCCCACCACCGCGATTTTCTTGCCCCGGTAGAACTGTGCATCGCAGGTGGCGCAATAGCTCACCCCTCTTCCGAGAAACACATTCTCCCCCTCCAGGAGTTTCCTGTTGGACATTCCGGTTGCCAGGATGACCGTGGAAGCCTCGTACATCTCTCCCTCCGCCTGTATTCCGAAGTAATTGCCCATGGAATAGACCCCACTCACCTGCCTCTCCGTAATCTCAATCCCCAGAGAGTCCAGTTGCTTCTCATAGGCTCTGCCCAGATCCTCCCCGGAAATATTGGCAAGCCCCGGGTAATTCAGTATCCGATGGGCCATATACACTTTTTCGCTCAAATTCTTTTTCCCGAGAAAAAGAATGCTCTTTTTCCGAATCTTGGCAGTGATGGCTGCGGAAACCCCTCCCGGTCCGCTCCCCACAATCGCAATGTCGAATCTGTCCATACATGATTCCCCGCTCTCTCTTTGACATTATCCTTTGAATTGTTTGCTATTAGGTTGTGCACAATCTTTGTAATTAGATTTTACACAATTTATTTTTTCTGTCAACACTTTTTTGCCTGTTTGATATTATCATGCTATAATTATGGGAATTTATACAAAGGAGTTTTACTTTCATGAACCAACAAAACAAAGGGTACCTTTTCGTTCTCCTATCCGCCGTTTGCTTTGCCACCGGCGGCCTTCTCATTAAAATAAATTCCTGGTCCTCCATGACCATCAACGGAATTCGTTCCATTTTTGCTTTCCTGATATTCTTTTTGTATTTTCGTCATCTCGGACACAAATTCGTGTACAACAAAACCGTGGTTTTGGGAGCCCTGGCCAACACGGGAATGACCGCAACCTTTGTGATTGCCAACAAACTCACCTCTGCGGCAAACGCAATTGTCCTGCAATTTACGCTCCCAATCTACATTATCCTGATGCTTTGGATTTTTTGGAAAAAGAGGCCGGATCGATTATCCATTCTCACCGCCGTTGCCTCCTTTGTGGGGATTCTCTTTTTCTTCTTTGATAATCTGTCCACGGCGGGAATGATTGGCAATTTGTTGGCCTTATTATCCGGGGTTTTATATGCGGTGGTTTTCCTCATCAAAAAAATGCCGAATTCCGATTTTGAATCCTCAGCACTCCTTTCCTTTGGGCTGAACTTTCTCATCGGAATTCCCTTCTATTTCCATGAGAGTACCATAACCGCAACCAACCTGTTCAGCGTCCTCCTTCTGGGATTTGTCCAAATTGGATTGGCGTACATCTTCCTATCCAAAGGATTGGACACGGTCCCGCCTGTGGGAGCCTCGCTAATCTCCATGATTGAGCCCATCCTGAACCCCATTCTGGTAGCTGTATTCTATGGGGAGACCATAGGAGGTATCAGCCTGATCGGAGCCGTCATTGTGTTGGTGTCCGCCACCTTCTACAACGTCTACACCGCCCGCACCGAAAAAGAATTGTAGTGTAAAAAAGGAGGCTGTATTTCTACAGCCCCCATGGGAAGTTTTAGACTTGGAACTTTGCGATGAGGTCGCTCAGGTTCTTGGCTTGATCCGAGAGTTCCTCCGTGGCTGCCGCTGTCTGCTGTGCGGTGGCCGTGTTGGTCTGAACCACGTCGGAGATATTTTCAATCTCGGCGCGAATGCGGCTTGCCTTTTTAGACTGCTCCTTGGTATCCAGCGCAATATCTTTAAAGGCCGTTGAGATTGCATCCGAATTCTGGACGATGTCCCGCAGGCACTCTGATGTGGACTCGGCGCATGTCATAGCATTCTCAATCTGCTCCAGGCAACCGGTAATCAAATCCGCTGTAATCTTGGAAGACTCGCTGGTCTTGGTTGCGAGAGATCCCACTTCATCCGCCACAACCGCAAATCCCCGGCCGCTCTCCCCTGCGTGTGCCGCCTCAATGGAAGCGTTCAGTGCGAGAATATTGATCTGGAACGCAATGGAATCGATGGTTCCGATGATATTCTGAATGTCCGCAGACATTGCCTCCACCTGCTTCACAACGACACGGAGATGGTTCATCTGACTGTCGCCGTCCTTGATTAAGCTATCCAGTTCCCGCAAGCGCTCTTCCACCTGCTCCTCGTTTTTGGAATTTCTTGATATGCATTCCGCCATGTCTTCCACATTGTTGACCAGCTGGCTGATGGAGGAAGCCTGAGTAACCGTTCCCGCAGCCAGCGCATCCGCAGCATCCGCCAACTCCCCGGATCCCATTCCCACGGAGGATGCCGACTCCTGAACCTCTCGGATCAATCTGCCCAAAATTGCCTTGATCTCGTTTACAGACACAGACAGTTGATTGAAGTCCCCGGGATAATCCCGCATGTCCGCTTTGGTCAGATCATAGTTCGCCATACTTCCGAGAATGGTGTTGGTCTCCTCAATAATCTGCTGGAATGTCTGTTGCAACTCATGGGCACTGTTCTGTAATTTTCCAATCTCATCCCTGCGCTTTGTGGAACATATCTCATGGTTCAAGTCACCCACCGCAAGAGAGGCCAGCTGATCGCTCACCCGGCTCACGGAGCCACCGATTGTCCCGGCAAAGATGTTGGCAAAAATAAATGCAATGACAAGTGCAATCACATCAATGACAATCAAGCTGTTCATAGCATTGAGAATCGGCGCCATAAAGTCATCCTCCGGCGCGCACACAACGATGGTCCAGCCATCCGTCCCCTCAACCGGGCTGAATCCGCACAGATAGTTTTCCCCGTCCACGTTAAAGCCGGTATAGCTGTTCTCCCCCGACAATATGGTCTGGGCAGCTTCCCCCAACCCATTCTCCGGGTCGGTGATATTGTATGTACCGATCATCGTCTGATCCGGATGCACAATCACAAGCCCCGTGCCATCCACCAAAAAGGTATAGCTGTTGTCGCTGACCACAATCTGGTCCAGTATCGCACTGACAAAATCCACATCCATCCGGTAATATACCACGCCGCTCACCCTCTTGTTGGTATAGATGGGGGAGGCGACGCTAAATCCATACTTCCCTGTGTATTTGCTCAGCGTCAAATCGGAAAAATTCACATTGCCCGCAAGGGCTTCCTGCACATACTCCCGATCCGAAAAACTTGTGCCGTCCTTGCGGCTTACCCCCGCCGAATTCAACACATTTCCGCTGGTAAAACCGTACGCTTCCGCCAGACTGTCAATGTATGCGGCGACAGCCGCATCGTTGGTCTCATTGGCCAGCACGGAGTCATTTCCGGACACTGCCACCATGCGCAGATAGTCCTCCACTTTTCCGCGGATTTCTTTCGCTGCCAGATCTGCGGATATCTGCATGGTATGCTTCGCATCCGACATCCCCATGGAAAAACTCATATTGTACGCCACAGATCCAACCGCCAGCACACACAGCAGAGCGATTCCGCTAAATGCAAGTCCTAGTTTCCCCTTCAATTTCATAAGTTTCTTCTCCCGTTATCACATGATAGGTAAATTATAAGGATTTCCGACAAGAAGTGCAATACAAAAGTACTATATCTCCCCTGCGATCAGTAGATCAAAGTACTGTACAAAAACAGCACATCCTGATTCTGAAATTCCACAAATTCCTCCAGTGCCTCGCTTCTCATATAACGCAAATCCACCAGCGTAATCTTGGAATAATTCTCCACCAGAAGCGGTGCCAGTGAACTCCCGAAGGAATCCCGAAAAATAACCAGTTCCCGGTCCGTTTCCGCGCCGGGATTCTCCACCACAAGCAGCGCATCCGATCCCGACAAAAACATCTCATAGGGGTCCCTTCCACCCGCTTTTTCCATATCGTACAGAAGAGCCTCCTTCGCCGTGCCGGTATCGAAGCTGGTGACCACGCAGTTCTCCAGAGTTTCGTTGGTGAGGAAGCGCAAGGTGTCCGGCTCAACACAGAGCCCCACCTGACTGTAGTAGGCCCCGTAAAACGGATTGGGCAATTCCACCACCTCGTATTGCAAAGTTCCCGACAGATTCATCCCCCGCTTCAAAACTTCCGCTGCCGGGAGCAGACATTCCTGCCTCCAATGGGGATCCGTCCTGTAATAGCAGTCCAAGTTCAAGGAGTCAAAGAGGTCGATATAGGTGGCGTAGGAGGTGTTTGCCTTCACCGTCTCCACGTAATCCCCGTAATCCATGGTGGGATACCCGTATTCAGGTGCCAAGTAAAAATTCTTATCCGGAATCAGCGCCATATATATGTGGCAATCGGTATTTTCCAGATAAGCGTCATAGATTTCCTGCTGAACCGTCATGGATCGGTTCAACCTTGCCTCATTCATGGGATACTCCAATTTGGACAGATATCCCCCCGCCTTATACAGGCCATCATTGTCCTTCTGCCCGAAAAGGTAGCGCATCCCGTTGGCTTTTACCCTCAAAAAGAGCTCCCTTCCCGGGAACTGGTCCTGGGCGTACTCCTCAAACTCCGACATGAATTTTCCCGAATCCAACCTCTCCCCGCTCACTTCGGGAAACCCCCGAAGCACCCGTCTCTCTGTTTCGGAATAAGCGGCATCCGGTTTCAGAATTCCCGCCACGGTCAGGCCGAACAGTAAGAACGCCAGCGGTGCGACAATACATATGTGTTTTCTCTTTCCCTGCATAGACCTTCCCTCCTAAAAGCGGAAATACAAAAAGGGCTGAAAAGATCCAGCCACTAAATACGAGGTAACCAGGAGAAAAATTCCGCAGAGAAAAGCGGGCTCCAGCCATCCCAGTCCTCTTCGCTCACAAATCTTTCCCGCCAGAACCTTTGCCAGAGGAGTTGCTCCCACGCATCCTATCACAAAGAGAATACCGTAAGAACGCAGGACATACACTGCCTCCACCGAAACCGACGGAATGGAAAGAAGCCCAAACATCCCCGCCAAATCCTGTCCCAGCTGGGCAAAGTCCGCGGCGTTAAACAGCACAAATCCCAACAGTACAAAGAACAGCACATAGAAATGCCCCGCTGTCGAATGCTTTTTCAGCCATTGCAAAAAGCCAAGCTTCTCCACAATCAGAAGAACGGCAAAAAAGATTCCCCACAGCACAAAGTTCCATGAGGCACCGTGCCAGAGCCCGGTCAATGCCCACACGATAAAGATGTTGAGCAACTGCCGTTTTTGCCCCTTCCGGTTTCCTCCCAGCGGAATGTACACATAGTCCCGGAACCAACCTCCCAGGGACATGTGCCATCTTCGCCAAAACTCCGTGATGCTTCCCGAAATGTAGGGGTAATCAAAATTTTCCGGAAATGTAAAGCCGAACAATTTTCCCAGGCCGATTGCCATATCGCTGTAACCGGAAAAATCAAAGTAAATCTGAAGCATAAATGCCACCGCATACATCCAGTAAAACAGAACGGACGCGTCCCCCGTCGCCCGGAACCGGGTGCACACCTCCCCCATGGCATTCGCTATGAGCACCTTTTTCCCCAGCCCCACCACAAAACGGCGGGCTCCATCCGCAACCTTTTCCAGAGAATGGGTGCGGTGCTCCAACTGGTCCTCAAGCTGTGCGTACCGCACAATAGGCCCTGCAATCAGCTGGGGGAACAATGCCACATAGGTGCCAAATGTAATGAGATTTCTCTGGGGCTTCACACTGCCCCGATACACATCCGCCAGATAGCTGATCATCTGAAATGTATAGAAACTGATTCCCACGGGAAGCGCCACCTTAAGGAGGGAAACCGATGTCTGTAACAGCCGGTTAAAGCTTCCGATAAAGAAGTCCGCATACTTAAAATAGAACAGCATGCCCAGATCTCCCACCACGGAAATCCATAAAAAGAGCCTGCTTTTTCCGGTGCCCCTGTACTTTCCGATCCACAATCCAAACAGGTAATTGAGGAGAATGGCCAGGAGAAACAAAAACACCAGCCTCTTTTCTCCCCATGCATAGAACAGGATACTTCCCAGAAAAAGAGCCGCATTTTTCAATTTTTTCGGCGTCAGCAGATAGATTAATAGCATTGCCGGCAGAAAACAGAACAAAAACGGGAGCCCGGAAAACTGCAACCTTTATTTCCCTCCATTATCATCAAAACTATCGGGAGACATAACAAAGAATACAAAGTCCCCATATGCCTCACAGACCATCTCATCCGCCTGGGTGCACACATTCCAGCGAAGGTCAGCCTTGTCCTTCAACTGCTGCACGAACGCGTCCGCATCCTGATCCACCTGAAATACATAACCCACAAAAGGGATGGTTCCGATATACGGTCCAAAATTTGTCCCGGAAGAAAAGCCCTGAATCTCCTCCGTAAACCCATTCAAGTACCCCGGTTCCACCTGGGCGACTCCCATATCAAAGGGCGTGATATCGCTCCCCACGATGGCTGTGGCAAGCTCCTCCGTGGTGGTGTATTTTCCGGAGTCCACCTTCGCCTTAAAAACCTCCAAGAGCACTGCTGCCGGAGTCTTCCCCGCCACATCATAAACCTCCGTCTGCGTCTCGCTACTCACGTTTTCCTGCTCCGGCTTTGCATTATCCGACGGAGCCGTATTCCCTCCGTTTCTCCCACATGCTACCAGTGAACAGATCATCACTGCGGCCGTCAGACAGACAAGAATCTTTTTCATCATTTTTCCTCCATTTCTCAACAAAAAATTCACTGAAGTTTCCCGGCATCATATATGCCACATTTCTCTTTCATTATTTCATTATTTCTTTATTGTGATTTCATTATACATGATTTATATTGTAGATGGTAACAAAAGAGGAGTGTGCATATCATGAAAATGTTTTTATCTCATTTTCATCCAAGGAAACCGCAGAAGCAATTCATGTGTGTGAGTTGCTGGAGCAAAATCATATTTCCTGTTTTATCTCCACCAGAGATCTTGTTCCGGGCCGGGAATATGCGGAGCAGTTGGTTCAGAATATCGACGAGGTGAAGGCGGTTGTTCTCCTATTGAGCAACAACTCCAACAATTCTCCCCATGTGCTGCGGGAGATAGAATATGCCGTGAGCCACAAGGTTCCCATTCTCGTGCATGCCCTGGAGGAAGTATCGTTAAGCAAATCCATGGAATACTACCTCATGACCCATCAATGGATCACCAACACCGCGGACCGGGATCAAAAGCTGGTGGAGGGAATCCGACAGATTATTTCGAAAAATAATGCACTTCCGTCACAGGATTAGGCGGCACCTGTCGCGAAGGCAAACAGTGACTCCCAAGCGCCGGGTCGGGACAGAACAAGTTGGAAAAAGAAAGCTCTTTATCTCCTTCTCATGCTCTGCGCCATGGCGCTGTGCGGAGGAATCGTCTATATTCGCACCCACCCCGGAATCACTTATCAGGCGGGCGATACGGTGGGATTCGGAACCTACAACGAATACGACGGGGTGGATTACTGGAGCTATGAGAATCATAATGTGGAAGATGAAGATCTGATTATTAAGATACGGGGCAACAACGATTGGAGTAAATCCAATTTGCGAACCTGGCTGAATTCCGACACCGAGGTGGTAAACTACCCGGATCAGGCTCCGACCTACTCCGCTGTGGGGGAAAACTTCTACAGCAGCGAGCCCGGCTTTCTGTACGCGTTCACCCAGGTGGAAAAGGATGCACTTGTGACCGTGGAAAACTGCTCCACCGCCAACAGCTTCAGCGAGGGTGTCGTGGATGGCTACGTCACCTCCCATGAGAAGGTCTATCTGCTGTCCTCTGAGGAACTGGATTGGTTCTCGGAGGCGGGCATGCTGCCCTATGCCTCCCCCACCGAAAGTTGCAAGGAGCACGACGGGTATCTCGACAGCTTTGAGGTCTTTGCGGAAGCGTTCCACACCGACACCTACTATTGGTGGCTCAGAGATAACGCTGGGGAGGAAATCAACAAGGTCTACGTCGCCGTCACGGAAAACGAGACGGACGCCCCGGTGGCATCCGTCAACTGTGGTGCCTCCGACTACGGCGTCCGCCCCGCGGTGACCGTGGACATGAAGTCCTCCTCCATCCGAAAATTACAATAGTTTTTTTCTTGCCGGGATTTGTGCCACAATGATTGCCGCAAAAACCAGCAAAACACCCATCAGTTCCCTCCTGGACAGGCTCTCCTGCAACAGCAGCCATCCGAACAGGACGGAAAATGCGGACTCCAGGCTCATGATTAGGGATGCAACTGTGGGATTGAAATTGCGCTGCCCCATAATCTGGCAAGTGTAACCGATTCCACAGGAGCATACCCCCGCATACAGGATGGGAATCCATGCATCCCAGGTGGTGAGGTTTTGTGCCCAGAGCACAATCCCCTCCCGGGAGTGTCCCATATCCACCGCAAACATGGGAATCGCGGAAAGGACGCCGCAGACCAGAAACTCCACACAGGACAGGCTGACCGGATTCACCTTGGGCGCAAAATAATCTATGGCCAATATCTGAACCGCGAAAGCGAAAGCGCACAATAGCAGCAGCACGTCCGATTTCTCCAGAGAAAATCCCCCTGACTTCATACACAAAAAATACAGACCAATCATCGCCAGCAGCACGCCCAATGCCACATTCCACCCACATTTCTTGTGCAAAAACAAACCCAAAATAGGCACGATCAGAATATAGCAGGCTGTCAAAAACCCTGCCTTACCCACCGACGAGCCGAGAGTAATCCCCAACTGCTGCAGGTTGCTGGCAAAAGCGAGGGCCACACCACACAGGATGCCGCCCACAAGCAATGTCCTTCGGTCACTTCTCTTTGTTGCACCGGTCTCTCTCTTTCCCATGATTAATATCACCGGAATCAATACCAGAAATCCGATCAAGGACCTTATACAGTTAAAACTATACGCGCCAACCACATCCCCGCCGGTTCTCTGGGCCACAAAGGCAGCGCCCCAGATGATGTCCGCCAGCAGGAGAAAGATGACATTTTTTAATGATTTCATAAAAAAGAATCCTCAGAAATTAGATTGCATATACGACACAAAGTCGCTCTCGGGCAGAGGTTTCGAATAGAAATACCCCTGTACATAATCCCCGCCCAGGGAATGGATTCGCTCCACCTGTGCCTCCGTCTCAATACCCTCCGCAACCGTCTTAAGCTGCATCATATGGGCAAGCTGCAGGGAAAATTCCAAAGCATTTTTCTTGGAACCCGCATTGTCATTCTGTATCAGGCTCATGTCCAGCTTCATGATATCCAAATCCAGGCGGCTGAGCACCACCATGGAGGAATACCCGGTTCCGAAATCATCCAGAGCGATGGAAAATCCCGCTTTGTGGAGCTGTCGAATGGTTTGTTGTATGACCTCCATGTTGCCGAGGCAGGAGTATTCCGTCACCTCAATCTCAAGGAGGGAGTGGTCCACCCCGTATTGATCCACCAGGTAGATAATTTTCTCTGCCAGATGCTCGTCCTCAAAACTGTTTTTGGACACGTTCACGGAAATGGGAACCACCGGAAGTCCCTGTGCTTTCCATTCCACGAGGTTACGACACACCTGCTCCCACACGAAAAGATCCAGTTTTGTAATGAATCCGTTTTTCTCAAACAGCGGGATGAAAAGCCCGGGGCTCAAAAAACCAAGCTCCGAATGAATCCAGCGGACCAGTGCCTCCGCCCCCGCGATCTTCCCCGTCTCCACATCAATCTTCGGCTGATAATAGACGCAGAACTCCCCGCCGAGGAGCGCATCCATAGCATCGTCCACAATCTGCTTGTTGGTCAACAGTTCTTTCCGCATCTTGTCATCGTACTCTTTCACGCTGACATCGTAATTATTCTTAATACTCTGCAGAGCGAGAACTGCGCGAACGTACATAGCCTCCGCGCTCAACGTATCATTTTCCCGAATGCGATAGACACCGCTTTTGACCCTGACATTGGCGACGGAAAACCCTTTGGCATATTCCGTCTCCAGGACATCGCTCATCTGAATCGCCGTAGCGCCGGTGTCCTTCACCAAAGCACAAAACTTGTCCCCTCCGGTTCTTCCGCTGAACAGATATCCCTGCAGGTTGCGCCCCACTTTGGCGACCTCCTGCAGTATCTTATCCCCGCATTCCATCCCGTTTTGCTCATTGATGTAGCGCAAGCCTTCAATATCCGACGCCCAAATCATCAGCTTTTCGCCGGGGTGCTCCGCGATATAATGTTCCGTCACCTGGAAAAAGCTGTTCTTGGATAGAATGCCTGTCAGCCGATCCCTTTCCAGGGAATCCGAGTACGCAAAGAACTGCTCCCCTTCCTTTTCCCCGGCTTCCCGCAAGCAAACCTCCTGCTTTTTCATATATTCTTCCAATCTGGCCCGCTCCACAATCTCATCCACAATCTGGTAGTGCAGATCAATCGCCTCGCTGCACCGGGCTTTGTTTCCGTCCCGCAGCGCCAAAACGATACCTCTGTGGGCGTGCAAAAGCTGTTGCTTCACAACCTCATCGGACACGGAGCGCACCAACTGGATCATGTCGGCAAACACCCCGGACGCCGACTGCATCAGCGCAATCAACATCCGATTTCCGGTGGCCTCGATGAGCATAAAGTGAAATCTGCGGTCCAACTCCGTCTCCTCCTCCGGCGACTTTGGAGTTATCTTCAAAATTTCTTCCGCTCTGTTCGCCAGTTCCTCCAGATTCTCATATTCATCAATGAGCATACTGCAAACCAATTTTTCCATATTCGCGCGAAAGACAAACAGTTCCCGCTTGCTGAACTGTTCCAGATTGAGCATCATGTCCATCATGGACGCAAAGGCCTTCTCCAGATTCGTGGAGAGATAATTGCCGGATCCCTGCCGACTCTCAATCACCCCGATATACTCCAGGGTACGAAGGGCCTCCCGAACGGAATTGCGGCTGATTCCCAACTCCGCAGACAGCGCCCTCTCCGATGGCAATTTGGAGCCGCTGAATAACTGCCGGTCCTTGATTCCATGCGTAATATATTCAATTACCTTTTCGTACTCCTTGTTCAAAACCCCATCCCCTTCCATCCGTGCAGACGACTGGTACTACCAATTATACTCCTTTCTCCCGGGATATGCAACTCTCCCGCTGTCATCCGGGAAGCTAACCACTATATCCGAATTTTGCGCGCAATCTCATAATTTGGTCGTCCCGTTTTTTTCTTGTTTTCGGTAAGATTATATCCAAGGCAATCTGCAAATACTAACCCCAAAGGTATGCAGGTCAATTGACTTTTTTTCACTACTTCATTATTATTTGTTGTAATACAAAGTGGGATTAAGTAAATCAAAAGGAAAGAAGGACAAGAAGATGGATACAAACTTACTGTTACAGGAAGCACAGAAGCTCCAACCGGAATTGGCAAAAATCCGACATGAACTCCACAGGCATCCGGAGCTTGGCTTTGACATGACGTTCACCAAACCCTTCGTCAAGGCAAAGCTTGAGGAAATGGGATATGAGGTTACGGAGATGGGAAAGGCGGGCCTTGTCACCACCATCGGTGGAAATCGCCCCGGCAAGACCATTCTGTTGCGTGCCGATATGGATGCACTTCCGATTCATGAGGAAGCGGAAGTGGATTTCAAGAGTGAAACCGAGGGAAAAATGCACGCCTGCGGCCATGATATGCACACGGCTATGCTGTTGGGCGCTGCCCAACTGCTGAAGTCACACGAGGACGAGATTGTGGGCACGGTCAAATTAGAATTTCAACCTGCCGAGGAAATCTTCCGGGGTTCGGAGGATATGATTCAAAACGGCTTACTCAAGAATCCGGACGTAGATGCCGCGTTCATGCTCCACGTGGTTGCCGGTGTCCCCATGCCCGCCGGCGCCCTCATGATCCCCGGGGGTGGAATTTCCATGACCTCCTGTGAGCAGTATCACATCACCGTCACCGGAAAGAGCGGTCACGGTTCCATGCCCGCCGCAGCCGTGGACGCAATCACCGCCGCGGCACAGATTCATCTGGCATTACAGGAAATCAACAGCCGTGAGATCGATCCCGGGGAGTATGCGGTCTTCACCACATGTAAATTCCAGGCAGGCAACGCCTCCAACGTGTTCCCTGAGACCGCCCAGATGTGGGGAACCATCCGCACCTTGGACCCGGAGGGGAAGATCA
Organism: Lachnospiraceae bacterium; assembly: GCA_029008875.1. Lineage (GTDB taxonomy): Bacteria > Bacillota > Clostridia > Lachnospirales > Lachnospiraceae > Roseburia. Next base: position 17,334 of record JAQXJP010000042.1, on the reverse strand, counting down.
ATGACCAGATCAAGACCCGAATGACGGAAATCACAAAGGGGATTGCTCTTGCTATGCGCTGTGAAGCGGAGGTGGAGTTCTCCGATTTCTGCCCGTCCATGCTGACCGACCCGGAGCTGGCAAAGGATACCTTCTCAATCATGAAGGAGATGTTTGGTCCTCTGGCAATCGACATGGCCCAGATTAACGGTGGAAAAGCAGGAGGTGGAAGTGAGGACTTTGCTTTCGTCAGCCATGAGGTTCCCACCATCGGCCTCTATATCACCGCCGGCAACTCGAAAGAGGGATATCTCTACGGTCAGCACAATTCCAAGGTTCGTTTCGACGACAGCATTCTGTACAAGGGAAGCGCAGCTTACACCCACATGGCGCTCCGCTGGTTGCAGGATGCTTCCGCCAAGGAAGCTTAACCAAAAAAGAGCACATCAAAAAATGGAGGGATATGGTCTATCCCTCCATCTTCATCATGCGATACCCGATTCCAATATGGGTCTGAATATATTGGGGGGAATCGGATGCCACCTCCAGTTTCTTTCTCAATGTGGCCATAAACACCCGAAGGGACGCCACATTGTTGTCCCACGCGCTTCCCCATACATTTTCCGTGATGTATTTATGAGTCAGCACTTTCCCCGTATTTTTTGCCAACAGACACAGAATCTTGTATTCGATGGGAGTCAGCTTCAGCTCCTCCCCATTCATATAGGCACAGCCCGCCGCAAAATCGATCTTGAGCTGTCCGTTGGTGTACACAGAACTGTCCCCACCTTTTGTGTCGGAGGACAGAAGCGCGATTCTCCTCTGCATCACCCGGAGTCTTGCCAACAGTTCCTCCACGGAAAATGGCTTGGTGAGATAGTCATCCGCCCCTGCGTCCAGGGCTTCAATCTTATCCTCATCCTCACTTCTGGCGCTGATCACAATGATTGGCATGTTGGACCATTCCCGCACCCGTTTGATCACTTCGATTCCATCAATGTCCGGCAATCCCAAATCCAGAAATAACACATCCGGATTGCAGGTGGACGCCTGCATAATCGCCTCCGCCCCGTTCCCTGCCACCACATAGCGATAGTCATGGGTCTTGAGGGTTGTGGTAATCAGATTCCTCACCGGAATATCGTCCTCCACCACCAGTATCTGCACTTTACTCATGGATATCCACGTCTCCTTTCACCAGATAGAAGGTGAACACACACCCGCTTGGGATGTTATCCTCCAACTTGATACTGCCGCCGTGCGCCTCCACAACGGTCTTGCACAGAGCCAGACCAAGGCCAAGGCTTCGCTTGCTGTCCGCCACCTTGTTCTGCCCGGTAAAAAACATGTCAAAGGCATGCTCCTTGGAGTAAGTGTCCATCCCCGGCCCGTTGTCGGCCACTCGGATAAACACTCTTCCCTCCTCCTCCCCCGCATCCACGGTGATCTCGGAATTTTTCTGGGTGTATTTGATGGCATTGTTCACCAGATTGATAATCACCTGTACGATCAATTTGGCGTCCATCTCCGCAAAGAGCATCTCCTGGCTGTGGTTCACCGCGATGTTATGATTCACACTGTTTCTGTCAATATGCCTCATAGCCTCATCCACCACGTCATCCACCAGTTCAATGGAGGAATTCAACTGCATCTGACCGTTTTCGATTCTTGTGACCGAGAGCAGGTTCTCCACCAGATTGATCAGCCATTCCGAATCGTCATAGATGTCGGAAAAAATCTGCTTTAGTGTCTCATCGTCCAGCTGTTTGTAATGGTTGCACAAGTTGCTGGCATTCCCCGAGATGGAGGTGAGGGGTGTGCGCAGATCATGGGATATGGTACGCAGAAGATTGACTCTGAGTTTCTCCGTCTCCGCCATACGGGCGGCAGCCTCCTTATCCCTCTCGTTTTTTATATTTTCAAGAGTCAGAGCGCACTCTCCCAGAATGGAAATCAAAATACTGTATTCGAAGGAATCCAGCGGATTGTGCCCGATGTGGATTCCCATGACCCCATATACCGACTCATTGATTCGAATGGCCAGATACAGGGCCTTGCCCTCGGGAAACATCTTTGTGGACGCCCCCGCCTTCTTCTTGTTGACCATTACCCATTCGGCAATCTTCTTCTCGCTTCCCTCCAGGAATACAGTATCCTTCCCATATCCTTCCTTGGTAAACACATACCCGTTGCCGAGCCTTTCCTCCTCCACGGGGTAGATCACCACGTTTCTTTCCAAAAGCAACAACACCTGGTTGGCAATCACCCGAATAACTTCATCCTCGCTTCTGGCTTTCTGGAGCAACTGGTTGGTGTCGAACAGCACCTTGGTCCGATACGCCGCCTGGGCTGATTCCTTGGCACTATCCTTGAGTCTGGCGGCAAGGGTTCCGGTGATCAATGCCGCCACCAGCATGATGACGAAGGTCACGGTGTATCCCGCCTCGTAGGCGTGAAAAGTCAGCTTCGGCTCCGTAAAAAAGTAATTGAACAGCAATACACTGCTGAAGGAACTGATAAGACTGCAGGCATGACTCTTGGTGATGATGGCACAGAATAAAACTCCCAATATATATATGGTAATGATGTTGGCCTCCGTGAACCCCAGCTTGCCGAACAAAATGCCCAGCGCTGTTGAAATTCCCAAAAGCAGGGCAGTCAGAAAAATATCCTTCCCGGTGGGAACGATATAGCGGACAAATTTCCCGGTGTTATCCGTCTTCATCCTTGTGTAGGAATTGTATTCTTTGCTCACTTTCACCGGCCTCCTTTTCCACTATTCTATCATGATTGTCCCAATCTTACGACTCACAATCTGATTTTTTTCCGAGGACGGCGGGTTATCCCTATTCCTGCATGGACTCGTCCCGCAGAATCACTTGCACGTGTTTGTGCTTCCTGCGAAATTCGGCGATTTCCGCATCGATCTCCATGAGGGGCTTATCCCCCGAAATCACCACACAGGCCGGCTCCCTGAACTCACACTCCACTTCTTTGGACTTCTTTTCCGTTTCTTCCTCCTCCATAAAACAATCCGCCTTCCCTGACACATAAAATCCGACAGCCATAATGAAAATAATAATTCCGATAAGCAGAATACTTTCCAAAGCGCTCACCTCCCATAGAGTTAAATATGGAAGCACTTTTGAATTGCCTTATGTTCCCCCAGAACAAAAAGAGTCTTTTCCGCCGTGAGCATCGTCTCCGGGAGAACGGACATATTCATCTTCCCGTTCTCCCGGGTCGCCATGATATTGATTCCGTACTTCTTCCGGATATCTATCTGGCTGATGGTCTTCCCCACCCATTCCGGTGGAACATCCACCTCGAAAATTGCATGGTTCTCGTCCAACTTAATGTAGTCTAAGATATGGTCGGAGGTATACCGGATTGCTGTCCACTTTGCAATCTGTTTCTCCGGATTCACAACCTCATCCGCACCGTTGCGCAGCAAAAACTTTGCCTGCACCTCCCGGTTTGCCCTGGCCACTACAAATTTGGCTCCAAGTTCTTTCAGAAGGGATGTGGTCTCCAGAGAGCTTTGAAAATCATTGGCGATGGTTACAATGCACACGTCAAAATTATTGACCCCAAGAGAGTGTAGCAAACTCTCATTGGTGCTGTCCCCGATCACCGCGTTGGTCACGGCAGGGAGGATATCATTCACTCTCTCCTCGTTTTTATCCACCGCCAACACTTCATGACCCAATTCTCTCACCTGCTTAGCTACAAGTTTTCCAAAATTTCCAAGACCGATAATCAATACTGATTTCATAATTCTCTCCTTTATCCCACCATAATATTTTCAACAGGGTATTTTGATGCGTACGTATCCTTGTGGGAAAAGGCCGCATATATGATGGTCAGTCCCCCCACTCTTCCAAAGAACATCAGCAAAATCAACACAACCTGCGACACCATACCAAGCTGCTGTGTAATTCCCAGCGTCAACCCGACGGTTCCGATTGCGGACATGGTCTCAAACATACACTGTATCAAAGATATTTTTTCAATCTCGCTGATAACAAACGCCCCCAGCAGGGACAAAGTGATGTACATGAAGAGGATTGTGGCAGCATTTTTTACCACGGAATCACCGATTCTTCTTCCAAAGTAATTGGTGTTGTCTCTCTTGCGGAACACCGCGATAGCATTGGCAAAGAGGATGGCTATAGTCGTTGTCTTCATTCCTCCTGCGGTGGATCCCGGAGAACCGCCGATCAACATAAGTATCATGGTAATTCCCCATCCGTTTTCACTCATCCCGGAATAATCCGCCGTGTTAAACCCCGCGGTTCTCGGTGTCACGGACTGGAAAATCGAAGCACAGAACCTCTCCTTCATGGGAAAGTCCTCAAATTCCGCGAAGAAAAAGAGACAGGCCGGCACCAGAATCAGAAGAATGCTTGTGCAGATAATCACCTTGCTCTGCATCCGATATTCCCTAAATCGGGTCCTCTTGGTGGCGATATCTTCCCATGTCAGAAATCCGATTCCTCCGGCGACAATCAATATGGAAAACACCACTGTCCCGTAAATACTTCCCCGGAACGAAGTGAGGGAAGAAAAGGCGCCGGTCTTGGTCCCCATGATGTCAAAGCCCGCATTGCAGAATGCGGAGACAGAGTGGAACACCGCCATCCAGATTCCTTCCGCCCCATACCTCTTGCAAAAGAGCGGCAGAAGCGCCAGCGCTCCCAAAAGCTCCAACAAAAAGGCCGTCTTAAAGATAAACCTGGTCAGTCTCACAACTCCGCCCACCTGGGGAGCGGACAGGGCACTTTGCATGGTCTGTCTCTGCATAAGGGAAATCTTTCTCCCTGCAATCATGCTCAGAAGGGATGCAACCGTAATCACCCCCAACCCGCCGATCTGTATCAGAATCAGAACCACTGCCTGACCGAAATAGGACCAGTGGGAGGCAGTGTCCACCAGCACAAGCCCTGTTACACAAACCGCCGAGGTAGCGGTGAACAGAGCTTCATGGAAAGGCGTAAACAGATGCTCGCTGGAAGAAATAGGAAGCATAAGCAGAATGGTTCCGATAAGAATCACCCCGGCAAAACCCAATATAATGATCTGAAAAGAAGTCAGCTTTTCCCTTATTTTTTTCAATAGATTCACTTCCGGTATCTCCTTTCCCCTACTGCTTTTATTATAAAATTTTGAAAAAAAAGACAGCGTTAAGCATTTTTCTGTGGTATTAAGATGGTATAAAGATATGTTTTTTAACAAGCCGAGTCAGCTCGAATCCGCCTTCGGCTCCTTCTCGCTGTCGGGCTGTCGCCCAATAAGTCTAAAATAAAAAATAGCTGGAAGTGCATAAATGCCCTCCAGCTATTTTTTATTTTATCCTTACTCGGCTTGTAGCTTATGCAAAGTATCTCTTCAGGAAACCTTCCAAAGCTTTTCCGTGTCTAGCCTCGTCGCGAGCCATCTCATGTACGGTGTCATGAATAGCATCCAGGTTATTCTTCTTCGCGCAGGTAGCAAGGTCTACCTTACCCTTGGTTGCACCGAACTCGCAGTCCACTCTCCAAGCAAGGTTCTTCTTGGTAGAATTGGTCATGCTTCCCTCCAAGTCAGATCCGAGCAACTCTGCAAATTTTGCTGCGTGCTCTGCCTCTTCGTAAGCAGCCTTCTCCCAGTACAATCCGATCTCCGGATATCCCTCACGGTGCGCAACTCTTGCCATGCAAAGGTACATACCAACCTCGGAGCACTCACCCTCGAAGTTTGCCTTCAACTGCTCATAAATGAACTTCTTGTCCTCTTCGCTGATATCCGGATTATTCTTTACGGTTGCTCCGTATACTCCGAACTCATGCTCTGCAGCGAGCTTAATCTCGCCTTCCACCTTTGTGAACTTATCTCCGCTCACATGGCATACCGGACACTCTGCCGGAGCCTCATCACCTTCATGAACGTAACCACATACAGGACATACCCATTTTGCCATTTTAAATTCCTCCTAAATAATTTTAATCTCTTATATCTGAAATACAATCTCGACATTTGCCGAAAAATTGCAGTTCATACGTGTCAATGATTCCGTCAAAGGATTGGGACGCATTCTCCGTAATCGATTCCGTCGGTACATAATCCATATCCTCCACCTTTCCGCAGCATCTGCAGATAAAGTGATTGTGCGGCTCCATGAAGCCATCAAAACGATCTGCCCCCGCATTTGCGGAAATTTTCAAAATCTGCCCTCTCTCGGCCAAGAGGGAAAGGTTCCTGTAGACGGTTCCCAGGCTAATCTTGGGGAGTTCCTCCCTGACACTCTCGTAGACCATGTCAGCGGTGGGGTGATCCCTGCGGCTCCGCAAATTGTTCAATATGCACTCTCTTTGACGTGAATATTTTACCATACCTGTTCTCTTTCGAAAATAGTAATAGTTACTGTTATTAATATAACCATTTTCCTTCCCTATGTCAATATTTTTTATCAAAAAAGGAAAAATATTCGGCTATACAAAATAGAAAAAAGTATTATAATTAAAATAATTCTAAAGTGAAGGTGGTGGTGGGGTGACCAAATATGCAAAATTGCTATTAGAATTGGTCCGCCAGTCCAGAGAGCACATGACTGCGGAACAACTCTTCCTGGAACTGAAGAAAATCGAGCCGAAGGTTGTGCAGGCAACGGTCTACAACAACCTAAATACCCTGTGTCAGGAAGGACTGATACGGAAACTGTCCATCGAGGGCTCCCCCGACCGCTATGATATTGCTAAGCGACATGACCACCTTGTGTGCAAAAACTGCAAGGCAGTATCCGATGTGACTTTTTCTGATCTGACACGAGGCCTGGAAAGCCAGCTGGGAGAAGGAATTATCACCTACGATTTAAAAGTATTCTACCTCTGCCCCAAATGCAGAGAGAAAAAATAAAGGAGGGATTGCATGGTTTACAAATGTAGCGTCTGCGGGTATGTGTACGATGAAGAAAAGGAGGGCAAGCCCTTTTCCGAATTGACAGAATGCCCTGTCTGCAAACAGCCGCCGGAGCGGTTTGAACCGCTGGAACAGGAAAAGCCGAAACAAGCGACAGACATTCCGCCGGAACCCGATAAAAGGCCCGCTTCCATAAATGCCGAGGGTTTGGATCTGAGTTACCCGAAGGAAACCCGCAAGACGGACAGCGACTACCGTTACATGAGAGAAATCCATGAGATGGCTGTCACCGGGAAGTCAGCCATCGAGGCCATGGGCACCCGGATGAAAATGCCCAACTGGGACGATGTGCTTGTGTTGGGGGCACAATTAAACCCCATGCCTCTGGGCGAGCATGAGGAGGTATCTTTAAGGACCGTGATCGGAAAGCACGCCCAAAAGCCCATGGTGCTTGATATGCCGGTGTATATCTCCCACATGTCCTTCGGCGCGCTCTCCAAGGAGACCAAAATTGCTATGGCAAAGGGAAGCGCCGCGGCCGGCACAGCAATGTGCAGCGGTGAGGGAGGCATTCTCCCGGAAGAAAAGGAAGCGGCATATAAATACATCTTTGAGTATGTGCCGAATCTGTACAGCGTAACCGATGAGAATCTAAAAACTTCCGATGCCATCGAGATAAAAATCGGGCAGGGAACAAAGCCCGGAATGGGAGGACACCTGCCGGGCGGCAAGGTTACCCCGGAAATTGCGAAGATTCGAAACAAACCACTGGGTGAGGATGTCATCAGCCCTTCCAAGTTCCCCGGAATCGACAATGCCGAGGATTTGCGGAAGTTAGTGGCGGAGCTTCGGACAAGAAGCGAAGGCCGGCCTATCGGTATCAAGATTGCTGCCGGACGCATTGAGAGAGATTTGGAATTCTGCGTCTATGCCAAACCGGATTTCATCACCATAGACGGACGAGGCGGCGCAACGGGAGCATCTCCCGCCATCATCCGGGACTCCACCAGTGTCCCCACCATCTACGCGCTCTATCGCGCGAGAAAATATCTGGACTCTGTGGGCTCGGATATTGATCTGGTCATCACAGGCGGACTTCGGGTATCTTCCGATTTTGCCAAAGCCATTGCCATGGGTGCCGATGCCGTTGCCATTGCCTCTGCCGCCATGGTGGCAGCTGCCTGTCAGCAATACCGTATCTGCGGCACCGGAATGTGTCCGGTGGGTGTGGCCACACAGGATGAGAACCTGCGGGCGAGATTACACATCGACACGGCAGCAAAGCGGATTGAGAATTATCTCAAATGCTCCGCGGAGGAGTTGCGAACCTTTGCAAGAATCACGGGCAATAAAGATATTCATGGTCTATCCGTGGATGATTTGTGCACCATCAGCGAAGATATTTCAGAACACACGAATATTGCACATGCAGGCGGAGCACCCACACCACATGTGACATTAGATATCATGAAGGAGGAACCTAAAATGGAAAAAGGAAAGTACGCAGGAACACAGACAGAGAAGAATTTGGAGGCAGCATTTGCCGGGGAATCACAGGCAAGAAATAAATATACCTACTTTGCATCTGTTGCGAAAAAGGAAGGCTATGAGCAGATTGCCGCTCTATTTTTGAAGACCGCGGATAATGAGAAAGAGCACGCCAAGATGTGGTTTAAGGAGTTGAACGGAATCGGCGACACCAAGGCCAACCTGGAGGCTGCCGCAGACGGTGAGAACTACGAGTGGACAGACATGTACGAGGGCTTTGCCAAAACCGCAGAGGAGGAGGGCTTCCCGGAGTTGGCTGCCAAATTCCGACTGGTTGGCGCAATCGAGAAGCATCATGAGGAGAGATATCGCGCTCTGCTCAAGAATGTGGAGACTGCCGCTGTCTTCGAGAAGAGCGAGGTAAAGATTTGGGAGTGCCGCAACTGTGGACACATTGTTGTGGGAACCAAGGCTCCGGATGTATGCCCAACCTGCAACCATCCCCAGAGCTACTTCGAAGTTCACGAGGAGAACTACTAAACCGAAAATATCTAAATCCAAAAGCGGGACTGTTTTCTCAGCCCCGCTTTTTATCATATACAGTTTAATCCATCGTATAATTTACAGGACCTTGGAAAGAAAATCCTGCAGTCTCTGATTTTGAGGATTTTCAAAGAATTCTTTGGGGGAATTCTCCTCCTGAATCACGCCCTCATTGATAAACATAACCCGGCTTGCCACTTCCCGCGCAAATCCCATCTCGTGGGTGACAACCACCATGGTCATGCCATCTGCAGCCAGCTCCCGCATCAGTTCCAGAACCTCCCCCACCATCTCCGGATCCAAGGCGGATGTGGGCTCGTCAAAGAGCATCACGTCCGGGTTCATGGCAAGGGAACGGGCGATGGCGATGCGCTGTTTCTGTCCGCCGGAAAGCATGGAGGGATAGCTGTTCGCCCTATCCGGGAGCCCTACTCTCTCCAGAAGTTCCATGGCCTTCTTGTCCGCCTCTTCCTTGGTCATAAGCCCAAGGGTCACCGGAGCAAGGGTAATGTTGTCCTTGATAGTATGGTTGGGAAACAGGTTAAACTGCTGAAACACCATACCGATTTTTTGACGCACCTTGTTGATGTCCACACTCTTGTCAGTGAGGTTTGTTCCCTCAAACAAAATCTCGCCGGACGTGGGTGTCTCCAACAAATTCAGGGATCGCAGAAACGTGGACTTGCCACAGCCGGAAGGACCGATAATCGCCACAACTTCGCCCTGACAAATCTGCGTGGAAATTCCATTCAACACCATCTGTCCGTCAAAGGATTTGGTTAGATTCTTTACTTCAATTAAGACTTGCCCCTTATCTATCACTGTTTCTCAATCTCCCTTCCAGTTTCTGCAAAACTGTGGTCAACAGCATAACCAAAACCAGATAAATCGCTGCACAACCTAACAATGGCATGATCGGCTCATAGGTCTGGCTGCGGATAATATCCGCCCCCTTAGTCAAATCCATCATTCCGATGTAACCGCTGACGGAGGTTTCCTTCAACAAGGTGATAAACTCGTTGCCCAGCGCCGGAAGGACATTCTTGAATGCCTGGGGTAGGATGATAAGCCGCATGGTCTGGGCGTAATTAAGCCCCAGACTTCTTCCCGCTTCAAACTGTCCCTCATCGATGGACATGATACCGGAACGCACAATTTCCGCCACATAGGCAGCCGAATTTAAACCAAAGGCAATGACAGCCACCAGAATTTTGTTGTTGACGGATACCAGAATCACGTAGTACATAATCATAACCTGGACAACGGTGGGGGTTCCACGCCACACGGTCAGAAAAATCTTGCAGATGAAATTCACAAAATTCAATCCACCGCGCTTGTCATGGGTGGAGCGAATCACCGCCACCAAAAAGCCCATAACCACACCGATAATCAGTGCAAAGACCGTGATAATAATGGTATTTCCCAATCCGCGCAGCAGATACAGGTATCTTTGATTCTCTATAAAATTCTGCACAAATTTTTGTATGAGTGTCTCCACGTTCCGTTCTCCTTCTCATGGGCATCCATCCGGACAAGAGCATGGATGCCGTCTCTGTCAGCCACCTTGAAATTAATTTTTGCGAACGATAATAACCTGGCGCGCTGTGGTATAAGTCTCTGTAAAATCGATATTCTTCAGGCGATCCTCTGTCACGGTCATTCCCGCTGCACCGAAGTCCGCTCTTCCGCTGGAAACAGCAGTGATGATGGAGTCAAACTCCATGTCCTCCACCTCAAGGGCATATCCCAACTTATCGCAGATTGCAGTTGCCAGATCCACATCGATTCCCACAATTTTGTCCCCATCGTAGAACTCGTAGGGCTCAAAAGCGGCGTTGGTCGCCATGCACAGGGTTCCCTTGGAATGATCTGCATCTGCCGGAGACACATAAGGGGTCTTACCCTTGGTGTCATCTCCGATATAATTACTGATAATCGCATCCAGAGTTCCCTCTTCCTTCAGTTCCGCAATTGCCTGATTGAACTCAGAGGTCAACTCCGTGTTATCCTTGGCAATGCAGATGGCATACTCTTCATCTGCGAATACATCGTCCAGGATTTCCAAATCATCATTCTTCTCAACAAAAGCCATTGCCGGCTGCTCATCGATAATCACGCAGTCAATCTTGCCCTGCTTCAATGCCTGCACAGCATCGGTTCCCTTGTTGTATCTCTCGATGACGGTTCCCGCCTCGTCACCCTCATAGTCGGATGCATAGATATCTCCGGTGGTTCCCAGCTGTACTCCGATTGTCTTGCCCTCCAGATCATCCACAGAATGCACCGTGTTCTCCGGAACAGAATTTCCACATCCGGCCATTGTAACCATCATTGCCGCCGCAAGCACAAGTGCGGCCTGTTTTCTCATCTTTTTCATAGTTTTATCCTCTTCCTTTCCTTTTTTCTGTATAAATATACAACATAACCTCATTATATATCATTTTCTGTCGCAAATTACAAGTACACATTCATAGGAAATTCATGCCTATCGATACAATTTTCCGTAGAAAAACTGCTCCTGAAACATAATATCCCCCAGGATGGCATCATCCGGGATGTCAGCTCCCGTAAGGGATACAATCCATTTATCCTCTATATCATTGAATCTGTGATATACCGCAATCACCTTTCCGGTAAAGCTCTGCAGGGGCTCCTTTGTTCCGAGAACATACACATCCTGCTCCGCTTTGTCCCCCGCAAAAACACCATCCACATACCCATAGTTGACGGGATACACCATATCCGGGTGCCTCGGGTGCGTTGACCCAAGTGGCCGGTCGATGGTTCCGGCAACTTCCCTTCCGATAATGTCGGAGTAATCCGGCTCTTCAGAATCCATGACATCGAAAAAATAATCTAAAGTCTCCGCCAATTTTCCCATATCATAGTACGCTTTGATTTTCTCAGTTTTCATCCATCTCACGTCGGCCACTTCATCCGTGGTGGCGTTTTTCAGGTCCACATTCCCATCATATTCAAAGAGCCAGACATCCATGATATCCCTGAATTTTTTCCCATCGAAATCGTTCCTTATCTTGGAAAAAAGAATCTTTCCTCGCTTTGGGTCAAGCTGTACTCCCACCTCCTCAAAGGTCTCCCGAAGCGCTCCCTCCAAGCTGGTTTCCCCTGCGATAACCGATCCTCCCACGCACTCCCACATAAGAGGATATGTGGGGCGGTTTGCAGCCCGTTGCGAAATCAGATATTCTCCCTTGCTGTTTCGAATCCACACATGAACCACCAGATGGTATCTCCCCTCCGGAATCCTGCATGTGTCCTGTCTGATATATTCCTCCCCGGTTTTCTGCCGATATCTCGTGTACAAATCCCACTTCTCCATAAAGCCGCCCCTCTCTGACCTCATACCTATTAATAGGAAAACTCCTCTGGTTCCGTCACTTTATGCATAAATTGCTGATCAATTCCCTCCATAAAAATGGCAATCACCTCGTCATTTTGGTCCGTAATGAATTCCAACTGCAATCCCATCCCATTTGGGAGCGCCACAGCGTACCCAAACCACTTTGTGGAGATACGCTCCCCATAGCTCCATGCATCGCTTCCTTTCGACGGAGTGCCACTTTCTCCATAAGCTGCATACACCTCCTCCAGAGAATCCCCCAAGGAAATACCGCGGTGTGTTTCCCACGCCATGCTGATCTCCTCATTCTCGTCACTCATTTCCGGATTCAGAGCCACCATCCAACTGTAATCAAATGCAGAATAACCGTCCATGAAAAATTCTGCCATATTGCTGTATCCCTCAGGAGTGTTCTGAGCAATTCCCAGGTCAAAATCTGCGCGGGTAAACACATGGGGCGTAAAATCTGCTTGGGGTTCTTGCTTCGTTTCTTCCGTATCCCCGATTTCGTCTCCATCAGCTTGTGTGTTCAAGGTACCTTCCATTGCCCCATTGTCAGATGGTTGCATGCTATCAGCATTTCCTTCGTTGGTATTTTCCCCGCCAGCATTCTCCTCGGCGTCCACCTGCTCATCAACAGTAGTTCCACCATTTTGTGTACTTGACGCTGCCTTATGTCCGCAACCTAACAAAGTAGATGCAGCAACGGTTGCTACTAGCATAAAAGATAATATTTTACTTTTCATTCTCATAACCCTCTCTTTCGTGACAAGATAATCAATCTCCCGGACGAATTTTTGGTGAAGCCGTTGGATTGTATCCATTGTTTATCTCAATAGTTCCTTGACCATGCAGATTCGCGGTTCATTTCTGTCAAAGTTCCAGGTGTGATATCCTCCGCCCTGACAGTTCTCTTTGTGCTCACATTCCCTGCAGTTTTGGGATTTCTCTTCCTTGTGCTCCCGGAAGATATGGAATTCCCTCTTCCACACATCCAACAGACGATGCTCTCTCACATTTCCGTAAGTAAGCTCCGGTCTTCTCTCAATATCCAGACATGCACTGATATCTCCATTGTACTGGATGCTGCCCACCTGCAGCCCTGCTCTGCAAAAATAATACCAGGGTCTGGTTTTTCTCTCCAGTTCCAGGCCCAGATAGTGATTACAACTATACAGGATCTCCATTTCATCATCCTGATGATCGGCAATATAGTGAATGATGCTCTTGTAATCCTGGGAAGAAAGCATCAAATCCGGATTGGTCAAGGCTCTTCCGATGGGTTCCACATTGATAATCCGCCACATCCTGCAGCCGTGGGATTTCATCACCTCATAGAGCGCGTCCAGTTCCTGAAGGTTTCTCCTGTGCACAACCGTTGTAACCATCACTTTTTCGATGCCCACGGCAAGTAGATTGTCCAGCGCCGCAAGGGCCTTATCGTAGGAGCCGGCAGTCTGCCGAAACCACTCATGGGTGTCCTTTAATCCGTCCAGACTGATTCCGATGGAATACATCCCCGCCTCCTTCAGTTCTCTTGCAACCTGAGGAGTGATGAGAACCCCATTGCTGGTCATTCCCCATTTGTATCCCATGCAGGAGATGGTCTTCATGAGTTCACAAAGCCGAGGCCGAAGCAGTGGTTCTCCGCCTGTAATATTCAAAAACGGTAGTCCCTTCTTCTCTCTGCTCAAATCCTCCTTCAATTCCGTCAACGCCCGAATGATTTCATAATCACTTAAGGGATGCTCCATCCGAACATCCCCACAATTGCTCCCACAATGCAGACAGTGCTCATTGCAGTTCAGCGTCATCTCAATAAAAAGAGAACGAAGCTCAGGATTTCTCCTAAGCTCCTCTTTGTAAGCATTCAATTGATCAAAGTGCTGTTGTTTTATTTCTATGGGAATATCTGCAAATTTGTCTCTCATATAAAGCCCCTACTCAAAATCTTCCGGAGGTCCATACACGCAAAGACCCTGATCTTTTTTCGGATCATATTTCGAATTATCATCCTTTGAGTTCTTCGTCTCCCGCTCCTCACCCTCTTGGGAATCCGGCTGACTCGACTCCTGGTATTCCGTATATTCCTCCGGGGCCCCGTAAACTCCGCACGCCGTCATTGTCGCAGCACAGAATGCGGTACCCAACAGCACTCCTGATACATATTTATTCTTCATATTGAGATTCTCCCATTTCAACCGTTCCTTTTTCTTGATTCTACACTATATAGGGCACGATATTCAAGGGGATTTCTTGTGGCAATTTGATTTGCAATTTCTTGTGGCAATTCAGCTTGCTATTCAGTTAATGCGGCAATACCTTCTTCTTTGATGGATATCACAGTGGAAAGAACGCTCCATTTCTCGTAAGAAGGACATTCTCACATTATGAATTTTACAAACCGGAATTGTAGGTCTCCTCAAAACTGGAATTTGTCGAGATGTTTGGCTAACGTATTAGGTAGGCTGATTACGGTTATATTTCGAGAAATGCAGAATATATCCGTAGGGATGAGTTCCCGACTACGGTTATTTTTCCAGAAATGCAGAATGTATCCGTAGAGGCATGCTCCCGGCTATATATTAGCAAAAATACAGAATGTATATGTAGAGATAGGCGTTCCCGGCGTTCCTTAATATGTAGCGTTCCACCTGAGTGTCTGTCCATTTTGACGTTTTCCCTGATTTAAGACTGACAGATTCTTCTGAATCAACCCAAATTCTGCTTTCCCGTCAGTCTTTTCTGGCACTTGTCCCCATTCTAGACTGACAGATTCTTCTGAATCAGCCCAAATTCTGCTTTCCTGTCAGTCTCTTTTGGCACTTGCCCCCATTCTAGACTGACAGATTCTTCTGAATCAACCCAAATTCTGCTTTCCCGTCAGTCTCTTTTGGCACTTCCTCTCGTTTAAGACTGACAAGTTCTTCAAATTCCGCTTTCCCGTCAGTCTCTTTTGGCACTTCCTCTCGTTTAAGACTGACAAGTTCTTCAAATTCCGCTTTCCCGTCAGTCTGTTTCTGGCACTTGCCCCCATTTTAGACGGACAGATTCTCATAATAATCAAGCCCCAACCTCCCAGCTAGCTACTTACCTTCAGGCAAGTAGCTCCTCTTGTTCCAAACATCTCCACAACTTCCGGTTTGTGGAGTTGCTTGTAAAAATAGTACCCGTACATTTTGGGCTAGTGTATGGGCGTATTATCTTGAAATCCTGGCTAAATGACATTGCCGTGCCGAAAGGAACGTCCCCAGAAAAAAATTGTTGTGTCGTGGCGCTTTTTTCGGTAGGATATAAGAGTATATACTTACTACTTTTTTATGAAGGGGATAACCATGGCACAAAGAAAAGATATTCACAAAGTATTGATTATCGGTTCCGGCCCGATTATCATTGGACAGGCATGTGAGTTCGATTATTCCGGCACACAGGCTTGCAAAGCGCTCCGCAAATTAGGTTATGAAATTGTATTGGTAAATTCCAATCCAGCTACCATCATGACCGATCCGGAGATTGCAGACGTCACTTACATCGAACCGCTGAATGTGGATCGTTTAGAGCAAATCATTGCAAAGGAACGCCCGGATGCTGTTCTTCCGAACCTGGGAGGGCAATCAGGACTCAACCTTTGTTCCGAACTTTCTCAAAAAGGAATCTTAGATAAATATAATGTAAAAGTCATCGGCGTGCAGGTGGATGCCATCGAGCGCGGCGAGGACCGCATCGAGTTTAAGCATACTATGGAGAGCCTTGGCATCGAGATGGCGAGAAGCGAGGTTGCCTACTCTGTGGAGCAGGCCATGGAGATTGCGGACCGTCTGCATTATCCGGTGGTGCTTCGCCCGGCGTACACCATGGGCGGTGCAGGCGGCGGCCTGGTATACAACGTGGAAGAGCTGCAGACTGTCTGTGCGAGAGGTCTTCAGGCCAGCCTGGTAGGGCAGGTGTTGGTGGAGGAATCCATCCTAGGCTGGGAGGAATTGGAGCTGGAGGTTGTCCGTGATGCGGACAACAACATGATTACCGTTTGCTTTATCGAGAACATCGACCCTCTCGGGGTACACACCGGGGATTCCTTCTGCTCCGCTCCCATGCTGACCATCTCGGAGGAGGTGCAGAAGCGCCTGCAGGAAAAATCCTACAAGATCGTTGAGGCAATTCAGGTCATCGGTGGAACCAACGTGCAGTGGGCCCACGACCCGGTGACAGACCGTGATATTATCATCGAGATCAACCCACGTACTTCCCGCTCCTCCGCACTGGCATCCAAGGCTACCGGATTCCCGATCGCATTGGTTTCCGCCATGCTGGCTTCCGGACTTACCCTGGCAGATATCCCTTGCGGAAAGTACGGCACCCTTGACAAGTATGTGCCGGACGGAGATTACGTGGTCATCAAGTTCGCCCGCTGGGCTTTTGAAAAGTTCAAGGGTGTGGAGGATAAGCTGGGAACTCAGATGCGCGCAGTGGGCGAGGTCATGAGTATCGGCAAGAATTTCAAGGAGGCTTTCCAGAAGGCAATCCGAAGTCTGGAAATCGGACGTTACGGGCTGGGACATGCCAAGGACTTTGACAAGAAGTCCAAGGAGGAGCTGCTCAAGATGCTTCTCTATCCGTCCAGCGAGCGCTATTTCATCATCTACGAGGCGCTGCGAAAAGGGGCAACCCCCGACGAGATTCATGAGATTACTAAGGTGAAGCATTACTTCCTGGAGCAGATGAAGGAGCTCGTGGAGGAGGAAGAGGCACTCCTTGCATGCAAGGGCTCTGCCCTGCCGGATGACGCCTTGATTCAGGCTAAGAAGGATGGTTTTTCCGACAAGTACTTGAGCCAGATTCTGGAGATTCCCGAGGATGAGGTTCGCGCGAAGCGGCTGGCACTGGGCATGAAGGAGTCCTGGGAAGGGGTTCATGTCAGCGGAACGCCGGACAGCGCTTACTATTACTCCACCTACAATGCCGAGGATAAAAATCCGGTGAGATCCGACAAGCCCAAGGTGATGATTCTGGGCGGCGGACCCAACCGTATCGGGCAGGGAATCGAGTTTGACTATTGCTGCGTCCAT
>JAQXJP010000041.1 GCA_029008875.1 Lachnospiraceae bacterium | reverse complement strand
CTGGACACGATGGAGCTCTCCAGAATATCATCCTCCCGATTTTCAAACACATTCTCCCGCTCCTCCTCGTAGACATCCAATCCCACGCCGTGGAATTTGTGTTCCCGGATTCCCGCAATCAGATCATTGGAATCCACCAATTCCCCCCTGGAAGTATTGATAAAAATCACATTGTCCTTCATCAAGTCGATGGTATGCTTGTTGATCATATGGTAATTCTCCTCCGTCAACGGACAGTGAAGGGAGATTAGGTCACTTTCCGCCAGCACCTCCTTCAGGGATTTGTAGGTCAGAATATCCTGCAGCTTCTCGTTGGGAAATTTGTCGTAGGCAATCACCTGCATTCCCAGCCCGTGGCATATTTTTGCCATGCACGCACCGATTTTTCCGGTGCCCACAATCCCCGCGACCCTTCCACATAAGTTCAGCCCCATAAGTCCAACCAGAGAAAAATTATTTTCTCTCACCTTAATGTATTCCTTGTGTATCCTCCGGTTGACTGCCAGCGCCAGGGTCAGGGCATGCTCCGCCACCGCTTCCGGAGAGTATCCGGGCACTCGAAGAATGGTAATCCCCGCTTTTTTCGCCGCATCCAGATCCACGTTGTTGAACCCGGAGCACCGCATCAAAATCAACGGAATCTGGCACTTTTGCAACTTCTCAATCACCGGGGCATCAAGGATGGAACTGACAAAGGCGCAGATGGCATCGTATCCTGCGGCGAGCCCCGCAGTCTGCTCATTGATATCCGCATCCAGGTACTCAATGCGAACGGACTCGTATTCCGCCTTGCGGACAGTTTTCTCAAAAGACTCAATGTCGTATGGTTTTGCGTCAAAAAATAATATTCTCATATCACACCTCTCTTTTCCTTTATCGTGCGCATTTCCGGACATAATATGTGTTTACGAAAATAAAAAAGAGTCACGGGATGACTCTTTTTTACACAATGCATTTTAAAAATTATTCTTTGCCGTTCCAACAGTAGGTACACATTTTATCTGGGTCGATTCCCACGGACTCCAGCATATCATCCAGACGATGGAAACGGAGGGAAGTGAAATTCAGTTTCTTGCAAATTCCGTCCACCATGTTCTGGTATTTTTCCGAATCCGGATTTGCGTACTCTTCCAACACTTCCTGTGTCACCTCGCCGCCTTCCAGTTCTTCGATGACGCGGCGCCCAATCAATTCCATCTCCGAATTGGAGCGTGAAAAGTTCAGGTACTTACAGCCAAACAAAAGAGGCGGGCAGGCAGGACGGATATGAACTTCCTTGGCACCGCTCTCGTACAGAAATTCTGTGGTCTCACGAAGCTGTGTGCCCCGGACAATGGAATCATCGATGAGCAAGAGCCTCTTGTCCTTGATCAATTCGTGAACCGGAAGCAGCTTCATATGCGCAATCAGATCTCTCTTGGTCTGAATGGTGGGCATAAATGATCGGGGCCAGGTGGGCGTATACTTGATAAATGGTCTTGAGAAGGGGATTCCGCTCTCGTTGGCATATCCCATGGCGTGGGCGGTTCCGGAATCCGGCACACCTGCCACCACATCCACCTCCACATCATCCCGGCGGGCGAGAAGTTTTCCGCAGTTGTAGCGCATCTCCTCCACGTTCACCCCCTCGTAAGTAGCGGCAGGATATCCGTAGTATACCCAGAGGAAGGTACAAATCTTCATCTTATTCCCGGGAGCGACCAAGGTCTTGGCCTGCTTCTCATCGAATACCACAATCTCCCCCGGTCCCAGTTCGCGGTCCGGCGTATATCCCAGATTCAGGAAGGAAAAGCTCTCAAAAGCGGCGCATCTGGCATCCTCTTTCTTGCCCAGCACAATGGGTGTGCGCCCCATTTTATCTCTGGCGGCATAGATTCCCTTGGGTGTCAGCATCAGAAGGGAAAGGGATCCGTCAATCACATCCAGCGCATACTGAATTCCCTCAATCAGGTTATCCTTCTGGTTGATTAGGGCAGCCACAAGCTCCGTAGGATTGATTTCCCCGTTGCTCATCTCAAAGAAATGAGTTCTGCTGTCCAAAATATCCTTTACCAATTCCTCCGCGTTGTTAATCTTGCTCACAGTGGTGATTGCGTAGGTGCCGTGATGGGAGCGAACCAAAATCGGTTGTGCTTCAAAATCCGAGATACATCCGATTCCGTAATTTCCCTCGAACTTGCCCACTTCCTTGTCAAATTTGGTCCGAAAGGGAGTTCCCTCGATATTGTGAATGGACTTGGTAAATCCCTTCTCCTCCCCGTACACAGCCATACCGGCCCTGCGGGTGCCGAGATGGGAATGATAGTCCGTCCCGAAATACAAATCAAAGATGCAGTTTTCCTTCGCTGCCACGCCAAAAAAGCCACCCATTGTTGATCCTCCCAGTAGTATTCTAATTCAAATCCCTAGGTAGTATAGCACAGGAATATCCACCGCGCTATCTTTTTTTACTCCGCCTCCATAAAATACAATCTGGAAGAAAAGTCCTGGAAAAATCTGGTCTCCTCATTGTACCCGGTTCCGCTGAAGGCCTGCTTCAGTTTCACGCCTCCACTCATCAGGGTGCTTCCGTAGGCTGACACATCCTCCACCTCCCCAGGCATGGTCACAAATTTGGCCATCACGTTGTGAACCAAGGAATCCTGCTTCACATGGACGGGGGATACCGTGTTCACCAAATCCCCAAACAGTTTGATTCCGTAACGCTGATTTCTGTTGTAAAAATGATACTTCCGATCCCCGTCCAGCCCCTTGGCAAAGTACTGCTCAAACTGGGTGTTGGGCTGCACAAGTTCCTGCATCACCATACCCACGGCACGGCTTTGATCCCGGGAGACGCAGGTCCACTCGTGGATGTTTCCGTTTCTTCCCCGGTAGAATCTTCCTGTCTGCAACACCTGTCTCCATTCCTTGTATATGGCAATCTGGTTTTTGATCTCCTCCAGTTCTTCCTTCTTCATATCACAGAGATTGCACTCGTATCCACATACACCAAAGGCTGCAACCGCAAACCGGGTGCTAAGAGGTGTCACCCGCAGAGTCTGATGATTGGGGCAGGCGGAGACATGTGCACTCACTGTGGACAGCGGATATCCGTAACTGTAACCGGTCTGTCCGTTTACGCGGTACACCGCATCGGTGTCGTCGCTGGCCCAAATCTGGGGAAAATAACACAGAATACCCAGATCAAACCGGTTTCCTCCCGCCGCACAGCCCTCGAACAGAATGTGTGGGAAACGCTCCGTCAGAGTCTTCATCATACGATAAAGCCCCATCATATACCGGTGTCCCACCTCCCCTTGGGCTTCCTTATCCAGATATCTGGAATAGTAATCGGAAAAGATGCGGTTCATATCCCATTTCACATAGGCGATATTGGCGGACGAGAACACATCCGTCAGACACTGAATCAGGTAGTCCACCACCTCCGGATTGCACAAATCCAGAATTCTCTGGTTGCGTCCCTCCGTGTGGGGCTTTCCCGGAATATCCATCACCCAATCCGGGTGTGCCCGGTAGAGTTCACTGTCCACGTTGATCATCTCCGGCTCCACCCATATGCCAAAGTCCATGCCCAGAGCATTGATCTTTTGAGCCAGACCGGCGATTCCGCCGGGCAGCTTCTTCTTATTCACAATATCCCAGTCCCCCAGGGAACACTTGTCACTATTGCGCTCCCCGAACCAGCCGTCATCCATGACAAACAACTCGATTCCCACTTCTTTTCCGGCCTTCGCCAGCTTCAGCAATTTGCTCTCGTTGATATCGAAGTATGCCGCCTCCCAACTGTTCAAGAGAACCGGCCGAACCTTATTCTTCCACTCTCCCCGCACGATGCATTGTCTGACAAAATCGTGCATATGCTGGCTCATTCCGTTGAATCCCTCGTCCGAAAAAGTCATGACGGCTTCCGGAGTCTCAAAAGCTTCCCCCGGCTCCACCAAAAAGCAGAAGGATTGGGGGTTGATTCCGGTCACAATGCGGGTCTTCCCGTACCCGTTCACCTCCACAGCCTCATAGTGGTTTCCGCTGTACACCAGATTAAATCCGTAGCAGATACCGGTATCCTCCGTGGTATCCTTCTCCGAGAGCATCACAAAGGGATTCGCCCTGCTGGAGGAACATCCGGCGTAGGAGGAGTTCACATGTTTCCCCGCAGACACCGGAGTATCGTGGCGCTCCATCTCCCTGGTCCAGCTTCCGTTGAAGGTGGAAAAAACATAATCCTTCGTCGCAAAATCCACCTGGGTGCTGAGAAGCCTGGTCAGCTTCACCCTCTCGGAACCGGTGTTGATAAGCTTCGCGGATCTTGTGATGACATCCTGCTTTTCAAACACCCCGTAATGGAGTTCCAGCTTCAAATCATAATTTTTGTCCGCAAGGGTGATCACAAGCTCCCGTGCCGTCTTCTCCTCGTCGTAGGAGGAGGGCAAGGTGCATAGTGGCCTTTTCTCCTCAAGAATCTCTGCGCTCTCAAAGAGGAAATCCGAGGTGTAGCTTCCGTCGGCATGGATTACCTCCACAAAGGGTTCCCGAATATCCCCCTTGCCGTAGGATGACATCTCCAGGCACACATCCTCCAGGGTAAATTGAGGATGATCCTGGTCGTATATGTTGGTGTTGCCCGGCGCAAAGGCATGTTTCTCCACAAGAGCCTCCGCCTCCGCCGCACTCTCAATCTTGACGGTCCTGCCGTAGTATAAATGTTCCAGGTGTCCGGTATCCATAACCCGAAACGCATAGGTGGTGCAATCCGTATTCAGCACAAATACCTGTTCCAATTGTTGAATCATATCCAATCCCCCTTGCTTTAAACTTTCGTTCCAATATTATTTCTCTCGCCCGAGAGCCGCTTTTACCTCGTCCATTTTGTTGTCATCCAGCTTGTAACAAGCCTTGTACAGGATAATTCCGAGAACCAGGAGTATCACCGAAGGAACGGTCATCCAAAGCCGCAATCCCTGGAGGGTCGCCATGGAATTCACCGCGTTGTCGGAGATATCCAGATGAATCCATTTTACTACAAATCCGGCCAGAAAGACCGCAAGTCCGGAGGCCAATTTCACGGTGAAGGTCTGCATGGAAAAAATCACGGACTCGTCCCTGGTACCGTTTTTCATCTCACCGTAGTCTACGGAGTCTGACAGGAAAATGGTCATAATCACATTCAGCATTCCGTATCCCATGTAAATCAACATTCCCGGAATGCAAAGAACATACCAGTTTTCAGAGGAATACAGCCCCGTATATGCCATTACCAGAATAACAACAAATCCCAGAATCTGGATGACAAATCCGGCAAGAAAAAGTGCATTTTTGCTGAATTTCTTGCGCAGCAGCGGGATAATCATCATGGTCAACACCTGGGCCGCGAAGGCAACCGCCGCAAAGATGGAGTACGCTCCCGGATTCTTCACGTCAAACTGGAAGAAGTACAGCACCAGATTGCCGCAAATGTTCAGGGATGCGTATACCAGAATGATGGAGCCCACAACCGTCATGGCCTGATCATTTTTCAACAGCGCCACAAACATGTCCTTCACCTTCGTGGTTTTGGTGTTGGTGTCGATCTCTCTCTCCGGCACAACCAGCACACAGACGGTCTCCGAGATTACAAAGACAACCGCAATCAAAAGTGCCCACCACTTATACCCAATTCTCATATTGGCAGCGGCTGTTCCCGCGCCCAGAAGGGGAACGATGGTCATAGTGAGCACCGTGGGGATTGCATCCCCAACACCGGCAAAGGTTCTGGCCAGGGAGGTCAACTGCTCCCTGTCCGAGCCGGACTCTGTGATGGCCGGAATCATGGACCAGAAAGGAATATCCATCAGAGTGTATGTAATTCCCCATGCAAAATAGAAAATAATCAGCCATGCCTTCATCAGTCCGCAGTTGGGATCATCCGTCTGGGGCGTGGCGAAAAGTGCATATATGGTCACTGCATTGAGAACGGTACCTGCAAAAATCCAAGGGCGAAATCTTCCCCACCTGGTCTTGGTCTTGGCAACCACAATTCCCATGAGCGGGTCATTGAACGCATCAAAGATGCGGGCCGCCATCATAACCGTGCCGATAAACACGCTGTCCATTCCCAGCACTACATTGTAATAGTTCAACAGGTAGGATGCGATTAACATGTACACAACATCCTTACCAAATGCCCCAAAGCTAAATGCCGCTTTCTGGCTTCCTTTCAACTTCATCTCTTCATCCTCCTATTTCCTTATTTCTTCAATCCCATGGCAATTTCCACCACTTTGTATGCTCCGTCATATAATCCGATGGTCTGATTGGTCATGATATTCTCACACATTTCCCGGAGGAGATCCCCCTCAAGGAACATCTGAACCATCTGAAGAGTATGGGGAATATCCCGACACTCCAGTGTTCCGTCTCCCACTTCCGCGGAATGGATGGCTCCCCACATCTCATGTTTTCCCACTCTTCGGATAAACAGCTTGGGGACCGGATAGAAAGCCAGCTCGCTTGGTTTCGTCACCAGAACGTCACAGCTTCTCATCAGCAGATTGGTGGCGTACACCGCTTCAAAAATGTTCTTGTGCCAGAAACCGTGGATTCCGGTCACCTCATTGCTATCATCCAACGCATTGCGGGCGAATTCTTCCGTCCCGGCCCAATCGTCAAAGTGTTCCGTGACAACCTCCCGCATCTCGGGAATCTCCGCAAGCAGCGCATCCCACACGTTCCTGTAATCTCCCACATTCACGTAGAGTGCCGCTTTGTTCTCCCGGATGTACGGGAGAAGGTATCGGATGATCGCCGCAAAAATCTCCTTCTGGGCCCCCGCCCCGCCGATAGTCAGAAGAAAACGCATGGGTTTCTTCTCCGCCTTCCGCTTCATCCGCGCTTTGCAGTCCGCCTCAATATTGACCACCAGCTCATGGTCGATATAGTGTCCGGTGTATACCAGACTCTCCTTCGGCATGGGCTCACACACCTTATCCTTCGCCATTCCGTTGCAGATGCGATATCCCATGTATGCGTTATGGCACTGGACGGTGTGTATGCTCCCCTCCGCAAAGTGAAGGGCCATGGGCCAGTTGTCCGGGATTGCATTCACCACGTACTTCATGCCCGCATGAATTGCTGCCTGTGCCGGCCACACATGGGTTCCCACAACCGGAATCTCCTTGGGCACATTTCCAAATACGGGAGCCATCAGCTCAGCGTTTTTTTGATCCGCCGCATTGTAGGATAATGCCCGAAACCCTTCATAGTTCATGGGCTCCCAAACCAACCTGTTGAACAGCGGATTTTTGGAAAGCCTGGAGCCGAGAGAATACAGTGCGTTCTGGGCTCCGATCACCTTGGTGCAGGTGGTCTCCCCATAGGAATTCAAATCCATCCAGTACGGCGTGTATCCCATGGATTTTGCCGCGGAAGCGATCGCCATGGAGATGCGGTAATGCCCGAATCCCATGCGAATGTTGCCCACGATAATACCCTTTTCTGTATCCCATGTAAGTTCCTTTGCATCTCGATCGGGGTCATAGTGGGCATTCTGCATCAAATCTCCCACCAGCACATTCTGCACCCCCAGGGACTCCCCGATATAGGGATTTGCTTCGATGCGAACCGGATACTCCCTCCCGGAATCGTCCCCGTATTTTTTTGCATACTTTCGCTTTGATTTCACCGCTTTCCGGTAATCCCTCCCGGAAATCTCGTTTCCAAAAATTTGTCTTGATTTGTCTGTCATGTTATCCTCCTATTTCCCCTTATTATTGTAATTCCTTGCTCTTATCAACCCTGATTTCAAAGGAAACCGCAACGCGCTCCCCATGCATTCCTGCGATTTCCAGGGTTGCCTCTCCTCCCACTCCTATTGTCTTGACATAAACTCCGGCCATTCCGCCTTGCATATTCACCACATCCGGTCCGATCAGTTCGATGGGGCCCGCGGTGGTAAACCGTAGCGGGTCATTGTAAAAATGCAACAGATTGTTGTTTTCATCCAACATCTGGATCCGCACCTCCGCCACATCGTAGGTTTCCCCGTCCAACAATTGGCCGGAGGATGTCTTTACCGAGAGATGTCTCGCAGTCATGGGGCACTTAGTTATGGTTTTTATCACCTCGTTGTCCGAAATCGCCTCAAACCGGTATACGGTGGAAGTTCCTCCCCAATCCCCCACATATTTGTTGTAGAGCTTCACCGCATCGTCAAAGCTCATATGGCAAACAGCCAGACACCGCAGTGCCTTCCACAGAATTTGCGGGGTCAAATGATACCCGTGGGTCGCCACATAGTTCAGGCAATCCTTCACCAGTTTTGCCTGCTTCTCCGAAAGGTTCTCATTCTCCGCAATCGCATCCCCGATAAAATCATCAATCACAATGGGGCCGTGCTGCAGATGCCGGTACGGAGAATCCGCCGAAGTGTACTCCTTGATGAAGCGGTCATTCTTGTACATGCGCACGCTGTCCGCATTGGAAAAAATATAGGTAAATCCGCGGTTGCACCCGGGATGCTCACCGATGTCCATGGTGGAACTGAGTTCCAGCACCGGCTCCCGCTCCTGCTGACAGGAGTAAACCAGCGCCGCCAGTTTGGGATTGCGGAACATATCCATCACACCGTGATAACAGATGCGGTCCCCGCTTCCGAAATCCTTGTGGGTATTATAATCAAACATGCACCAGCCGAAACTTCCCGCGATATCTTCCTCCCCGGCAACCGCATCCAATACATTGGCATGCCGCAACGCATGCTGTACCCGATGCTCTTCCCAATCGTAGGACTTTGTGGGATACATATGGCCGTTGTACTCCGAGATCAGGTAACCTTTTTTCATGTCAGAGGTCACTTTCTTCTTGGGCTCACAGCCCTTGGTTGTACCATCGTGCACAAAATCATTGTAGGTGTACACATCCTCCAGCAGGTGGCTGTTTTTGTGAGCCCTGACTCCACCGGTCTGCCTGCTGTCATCCAGCTCATGGGCGATGGCGTTGGTCTTCCTGTAGAATTCGTCATCATCCTGGGATTCGTTGATACGGACTCCCCACAACATGATGGAGGGATGATTGCGATACTGGGTAATCATCTCCCGCACATTCTCACAGGCCTGCTCCTTCCAGGCATCATCCCCGATATGCTGCCACCCCGGAAACTCCATGAACACCAAAAGTCCCAGTTCATCACAGGCGTCCACAAAATGGTGGGACTGGGGGTAATGGGAAGTCCTCACCGCATTGCATCCCAGCTCCTTCTTCAAAATCTCCGCATCCTGCCGCTGCATGGATTCCGGCATGGCATATCCCACGTAAGGATAACTCTGGTGGCGGTTCAATCCCCTGATCTTAGTCTTGACGCCGTTCAGGTAGAAGCCGTCGCTCTCAAACACCGCCTGGCGGAATCCGAATTTGTCCATCCTTACATCCACAACCACACCGTCCCGCAACAGTTCGGTCTTCAACACATAGCATTTGGGCCGGTCCACGCTCCACAGTTGGATATCCTTCACCTCGTGGATGATCTCCGTTTTGGTTCCGTTCACCTGGGACTCCACCAGCAGTTCTTCCCGCTTGCCATCCACCAGGCTTTGCCGGATGTAGCAGACCTCCTCCCCGATGGTGTTTAATTCCACCGTGCTAATCAGATTCGCCTCCGTCGCCTCCCGGACACCCTTTGGGAATGTACTGCGCACAAACACGTCCGCAATATAGCACTGCTCCTTCACTTCCAGATAAGCTTCCCGGTATATTCCGCCGAAAGTCATATAGTCCACAACAAATCCGAAGGGGGGCGTGTTGAGCGTCTCCCTGGTATCCACCCGCACCGCAAGCACATTCTCCTCGCCGATTTTTATATGCTTCGTCAGCTCCAGAGTAAATCCGGTGTAGCCGGTACGGTGTTCCCCCACCTCAACCCCGTTGAGATATACCGTTGCCCTATGGGCAATCCCGTCAAAAGTCAGAAGAATTCGTTTCCCTTCCCACTCCTTTTTCCCAAAAAAGCATTTGCGGTATCCGCATACCATCTGGTACTCATGCTCGTCAAAATAGTGGAAGGGAACCTCCTTGCAGGTATGGGGAAGTCTGACGCTCTCCATCTCCCCGTCATCATACCCGGCCAGAATCATCCCATTCTCAAATTGTTCCGAAAACTTCCAGCCCTCATTTATCGTAATACGTTCCATGGCATCCTCCGATTTTACTTAATCAAAATACCTTCTACTAAAATTCGAACCACTTCATCCAAGGCATCGTTGTAGGATATCTCGTTTTCCACCAGAACATCCCTCTGGAAAAATTGCTCCAGAGTTGCCTCCATCATGGTCTTTAAGATCACAACGTTCACCGGTCGGATAGAGCCTTCCTCAATTCCCGTATGAATCAGATCCAGGATGGCATCCCACCCCGTCTCCAGCCGCTCCTCCACCCTGCGGTAGGTTGTGGGGTATTTCTCTTTCAAAGAGAACAGCTGGCGGAAATCAATATCCCGATAGCCCTCCGGCATGACCCCCAGAACCTGGGTCAGCTTCTCCACCGTTGTCAAACTGTCGTTCCCAAGTATCTCCGCTTCACTGGCCTTGATTTTGTCAAAACAGTAATCCACCATCTCAAAAAAAAGGGCCTCTTTGTCCCGAAAAACCGTGTAGATGGTTTTTTTGCTCATGGACAGCTCCTTTGCAATGTCATCCATGGTAAACTTCAATCCCTTTTTGTTAAACACCTTGATGGTGGCCTCAAGAATTCTCTCTTTCATTGGATCATCCTTTCTTGAAAACTAATTTTCATTCTTTGGTTTCCTCCATTGTAACATCTCCCATATTCTCCTGCAAGAAACCAACTTAACAAAATCAGTTTCCTCTTTTTGTGCATGTTGCCATATGAAAAGGGGCTGCGATTTGCAGCCCCTTTTTTGATAATACACGGTGCAACTTGGAAGTTCGTGTATTTATCAACTATTTATTTGTTCTCCTCTTGAGGAAGAATGCTCCAATACCGCCTGCCGCAACGAGAGCGCATGCTCCTGCCGCGATTGGAAGAATCGGTGCGGTCTTCTTGCTCTGCTCGCTTGCCGCCAGAGCAGTCTCCTCATCCTGGATTTCGGTGTCCGCCTGCGCTACTTCCTCCACAGCTTTTGCGACATCGGTTTCGGAGACAGCAACTTCTCTCTCCTCCTCCACGGTCACTCTGTTGGCTCTTCTCGGCTTCGGATTGGTATTCGCATTGGTGTTACCGATTCCGAAGAGATCCTTGATGGAAGCAATCACCTTCTGAATGTTTGCGGAAGATGGATTCTTGATTGCGCTGACAACGTCTCCGATGATTCCTTCCACAGCGGACTTCTGTTTTGCAAGAATTGCGGTACCGCCGTTTGCCGCAGCCGGAATGGATACGGTCACAGTCTTGTCGGAAGCCACCTTGTAGGTCTTTCCGCTGTAGAGATCCTTGTAGGTATCTCCTGCCTTTCCGTCCACTGCAAAGGTAACCTCCTGAGCCTCATCCTTGATGTTGAGTCCCACATAGAGAGAATCCTTGCCGTATGTGCGGGAGAATACATCGTATCCCGCTTTGTCATCCACTGCAACCACATTTCTGGTTCCTCTTGCCAAAAGCTCCTTGTAGTCGCTTCTGATTGCGAGAAGCTTCTTGTAGTGATTCAGCATACTGTTATCGTCGGAAGCCTGGCTCTTTGCCTCATCCCAGTCGAAGTCGTAACGGTTGGTCTGGTACGGATAATTGTCCGCGCCGTACAATCCGATTTCCTCTCCATAGTAGATCACTGCCTGGCCCTTCGCGGTCAACTGAAGTGCAGCTGCAACCTTGAACTTGTTGAGTGCATCCTCCTCGGTCAGACCATTCTGATTGATCAGCTTGTATACGAGTCCGTCCTCATCATGGCTGCTCAAGAAAGCTCCCACGGTTGAGGTATTGTTGATTGCTGCATTTCTTCCTGCCATGAAAGTCTCCACAGAGGAGAGATTGCCGGTTACAAAGCTCTGTGCCTGATCGTTGAAGTCAAAGTCAAGGAGGGAATCCATTCCTCCGATTCCAAGCTG
This sequence comes from Lachnospiraceae bacterium, assembly GCA_029008875.1. Taxonomy (GTDB): domain Bacteria; phylum Bacillota; class Clostridia; order Lachnospirales; family Lachnospiraceae; genus Roseburia. The sequence goes on along the minus strand of JAQXJP010000041.1, from coordinate 2,790 downwards.
GGAAGAAGTATAGCCGTTTCCTGCATACTCTCCGATCATCTTGAAGTCCGCATCCACCTTGGTCAATTCGTTCTTAAATGCCTGCCAAGTCTCAGCATCCACGTGCTTCACGGTATCCACACGGAAGAAGTCAATACCGTACTTCTCTACCCAATCTACCTGCCATTCAATAAGCTGGTCTCTCACTGCCTCATTTTCGGTCACAAAATCCGGAAGTCCTGCAAGAGAAGCATAGACATCATCCCCGGAAACCGTATTGCTTGCATCGCGGAGCATCGGAATCATCTCTCCGGTCTCCTCGTTCACAAGAATGTTGTTGAAGTACTCCTCCGGATCAAATCCGGTGGTCTCATCCGCATAGCCACTGTGGTTCAACACCACGTCAACCATCAGCTTCATGCCACGCTTATGCGCCTCGCTAATCAAAGCGCTGAATTCTTCCTCTGTTCCGAGGTGTGAGTTCAATGTAGTGAAGTCGCTTGCCCAGTATCCATGATATCCGGTGGACTCAATCACTTCCCCATCCTTGGTGGTGGTTGTGTTGGAGTTTTCCACAATCGGTGTAATCCAGATGGTGTTCACTCCAAGATCCTGCAGATAATCCAACTTCTGTGTCAGACCTGCAAAATCTCCGCCGTGATAGCTCAGGCTACCGTCCTTGTTGACACCTTCATTGTTCTCAGCATTTCCGTCGAAGAAGCGGTCGGTCACTGCAAAATAAATCACAGCCTCATCCCAATCGAAATCCTTCTCATCGTCGGCAACTACCTTGACGCTGACGGTGGTTCTGTATACATTTCCATAGATATCCATCATGGTGACCGGAATATTCTTTTTTCCTAAGGATGTTCCTGTCTTGACGGATACCACACCCTCCATCAAATCCTTGTTAATGCTCTTGGTTCCAAGGCCAAGTGCTTCCAAATCCATGGTGATGCTTGCGATCTCATCGCCGGTCAGGTTGGCAGCATCCTCCCCTTCCAGAGAGACGGTCAACACATTGTTGGCGTTGTAATCCATCTTGTCATTCTGCAGTGTTGCATGAATCTCAAGATTATCGTAACTCTTGTAGGTGATTACAGAGCACTCCTTGTCATTGTAGACAGTCTTATCCTCATTGAATGTATCCAGCAGCTCCTCGCCATCCACCACATAGTAGTAAGCGTAATCTCCGGCTGTGATATCGTTCAGTTCAAATTCATAGCGCTCATCGTTTTCGTTGTAAGTCATCTCATGGCTCACTCCGTTTACCACAACAGCAACCTTGCCCTCCAGAGAGTCCTCCATATTGGTGAGCATCAGCTCGTCATCTCGGTAGAGGAAGGTAATCTTGTTGTTTGCACCATCCATCTCGTATCCCTTGTTGTAAGGGAGAACACGGGTTACACCCTGTCCCTGATCAAAGATTGCCTTCACCACAAGCTGATCTGCCGGAACGGTGATGGCATGGTCTCCGCCATCCTTTTCCGCCCAAGGTTCATCCGCGGTGGTTCTTCTCATACAGAATGCCAGATCAAAAGCATTGGTGGTATCCTTAACGGGTACGGTAATCTGTTTATCCCCGTTGGTATCAACCGCATAGATCTCGGTGGAGGAACCGAATCCGGAATTCCAGCTGTAGATATTCCATCCTTCGTAATCACCCTCCGGACGATTGTATGCAACAATTACATTGCGCTTTCGTGCTTCCTTAATTTCCGGCACGGATGTGTATGTATTGGCATCATCGCCATATACAATATAGATGTTGGTCTCAAGAACCTTGTCGACGTTGTTGTAATAATGATTGCCTGTCTGCCAGTTCCATGCTCCGTAGGATCTTGGAATAATTCCAAGATTGGTTGCTGAGGTGTAAATTGTTCCCTTCAGCCACTGGTTTCCGTCAATGTCAATCAGTTCATCGAAGGCAAGGTCTCCCAAGTCTCCTCCGCCGACTTCCCACACATGCATATCTGCAGCATCTACAGACATATGTGCTTCATTTGCATCATAGTAAAATACGTTGTAAATATAAGATGCCGGAACATCAACTATACTGTTTCCGTAGTCATCCTGCTCTTCATTCAAAGGATCCGCCATCCAGTTGGAGCCGTCGGCAACAAATTTATAGGAGTAGGTTCCCTCTCCAAGCTTTAGGGTAATCTTCCAGATACCTTCCTCATCCTTGGTCATTGCGTAGGCATCGTTATTGATGGCATCTCCCCAGCCGTTCATATTGCCACAGAGCGCAACTCTCTCATATCCGTTGTCCGCAAGGCGGAAGGTTACATAGGGAGCCTCCACTACCGGGCTTGCCAGAGGTGCCTTAATCACCAATGCACTGTTTCCGTTTGCATACTTGGTATTCAACGGGTCGGTAATCCAGCTTCCATCCACCACGAACTTATACTCATAATTTCCGGGAGCCAACGCGATGGTAAGAGTCCATACCCCGTCCTCTCCCTTGGAAAGGGCATAGTCCGCATTTCCGATGGCATCTCCCCAGCCGTTCATATTTCCGCAGAGGTACACTGCCTTTGCATCTGCATTCTCATAGCGGAAGGTAACAGTGCCATCCTCGTTGATTACGGGACTTCCCTCTGTTTCTTCCTCCTCGTCCTCTGGCGCGTAGGTTCTGGCCACAGTAAGCAACTCCTTGCCTTCCCAGTTTTCCGGCATCTCATCCACTACAGCCAAACCGGTGGAAGTATAGGTAATCCAAACCTCCTTGTCCCCGGAAATGCCTGTGATTGCATAGTTTGCAGTCTGATTTCCGGTTCCCCAGGAACCATTGTTGAACAATCCCTGTAC
>JAQXJP010000040.1 GCA_029008875.1 Lachnospiraceae bacterium | reverse complement strand
CAAAATCATCCAAACCGCTTTTTACGCCTTTTATCCAGTGCATATGCTGATTCTTTCACTGGCAGCACTTCTGTAGTGCCAGCTTGCTCCGGACCACTTCTCAAAAAAGCTCTTACCGCTCATCAAATTACTTATAAAACTATCAGCCTTTCGAAGAGACTGAAAGAAACAGAAGATTCGAAGTTGTGGAGATGTTTGGAACAAGAGGAGCTACTTGCCCGAGGGTAAGTAGCTAGCCGGGAGGTTGGGGCTTGATTATTATGAGAATCTGTCCGTCTAAAATGGGGGCAAGTGCCAGAAAAAGACTGACGTAAAAGAGGAATCTGAAGAACTTGTCAGTCTTAAATGAGAGGAAGTTCAAAAAGAGACTGACGGGGAAGCGGAATCTGGGCTGATTCAGAAGAATCCGTCAGTCTAAAATAGGGGCAAGTGCCAAAAGAGACTGACGGGAAAGCAGATTAGGACTGGATTCAGAAGAATCTGTCAGTCTTAAATCAGGGAAAACGTCAAAATGGACAGACACTCAGGTGGAACTCTACATATTAAAGAACGTCGGGAGTGCCCGTCTCTACGTATACATTCTGCATTTCTCGAAATATAACCGTAATCAGCCTGCTTAATACGATTAGCCAAACATCTCCACAAATTTCAGTTTGTAGAGGAGAACAGGTATGAATAATGAATTTTTAGATGCTTTAGGAAGTAGTACTGCACATAACAATACAGATTTGTCATTATATGCTAGATTTGTTGGAAATTGGTCATTTACTATGACCAGATATAATGAAAATGGAGAGATTGGAGATACAAAGGATGGAGAATGGCTTTTTTCATATGTTATGGATGGATATGGAATTCAAGATGTTTTCATTTGTCCAAAAAGAGGAGCGTGGACAGAAGAAGACACATTGTATGGTGATTATGGAACAACAATACGAGTACCAATGATAGATAATCCTCATAAATCGAATATAGTTTATGTTTTAAAATGGGGTGTTGATAGGTTAATTGCGGAAGAAATTAATGACGATATTATACAAACTGGGATTAACAAAGATGTGAATGATACGACTATATGACAAATATAAAAATATTTTTCATTGCGTTTATCAGGAAGATATTTATACAAACGAACAATGGCTCGAGATTATGCCTTTTTCTGCGTGGGAATGGAACGGTGCCTGCGCGCTTTGGCAAGACACCCTGACTTTATTTTATTAAGTTTTTCCCGATAAAGGTTGCATTCAATAAAGCCTTGTGGTATAAACGAATATAATTTAGTAATTCAAAGCGATGAAGGAGACTCTAATCTTCAGAGGCCGACAGGAATACAGCGTCACCGACTGAGAGCGCTGTTTGGAAGAGAAGACCAAGGGAACGCTCCGGAGCAGATCGGTTGAGCTCCGATTGGGAGGGTAGGTCGATACGTGTTTCGCACGTTACGCGAGTGGAGAGGAAAAACATAGGCGGGGTCAGCCGGTTTTTCAATGCGGGTGGTACCGCGGGATATTTGTATATTCTCGCCCCGAGACAGAGATTCTGTCTTGGGGCTTTTTTATTTTCAAAATATTCCGTCCCGCTACTTTAATCCCACCAAGGTGGAACAAAAAGGAGAGTACGAACATGGATTTTTTAACCGGAGTACAAAAAAAAGAAATTGTGGAAATCGATGAGATTGTGGGTGGCGCATTCGAGGGAAAAAACGTAAAGATGCGCGGCGCGATTCACACCATTCGCGATATGGGCGATGTGGCTTTTGTGGTATTGCGCAAGGCCCAGGGGCTGGTGCAGTGCGTGTATGAGCCGGACAAGTCCCGCTTTGATATCCGCGATTTGAAGGAAGCAGATACGGTGGAAGTGGACGGAACGGTGAAGATGGAGGACCGCGCACCAAACGGTTTTGAACTTCGACTGGATACGGTCACCGTGTTGTCGGAACCGGCGGAGGCAATGCCGCTCCAGATCAACAAATGGAAGCTGAATACTTCCCTGGAGGCAAAACTCAACAACCGGGCGGTGGCACTTCGCAATCCCAGGGAGCGTGCAGTGTTCCGAATTCAGGAGGGAATTACCAGAGGCTTTCGCGATTTTTTGTACAGCCAGGGATTTACGGAAATTCATACACCAAAACTCGGGGCAAAGAGCGCGGAGGGAGGCGCAAATCTCTTTAAACTGGAGTATTTCCACACACCGGCAATTTTGCAGCAGAGCCCGCAGTTTTACAAGCAGATGATGGTGGGGGTGTTTGATCGGGTTTTCGAGACAGCACCGGTGTTCCGAGCAGAAAAGCACAACACAAAGCGACACCTGAATGAATACACATCCTTGGATTTTGAGATGGGCTATATTGACGGATTTGAAGATATTATGGCCATGGAAACCGGATTCTTACAGTACACCATGAAGCTGTTGCAGGAATCCTACGGCAAAGAACTGGAACTTTTGAAGATTGAACTTCCCAACGTGGAGCGCATCCCAAGAGTCCGTTTTGATGAGGTAAAGCAACGCGTGGCAGAAAAGTACAACAGACAATTCCGCAATCCCTTTGACCTAGAACCGGAGGAGGAACTGTTGATTGGCCAATACTTCAAGGAGGAATACGACAGTGACTTCGTGTTTGTTACACATTATCCGTCCAAGAAGAGACCATTTTACGCCATGGATGATCCGGCGGATGAGACGTACACCCTGAGCTTTGACTTACTGTTCAAGGGGCTTGAAATCACCACCGGCGGTCAGCGAATTCACGATTACCACGAGTTGATGGAGAAAATCGAGAAGCGCGGTATGGAGACGGAGGGTATGGAGCATTACCTGTCAGCGTTTAAGCACGGAATGCCACCCCACGGAGGGCTTGGAATCGGATTGGAGCGCCTTACCATGCAGTTGATTGGGGAGGACAACGTGCGCGAGGCTACATTGTTCCCACGAGACTTAAGCAGACTGGAACCATAGTTTGTGTTTGGGGACGTATCTTACGCGCGTAGGGACGTATCTTTTTGCGTGTGGGGACGTATCTTACGCGAAAAAGATACGTCCCCACACGCAAAAAGATACGTCCCCGAACGAGAAGGAGGAAAAATAGTGAATCATATCGGAACGAGAGAACTTGCCACCGAGCGTCTGACATTGAGACGATTTGAGATGGAAGATGCGGAGAGCATGTTTTATAACTGGGCGAACGACCCGGAGGTAACCAAATATCTGACATGGCCGACCCATGAGAGCGTGGAAGTGTCTGAAACAGTGTTGAGAGACTGGACCTCCCATTATGGGGAGAAAAATTTCTATCAATGGGCGATTGAACTGAATGAGCTGGAGCAGCCCATCGGAAGCATCGGAGCCGTTAAGGTGGATGACGATACTCAGAGCGTTGTCATCGGATATTGCATCGGAAGGGAGTTTTGGCATAAGGGATATACCACGGAAGCACTGACCGAAGTCATCCGCTTTTTCATGAATGAGGTGGGGACAGGAAGAGTGGCAGCCTACCACGATTCCAACAACCCCAATTCCGGAAAAGTGATGGCTGCCGCGGGCATGGAGTATGAGGGAACCCTCCGTATGGCGGACCGCAACAATCAAGGAATCTGCGATGCGGTGTACTACGCGAAAGTGAAGAGTGCTGCCCTTCTGGAAGAGGAGGAGCAGGAGGAAGCTGTAGAGCAGGCAGCAGTTGCCACCAAGGTGATTGGCGAGGATGGCGTGGAGCGCAATGTGATCTCCGACGAGACCATGGAGTATGTGGGAATTCTGGCGAAGCTGGAACTCTCCCCGGAGGAAGCGGAGGCTGCCAAAAAAGATATGGCGGATATGCTGGACTACATTGACCAGCTGAACGAGCTGGACACCACAGGAATTGAGCCCATGAGCCATGTGTTCCCGGTGAACAATGTGTTCCGTGAGGATGTGGTGACAAATGGTGACGGAAGTCAGGCAACCCTGGCAAACGCCCCGGTACAAAAGGACGGCGGATTCAAGGTTCCAAAGACAATCGGCGAGTAGAAAAAGGAAGCAGAGCATATGAGTTTAATGACGTTAACTGCCGTAGTGCTCGGCAAGAAAATAAAAGCAAAAGAGGTGACGGTTGTGGAGGCAACCCGCGCCGCTTTGGATGCAATCAAGGAAAAAGAAGAAAGAATTCACAGTTTCGTGACGGTGGATGAGGAAAAGGCACTTGCCCGTGCCGCACAGGTACAGAAGATGTTGGACGAGGGAAAACTGACAGGCCCTCTGGCCGGGGTTCCGGTGGCCATCAAGGATAATATGTGCACCGAGGGCATGCTTACCACCTGTTCCTCCAAGATTCTGTACAATTTTTTGCCCACCTACTCTTCGGAGGCAGTGAAAAAATTGGAGGAAGCCGGGGCGGTAATCATCGGAAAAACCAATATGGATGAGTTCGCCATGGGAAGTACCACGGAAACCTCTGCCTTTGGCGAGACCAAGAACCCTTGGGACGATGCACATGTTCCGGGAGGCTCTTCCGGTGGCTCCTGCGCGGCAGTGGCAGCAGAGGAAGTGCCCTACGCCCTGGGGTCGGATACCGGCGGTTCCATCCGCCAGCCCAGCTCCTTCTGCGGCGTGACCGGAATCAAGCCAACTTACGGAACCGTATCCCGCTACGGATTGATTGCCTACGGCTCTTCCCTGGACCAGATTGGACCCATCGCCAAGGATGTGACCGACTGTGCTACAATTCTGGAAGTGATTTCCGGTTACGATGAAAAAGATTCCACATCCGTTGCAAGAGAGGATTACAAATTTACCGAGGCTCTTGTGGATGATGTAAAAGGCATGAAAATCGGTATCCCCAGGGACTATTTCGGTGAGGGATTGGACCCTGAGGTAAAGGAGGCGGTCCTGGGCGTGGCGAAAGCGTTGGAAAAAAAGGGCGCCATAGTGGAAGAATTTGATCTGGGCCTGGTAAAGTACGCCATCCCGGCATACTATGTCATCGCCTGTGCGGAGGCTAGCTCCAACCTTGCCCGTTTTGACGGCGTCAAGTACGGATACCGCACCGAGGAGTACACGGACCTCCACAACATGTACAAGAAATCCCGTTCCGAGGGCTTTGGACCGGAGGTAAAGCGCAGAATTATGTTGGGCTCCTTCGTTCTTTCCTCCGGGTATTATGATGCCTATTATCTAAAGGCACTCCGCGTAAAAGCCCTGATCAAAAAAGCATTCGACGATGCTTTTTCCAAATATGATGTGATTCTGGGACCGGCGGCACCCACCACCGCTCCCAAGCTTGGCGAGAGCTTGAGCAACCCCATTCAGATGTATCTGGGAGATATCTACACCATCTCCGTGAACCTGGCGGGGCTTCCGGGAATCAGCGTCCCCTGTGGGGTGGATTCCAAGGGACTTCCCATCGGCGCCCAGCTACTGGGAGATTGTTTTCAGGAAAAAACCATCATCCGCGCGGCATACAGTTATGAACAGACCAGAGGTTATCTGCACAGTCCCATGTCCGAAGCGGCAGGAACTGTGACACAGTAGGAAAGGAGGAGAAGACATGAAAAATTATGAAACCGTGATTGGACTGGAAGTCCATGTGGAACTTGCCACCAAGACCAAAATCTTCTGCTCCTGCTCCACAGCCTTCGGAGGAGCTCCCAACACCCATACCTGCCCGGTGTGTACCGGACAGCCGGGCTCCCTTCCGGTGCTCAATAAGCAGGTGGTGGAGTATGCGGTAGCCGTAGGTCTGGCAACCAACTGCACCATCACACAGTACAGCAAATTTGACCGGAAAAATTATTTTTACCCGGATAATCCCCAGAACTACCAGATTTCCCAGCTGTATCTGCCAATCTGCAGAAACGGCTATGTGGAGATTGAGACGGAAGCCGGAAAAAAGAAAGTGCGCATCCACGAAATCCATATGGAGGAGGATGCCGGAAAACTGGTGCATGATGAGTGGGAGGACGTATCCATCGTGGATTACAACCGTTCCGGCGTGCCCCTGATTGAGATTGTGTCGGAGCCGGATATGCGCTCTGCGGATGAGGTCATCGCATATCTGGAGACCCTGCGGCAGACCATCCAGTACTTGGGGGCATCCGACTGCAAGTTGAACGAGGGCTCCATGCGTGCCGACGTCAACATCTCCGTCCGTGAAGTGGGCTCCAAGAAATTCGGAACCCGTACCGAGATGAAAAACTTGAACTCTTTCAAGGCGATTGCCCATGCCATCGAGGGGGAGAGGGCCAGACAGATTGAGCTCCTTGAGATGGGACGAAAAGTGGTGCAGGAAACCAGAAGGTGGGATGACAATAAGGAATCCTCCCACGCTATGCGTTCCAAGGAAGATGCACAGGATTACCGCTATTTCCCGGAACCGGATTTGGTTCCCATCATCGTGTCCGACGAATGGATTGCAAAAATCAGGGCACAGCAGCCGGAACTTCGGCCCCAGAAACTGATGCGCTATAAGAAGGAATACGACATCCCGGAATACGATGCAAAAATCCTCACTGAATCCAAACATATGGCGGATTTGTTTGAGGCTACCACGGAATTATGCAAGAAACCGAAAAAGGTGAGCAACTGGCTGATGGTGGAGTGCATGAGACTTTTAAAAGAGCACGATATGGATGCGGATGAGATTACTTTTTCCCCCATTCATCTGGCCGATTTGATTGAATTGGTGGATGAGGGAACCATCAACTCCAGCGTAGCCAAGGAGGTGTTTGAACTGATTTTTGCGGAGGACATCAATCCGAAGCAGTATGTGGAGGAGCATGGCCTCAAGAGCCTGAACGACGAGAGTGCACTCCGCAGCACCATTCAACAGATTATCGCGGAGAATCCTCAGTCCGTGGAGGACTACCACAGTGGTAAGGAGAAAGCTCTGGGCTTTTTGGTTGGACAGACTATGAAAGCCACCCAGGGAAAGGCAAACCCGGGTATGGTCAACAAATTGTTGAAGGAACTGCTGTAGAATACGCTAGAGGGACGTTGCTCCGGGGACGTATCTTACGCGCGTGGGGACGTATCTTTTTCGCGCAGGGACGTATCTTTTTCACAAAATCAATAAAAACTCATAGAAGCGTAGCAATTTTCGGGATTGCTACGCTTTTTTTGCCGGAAGTTTTGTGTAAAAACAAAATACCGACCGCCAGATTTATGACGGTTTGTCCAAAACTGGGGTCGGTTCCTACCAAAATTATGTCCTTTTTTGTAAAAGATACGTCCCTGCGCGAAAAAGATACGTCCCCACGCGCGAAAGATACGTCCCTCCAGGAAAATCAGCAGTTCTTCGATAACTTGCTAGTGTCAATGTCCGCAATATCGTAGTTTGCCTCCATATCCTTGTTGGGGTATAGTTTGTAGAACTGGTTAAAGATACGGTTGATAATCATCTGGATGTTGGAGCGTTCCGCATTCACCAGAATAACCAGGAATTGCTGGCTGGAGAAACGCGTGCTCACATCCACGTTACGTAGGGTTTGATTAATCGCCTGCTCCATGGCGTTCACCGCGTCATCCTTGTGCTCCAGGGAAGGTTCGCAATCGGTCATAAAATCAAGAGTGATCATGAGCAATTGCAAATTCTGATTGTTGCGGCTCACCAGATTGCTGATGTACTCATACAATTTGGTGAAATCACGGTACTCCACACCGAGAGAGCCGTCGTAGGCACCCTGGCGCATGATGGATTCCACCAGGCGGTTGAGATCCACGGTGGAAGGATGCAGTTGGGAATCCTCATCGGATTTGGAACGATTGTAGAAATAGTAGTTGTCCTTTCCGTTTTGCTTCACAAAATACAGGGCTTTATCTGTCTTCTGATAGATATCCGAATAGGTATCCTCCGGTGTTGACAGACATAATCCGATGGACAAGGAGGCGTGACAGAGAATGCGGTCCTTTTCCTTGTGGCTGCGGAAGGTGTGCAGTATGCCCTCCACGATTGCGATTGCGCTGGCTTCATCCACATCCTTCATATAGTACAGGAATTCATCACCGCCGATACGGGCAATGATGGCGTTGCGGCTGCTCTCCCGGAGAACGTCCGCCACAGAGGAGAGAGCGTGGTCTCCCGCCAAATGCCCAAAACGATCGTTGATGGTCTTGAGATTATCCAAATCGATAAAGGCGAGGCATCCGTTGGATTCAGCCATGGCAGAAATAATCAAAGGCTCCCCGCTGGAACGATTCAGAAGGCGGGTCAGGTAGTCCGTCTCCTTGCTCATTTGCTTTTCCCGCTCGATATTTTCCATAATCTGATTCAGGAGAAGGGAACTCTCTTCCGCGATGGTATTGCCTCCCTCACCCGAAGCGGGCATAGCGGTGACGGAATCCAAAACTCCGCTGTCCAGAAGCTCGAGGAATTTCTCGATGTATATAGGATCAAACTGTTTGCCCTTTCCATTTTCCAGCTCTTTGCGTATGGTGGCTTTTTCCAATGGATTACGATAGACACGCTTGCTGTTCATGGCGTCATAGGCATCCGCAATTCCGATGATACGGGCAATCTCCGGAATATCCTCACCGGAAAGCCCGTTGGGATAGCCTTTGCCATCGTAACGCTCGTGATGGTAGCGGGCTCCGGCGTCAACATCCGGAATCATATTGATATCTTTGAGAATATCGCCACCGATGGTGGTGTGGGATTTAATCAGTTCAAATTCGGTGTCCGTGAGGCGTCCCGGCTTGTTGAGTACATTGTCCGGGACACCGATCTTTCCGATGTCGTGAAGCAGGGCGATGTATTTCAGATTTTGAATATCCGCGCGCTTCCATCCCAGGGCTTCCGCCAACAGGGCACTATATTCGGAGACACGGGTGGAATGTCCCTTGGTATAGGGATCCTTGGCATCGATGGTGTTCGCGATGGTGGTGATTGCTTGGAGGGTCAAATGCTCAATCTGGAAGGATTTTTCCTTGACATCCTCCTGAAGGGCCTGCTTCATGGAATCCAGCTCCTGCAACATTTTCTCTTCCTTCGTAATGTCGTAGACGAAGCAAATGGTACAGTAGGGATACTGGTAGCGGTCCTTCACCTGCGTGAGAGTGAGAGTACATATGGCATGACTGTTGCGCACCACGAGTCGTACAACCTTTGATTTGGAAGTATTGTTCAAGGATGCGAAAAGCTGTTTGGAATCCGAGGGGGAAATCTCAAAAATCTCGGAGAGGGAAAGTTTGTCTTCCTCCCGAATTTTCAAAAAAGTCCTTGCGGATTTGTTGACCAGGGCCAGAACCTCGCGATGGTCAAACACCAGAATATTAGCGGTGGAATACTCATATATGTAGGAACTGAAATTGTGAACGGAGATATTGAACGCATTTCCTCGAACCGAAACATACCATATTACAAGATAAGTACCAAATGCACCAAAGCCGGATGCCGGAAAAGATGGCTTTGAAAGCAGCGGCAGTATGGTGTCCGGGATTGAGGATAAAAGCAGAATGAGATTGGCTGAAATCATTCCCTTGAGAATCTGCTTTTCCCGAGTTAATTTGAGATGCTTGTACCAGTAGAATGCCATCGCAAGCATGGAAACGAACAAAAATACCAGATAGAAATCATGAAAATAGCGACCAAAGGTCTTGCGGGCGTAGTAGCAGGTGCGCTCATGGTAGCGGATAAAGGTCAAAACACTGCCGTTGCTGTAAAACATATAGTCCAGAATGGACAGAAGTCCGGTGACAGGAAATGCGATGCTAATTACCTTGCGGGGGAGATTGCTTTGAATCGCAACAAAGAGAAACTCGGTAAACATGAATCCAATAATACCGAGAAGACCCAGATTGCGTCCCACAAGAGCGTATTGGGCATTTCCTGTCATGCCCATGAAGGCATATCCACAGCACCACAGAGCCGCAAAAAGGCCCATGAGGGGAATTGCAAACGGTGTGGTTGCGTTTTTTTCCTGCATAAAATAATTAAGGCCGATGACTAAACATATACTTCCTAAAAAGACCAAGGATAAGTTAATTAGCGTTCCCATTTTTTTCTCCAAAAATCCCGTGTTTCAAAGTGCATAGTTTGAGTAAATTATATACAAAATTTCACAAATTCTCAATAGAAAAAATCGAAAAGCATGTGTTATCATGTGATTTCGAAAAGAAATGAGAATCTTGTCTTTTGTTTGGGGGTAAAGTATAATAGGAGATACTTATCAAAAAATGATTTTTCATGATAAAATAAAGCGATTAGGTGGTAGAAAATGTCGGAAGAACATAAGGAAACGGAATACGAAGATATTTGCTATATGTGCCGCAGACCGGAGAGCGTTGCGGGCAAGATGATTCATATTCAGAGCAACATTTGCATCTGCAACGATTGTATGCAGAAGACTTTTGACACTATGAACGGCGGAGGATTGGGTTTCGGAGACATGTTGAATTTCGGCGGAATGCCGGTGAACATGGTGAATCTGGGGGATTTGCAGGGACAGATTCCCAACAGCCAGAAATTGAAAAAGAAGAAGTCCAAGGAGGAGAAGAAGGAAGCTCCGGTTCTGGACATTCACTCCATCCCGGCTCCCCACAAGATCAAAGCCAGCCTGGATGACTATGTGGTGGGACAGGAGCATGCGAAAAAGGTGATGTCTGTGGCGGTCTACAATCACTACAAGCGGATTATGTCCGACGTGAACGACGGCGTGGAGATTGAGAAATCCAACATGCTGATGATTGGGCCCACCGGTTGCGGAAAAACCTACCTGGTAAAGACGCTGGCGAGGCTTTTGGATGTGCCTCTCGCCATTACGGATGCAACATCCCTGACGGAGGCCGGATATATCGGTGACGATATTGAGAGCGTGGTGAGCAAGCTTCTGGCAGCGGCGGACAATGACGTGGAGAGAGCCGAGCACGGCATTATCTTTATCGACGAGATTGACAAGATTGCCAAGAAGAAAAATACCAACCAGCGGGATGTCAGCGGGGAATCCGTGCAGCAGGGCATGCTGAAACTGCTGGAGGGAGCAGAGGTGGAGGTTCCGGTGGGGGCGAGCAGCAAAAACGCCATGGTACCCATGACAACCATCGATACCAAAAATATTCTGTTTATCTGCGGGGGAGCGTTCCCCGAACTTGAGGAGATCATTAAGGAGCGCCTGAACAAGGAAGCTTCCATCGGATTTAAGGCCGATTTGAAGGATAAATACGACAATGATGACAACCTGCTGCTTCAGGTTACGGTGGAGGATGTGCGCAAATTCGGTATGATTCCGGAATTTTTGGGACGACTTCCCATCCTGTTTGCCATGGAATCCCTCACGGAGGATATGCTGGTTCGCATTCTCTCTGAACCCCGCAATGCCATCATCAAGCAGTACCAGAAGCTGTTGGGCTTCGACGAGGTGAAGCTGGTGTTTGAGGAGGATGCGCTCCATGCCATCGCCCAGAAGGCCAAGGAGAAAAAGGTGGGTGCCCGCGCGCTCAGGGCCATTATTGAGGAGTTCATGCTGGACATCATGTATGAAATTCCCAAGGATGACAACATCGGCACGGTGACCATCACCCGAGATTACGTGGAGAAAAAGGGCGGACCGGTCATCGAGATGCGGGGCGTGGCCGCCATCGAGGAAAGAGCAGAGGAACAACATGATTAAGAACGTGATTTTTGATGTGGGAAAAGTGTTGGTGGATTATTATCCGGACATCTATATGGAGAGTCTGGGCTTAAGCGAAGAAGAGAGGAAGGCGGTCAACGAGGCCATGTTTGGCAACCCCCTTTGGGCCATGGCGGACGCGGGAGCTTATCCGGCTGAAGAATTTTTGCCCCGGTTTATCGCCCAAAAGCCGGAGTATGAGGAGCAAATCAAGAATGCCTACGAGCATCTGGGTGCAATCATCCAACTGTATCCCTATGTCATCGAATGGATGGAGGATTTGAGGAGTAGAGGACTGCATCTGTTTGTGCTGTCCAATTATCCGGAGTTTTTGTACGAGAAGACCAAACCCCGCATGGCGTTTTTGCCCTATCTGGACGGGGCAATTTTCTCTGCCTTTGAGAAGGACGTAAAGCCCCATGAATCCATATACCGGCTGCTTTTGGACCGCTATGGGCTCGCGGCGGCGGAATGTGTGTTTATCGACGACCGCGAGGAGAATGTGCAGGGTGCCAACAAGGCCGGAATTCACGGCATCCTGTTTGAGGGGTACGAATCTGCCAACCGCCAACTGCTGGAGTTGCTATAATATAAGTGTGATGTTTTATACAGTAGAACTATTATATGGTAATGTACTTGTGAAAGAAAATTTCGACTTTATGAATTATGCAGATCGATAGGTCTCCTCAAACCGGAAGTTGTCGAGTTGTTTGGAACAAGAGGAGCTACTTGCCCGAGGGTAAGTAGCTAGCCGGGAGGTTGGGGCTTGATTATTATGAGAATCTGTCAGTCTAAAATGGGGGCAAGTGCCAGAAAAGACTGACGGAAAAGCGGAATTTGGGCTGATTCAGAAGAATCTGTCAGTCTAAAATCAGGGCAAGTGCCAAAAGAGACTGACAGGAAGGCGGACTTTGGGCTGATTCAGAAGAATCTGTCAGTCTAAAATGGGGGCAAGTGCCAAAAGAGACTGATGGGAAAGCAGATTGGGACCGGATTCAGAAGAATCTGTCAGTCTAAAACAAGGGCAAGTGCCAAAAGAGAGTGACGGGAAAGTAGATTGGGACCGGATTCAGAAGAATCTGTCAGTCTTAAATCAGGGCAAACGTCAAAATGGACAGACACTCAGGTGGAACTCTACATATTAAGGAACGACGAGAGCGCCTATCTCCACATATACATTCTGTATTTTTGCTAATATATAGTAGGGAACTCACCCCTACGGATATATTCTGCATTTCTGGAAAAATAACCGTAGTCGGGAACCCATCCCTACGGATATATTCTGCATTTCTCGAAATATAACCGTAATCAGCCTACCTAATACGTTAGCCAAACATCTCCACAACTTCCTGTTTGACGAGACCTACATTTTTCGGCTTGCAGGGTTGACGATAAATTGGTGATATAGGACAGAAACTTAAGCTAACACAGAGCCATATATTTTTCAGAATATACAGCTCTGTATGTTATTCATGACTTTGTCTACAGCCTGAGAGAATACATTAGTATCCTGTCTTGTATGGCCTGCCTTATCCCTCCACCAGACGCAGATTCCGTATTCTTCCAAAGACGGGCGGTGTCTCCATGCGAATTCCCACCTGAACCGTTCCCGGCTTCAACTGCAGGTCACGGATTTCGTGGGTGACAAAGGACACGTCGGAGGGGAAGATGTCCTTGGCGAACATCTCTTCACCGTTGCAGGTGATGACCTTCAAAAACAGCTGCACCTTCACACCGGTGGTGTTGGTTCCGCGGTACTCCACGGATAGATCGTAGGTGCCGGCCTTGTCGATGTGCACATCTCGAAACAGCTGATACACAAAATTTTCCCTGGAAGAGACATACACTTCGCCGTTTTCTGCGGTCACTTCGATATCGGAGGGTTCGCAGATCGCCCAAAATCCCTCCGTTCCCTGTGCGAAATCTCCGTTGGGAATGAGATTGGTCCCGGCGGGAGGAAGTTGATTTTCGTCCACGCAGTACAGCGATTCCATATACTCATCCAGATTTTCCACCATAATCTCTCCGGGGGTAAAGTCCCGGTATGTCTTGAAGGCGGGCAGGACCTGACCGTCCAAATCCAGCATTCCCATATTTTCATCCCAGCTTCCGTGGCCGTGGCCCGGAATGACCATGGGCTCCCAATAGTAGACACCGGTGCCGTATTCCTTCCCGTCTCTGGCGGAGGCCTCCGCGGTTACCGTGTCCGCAATCTGCATTATCATGGCAAGAACCTGGCGCTGTTCCTTGATGCCGGCGGGAAGACCTGCAGTCTTCATCAGGTCCTCGGACACATGTCCCGTAGGGCAGAGCCGCCAGGGGTGTGCGGTTTCCATCACGTACACCGGGAGCTTGTAGCGCTCGATCAGCTGGGTCATGGAACTCTTTAGATCCATGAAAGTTCCGTGCCAGAAGGAATAGAAGGAAATTCCGATGGCGTCGATGGGCAGCAGTCCCGCGTCAAATACTGCGTCAAACCACTCCTTGAGATAATAGAAGCGACCGCCCTGATCCAGATGAATCATGACCACAATGTCGGGATTCACCTCGCGGCATGCAGCAATCCCGGAGTTCAGCAGCACGGCCAGATTGTCATAGTTGGGAACCGCACCATCGGGAAAAAGCATTCCGCTTCGGATTTCGTTTCCCACCTGCACCATGTCCGGGAGACAGTTTTCCTGCTCCAGGGCCGAGAGCACTTCGTAGGTAAATTCGTAGACAGCCCGCTTCAGTTCCGGGAAGCTATAGTCCTTCCAGGCTGCAGGCTTGTTCTGCTGGCCCGGATCCGCCCAGTAATCCGAATAATGAAAATCCAGTACAAAGTGCATTCCGTGGGCTTTGATCTTTTTGGCCATCTCGATGGTGTGGGCCAAATCGCAGTATCCCCGGGCCTCCTTCACCAGCTCCGGCTGATTCCAGATGCGCAGACGGATGGAATTTACCCCATATTCTTCCATCAGGTCAAAAGCGTCGGTATCCAGACCCGCACCGTTGTAAAATTGAGCCCCCATATCAAAATATTCCAGGAGGGAAGACACATCCATTCCTTTAAAAAATTTGTTCATTGTTGTAGAATCTCCAATCGAAAATTGATATAGTAGTTATATCATGTTTTGGTAGTGATTGAAAAGAGGAAGATAACCATGAAGATGATTCACTGTGCAGACCTGCACCTGGATTCCAAAATGAGTGCCAACTTATCCAAGGAGCAGGCAAAGGAACGAAAACACGAAATCCTGCGGACATTTGTGCATATCGTGGAATATGCGGCTGCCAATGAGGTTCGGGCCATTCTGATAGCCGGGGATTTGTTCGACATTCGCAATGTCTCCGCCATGGCGAGAAACTATGTCCGGGAGATGATTGTGGGACACCCGGAAATTGATTTTCTGTATCTGAAGGGCAATCATGACAACGATAATTTTTTGCCCAAACTGGACGAGATTCCGGAGAATCTGAAGCTGTTTGAGGACACCTGGACCTCCTACTCTTATGAGGATGGCAAAATCGTGGTGTCGGGCCTGGAATTGTCCGAAAAGAACCAGCCCTACGTGTACAACTCCCTGGTGTTGGACCCCAATGTGTTCAACATCGTCACACTACATGGACAGGCGGGGGAGTACCGTGGAAAAAACAACGCGGAGAGCATTAGTCTGGCGAATCTGCGCAATAAGAATATCGATTATCTGGCTCTGGGACATGTGCACAGTTATGTGTCCGACAAGCTGGACGCAAGGGGAATCTACTGCTATCCGGGCTGCCCGGAGGGAAGAGGCTTTGACGAGTGCGGCACCAAGGGGTTTGTGGTTCTTGACATAGACGGGGATGCGCGCAGGGCAACCACATCCTTCATCACCTGTGCAAACAGAACCCTCTACACCATCCCGGTGGATGTGACCGGAGTGACCTCCACCAACGAGGCGGCAATGCGCATTGAGGAGGAAATCAACCGACAGCCTTATCCCACCAACAGCCTGGTGAAAATTGAGCTGACCGGAGGGCTGAATGTGGAGTGTGAGCTGAATATCGATTATCTGCAGGAGCTTTTCGCGCGCTATTTCTATTTTGTAAAGCTGGAGGATTCCACCGGGCTTTTGATCAATTACAGTGACTACGAGAAGGACGAGTCTCTGAAGGGCGAGTTTGTTCGGATGGTCATGAATTCAGACATGGATGAAGAGAAAAAATGTGAAGTGATTCGCTGCGGAATCATGGCATTATCCGGGGAGGAATTATGAGAATCATACGTTGCCATATAGATAATTTCGGAAAAATTTCAGATATGACCCTGGATTTCACGGAGGGAATGAATGTCATCAATGAGCCCAACGCATGGGGAAAAAGCACCCTGGCTGCCTTTATCAAGGTGATGTTCTACGGTCTGGAGAGCAAGAAGGAGGCAGGTGCCGTTGATAGAGAGCGCAATTTGTATCGCCCCTGGCAGGGCGGAGCCTTCGGAGGCGAACTGGATTTTGAGACCGGGGGCAGAACCTACCGCATCAGCCGAACCTTCGGGAAATCCGAGAAATTCGATGAATTTCATATTTACGATCTGAGCACCAATCTGGAGAGCGTGGATTTTACAGCCAAGGTGGGGGAGGAACTGTTTGATCTGGACGGTCAATCCTTCAAGCGAAGTGTCTTTATTGCCCAGAGCGAGTGTGTGGGGCAGACTACGGATGCCATCAATGCGAAGCTGGGCAACCTGGCGGCCAACACCAACGATATGAACAATTATGAGACTGCCCAGGAGACTTTGAAGAATTTGATCAATCAGATGTCCCCCACCAGATCCACCGGAAGCATTCGAAGAAGAAAAAGCAAACTGCTTGAGATGGAGCAGGAGCTTCGCAGCTACGATGTGGCGGAGGTGGCAATCCGGGATCTGCAGAACAGACAGGAAGCTTCCGTGACCCGCAAACAGCAGCTGATGCAGCAGCGGGATGCCTGCGCAGTGGAACTTCAGGCGGCCAGCGAGGAGAGCCGCAGGGAAGAGCAGCGCAAGACCTATCTCTCCCTATGCCGGGAGCAGGAACAGAAACTGGAGACCCTGGTGTCCCTGTCAGATACTTTTTCCCAAGGAGTTCCCAGCGAGGAAGAATTCGCGGAATATATACGCAAGGCTCGGGCTATGGAGGAGGAGGCTACCGGAACCCGCCATCTGGAATTGACCGAGCAGGAGAGGGAAGCCTTCAGCCGTTACCAGGTGATGTTTGCGGATGGTTGCCCCACGGATGAGGAAGTGGACGCCCAGTTGGAGAAACTGGATCAGCTGACAGAATGGAACAAGGAGCACACCGGTCTTCAGATTCAATTGACCGAGCGGGAAAAGGAATGGTTGCAGATGGGGGCAGAACCGGCAAATAAAAGCGCAAAATTCCCTGCAATCGGAATCGTGGGCCTGGTGCTTGCGCCTCTGGGACTTGCGGGTGAAATCATTGGGGCGACGCCTCTTCTGGGGCTTCCCATCGTGCTTGAGACCATCTATATGCTGTTTTGCGCATGCGTTTTTGTGGTAGGTGTGGCTCTGATTTTGACCGGCATTCACGGCAAGACCAAGGCAATCACCCATATTCAGGAGGAGCAGCAGGCATGGGAACAAAAACGACAGGAACAGAAAGCTGTCGTGGAAGAACTGAAAAACAAGGAGGCAGAGTGCAATCAGCGTATCTGGGATGCCAACCACGGAGTGCGCCTATTTTTGGAACACTATCAGATTTTTTGTTCGGTTAAGGACTTTGCGGCAAAATTATATGATATCAAGAACCAGACCAGAGAGTATCAGAGACTGACCCGGAAGAAGGAAGGATATAATGAGGCCTGCACCCAGGGACAAAACCTGCGGGAGGAACTGGTGGCATTCGGTCTGCGATACGGATTCCGGTTTGATGAGGATGTGGTGGCTCATTTGACCAATCTCCAGACGGAGGCGGCAAAGTACCGCATCGCCGCGGATGCCGCAGAGGATTGCAAAGCGCGGCTGGAGCAGTTTGAATCCCAGACGGATATGGAAGCCCTGCGGGAGAGGAGTTCCTTCGAGGGAAGTCTGGAGGAGATCAACAGCCGTATTCATGCCCTGGATGATGAACTGGAGGAGGTTCGGGGAACCATCGAACAGTACGGGCGTCAGATTGAGGAATTGCAGGCACAGCTGGATGCCAAGGAGGAGCGCGAGGGAGAATTTGCTCTGTGCAGGGAACAGCAGGACCGTGAGGAACACAAATACGACGTGATTGTGGCCACCCAGGACCTTCTGGCACGTGCGAAAGAGACCTTCACCGCGCGGTATATGGCTCCCATCACCAAGGCGTTTCAGAAATATTACGGAATGCTGACGGAATCCAAAGAGGGGGATTGGATCATTGATGCCAACATCACTTTCCACAAGCGGGAATACGGAGAACTTCGGGATTCCAGACTCATGTCCGCCGGGTATCAGGATCTGGTGGGAATCTGTATGAGACTTGCTCTTGTAGACGCCATGTACCAGGAGGAAAAGCCCTTCCTTGTCCTGGATGATCCCTTTGTGAATCTGGATGAGGAGAAGACGAAACGGGGAATGGAGTTGCTCCAAAATGTTGCGGAGGACTACCAGACCATCTATTTTACCTGTCACAGCAGCCGGGAACCGTAATATACTGTAAAAAAGCAGAGGCGCGGTTATGGCTTGTGTTTTGGATGTTGCGAATGAAGATATCGTGGAGTTGATTGTGGTCAAGGACGAGACGTTTTTTGCCCCGTCCCTGTGCCCCGACGGAATCTATGAAATCGATGGAAAATACGAGATCTGGTACTATAATCAGAAGCGGCTTCCCCCGCTTTCGGTGCGACAATTCGGCTACGATGCGATTCCGATGTGCTACGGGCCGGTGGCGCAAAAAGAGATGGAACAGACCGGGGTTGCCCGGCTGCAGAGTATTAACACCTTGTCACTTCGGGGACAAGGTGTTTTTGTTGCCATTATTGACTCCGGAATCAATTATGAGGATGCGTCATTCCGAAATCCGGATGGAACCACCCGGATTTTTTCTCTGTGGGATCAGACAGCGGATGGGCAGGGCAAAAATATCGGCCAGCAGGGAAATTTGGGCTGGGTGGGAAATGTCGGGCAGCAGAATAGTGCCGGGCAGGGAGTGGGAAGTTCCAGGTCATCCGCGGAATTGTGCTATGGGAGAATCTATGATCGGGATCAGATCAATGAGGCGCTGTTTAGCGGGACACCCCGGGAGTATGTTCCCCAGAGGGATGAGTACGGACATGGAACCTTCGTAGCCTCTGTGGCTTGCGGATCCCGGGATGAGGTAGCCAATTTTGTGGGAGCGGCGCCGGAATCCGACCTGTTGGTGGTAAAGTTAAAACCCGCAAAGAAAAATCTCCGTGAATTTTACGGAATCCCGGACAGCGCGGTCTGTTACGCGGAGACGGACATCATGGCTGCGGTATCCTACGTAAATCAGATCGCCAACCGGGAAAAAAAGCCCATGGTCATACTGATGTCCCTGGGAACCTCCAGTGGCAATCACTCCGGTTCAGGCCCACTCAACGGGTATCTGGATACTCTGGCATTGCAGATTGGGAGAGTGATCGTGGCCGCCACGGGGAATGAGGCTGCCGCGAGACGGCATTACTACGGGGAATCCTTGTCAATTGCATGGCCGGAGCGGGTGGAAATCAATGTGGAAGCAGACATGAAAACACTCTGCCTGGAATTGTGGAGCACAGCTCCCACGGAGATGTCTGTTGCAATCCAGTCCCCCACGGGAGAGCGCTACCCGGCAAAAAATGAATTGGAGTCCAAGGACGGGGAGTTTGAATATGTGTTGGAGGCCACGACGGTTCGGATTGCACGACGATTTGTGGGACGGTCCCGAAGAGATCAACTGGTGTTTATCCGATTTTCCAACATTGTCAGGGGAATTTGGACGATTTTCGTGTACCCGGTGGGATACGCCACCGGAAACTTTCACAGTTGGCTTCCCATGACATCCATGACGGAAGCGGAGGTATATTTTCTGGCATCCAATCCCAACACCACGCTGACGGGACCTTCCGACGCGCTGAATCTGATTACCGTGGGGGGCTTCGACGGGCAAAATCAGGGATTGTACTATGCCTCCGGGAGAGGGTATGATGCCAATTTTTCCGTGAAACCGGACATTGTGGCACCGGCGGTGGATATCATGGGCAAGAACCAGTTCGGAATTTTCGAGACTCGCAGCGGAACCAGCGGGGCAGCCGCCATCTGCGCGGGGGCCTGCGCACAGATCCTGGAGTGGAGTATCAATGATGGGAAGGACCCGGGGGCGAATTCCGTGGATGTGAAAAACCGATTGATTCGGGGAGCTGTCAGGGAGGAAAATATCGCATATCCGAACCCGGAGCTGGGATATGGATTTTTGAATGTCTACGACTCTATCCGCATCCGTTAGATGAGATAAAATGAAAAATTTGTAAACTTCGGAAAATTTTGTGAAATCTTCGGATTTGGATGTGGGAATATTGCACTTTAGCACGATAAAGGGTATAATATCTTCCGTGTATTAGAAGAAGATTTTTGAGAAAACGGAGGATTTTTATGGCAGAAAGAGATATTAATGCTTATGCGGCAAGACAGAGTCATCTGTGCATCGCCCACGATACCATATCGGATGAATTGTTTGAGAAATACGGCGTAAACAGAGGTTTGCGCGATTTGAACGGAAAGGGAGTTCTGACCGGACTTACCAATATCTCCAAGATTATTTCTTTTTCGGATGATAACGGGGATGGGCATCTGGTTCCCTGCGACGGTCAGCTGTGGTATCGGGGATACAATGTGCGCACCTTAATCGATGGCCTGAGACCCGATGAATTTGGTTTCGAGAAAACCGCATATTTATTAATTTTCGGTGAACTGCCAAGCACAGAGGAACTGGAGGAGTTTAAGGACCTTCTGGGGAATTCCCGAACACTTCCCACCAATTTTACCAGAGATGTCATCATGAAGGCGCCCTCCAAGGACATCATGAATTCCATGACCCGGAGTATTCTGACTCTGGCATCCTACGATGAGAAGAACTCCCAGACCAGCATCGAGAACTGTATCCGGCAGTGTATCCAACTGATTGCGGAATTCCCCATGCTTGCGGTCTACGGATACCACGCATACAACCATTATGAGAATGATTCCAGCATGTACATCCACAGACCGGATCCCAAGCTGTCCACCGCGGAGAATTTTCTGCGCATGCTTCGGCCGGATAACCGTTATACCCAGCTGGAGGCACGGGTGTTGGATGTGGCTCTGATGCTTCACATGGAGCACGGCGGCGGCAACAACTCCACCTTCACCACAAGAGTGGTAACCTCCGCAGGAACGGACACCTACTCTGCAATCGCGGCGGCAATGTCCTCCCTGAAGGGACCCAAGCACGGGGGCGCCAACATCAAGGTGATGCAGATGATGGAGGATATCCGCGCGAATGTGAAGGACTGGGAGGATCGGGATGAGTTGAAGGCTTATCTGGCAAAGATGCTGGATGGGGAGGTCTTCGACGGAAAAGGCCTAATCTATGGAATGGGGCATGCGGTGTATTCCCTTTCCGATCCCAGAGAGCGGGTTTTCCGCAGTTATGTGGAAAAACTTGCGGTGGACAAGGGAAGACAAAAGGATATGAATCTGTATCGCGCCATCGAGGAGGTTGCGCCGGAACTTATCGGGGAGAAACGGCACATTTTCAAGGGTGTAAGCCCCAACGTGGACTTTTACAGCGGGTTTGTGTATGAGATGCTGGGAATCCCTATGGAATTGTATACTCCGCTTTTTGCAGTGGCCAGAATTGTCGGGTGGAGTGCACACCGTCTGGAGGAGATGGTGGGCATGAACAAGATTATTCGACCTGCTTACAAGAGCGTTATGGAGGAGATAGAGTAACAATATTTTTATGTTTTGAAGTGAAGGAGTTGCGTATGGAAACAAATGACAAATTTTACCAGTATGCGGATAAGGGAAGACAGATGATTCGGGCCAACAGATTTCTTGTCATGGGATATATGGTACTGTATGTCTTTCTGATGATTGTTGTGTGGCTGTATCGAATGGTAGGGGAGAGAAGCACCGGATTTTCCATGCTGATAACCGTTTTATTGATAGTTTTTGCTGGCGTTTTACTGGCGGCATATAAGCTGAAGCCGGAATCCGTCGTGATTCGATATATTCCCCTTGTGGGCATGTTTGTGCTGTCATTTTTCCTGGGATATGCTTTCTCCAGTGACTATATCCGTTTTTTGCCGGCCATTCCGCTGATTGGATGTATTCTCTACTTTGACAAAAAGTATACCCTGATCAGTTCGGCTGTTTCCGCGGCATCCTTGTTATTGCTGAACATTCTTGAGTTAGGGGTTGCACACAGATATGCCGGAATCGATGCGGTGAACAGATTCATGGTTACCGTAGCAGTGCTCTTGATGCTGTTTTTGGTTTATAAGACCACGCAGATCGCAAAACTGTTCAACCATGATACCCTGCACAGTGCAATGCAGGAACAGCGCAAGCAGAAACAAATCATGGACGATGTGATTATGGTGGCGGATGAGGTGAGAAAAGGAACTGAAAGCGTGATGGATATTGTGGATGAACTGAATCGCTCCACGGAAGTGGTGAACGGGGCCATGATGGACATTACCAACAGCACACAGAGCACCGCGGAGAATATCCAGCAGCAGACCATGATGACACAGAATATTCAGGAATCGATCGAGCACACACTGGAGAGCTCGGAAAAGATGGTTCGTGTGGCAAAGAAATCCGAAGAACTGAATAGTCAGAACCTTCAGATTATGAAACAACTGCGTAGCCAGTCCGAGGTGATTTCTACCACCAACGAGGACGTGGCAGAGTCCATGCGGGCACTCCAGGAGAGAACCGAGGCGGTAAAGAGTATCGCGGACACTATTTTTTCTATTTCCAGTCAGACCAATTTGTTGGCACTGAATGCCTCCATTGAAAGTGCCCGTGCCGGGGAAGCTGGCCGAGGATTCGCGGTGGTTGCGGATGAAATCCGTCAGTTAGCCGAGAAGACAAGGCAGGAGACGGAGAGCATTGCCAACATTTCCAGCGAATTGTCTGCGAATGCAGAACAGGCTGCACTTGCGGTAGAGCGTTCCGTTGAAGCAACACAGGAGCAGGATCGAATGATTGCTCAAGCTTCCGAGAGCTTTGGGGAAATGAATGAGAATGTGGGAACCTTGATTTCGGAAATACAGAGCATCGATGAGATGTTGGTGAGTCTGTCAACAGCCAACAATCAGATTGTGGACAATATCACCAACTTGTCCGCAACCACGGAGGAGGTAACCGCTTCCTCCGCACAGGTTTCCGATATGTCCGTGGAGAATTTGAGCAATGCGGAGTCGGCAAAGACACAGCTGCATGAGGTGCTGGATGTATCACATCAGCTGGACAAGTACATGAAATAACAGAAAGGCAAGATATCATGGAGTTTACGACAGTGGAAGGCGGCGTTTGCGCGGCCAAGGGATTTGCAGCAACAAGCTGTGAGGCAAATATTAAATATGAGGACAGGACAGATATGGCGATGGTGTATTCCAAGAACCCTTGCGAATGTGCCGGAACCTTCACCAGCAATGTGGTAAAGGCGGCCTGCGTTCAGTGGGATCAGAAGATTGTGGCATCCGGCAAGCCGATGCATGCGGTTGTTGTCAATTCCGGGATTGCCAATGCCTGCACCGGCCAGGAGGGCTGGGACGCCTGTGGGGCCACCGCGGCAGCAGTGGAAAGGGCACTTGGTGTTCCTGCGGATTCCGTTGCGGTTGCCTCAACCGGTGTCATCGGAATGCAGCTTCCGGTAGATAAACTGGTGGCAGGTGTGGAGTCCATGAGCAAGACCTTGGAGGAGAGTGCCGCAGCGGGAACGGCAGCTTCCAAGGCGATTATGACTACGGACACTGTGAACAAAGAGATTGCGGTGACATTTTCTGTGGGAGGCAAGATGGTGACTCTGGGAGGGATGGCCAAGGGATCCGGAATGATTCACCCGAATATGTGCACTATGCTGGCATTCCTGACAACAGATATCCGTATTGATAAGGCATTGCTTCAGGAGGCAATCGGGGATGTAGTGAAGGACACCTTCAACATGATTACCGTGGATGGGGATACCTCCACCAACGACACCCTTCTGATCATGGCAAACGGATTGGCGGAAAATGCCACTATTATCGACAAGAATGAAGATTACCAGACCTTCCGGGAAGCGCTCTTTTTTGTGTGCAGATACCTTGCCCGCAAGATGGCAGGGGACGGGGAGGGGGCTACCAAACTGTTCGAGGCCAAGGTGGTAAACGCCAAGACCAAGGAGGATGCGCGGATTCTTTCCAGGGCAATCGTGGGTTCCAACCTCTCCAAGGCTGCAATCTACGGATGTGATGCTAACTTCGGAAGATTCCTCTGTGCCATGGGCTATTCCGGCTCCGACTTTGATCAGAACGACGTGGAATTGTTCTTCGAGAGTGAAAACGGCAGACTGCAGGTGTTTGACCACGGAACACCCCTCGCTTTCGATGAGGATTATGCGGTCAAGATCATGTCGGCGGATGAGGTCACCGTCTTTGTGGACATGCATGAGGGCAGTGAGGAAGCCACTGCGTGGGGCTGCGATTTGACCTACGACTATGTCAAAATCAATGCGGACTATCGGAGTTAATAAAAGATGATAAATGCATTTTGGCGAAAAAAGAGAAAGTGATTTTGACGAGAAGGAAAGTGCAAAACCTCGCTATCGCTCGCTTTTGCACTTTCCCCTACTAGGTACTGTTCAGTTATTTCTAGTACTGTTCAACCTAACTAATTCGCTCACAATATGTCGATTTTAATGTATTTGGCTTGTGTTCATAAGTATTGGAGAGTATTGGAGAGTATTAGTTAGTACAGAATAGTACAGACTTGTTCCTAGCAGGGTGTGAGGTGCAGGCCGAGCGAAGCGAGTGCCTGCACCTCACCATTAAATCAAAGTAAATTTCACTTTTTTGGTCAAATTTGAATTAGCATTTATCAGTTAATCAGGAAAACAGAAGAAAAATTGGAATTTTAGGTTGACATTTTATTTTTCCAATGTTATCGTATTTGTAAGTTAATAAAATTAAGTGAACGAAGAAGTTCAAGTACCTGGGGTACTTGGACTTCTTTTTTGTTTTTATCAGGAAAAGGAGAGTATACATATGAAAACTGGTTTGGATTCCATCGATGAGAAAATTATTGAACTGCTTCAGGAAAATGCACGTATTTCCATCAAGGATATCGCCGCAAATGTCTACTTGTCGTCCCCGGCGGTGACTGCGCGGATGGAACGGTTGGAGAGAAACGGAATTGTGACCGGTTATCATGCCAGTGTCAATTTGGAAGCTCTCGGTTACCGTATCAAGGCATTTGTGAATCTGGAGGTGGAGCCCAATCAGAAGCAGGATTTCTACCCGTTTATTCAGGCGATTCCCAACGTGGTGGAATGCAACTGTGTTACCGGGGAATACTCCATGCTCATTGAGGTGGAGTTCTACGACACCATGGAATTGGATGATTTCATCAGCAAATTGCAGAGATTCGGCAAAACCAAGACACAGATTGTATTTTCCACCGCAGTGGATCACAGAAATCCCCCGGCAAACATGGCGAGACCCCTTCTTGCGGAGGCGTAGAACTTGCGGGAAATATGGTTGCTTTTTCTCCTAAATGCGTGTAGAATAGACACATCGAGTATTTGAAGGAGAAGTGACATGAGTCAGGCAAAGGTGAATAAATATAAAGAAGAAAAAGCAAATCGCAAGAAGATCATGCGTCGTGAGAAGATCAAGCAGACATGTGCGAGAGTTGTGGCATGGGCGATTCTCTTGGCGATTGTGGCATGGGCAGGTGTGAGCGGATACAACTATTATGAATCCAAGAGACCGGCCAAGACATATGTCAGTGATGTGACAGCCATTGAAGAGTACTTATCATCCATCGATGTAGAGTAATTATAAGGCATCATCGGGTTATTCCGATGATGCCTTACTTATTGCATCCTGTATCGCGCCCAGCAATACGATGGAAGTGTATTGGCTGTTTTCGGCGTATGTAATTTCATCAAAGGATTGTTTTTCAAGAATTTGTGCTTCCAGGTCTTCGATGGTGGGAGTGATCAGCGGATACATGGTTTCGATGGTATCGTCAAGCTGAACCAGGGAGACGGAGTTGATATTGTTTTCGTCCACCACAACCTGCACATCCACCTCGGTTCCGTCGAGCATGATGGAGGAGGTGTACACGCCCGGGATATATTTTGAGACAGCCGCATCCTGGCTCTCGCTGACTGCACTGTTCTCTTTGGGGAAGATCAGAGCAAGAATCAGTATGCCAAGCAGAATGCCCACAACACCCAAGAGGGCGAGAAAGATAATTCTTTTCATACGAAGAACGACAATTTTGGTTTTTGCACTCATGATAAATCCTTTGGTTTTTTCTATAATATATGAAGTGGTATAATGGAAATATGACACCGATCAAACATTTTGTGGAGGGAGAGCCTATGACACCTACGGAACAATTTTTACAATGGGTAGAAGAATCGGACAACATTGTCTTTTTTGGTGGGGCAGGGGTATCCACCGAGAGCGGAATCCCGGATTTTCGAAGCGTGGACGGACTGTATAACCAACAATATGATTATCCGCCGGAGACCATTCTGAGTCATACTTTCTATCGCAGGAACCCGGAGGAGTTTTATCGCTTTTACCGCAATAAAATGCTCTGTCTGGATGCGGAGCCCAACGTCACCCATATCAAACTGGCTGAATTGGAAAAGGCGGGGAAACTGAAAGGGGTTGTCACTCAGAATATCGATGGGCTGCACCAGAAGGCAGGAAGCAAAAATGTCATGGAGCTGCACGGAAGCGTGCTGCGCAATTACTGTGAGCGCTGCGGCAACTTTATGTCGGCGGAGGATATCCTCCATTCCACCGGAATCCCAACATGCCCAAACTGTGGCGGGCCGGTGAAGCCGGACGTGGTGCTGTATGAGGAGGGACTCAACCAAAAGACCTTGGAGGATGCGGTGTGGTATATCAGCCATGCAGATGTGCTGATCGTGGGCGGAACCTCCCTTGCCGTGTACCCTGCGGCAGGCCTCATCGATTACTATCATGGCGATAAGCTGGTGCTCATCAACAAATCCGCAACGCCCATGGATCGGCGGGCCAATTTGTTAATCCAGGACGGTCTGGGGAATGTGTTTTCGCAGATTGAGATATGATAAACTAACGAAAAAAGGATATCCTCTCGGATATCCTTTTCTTTGTAAGAGCGATAGACGGGGCTCGAACCCGCGGTCTCGACCTTGGCAAGGTCGCGCGTTACCAACTACGCCACTATCGCATTTATGCTGTGCTCTCATGAGCACATTTAGTATAATAGCAAAGCGAATCCCTTCTGTCAATAAGAAACCCAGAAAAAAATTAAGTTCTGCAATTGCATAAATTGAACACAATATTCAGACAATTCTGTTCTTTAAATCTGCGTTTAAGCCGTTTTACTAATGAATGAGATGATTACTCAAGAACCGTTAGTAAAAATTGAGAAGCGCCTCTGGATTTTACTAATTGAAAATGTGATTATCATGGAATCCGTTAGTAAAAAATCAGCAGTGCTTAGGGATTTTACTAATGGATGGTATGGTTACCCGGGAATCCGTTAGTAAAAATTGAGAAGCGCCTCTGGATTTTACTAATTGAAAGTGTGATTATTATGGAATCCGTTAGTAAAAATTGAGAAGCGCTCTGGGATTTTACTAATGGATGGTGGGGCTACTCGTTAATCCGTTAGTAAAAAGTCAGAAGCGCCCGGAGATTTACTAATGAAAGGATGACTCTATGGGAATCCGTTAGTAAAATCACAGTTTCGCGAGATGGAATGGTAAACGGAAATAAATTAGATAATTAGAAAAAATTAGAAAAAATTAGAAAAAATATATTAACCCCTTGACTCCTACGTTACGTAATAGTTTATGCTAATATTACCGCGAAGGAGGGAATAAAAAATGATGACAGTAAATCAGGTGAGCAAACTGACAGGGGTGAGTATACGCACCCTGCAATATTATGACAAAATCGGCTTGTTACATCCCGCGGGTTATTCACAGGCCGGTTACCGCTTGTATGACGATACAACGCTGGAGACGCTGCAGCAAATCTTACTGTTCCGAGAATTGGAATTCCCCCTCAAAGATATCAAGGAGATTATCGAGAGTCCTCACTTTGACAGAAACAAGGCGCTGGAGCAGCAAATCGCCCTGTTGACGTTAAAAAAGGAACATCTGGAGAATCTGATTGATCTCGCTCGCGGAATAAAGACGATAGGAGTAAAAAATATGGATTTTTCAGCATTTGATACACAAAAAATTGACGAGTATGCCGCAGAGGCAAAAAAGGCATGGGGAACCACCCCGGAGTATCGGGAATACGAAGAAAAGGCCAAGGGAAGAACCGAAGAGCAACAAAAGACCATCAATGTGCAGATGATGAACATTTTTGCAGAATTCGGCAAAATCAGGAGAGGAGATCCGGCTTCCTCTGAGGCACAGGGTCTTGTAAAACAATTGCAGGATTTTATCACCGAACATTTTTACACCTGCTCCAAGGAAATTCTCGCCAGCCTGGGAACTATGTATGCAGGCGGCGGGGAATTCACGGTCAACATTGACAGGGCTGGAGGAGAGGGAACCGCGGAGTTTACGAAGAAAGCCATCGATGTGTATACGGAAAAGTAAAAAAGGATAGTTGATGAAACAGCGACCTTGAGCACACCTAAAGCACTCCGGGTCGCTGTTTTGCTATTTTGCGGTATGATTCAGAAATGGGTATCGAAAAAATAAACAGTATATAACACTTGACAACAGTTATAAACTGTTATATGCTGTTTATAAATCACATGGGATTTCAAGAGGGAAAAGATATGCATATAATACTCAACCATTCATCCATGATACCGATTTATGAGCAGATTGTGGATCAGGTGAAAAATCAGATCATTGGCGGCGCAATTTCGGAGAACGAGGCACTTCCCTCCGTGCGTGCTCTTTCTGCGGAACTGAAGATCAGTGCACTCACAGTCAAGAAGGCCTATGACAGACTGGAGGAAGAAGGCTTCGTCGTAACGGTGCACGGAAAGGGTACTTTTGTTGCTGCCACAGATAGGGAGCTGGCCGTTGAAGCCCGCCGCAAAGCCGTGGAGGATGATTTTGCAAACGCAATCGAAAAGGCGAGGGCTGTGGGAATGACGGAAGCTGAGATAAGGGATATTGTTGAGATTATTTTGGAGGAGGAGAAATGATAGAGATCGATAAGCTGACCAAGCAATATGGAGATTTTTGTCTGGACATTTCATTGGAGATTCCCGATGGCATGATCACAGGTGTGATTGGCAAGAACGGCGCCGGGAAAAGCACCATGATAAAAGCGATACTGGGCCTGATTCAGCCCACATCAGGTACGGTTAAAGTGTTTGATAAGGATGTGAAGTCGCTGACACCCGCTGACAAATGTGAGATAGGTGTGGCGATGGCGGAATCCGGCTTTAGCATGTACTTGACAGCCAAGGATGTGGCGGGGATTCTTAAGAAAATGTATCCTCGTTTTCATGAGGATTTCTTTGTGGAAAAATGCAGACAGCTGGGGCTTCCCATGAAGAAACAGATCAAGGACTATTCCACCGGAATGAAGGCGAAGCTCAGAGTGCTTGTTGCAATCAGCCATGAGGCGAGGCTTCTCATTCTCGATGAACCCACAGCGGGACTTGATGTGGAAGCGCGAAATGACATTCTCGATATGTTAAGACAATATATGGCGGAGGATGAGAGCAGGAGTATTCTGATTTCTTCACACATATCCTCCGACCTTGAGGGCTTATGTGATGACATTTATCTCATCCATGATGGTAAGCTGCTACTGCATGAGGAAACAGACAACATTATGAGCAGCTATGCCCTGGTAAAGGTGGATGAGCATGACTATGAAGCCATTGACAAGACACATTTTCTTGCTTGCAAAAAAGAGAATTTCGGATATGTGTGTCTGACGGATCAGAAGCAGTATTATCTGGAGAATTATCCGAAGGCGGTAGTGGAAAATGGCAATATCGATGAGATTATTCTTATGATGACGGGAGGAAAATAAAATGGCTGGTTTATTTGACAAGGATCTCAGAATTCTCTTACAGCGCAAGCAGGCGATTCTGCTCTTTCTTGCGATTGCGGTTGTCCTTGGTTTTTCCACGGGAGGAACTTTTGTAGTTGGCTATACCGCAATCTGCTTCCTGATGCTTTCGGTGGGGACCATAAGCTATGATGAATTTGACAACGGCTATTCTTTTCTTATGACATTGCCAATTACCCGGCGGACATATATACTGGAGAAATATCTTCTCAGCGGCGTTTGCGGCATCGTGGCATGGATTGTTTCTGTGGTGATATGTATTTGCGAAAGCTTTTTCCAGAAGGCTGCGTTTGTCACAGAGGATTTTCTTGTGGAGGCGGCTGCTATTTTGCCGGTAGTTTTTCTTATAATGTGCATGATGATACCGGTGCAGATTAAGTATGGCGCTGAAAAAAGCAGAGTCGTGCTCGTCGCTGTCATGGGAATCGCAGTGGTCGGGGGAATCGGCATAAAAAAAGCGGTGGAGCTGTTGAATTTGCCGCTGGATGCGGTGTTGGAGAAAATGTACACAATCACCGATGTGCAAATCCTTGTAGGGCTTGTCGTGCTCACAATAGCTGCAATGCTGTTGTCCTTTGCAATCAGTGTCAGAATCATGTATCATAAAGAATTTTAATGGGATGGAGAATAAGTTGAAGAGTATTTTGTTACTGGAGGATGATGAAAACCTAAACAGAGGCATCTGTCTAAAGCTGAGCAAGGAAGGATACCGTGTGTTTTCCGCATATACGAAATCAGAAGCCCAGGCTGTATTTGACAAGGAGAGGATCGACCTTGTCATCAGCGATATTACATTGCCGGATGGAAACGGTTTGGATTTTGGAAAAGTGGTGAGGGAAAAGAGCAATGCGATCTTGATCTATCTGACTGCAATGGACCAGGAGATCGATATTGTAAACGGATATGATACCGGTGCGGATGACTATATCACCAAGCCCTTTTCGGTAAATATTCTGACATCGAAAGTTAATGCGTTCATGAGAAGAGTGGGGAGCGAAGAAGGGGGTGTGTATCTTTCCGGGGATATTGAATTGCATGTACATGATATGCAGGTGAAAAAAGCCGGAGCACTCATCCCATTAAGCAAGACTGAGCTGCAGCTTTTGATTTTTCTCCTTGAAA
>JAQXJP010000039.1 GCA_029008875.1 Lachnospiraceae bacterium | reverse complement strand
CTCTATTATTCAAATTCGTATTTATTATATAATTCCTGTTTTTATTGATACATCCTTAAATCAAGTAAAAACCAAATGCAGTTCACATTTGTACTTTAGCAACTTAAGTTGCTTCAATCTGCTCTCCGGAAATTTCAATATATGTCCTCACTTCGGACACCACATTATCATATACTGCCATAAATTCTTCATGGTGCGTCTGCACATAGGACGTATTATTATCATTTTTTAATGCAAGTTCTAATTGTTTCGCCATTTCCGATACACTCACTGCTCCGATATTTGCCAGATTCGTCTTCATTGCATGGATCCTGATGCGATAATTTTCAAAATCAGACTCCTCATAATACTGCCTCAGTTCCATAGCAGAAGGAGAATCTAAAAAAGTCTGAAGCATTTCCCTGTAAAATTCCTCATCATCCATACAATATACTTTTCCCTTTTTCCAATCCACAAGGCTATTTTCTGACTGTGCGTCTTTAACATAATTACCGGATTCAACAAGGATTTCTTCCTTCTGTCCCAAATCATTCTTCAATAATAACTCTTCGGGAAGATATTTCTGAATCATTTTTTCAAGGTTTACTGCAATAACAGGCTTTGAAAGATAATCAGCAAATCCCTCTTGCCAAAACATTTCCCTTGCACCGGAAACCGCATTAGCGGTCAAAATAATGATGACTGCATTCTTACTTCGATTTGTTTTCAGTTCTCTGATCCGCCTTAATGTCTCCACACCATCCATTTCCGGCATCAGATGATCCATAAAAATAATGTGATATGCATTTTTCTCCATTCGTGCAAGACATTCTTTTCCACTCATTGCAGTGTCAATCTGCATACCATGATTCTTAAGCAATCCCAAAAAGACTTTAAGATTCATTTCATTGTCATCTACAACAAGGATTTTTGCATCAGGAGCATAAAACTGCTCAGTAGAAACACTAATCTTACCTTTTTCATTTTCATAATATTTCTGTATATCTTCTCCGATGACCTCATCGTCCAGTTGTTTTTGTTCCAGATAAAAATAGAAGTCAGAGCCCTCCCCATAGGTACTTTCCACTTCCAGACGACTGCCCATCAAATTCAGAAGACGCATGGTAATAGAAAGTCCAAGACCGGTACCTTCTATATTACGGTTTCTGCTTTCTTCTACACGCTGAAAGGAATCAAACAACCGTCCTATGTCTTCTTCCTTAATTCCGATACCGGTATCCTTAACTGATACATACAATTGTACTGCTTCTGTCGACACTTTCTTTCCTGATACCGTAAGTATCACTTTTCCCTCCGGTGTATATTTGACAGCATTTGTAAGAATATTGGTAATAATCTGTCTGAGCCTTACTTCATCACCGTGCAAATGCACCGGAGTATTCGATTCAATGTTTAATTCAAGCTGCAGTTTTTTCTCTTCCGCTCTGGAGCGAATCATGTCTATCGTATCACTCAGCAAAATTCCCAGATCATAGTCAACCGGAATAATATCCATCTTGCCGCTCTCTATTTTAGAAAAATCCAGTATGTCATTAATCAGAGAAAGCAACATACTTCCTGCCTGCTTGATGTCCGAAGCATACTCCAATATTTTCGAATCAGTGCTTTCTCTTAAGATCATCTCATCCATGCCCAGTACCGCATTGATCGGTGTCCGGATTTCATGGCTCATATTAGCCAGAAAATCTGACTTTGCACGATTCGCCTTCTGTGCAATCTCCTTTGCCTTTTCTGCTTCTTCTTTCGCCTTTTCTGCATCTCTGGCTTTTTCCAGTTCACTAATCACAATCGTATTCTGTATAATATAATGAAATCCTATACATACAACTAATATAACAAAAACAGATGAGATTCCTGTTACTACCATAAGAATATCATTATCTGCATACAATAAATTTATTATTGATATAATATCAGTATAAACTAATGAAAAAGCTGGTAAAATAATAAATGCTCTTCTTCCAATTTTATTATCAACATGTGTAATCTTAGAAACCGGAACAATCAAAAAATGATAGAACACATATCCCAGAGCCAAGATTAATATACTTTCTCCCAGAATCTGAACAGTATCCCCGATTGTTGCATTTTTTGCATTCATTGGTGGTAATGATGAAGGAATGTATGTAATTATACTAACCATAAAATACACAAATATAGCAATTGCTTTATTGACAGGTTTAAAATACAAAACATACAGATATGCTGCTAATAGAATGAATGCAATCTCGCAAAATGTTGATAAAATTATTCCCTCAACAGATAATTCACTAATATGGAAACTATCCACCAAAAACATAGAAAGAGCAGCGGAATATTCATACACTAACATGGGCATCAATAATACACATACTACTACATTACAAATATTTTTCTTAAGGCTTGTTTTTTTCCAAAAACATTTTTTCGTCACAATCGGAAATAATGCACAGTAAAATATAATTCCTGTAATCCAAAGCAACATTGCAAATTGAAAAAGCAAATTATCCATACTACCACCTTCCATATCTTTTTATCTCCTTGTACATTTTTTATCAGAATAATTGACTTTTTTTTTACATATGATATAGTATAAATAAGCTAACTCGTGAAGGATTAAGGCTGGGTTCCCGAATGGGAGTAGGTGTAAACCAAGAATTCCTTTGCCCCTGGGGTCAGCTTATTTTTTTGTCTTTTTGAGATACTCCACAATATTTTCTGGATCCTTCTGTATTTCTCCAACAATCAATTCTATTGTTTGCATCGAATATGTATAAGATGGCTGTGCATACTGTCTATGTACATAACAATATTTCTCGTTTTCTTTTATTCCATATACTTTATTAAACAAATTGAATATATACTGATTTATCTCAAAGTTAATTCCTTCACTCTGCAACCTTCGATTAATTTCTTTAATTGCATTTTTCATAGTAAACTTATGTGTATTATTGGGATCCTTTAATTCCTTAATAATTTTAACACCAGTTTCTGCTTCTTTATCTATATGAACAAACGAAGTTGCCTTACTTTTTTCTTTTGTAATAAAATGCAAATGTTCAACTTTAATTGCGAATGATTGATTATTTTCTGCAATCATCGGTTCTAACTGATTATTAGTATCAATTATCTTACTTGCTATTTCTTCTGGATATTTTGCACGTATAATACTCTCGTCTAAAGCTTTCATGCTTACAGCTAATGTCAAGAAATTCTGTGGCACTATTTCTGTCATATCTACTCCATGAAATTCCTGCATTTTCTCTACAAAATTCAATATACAGGCCTGAAACAATGGAATATAAACCATTTCATATTCTTCAGTAATAAAATGGGTACTTGTATTTCGCAATTCTATTATCTTCAAAAGATTTCTTCTTAATGGCGTTTTCTCATTTGTAAATATTTTTTGTAGACAATTTTCAAGTGTAATAGTCCTATTGGGATTATCTTTATAATAAATGCTATCTTCTCCATACTTACTTATCAAATATGCTTTTAGCATCAATTCCCACGCATTGCAGATAAAAAAGCTAAATCCCTCAACGCGATACTTTATAGTGGGCTTATTATATATCTCAATAGCCATAACAAACGCTTCTTGCGATTTTTCAATTAATTTCTTTTGAATCAAATTATCACCTTGCTTTCATTATAAGTATATATAATTCTATATCACACTTTTTCATTTTTCAATTTCTTTATATGCTTATTTCAAAACCAGTTTCGCACCGCTCTACACTTCACATCGCAAAAATTCTCCAAACAAAAACGCCCTACCTCAACCACTTAAAGTCAAATCAAAACTCGGGCTATCTCCTCTAGTTTATGCTACTCGAGCACGAATAGCACGAACGCCACCTCGATTCCGCTTCGCTTCATCTCGGTGTTCGTTTGACTCACATGGAATATAAAAAGACTACATTGTCCTGCAAGCAGTCCATGTAGTCTTTGTTATATTCCGCGTTCGTGCTATTCGTTCATCTTCGCCAGCTTCGCTGCCTGGTCAGCCGCGATACATGCATCGATGATTTCCTGGATATCTCCGTTCATGACTTTGTCCAGCTTGTACAGGGTGAGGTTGATTCTGTGGTCCGTCACACGGCCCTGTGGGAAGTTGTAGGTGCGAATCTTCTCCGCTCGGTCACCGGTTCCGATCTGGCTGCGGCGTGCTTCCGACTCCGCATCCTGCTTCTTCTGCAACTCCAGATCGTACAGTTTGGAACGGAGCAACGCAAAAGCCTTCTCCTTGTTCTGAAGCTGGGACTTTTCGGTCTGGCTGTAGATTACAATTCCGGTGGGATAATGGGTCAATCGAACCGCAGAGTCCGTAGTGTTGACACACTGTCCACCGTTTCCGGATGCGCGCATGACATCAATGCGGATGTCCTTCTCGTCAATCTGAATATCCACATCCTCCGCCTCCGGCATTACCGCTACCGTACAGGTGGATGTCTGAATTCTTCCCTGGGACTCCGTCTCCGGAACTCGCTGCACGCGGTGAACACCGGATTCATACTTCAATACGGAGTAGGCTCCGGTTCCGGACACCATAAAGTCCACGGATTTCATGCCGCCGATTCCGGTCTCATCCACCTCCAGCGTCTCCACCTTCCAACGGCGTCCCTCCGCATAGTGCACATACATGCGATAGATTTCCGCTGCAAAAAGTGCAGCCTCCTCGCCGCCTGCGCCTGCGCGAATCTCCACGATAACGTTCTTGTCGTCATTGGGATCCTTGGGGAGGAGCAAAATCTTCAGTTCATGCTCCAGTTCCTCCAGACGAGCCTTGGAATCATTCAATTCCTCCTTGGCCAGCTCACGCATCTCCTCGTCGGACTCCTCCTCCAGCATGGCAAGGGCATCCTCGATGTTCTGTTTGCACTGCTTGTATTCCTTGTAGGCGTCCACGATGGGAGTCAAATCGCTCTGCTCCTTCATCAGCTTGCGGAAACGATTGGCGTCATTGGCGACATCCGGCTCGCTCAAGGTATTCATCAATTCCTCGTAATGGTGAAGCAAATCTTCTAACTTATCAAACATTCCTCTATCCTCTCTTATCTTGCTATCTGTTGTTCCGAAAATGGTTGCACACGCTGTCGCCCGGCTAAAGCTGACCGCACACAACCCGGTCATTGCGGGCAAGATCCTTGATTACACTCACATTGGAAAAACCGGCATACCGCATCATGTCACTGACCTCCTGTCCCTGGTCGCATCCAATCTCAAAAAGCAGCCATCCCCCATCCGTGAGATGCTCCTTGCTCTCCGCCACAATCCTGCGGTAGAAAAACAGACCGTCCTCTTTCCCATCCAATGCCAGCAGAGGCTCAAACTCGCAAACCTCCGGCATCAGCGTGGGAATTTCGTCACTCCGAATGTACGGCGGGTTGGATACAATCATATCAAATTTTTCCGCAATATTTTCAAACAAATCGCTTCTCTCAAACTCCGCAGGCACATTGTACATGCGGGCGTTCTCCTTCGCCACAATCAGCGCCTGCTTGGATACATCCACTCCCACTCCGGTGGTTCCCTTGCATTTTTCCAAAATGCTGATCAGAACACATCCCGAACCGGTGCACATATCCAGCACCTTCATACCGGATGTCACACGGTGAAGTGCCTCCTCCACCAGCGTCTCCGTGTCCTGACGCGGAATCAGGACATTGGAATTCACATGGAAAGTCATACCCATGAATTCCTGCTCTCCGGTAATATACTGGAGAGGGACATGTTCCCCCCGCTTGCGGAGAATTCCCTCATATTCCTTGACCTGATCCGCCTGCATCTCCTCATCCATATGGACAAAATAGTAGGTATGGTCAATTTTGCAGGCCATTGCAAGAAGAAGCCATGCATCATTCTTGGCATCTTCGATATTGGCCGTTTTTAATACCTTTTCTCCCAATACTAACGCTTCCCGATAGGTCATCTTTTAATCCTCTTGTAACCCCTTTTGCCACTCTCTCCAGTCAAACACTGCCTCCACGGATGCGATACCCACCTCAATCATATCGTCCTCGGGCTCCTTGGTGGTCAGGTGCTGCATCCACAGTCCCGGTTTACTGAACAGATTGACAAACCAATTGTCGTATCTTCCGGCCAGACGGATAAACTCAAAAGACACCCCTGCAATGACCGGAATGAGCAGTAATCGCAGCAACAGCCGAAGCCATCCGGCATCCACCCGGATGAACATGAAGAACACAACGCTGATCAGCATGACAATCAGCAGAAAACTGGTTCCGCACCGCTTATGCTCCTTGGAGCTTGCGCGTACATTTTCCACACTCAGTTCCAATCCGTGCTCAATGCAATTGATGCACTTGTGCTCCGCACCGTGGTACATAAACACCCTCTTGATGTCCGGTGTCAGGGAGATCAGTGCAATGTAGGCCAAAAAAATCACCAACCGGATGAGCCCCTCAATCAGAGCCAGCACCATCTGGGAGGGAATCAATTTACCAAATAAACTGGAGAGAAAATAGGGCAATGCAAAAAAGAGCGCCACCGCCAGCACGATGGAGAACACAACCGTTCCACCCATCATGAGCTTTTCCTCCCGGGCTTCCTTCTTGGCATTTTTCTCTTTTTCCTCTTCCGTCAATTCCTTACCCTTTTTGTCCGGCTCCTCATCCTCGAAAAAGGAGGCGGAATACATCAGGGTATGCATCCCCAGATACAGGGATTCCACAAAACTGATTACGCCTCGCACAATGGGGATTTTCCGCCAGATGCTCTTCTCCTTGGGCCCGCGGTAATCCTCCACCTTGGTCTCAATGGTCCCGTCCGGCTTTCTGACGGCGACAGCGTAACGATCCTCGTTCTTCATCATCACGCCCTCCATCACCGCCTGGCCGCCAATTCCTGAATATTTCATACAAATACCTTCTAAAACTACCTTTTTTCTGCTCTGTGAAGAAAAAAAGGTTGAGGCATATCGCTACACCTCAACCTTATCAGCTCACTTTCGACAGTTTACTGCATACCATACTTCTTGTTGAACTGCTCGATACGTCCACGAGCCTGAGCAGCCTTCTGCTGTCCAGTGTAGAATGGATGGCACTTTGAACAAATTTCAACGTGGATTTCCGGCTTTGTAGATCCAACAACAAATGTGTTACCACAGTTGCAAGTTACAGTTGCCTGATAATAATCTGGATGGATTCCTTCTCTCATGATTTTCACCTCTTTTATGTCTTATCGTTAACTCGTTCCAATCTTCTATATCCGTATGCCCGATCCGCATATGATACTTACTGCGAAGAAAGACACGTACGTCCGTTTACATCCCGATAAACAGCTTACTTATTGTAGCATAGGCTTTTTGTGAATGCAATAGAAAAATTAGAAAATTCTATTTTTTCTCACCATATTGATAAATTCATGGTTATTCTTGGTGTGGGCAAACATATTCAGGATGTTTTCCACCGCCTCTTCGCTCCTTGCCCCGTTGAATGCCCGGCGCATAACCTCAACCGCTGCCAACTCATCGTCGTCCAACAGCAGATCCTCTCGCCGGGTTCCGGATTTCACGATGTCCACCGCCGGGAAAATGCGTTTCTCGGACAGTTTCCGATCCAGAACAAGCTCCATGTTGCCGGTTCCCTTGAATTCCTCGTAAACCACATCATCCATCTTGCTTCCGGTATCAACCAATGCTGTGGCAAGTATGGTAAGGCTACCTCCTTCTCGCATATTTCTCGCCGCACCGAAGAACCGCTTCGGCATATGGAGTGCAGCCGGATCCAGACCTCCTGACAGGGTGCGGCCGCTGGGCTGTACGGTCAGGTTGTACGCCCGCGCCAGACGTGTGATGCTGTCCAGCAAAATCATCACATCCTGCTTGTGCTCCACCAGACGTTTTGCCCGCTCAATCACCATCTCGGAAACCCGGCGATGATGCTCCGGAAGTTCGTCGAAGGTGGAGTAGATGACTTCCACATTGTCGCTGACAATAGATTCCTTGATGTCGGTAACCTCCTCCGGTCGCTCATCAATGAGCAGAATAATCAAATGCATCTCCGGATTGTTGGCCAACACGGATTTTGCCACCTCCTTGAGCAAGGTGGTCTTACCTGCCTTGGGCTGGGATACGATCATTCCTCGCTGTCCCTTGCCGATGGGTGAGATCAAATCCACCACCCTCATGGCCACGCTTGCGCCCTGGCGCTCCAGGCGAAGTCTCTCGTCCGGGAAAATTGGCGTCAAATCCTCAAAATTCGGTCGTCTCTGGTTGTCGTTGGGATTGGCCCCGTTGATTGCCGTCACGTACAACAGAGCAGAAAACTTCTCACGCTCCGTCTTGATTCGGGTGTTGCCGGATACCACATCACCGGTCTTCATATTGAACCGGCGAATCTGGGACGGCGATACATACACGTCGTTCTCTCCCGGCATAAAATTGTCGCTGCGCAGGAATCCGTATCCGTCCGCCAGGACTTCCAGAATTCCTGTCACGGCATTGCCGCTGTCCAGGCTTGCAATCTCCTCCTTCACCACATTTTCGGAAGGGGCTGCCTCCCCGGACTTATCACTCTCTTTTGCGGACTCTGTCACTTCCCGGTCCGGTTCCTTTGCCTTGTTCTTCCCCGCCGCTTTCGCCTTGTCTCTCTCGTCCTCCTCCAGCATACGCTCCACAAGAGCTTCCTTTTTCATAGTAGAAACACCTTTAATGCCGCGTGCCTTTGCCAAATCTTTCAAAACTGCTAACGAAAGGCTCTCGTATTTTTCCCTCATATCTCGCTCCTTAAAATGTAAAAATCATTGTGGGTAATTTGCCTGAAACGGCACAAGAACTATCACTGCGGATATTGTACACTATTTTTTTCAAAAACAAAAGGCTTTTTTTACAAAAGGCTTCCTTGATTTGTCCAATTAACAATGTTATCATAAGAACGTTGCTAATAAAATAAGAAAATTTACATATAGGAGAACATCATGGACAATAAAGAAAAAGCCCTTGCAATGCACAAAGAATGGAATGGGAAGCTGGAGACCGTGGCCAAATCAAAGGTCAGCTCCCGGGAGGATCTGGCTATCGCATACACCCCGGGTGTGGCGGAACCGTGCAAAGTGATCGCCGAGGATAAGGAGGCAGCCTACACATACACCTGGAAGTCCAACACCGTGGCTGTGGTTTCCGACGGCAGTGCCGTTCTTGGCCTTGGCAATATCGGCCCCTATGCGGCGATGCCCGTAATGGAAGGAAAATGTGTGCTGTTCAAGGAATTCGGCAATGTCAATGCCGTTCCCATCTGTCTGGATACACAGGATACGGAAGAGATCATCGCTGCCGTAAAAAATATCGCGCCGGGATTCGGCGGAATCAATTTGGAGGACATTTCCGCTCCCCGCTGTTTCGAGATTGAGGAACGTCTGAAGAGCATGCTGGACATTCCGGTATTTCACGATGACCAGCACGGAACCGCAATTGTCGTTCTTGCCGGCATCATCAACGGGCTTCGCCTCACCGGCAAGAAGAAGGAAGACTGCAAGGTGGTGGTAAACGGTGCCGGCTCCGCCGGTGTCGCCATCACAAAGCTTCTCCTGACATACGGCTTTTCCGATGTGACCATGTGCGACCGGGAAGGAATTATTGGCCCCGACTATCCGAATCTGAACTGGATGCAGAAAAAAATGACCGAGGTGACAAACTTAAGCCGTAAGAGCGGCACGCTGGCAGATGCTTTGCGGGGTGCTGACATTTTTGTAGGAGTGTCCGCTCCCAATATTGTAACCCCTGAAATGGTTTCCTCCATGAACAAGGATTCCATTCTCTTCGCCATGGCGAATCCGGTGCCGGAGATTATGCCGGATGTTGCAAAGGCAGCCGGTGCCCGCGTTGTGGGAACCGGAAGGAGCGACTTCCCCAATCA
This sequence comes from Lachnospiraceae bacterium, assembly GCA_029008875.1. Lineage (GTDB taxonomy): Bacteria > Bacillota > Clostridia > Lachnospirales > Lachnospiraceae > Roseburia. Next base: position 7,559 of record JAQXJP010000039.1, on the reverse strand, counting down.
GGTCAACAATGTAATCGCTTTCCCAGGCATCTTCCGCGGTGCGTTGGAGGGTCGGGCAACACAGATTACCGAGGAGATGAAGTTGGCCGCAGCGGAGGCGCTGGCCCACCTGGTATCGGATGAAGAGTTGAGCGACGAATTCATTATGCCGGAGGCCTTTGACCCTCGTGTTGCCCAGGTTGTCAGCCAGGCTGTGAAGTCCCACATCCGCTAACCGCCATGACTTTTGATCAAAATCACCGCTACTACTCCCTCAACGAATACTGCAGGGAGCAGTTCGGTGAAAAAGTATATCGCCTCTCGCTAAACGGCGGAATGAGTTGTCCCAACCGGGACGGAAAACTGGACACCCGAGGATGTGCGTTTTGCAGTGCGGGAGGATCCGGTGATTTTGCAGCTGACGGTCTGCTTCCGATTGGGGACCAGATTGCGGAGGCCAAAAGGCGGATTGCGTCAAAGACCGATTGCCGCAAATTTATTGCCTATTTTCAAGCGTTCACCAACACCTACGCCCCCGTTTCCTACCTGGAGGACATCTATGCCCAAGCAACGGCGCCGGAGGATATCGTGGCACTCTCCGTGGGAACCCGGTGCGATTGCCTCCCCGACGAGGTCATCGACCTGCTTGCCGGAATCAATCGGCAAAAACCCGTCTGGGTGGAGCTTGGACTTCAGACTATCCACGAAAAAACCCACAGTAGAATGTCCACCTACACCAGCCGGGAATCGTTTGAGGATGCTTTTTTTCGTCTTCACGCAGCAAACATCCCCGTGGTTGTCCACCTCATTCTGGGGCTTCCGGGGGAGACCCGCGAGATGATGATGGCCACCCTGGATTATGTGGCGCATCTTCCGGTTTTCGGAGTAAAATTGCAGTTGCTTCACGTACTGCGGGGCACCGAGCTGGCTACACAGTACACCTTGGAGCCCTTTCCGTTTTTTTCCTTGGAGGAATATTGTGATTTGGTGATTGATTGCGTGGAGAGACTTTCTCCGGAGATTGTGATTCATCGCCTCACCGGCGACGGGCCCAAAAAACTTCTGATTGCCCCTCTGTGGAGCGCTGATAAGAAAAACGTTTTGAATACCCTGAGCCGACGCATGCGGGAGCGCGATGCCTATCAGGGAAAGCATTTTGAGGAGTAACCTACATGGCAGAACCATTTACCATATACAAGATGACAATTTTATATATGCTGGATAAGGCAGGATTTCCGCTGAGCAACACCCAGATCTCCAACTTTTTCCTGGAGAAGGAATACACCGATTATTTCCGCATTCAGGAGGTCATCGGAACGCTGGTGGATTCCCAACTGGTTTCTGCGAAATCCACCCATTCCAACACCCAGTATTCCCTCACCTCCGCCGGGCGTGAGACCTTGGAGTTTTTCCGGGATAAGATTTCCGATGGAATCCTCCAGGATGTGCGGGACTTTTTCGAGGAAAACAAGTTGGAGTTTCGCCAGGAAAACTCGGCAATCGCGGATTATTACAAGACGACGAACCAGAAGTATGCCGTCCGTTGCCAGGTCTGCTCCGACAACGTCACCATCATCGACCTGACCCTGACTGTCAATACCAGAGAGCAGGCGGAAGCCATCTGCGCTCACTGGAAAAATAACAATGACGATGTGTACGCATATCTCATGGATATTCTTCTGAAATAAACATTTCTATAAAAAGTAGTAACTCCTATTCCGGGTTTGTGCCCAAAATGGGAGTTACTATTTACGTTTTTGAATGCTGTATCCGAACTTGCCCAGCTTCTCACCCAGAGCAAAGTACTCTCCGTGGGAATACATCACAAGTCCGGTCTCATTGATATGAAACTTTCCCGTTTCATCCATATACTTCTCATCAACCGTCACTCCCAGCACATCTGCGACGAACATGGTATGACTTCCCAACTCCTGCCTGCATCTGACGCGGCATTCCATGTTGACCGGACTCTCCGCAATTCCAGGGGCCCGGACATGTTGCATGGGAAGTTCCGTCAATCCAAGTTCCTTGAATTTATCAATATCCCGTCCACTTTTTACCCCGCAGTAATCACAGGCTTTTACCAGTTCCTCCGTAGTCAGATTGATGACGAACTCTCCGGTCTCCTCAATCATGTGGTAGGAGTATCGCTCCGGTCGAACGGAGATGGATACCATGGGAGGATTGGTGCAGATTGTCCCCGCCCACGCCACGGTAATAATGTTGGATTTGCCATTCTTATCCACCACGCTCACCATCACGGCCGGAACCGGGTTCAGCATATTTCCGCCTTTCCAATGCTGTTTTCCCATGCCTATTTCTCCAATCTCAAATCCGGATTCTCCCGGATAATCTCAGCAATCAGTTCTCTCTCATCCATATGATGCTTTACACCCTTGATCTCTTGGTAATCCTCGTGTCCCTTGCCCGCAAGCACGATAATATCACCATCCTGCGCGTGTTTCATACAGTATGCGATTGCCTCCTTGCGGTCCGGGATGGTGACATATTCCCCGTCCGCCTTGTGCACTCCCACCAGAATGTCGGAGATGATGTCCATAGGATCCTCGTTGCGAGGATTATCCGATGTCACCACGGTCAGATCCGCAAGTCTGGAGGACACCTCCCCCATCTCATATCTGCGGGATTTTGCCCGGTTGCCTCCGCAGCCGAACAGACATACCAGCCTTCCCGGCTCGTATGCCCGGAGGGTGGTGAGCAGGCTCTCCAGCGACATGGCATTGTGGGCATAATCGATCATCAGGGTATAGCGGTTGGTCACCGGCACAATCTCGATGCGCCCCTTCACCGTAACCTTGGCCAGCGCATCCTTAATCTTGGATTCCTCCACCCCAAAGTGATGGCAAATGGCAATGGCAGTGAGGGAATTGTATACACTGAAGCTTCCCGGCACGTTCACATCCACGTCAAAACTCATAAGTCCGGCCACATGATAATGTACGCCCAGAGCCCCGGCATCCTTCAGCAATTCCACGTTCTGCGCCTGCAAGTCGTTCCCTGCACCGTATCCGAAGGTCTCCACCTCGCAGGTGTGTCCCTCCAGGATTCCGTCCAAATGTTCGCTGTCCCCGTTGAAAATTCCTTTTTTACATTGTCTGAAAAGCAGACTCTTGCAGTGCATATAGTCCGCGAAATCCTTGTGCTCGTTCTCACCGATGTGATCCGGCTCCAGATTGGTGAACACCCCGATATCAAAGGTGAAACCGGACACTCTGTGAAGCATCATGGCCTGGGAGGAAACCTCCATCACCACGGCATCCATGCCGGCATCCACCATTTTGCGGAAGTATTCCTGCACCACATAGGACTCCGGCGTGGTATTCGCCGCCGGGATATGCTCCTCCCCGATAATCGCCTCAATGGTTCCGATCAAACCGGTTTTCATCCCTGCCGATTCGAGAATGGACTTGACCATGTACGTGGTTGTGGTCTTCCCCTTCGTCCCGGTGATTCCGATGGTCTTGAGTTTATCTGCAGGATGTCCGAAATATGACGCAGACATGTACGCCAGCGCTTTTCTGGTATTCTCCACCCGGACATAGGTCACCCCGTCCACAGGCTCTACAGGTTTCTCCACAACGATTGCCGCTGCACCTTTTTCCACTACTTCGGGGATAAAATCATGGGCATCCCGCACCGCCCCGGAGATGCATACAAAGACAGAACCCTTTTCCACCTTTCTGGAATCGTACACCAAGCCGGTAACTTCCACATCAACAGTTCCCGCCAAGACTTCATATTCTATTTCGTCCAATAATTGTTTAATCTGCATTTAACTTCACCTCGTCAAGTCAATATGTTTCTCTGCCATATTCTCCCCTGTTGCAGTGGCGGAGGGACTACACCCATTCTCCCTGAAAAACTTCCGTGGCAGGGCCCGTCATGAAAATATGATTGGTATCCGGGTCATACTCGATGGTCAAATCTCCGCCCCGCAGATGAACCAGCACCCTATTGTCCGTATATTTGTTTAAGATGCAAGCCATCACACAGGCACAAGTTCCCGTGCCGCAGGCCCAGGTCTCATTGGAGCCTCTCTCCCACACGCGCATGGCGATTTCCTCCCTGGAAATCAGCTGCACAAATTCCGTGTTGGTTCGTTTGGGGAACCGGGAATGTCTCTCAAAATCAGGGCCGTATTTTTCAATCTCAAAACTCGCCACATCCTCCACAAAGACAACCGCATGAGGATTTCCCATGGAGACACAGGTCATTCTCCATTCCCGCCCCCCCACGGAGATGGGCTGATCAACCACCCGGTCACCGTCTGCGATCACCGGAATCTCCTTGGGGTCCAATATCGGTTCTCCCATGTCCACGCGAACCTGCGCCACCTTTCCATTTTCCACAAACAGCGTCAAGTACTTAATCCCCGCCCCGGACTCAACGGAAATCTCCGTCTTATCCGTTAGCTTATGGTCGTATACATATTTCGCCACACAGCGGATTCCGTTTCCGCACATCTCCGCTTCCGAGCCGTCCGCATTGTAGATGCGCATGCGAAAATCCGCCACATCGGAAGGCCCGATGGTGATAAGTCCGTCGGATCCGATGCCGAAATGTCTGTCGCTCACTTTGACAGACAACGCCGGTGCATCCTCTATGTTCTCCTCAAACAGATTTATATAGACATAATCATTTCCACATCCGTGCATTTTTGTAAATTTCATGGTCTTTTCCTCCGGTTACATATTTCGTTCATTCAATGCGTTCATCAATGCAGGGATCAACTGTTTTTTCCGGGAGACAACCCCCTTCAACACAATTCCGTCCTCACGCTCCACACTGTCCTCTGAATTTGGATTTTCCTCCTCTTTCTCCCCGTACGCTTCCCGTGCAAGCTCATAGGCGGATTCCCCACAGCAAACCAACCGGGTTGTCTCTGTGAAGATATCCGTCAGCATCACAAAGAACATATCCACTTTCTTCTCCACAAGCATCGCCGGAAGTTTGGGTTCCACCCGGTGCTGCACCTTATCCAATTCCCCTCGACTCATGGCACTGATCTGTGATACTCCAAAGGAAATATCCCCAAAGTAGAAAATTTTAAAATCTTGATTTAATATCTCTTCCTCTGTCTTATTGCTAAAATTGCTTCCGGCCTCAAACATGCACTGGGCATGCTGTTCCACCCGTATTCCCGCAATCTGTGCCAACTGCATCGCCGCCTCTTTGTCCATCGGCGTGCATGTGGGCGAGCGGAACATCAAAGTATCCGACAGAATTGCAGAGCACAGTAATCCTGCAATCTGCTTTGACATGGTCAACTGCTTCTCCTGGTACATCTGAAAAATAATGGTGGCCGTGCATCCCAGAGGTTGATTTCGAAAATACACCGGAGCCATAGTCTCCAGGCTTCCGATTCTGTGGTGATCGATAATCTCCAGAATCTCCGCCTCCTCCACATTGGCCACCGCCTGGGATTTTTCGTTATGGTCAACCAGAATTAGTTTTTTCTTCTGGGTGCTCATCAGGTTCCGTCTGGAGATCATTCCAACGTAATTCTGGTTCTCATCCAACACCGGGAAATCCCGATGACGAATTTTTGAGACACTGTCCCGCACTTCATCCACATAGTCATCCATATGAAAATGGATGATATTTTTCTGTGTCATAAAGTGTTTGATCGGCATACTCTGATTGATCAAGCGAGCGGTTGTAAAGGTATCATAGGGAGTGCTGATGATTACCACATCCTGCTGTGAGGCCGCCTCCAAAACCTTTTGCGATACCTTATAGCCGTTGGTCACAATCATGCAGCTGCATCCCTCGGCGATGGACAGAATCTGTGATTCCTCCAAGTCTCCCATAATGACCATATCATCGTGCTCCACACTCTCTGCCATCAATTCCCGGCTTCCCACCGCGATGACAACCTTGCCGCGCACAAAGTATCCGTGTCCATTTCCGCTGACCACCGTGCCGTCCAAAGTCTGTGCGATGCTCTTGTACTGGGTTCTTGCCGTGGACAAAATGCAGGTATCATACACATCCATGTATGATTTTGCGATATCGCCGGTCACAATCAGCCCCTCCAATTTATTCATTGCATTTACCACCGGAAGTGTTACAACTTTGTGTGTCTGCATCATCTCCCATGCTTTTTTCATGGAGATATGTCCGGACACGCCCTCCGTCCTGCGAATAGCTATATCCTTAATCTGCGTCCCCACATCCTTGATCAAATCTGGCGGGGTCACCCCAAAGGTATTCAGGACATAAGTTGTCTCCGCATTCAGTTCTCCGGCTCTCTTGGGGACAAAAAGAGTTGTTTCCTCCTCGCTTGCCTCCTGCCTCTTCTGTAATTGATTTTTATAATCCGCATAGGCAATTGCCGCACAGATGGAATCGGTATCCGGATTCTTATGCCCAACGATCCAAACTTGTTTTTCCATGATTTTCCACCGCCTCCTGCTATCTCTCTAGATAAAGAATGCAATTCCCAAAGGAATTGCATTCATCTTGTGTGCTATATTATCTCAAAATTCCGTAATTCATCAAAATCGATACTGCGACTCCGGCCAAATTTAAGACAGTAAAAATCAGAATGGATACAGAGAGTCCCTTCAATGTCTTAAGCTTTTTATCGAGAACCTCCAGTTTGTCTAAACGCTGTTCCACATTTTTGACAAGTTCCGACATGTTTCGGTAGCTCTGCACATTCTCGTTATGTATCTTCTCGGAAAGCTCCGTCTTGACGGTTGTCAGATCCTCTCGGAACTGCTCCTGGAATTGGGTAAACTTCTCCTCTTCCTCCTTGCGGTTCGCAGCAAGTTCCTGGTCGACGGTGGCCTTCACCTCATCCAGCTTCACATTTACCTGTTCCACCAGCCCGTCAATCTTGTGCTCCATAATGCGGGTAAAGCCATCCGCCCGATCCTGACGTTCCACCACCAACTGCTGAAGCGCCTGTGCCTTGCCCTCGCGCTCTGTCACCAATTGCTGGAGTTCCTTCGCCTTCTCTTCCTTTTTCTGAAGTAATTGCTGCAGTTGCTGCGCCTTCACCCGGAACTCATCGATCTGGGTAAGCAGATAATCCTCTTGTTCTACAGTCGGTACCTTCTCTACAGTCTCTACCTGTGCTGTCTTTGCGGTTGTCACATTCATCTCCATGGAATCGTTCTTCTCCGTCTCCGTAACTTCAATAACCGGTTTGCGCTCAATTCTGCGTCTTGCTCTATTCTGTTTTCGCATTCTTCGCTCTAACAATGACTCAATCAGGGAGCTCATTTTCTCTCCTCCATGCGCAAACACATCTCTTCCTATGATACCATTCCGCCATTCTTTTGTAAAGTGGGGACGTTCCTTCTGTCATGGCCATCGCCCTTTGGTCTCAGGGTCCATCCTACTGCCACGGCCATCACCACGCCCTCCCGCCACCACCTCCTGCCTGGCACCCGAGCAGCCTCCCCGCGGAACCGCTTTGTGAATCGTAGTTTTCTAGGCGCGGCCTGTGCTTCTTATTACTGTACGACAACCCGTGAACACCACGACGCCTTTGTTTGCCCGGGACGGAGTAAGGCTTCGAACACTAACTGGCTCTAAGACGTGCCGTCCAC
>JAQXJP010000038.1 GCA_029008875.1 Lachnospiraceae bacterium | reverse complement strand
TTTTATTTGTAGGAGGTCTTTATATGCTGAATCTTTCAGATTTGAGGGGGTATGTGCTTGAAGAGCACAAAAAGATAGAGGAACTCCATGGTGACGGCTATGTGCTTCGCCATGAAAAGTCAGGAGCCAGAGTACTTCTGGTAGATAATGATGATGATAATAAGGTGTTTAGTATTGCTTTCCGAACACCGCCGTCAGACGATACCGGCGTTGCCCATATTCTGGAGCATTCCGTTTTATGTGGTTCTGAGAAGTTTCCGTCCAAGGATCCGTTTGTGGAGCTGGCGAAGGGTTCTCTGAATACGTTCCTGAATGCCATGACCTATCCGGACAAGACCGTGTACCCCATTGCCAGTTGCAATGACCGGGATTTCCAGAATTTGATGGACGTATATCTGGATGCGGTGTTCCACCCCAACATCACCAAATACGAGGAGATTTTCAAGCAGGAGGGCTGGCACTACGAGCTGGAGAGTGAGGATGCCCCAATCACCATCAACGGCGTGGTGTACAACGAGATGAAGGGCGCGTACTCATCCCCGGAGGAGGTGCTGCAGAATCAGATTTTCAAATCCCTGTTTCCGGACAATACCTACAGCCAGGATTCCGGCGGTAATCCGCTTCATATCCCGGAGCTAACCTATGAGAAATATCTGGAGTTCTATCACAGATTGTACCACCCGTCCAACTCCTACATTTATCTGTACGGAGATATGGACATGGCGGAAAAACTGGACTGGATGGACAGGGAGTACTTAAGCCGCTATGACTATCTGGAGGTACATTCCGAAATCCCGAAACAGGAGCCTTTTTCCAAGACGGTGGAGCGCTGTGAGACCTATTCCATCGCATCCGATGATTCGGAGGAAAATGCCACCTACCTGGCATACAACCGAGTTATTGAGGACTCCCTGAACCGGGAATACTATCAGGCCTTTGATGTGTTGGATTACGCCCTGGTGAGCGCGCCGGGAGCACCCCTTCGCCAGGCCCTCATTGATGCGGGAATCGGGGAGGATGTGTACGGCGGATATGACAGCGGTTACTGTCAGCCGGTGTTCTCTGTGATTGCGAAAAATGCCAATGCAGAGGACCGGGAGAGATTTGAAGAAATCATTGAAGAGACGCTGGAAAAATTAGTGCGGGAGGGAATCAACAAGGAGTCCCTGCTTGCGGGAATCAACAGCTCGGAATTCCGGTTCCGTGAGGCGGACTTCGGACAGTTCCCAAAGGGGCTTTTGTACGGATTGAACTGTCTGGACAGCTGGCTGTTTGACGACATGGCACCCTTTATTCACCTGGAATGCCTGGATACCTTTGCCTTTTTGAAGGAGCAGGTTCAGACCGATTATTTTGAGAAATTGATCGAGCGGTATTTGCTCAAAAATACACACGGATCCATGGTGGTGGTTTCCCCGCAGAGAGGGAAGAACGACGGGGAGGAAGAGGAGCTTGCCCGCAGACTGGAAGCGTACAAGAACAGCTTGAGCCCGGAGGAAATCAGGAAGCTGATTGCGGATACCAAACACCTGAAGGAATACCAGGAGGAGCCCACCTCGGAGGAGGATCTGCGCAAGCTTCCCATGCTTTCCAGGGAGGATATCCGAAAAGAGATTATTCCCCTTTCCAATGAGGAACTCACCCTGAATGATATGAAGGTGCTCCTCCACGATATCGATACCAACGGCATCGATTATGTGAATCTGCTGTTCGACGCGGAGGATATCCCCATGGAGGATGTGGGATATCTGGGAATGCTGGGAACCATTCTCGGGTATGTGGACACCGAACACTATTCCTACGGGGATCTGTCCAACGCCATCAATATCTATACCGGAGGAATCTCCAGCTCCGCAAATCTGTTCCCTAACAGCGTGGACAGAGAGAAGTTGGGGGTAAAATATGAGGTGCGCATCAAGGTGTTGGCAGAGAATTTGGAACAAGCGTTGATGCTTACCGATGAGATTCTGATGACCTCAAAACTGGACAATGTGAAGCGGTTGGGAGAACTTGTGGCGCAAACCAAGGCCAGACTTCAGGTAATGCTCAGCAACTCCGGCAATTCCGTGGCCACAATGAGAGGCCTGTCCCATATGTCCAAATACGGGAAGTATCAGGACGAACTGCGGGGAGTCGCCTTCTACCGGAGCGTCTGTGAGATGGAGCGTCTGCTGAAGGAGGATCCCAAGGCGGTAACGGATAAATTGAAAAGAATATGTGCACGATTGTTTGCCCGCAGGCGTATGATGATCAGTTTTACCGCGAGAAAGGAAAACTACAATGAGGCCAGGACAATGCTCGAGGCGCATCTGGGCAAGCTCCCGGAGGGAACCGTCGTGGGAGAGAGAACCCAGGTCTCTTTTGTTCGGGAGAATGAGGGGTTTACAGATGCATCCCAGATTCAGTATGTTGTGCGGTGCGGAAATTTTGTGGATCACGGTTTTTCTTACACGGGAGTGCTTCGGATTCTCAAGGTGATCCTGAGCTATGACTACCTGTGGATCAATGTCCGGGTGAAGGGCGGAGCCTACGGGTGTAGCGGCAATTTCCTGCGCAACGGGGAGACAAGCTTCAGCTCCTACCGGGACCCGAACTTGGAGAAGACCAACGAAGTGTACGAGGGGATTCCGCAGTATCTGCGGGAGTTCTACCCGGATGAGCGGGATATGACCAAGTACATCATCGGAACCTTCGGGGTGATGGATACCCCCATGTACCCGGAGGCAAAGGGAACCCGTTCTCTGGCCGCCTACCTGGGAGGCCTGACCGAGGAGATGTTGCAGAGAGAGCGGGATGAAGTGCTGGGCGCCACCGCGGAGGATGTGCGTGCATTGGCGGATTTGGTGGAATCCGTGCTGCGGGAAAACGTACTGTGCGTCATCGGAAATGAAAAGGCGATTCAAAATGCAGCCGGATTGTTTGACCGAATCGAAAAATTGTGCAACTAGAGGGAAATGCGCTCACAAAAGCGGGCGCAATACATAAAGGAGAATTTCATGGGTGAGAATTTTAAATCAGGATTTGTAACCATTATCGGGCGACCGAATGTAGGAAAGTCGACGCTGATGAACCGTTTGATCGGACAAAAAATCGCAATTACCTCCAACAAGCCACAGACAACCAGAAACCGTATTCAGACGGTGTACACGGACATGGAGCGTGGACAGATTGTCTTTCTTGATACACCGGGTATTCACAAGGCCAAAAACAAGTTGGGGGAGTACATGGTGAACGTGGCGGAGAAGACCTTGAAGGAAGTGGACGTGATTCTGTGGCTGGTGGAGCCCTCCAATTTTGTGGGAGCCGGGGAGCAGCACATCGTGGAGCAGCTGAAGAAGGTTACTACGCCGGTGATACTGGTCATCAACAAGGTGGATACCGTAGAAAAGGAAAAGGTGTTGGAGTACATCGACACCTACCGCAAATTGTACGATTTTGCGGAGATTATTCCCACGTCCGCACTTCGGGGGCAGAATACCGATGATGTGATCGACAGCATCTTCAAATATCTTCCCTACGGCCCCCAGTTCTATGATGAGGATACCATCACCGATCAGCCGGAGCGGGCCATCGTTGCGGAAATCATCCGTGAGAAAGCCCTTCACGCCTTAAATGATGAAGTGCCCCACGGAATCGCGGTGGGAATTGACCGGATGAAGTATAACGGGCGAGGCAAAATCTATGAGATTGATGCCACCATCGTGTGCGAGCGGGATTCCCACAAGGGTATCATTATCGGAAAGCAGGGGGCGATGCTCAAGAAGATTGGCACCAACGCCCGCTATGAGATTGAGAAACTGCTGGAGTGCAAGGTGAATCTGAAGCTTTGGGTCAAGGTGAAAAAGGACTGGAGAGACAGTGATTTCCTGATCAAAAATTTCGGATACCGGGAAGAGGAATAGATATTTTTTCCAAGAGGAAATTCGAATACTCTATGTGAAAATGCGAATCCTAATCATATCTTAAAACGATGCGATTGCGAAGGAGACAAAACATGGAGAAACCTTGGGAAGAATTTTGGACAACGGGAAAAGTATCTGATTACCTGGCGTATTGCAGTTATCGGGATGAGAACGGGAGCAAATCGCAGGGAAAGCGGACAGAGGAACAGTTGGTGAATGGGACAGTCAGAGATAGTGACGGGCATAGTGCTGACTTCTATGCCGATCGGGGATTATGACAAGAGAATAACGATTCTGACCAAAGAGAGGGGAAAAATTACTGCCTTTGCCAGAGGAGCCAAGCGTCCGAACAGCCAGCTTTTGGCAGCAACGGCTCCCTTTTGTTTTGGTGAGTTTGAGGTGTATGAGGGGCGTAGTGCCTACACCCTCTCCAAGGCGGTGATTCGGGATTATTTCCGAGAACTTGCCACAGATATCGAAGCTACATATTTGGGATTCTATTTCCTGGAATTTGCGGAGTATTACTGCCAGGAAAACAACGACGAGAAGGAGATGCTGAAGCTTTTGTACCAATCCCTCCGCGCCCTGGAGAGTCCTGCATACGACAAGCGGCTTGTGCGGGCGGTTTTTGAACTGAAGGCACTTGCTATCAACGGGGAGGGGCCCTCGGTATTTCAGTGCATTCATTGCCGGAAGAGAGAGCAACTGACGTTTTTTTCCACCCCCAGGGGAGGTCTGTTCTGCAGGGAATGCAAGTCCCGGGTAAGCGGGAGAGAGATCAGCGAGGCCTGTGCGTATACCCTACAGTATGTGGTTTCTTCCACCATCGGAAAACTGTATTCTTTTACCCTGTCTGCGGAAGTGCTGGAGGAGTTCTGTGATCTGGTAAAAGAATATACCGCATACTATATTCACCACAGCTTTAAAAGCCTGGAAATTTTGGAAAGCCTTGGTTGAAAAGGCTCATTGAAAAGTGTATAATGTTTTAGATTACTATATGATATGGAGGCAGATATGAAGAAGTTTATGGCTTTTTCACTGGTGCTTGCACTTTGCACGGGATTGTTTTGCGGCTGCGGATCACAGAAGACTGTGGACGAGAGTACGGTGTATGTGCAGAAGAACGGCAAAATCACAGCCGTCGATGTGGAAGCATTCGATGAGAATTCATACAGTTTTGATGAATTGCAGCAATACGTGGAGGATACGGTTGCGGAATATAATGCCGGGCATGACAAGCATAGCGTGAAGATGAAGAGTCTGAAGATGCAGGACGGCAAAGCGGTTCTCAGCATGGAATATCAGACGGCGGAGGACTATGAGAATTTCAGCGGAACCAAGATTTTTGTGGGGAGTGTGGCGGAGGCTCTGGCGGCCGGCTATTCTTTTTCCCAGGATTTTGTGAAGGTGGATGGCGGTCAGTACAGTCCGGCGGATTCCTCAGAGATTGTGAGTCAGGACGGGTACAAGATTGTGATCATCCGCGCTAATACCAACGTGGAGGTCAAGGGAACCATCCACTATACCAGCGTGCGCAACGTGGATTCGGTGGGCAAGAATACCGTTGCGATTCGGCCGGGAGTCAATCTGCTGGATTTGGTTTCCTCGGAGATCGAGGAGGAACCGGGAACGGAGGAGCCGGGGACAGAGGGGACCGTCGATGAGGGAAGTATCGATGAGGATGACTTGCTGGAAGCACAGGAAAACGAGATGATAGAGTTTGATTTCGGAAGCGAGGATAGTGTTGAGGAAACCGATTATACCAATGTGTATACCTATATCATTTACAAGTAAAATATAGAATTAGACAGAATGTGAGGAAAAAACAATGGAAAAAAGCATGGACAAAATCGTACAGGTGGCAAAGGCAAGAGGTTTCGTGTATCCGGGATCTGAGATCTACGGCGGCCTTGCAAATACATGGGATTACGGAAATCTGGGCGTGGAGCTCAAGAATAATGTCAAGAGAGCATGGTGGCAGAAATTCATTCAGGAAAATCCATACAACGTAGGTGTGGACTGTGCCATTCTCATGAACCCGCAGACATGGGTGGCTTCCGGACATCTGGGCGGATTTTCCGACCCTCTTATGGATTGTAAAGAGTGTCACGAGCGTTTCCGCGCGGACAAACTGATCGAGGATTTCGCAGAGGAAGAGGGAATCGACCTGGGCGGCTCCGTGGACGGATGGAGCAACGAGCAGATGGTGGACTTTATCGAGGAGCATCACATTTGCTGCCCGACCTGCGGAAAGCATAATTTTACCGATATCAGACAGTTCAACCTGATGTTCAAGACCTTCCAGGGTGTCACCGAGGATGCCAAGAACACCGTATATTTGAGACCGGAGACAGCGCAGGGGATCTTCGTAAACTTCAAGAACGTGCAGAGAACCTCCCGCAAGAAGATTCCTTTCGGAATCGGACAGATTGGTAAATCCTTCCGTAATGAGATTACACCGGGTAACTTTACCTTCCGTACCAGAGAATTTGAGCAGATGGAATTGGAATTCTTCTGCGAGCCGGGAACGGACCTGGAGTGGTTCCAGTACTGGAGAGCCTTCTGCCGTGACTGGCTACTCTCACTGGGTATCAAGGAGGACGAGATCCGACTTCGCGATCACTCCCCGGAGGAGTTGTGCTTCTACTCCAAGGGAACCACGGACATTGAATTCCTGTTCCCGTTTGGATGGGGCGAACTGTGGGGCATCGCAGACCGTACCGACTACGACCTGACACAGCACCAGAACACATCCGGACAGGATATGACATACTTTGATGACACCAAGAACGAGAAATATGTGCCGTACGTTATCGAGCCTTCTCTGGGTGCCGACCGTGTGGTATTGGCATTCCTCTGTGCCGCATATGACGAGGAGGAACTTGAGGGCGGCGATGTCCGCACCGTATTCCACTTCCATCCGGCACTTGCACCGGTGAAGATCGGCGTGCTTCCACTCTCAAAGAAGTTGAATGAGGGTGCTGAGGAAATCTACGCTCAGCTCTCCAAGAAGTACAACTGCGAATTCGACGACAGAGGCACCATCGGCAAGCGTTATCGCCGCCAGGATGAAATCGGTACACCGTTCTGTGTTACATACGATTTCGACTCATTGGAAGACGGCTGCGTAACCGTGCGCGACCGCGACACCATGGAGCAGGAGCGCATCGCAATCGCAGACCTGGACAGTTACTTCGCTAAGAAATTCGAGTTTTAATTTTTCATTTGGGGACGTATCTTTCGCGCGAGGGGACGTAACTCTCGCGCGGGGGGACGTATCTTTTTCGCTCCGGGGACGTATCTTTTTCGCGCAGGGACGTATCTTTTTCGCAAAAAGTCCGCATTTCCATACATCATGCTAATTTTTCATATCGCTGAATTATCATTCACGATAAATCAGTCAATTACTTTTCCATAAGTGTTTCATAATTTTATATTGCAAGGAGGAAAAATGCCTAGAACACAACGCAAATTAGCTAATTCCGGGATATATCATATTGTATTCAAAGGAATTAATCATGAAAAAATTTTTCAAGAAAACTCTAAAAAAAGAATGATACTCAAGATTATGCTGGAGAAAATGCAGGAGACAGAGCTGGAAATATTTGCTTATTGCATCATGCCAACTCATGCGCATATACTTATCCGGGGAAAAATGGAAGAAATCTCCCGCTTTCTGTCCAGAACAGAGATAACATTCGCGATGAGATATAACCAGGGGAAAGAGCGAAACGGCCATCTGTTCCAGAATCGTTTCTTTAGCCAGGCCATCGAAAATGAAGTATATTTTTGGAACTGTATCAAATATATCCACGATAATCCGGTAAAAGCCGGGCTCGCATCCGACTCCCGGGAATATGCCTTTTCCAGTTACACGGAATATTTGATGGAAAAACCATATTTTTTGAGCGGAAACGCAATCCGCATGGTGCGGCACACCTTTGGCACCGTTGAGCGATTTGAAAACTATGAGGAGGAATATACTCCGGGAGTCTGCTTTGGGGGAGACGAGGAAGAAATCTATTGGCAAAAAAGAAAAAATATTGAGCGGGAATTGGAAAAAATAGAGTCGACGGAGATATTTAAGAACAGCAGAGGGAATTATCAGAGGAGCAAAGAGGCGAAAGAGTTTGCAGAACGATGCGGAGTACAACAGGTGGAATTGTTCAGAATTCTTCAAGATATCGAAAAAGATACGTCCCCGGAGTGAAAAAGATACGTCCCCAGAGCGAAAAAGATACGTCCCCAACCGAAAAACGAGACAAATGTCAACTTGCGTAGGGGTGAAAAATGTCTCATACTGTATCTATTAAAATGAGTCAAAAATCCGAAAGAGAAGAATAGGGAGACACCATATATGAGACAATTGTTTTGCACGAAGAATATCACGATCATTTTGTCACTGGCACTGTTTAATTTTGTTTTCTTAAGTGCAGAGTATTTATTTGATGGGATGATGGCGTATGTAACGGACTCACAGGGAGTAGTGCATGCACAGAATTTCATTCTCGGTGCAAGCGTAATCGGATTTCTCGGATTTCCTGCATTTTGCAGATTATGTAAAAAAGTAGACAAATATCTCGTGAGCTTTCTGTGCGCGATCATCTGTGCAATCTGCCTGTTCTTCATCTACGGGCATGATTCCTACGGGTTGACACTGACCGCCGGACTCATCTGCTTTGCACTGTTTGGAATTGCGGGGAGTGCTGTCTGCTTCTACGGGGCGCAGACCATTGTGAATCGCAGGCAAACCGCAAAAGTGATCGGAATCGCATATGCCCTGGGTGTGTTTTTGCAGTATCTGAACAATAACCTGGTGAAAAATCAACTGTTTCAGACCACGGTTATCATGACTTTTATGGCCGTCTTGTTGATCCTCTTACATTTGATGAACAATAACTATGTGTCTCTGCAAAAGGGAGATTATGAAATATCAGATTCTACAGCTCCCCAGGCCGCAAACCCGAAGGTGGCAGCGGTAAGCCTGTTGCTTGCGGTGGTTTTCATGACCTGCATCTTCTCCACCTTGGATAATGCGGTGACACTGGTGCATGCATCCGGAGATTTTGACATCGGGCAATGGCCCAGACTGCTCCTGGCAGTGAGCGGACTTGTCGCCGGATTCCTCTACGACCTGAAGGAACGAAAATATATGAGCATCATGATGTATGTGGTCACGCTTTTGGCCACCATCTGCATTGTGGTGATCGAAATGGGCGGAACCTTCGTCAGCGGTCTGATTTTATTCTACATCTCGGCGGGCTTTTTCGTAGTGTTCTTCATGACCGGCTTCATGGATTTGTCCTACCAGATGAGGCAAGCGCGCATCTGGGCCGGAATCGGCCGGGCCACCAACAATCTGTGTGCGGTGCTGACCAGCGCGATATCCGTGGCCTTGCTCTCATCCGCCAACCGGATGGCGATACTGATCGTGGCGCTGTTGTTCTTTGCGGTGATTAACGCTGCACTGTTTTTGTACTACGCGCAGCTTCATGAGCACACTGGAAAAAAGGAACAACTTCCGCAGGATGCAGTAAGCCCCATGAGCGAGGAGGAACGCATGGAAGCCTTCGCCCAAGCCTTCAAGCTGACAGAACGGGAGCGGGAGGTGCTACAGGTGCTTCTGCGATCCGAAGACAACGTGCAGGAGATTGCGGAGGAACTGGCCATATCCCGGGCCGCACTGTACCGCCATATCACCAGCCTGAACGAAAAGACCAACACCAAATCCAGAGTTGGAATCATGCAATTCTATTACAACTGGAAAAAATGAAAATAACGATACAAAATTGTGCAAAAACGACTGAATCTTCAAGAATTTGGTCGTTTTTTTGTGGGAAAAATATAATTTGAGACATCTGTAAACTACAAAACGAACCCAAAATTGTTACAATAGGACTATATTGGTGGTAAAAAATACATGTTTTATCACGAAAAACAGCTTGGAAGGAGAGGATTGGTAAGTGAGGAAAAAGATTGCAATCCTCATGGCAGGAGTACTCTTGACCACAGCCTTTGCGGGAGGATGCGGCAAGGCGGAAAGCCCGGGCACGGAAGTAACCCAGACGGTAGCGGAAGCGGCAACAGAAACGGTGGCAGAAGTTGAGATCACGACGGAAACGGAAGCGGCGAATCCCTATGACGTGATTCCGGAAGAATTCGCCTATTCCCTGACCGTGAGCATTAACCCGCTGGTGGAGCTGTACTTCGATGCACAGGACACGGTAATCGGTGTGGCCTATCTCAATCAGGATGCTATTGATGCCTATCAGGAACTGGAACTGGTTGGGAAAAATATGGAAGACGGAATGGACCTGTTGGTAACCACGGCGGTGGACAAGGGATACCTGAAGGAAGACGGAACCGTGGACATCGAGCTGGCAAAGATTGGAACCCAGGAGAAGGAGATAGATGCCTCCATCCTGACCAATGCATCCAAGACAGTGAATCAGACCATCTCTGCAAAAAGTGAGGAGGCAGCGCCCATCCAGGCAGCGGTGGAAGTGAACGTCACCAAGGAAGTGGAGCAGGAGACCGGTGTTGTGACACCTTCGGTCTGCCCCACCTGCAACGGAACCGGAAAAAGCTGCAACACCTGCGGCGGAACCGGAAATTGCGACGAGTGCAAGGGAGATGGTTATCTCGGAAATGGCTATACCGTATCCTGTCCCCGGTGCCACGGCTCCAATACGGAGACCTGTATCTATTGTGATTCGGCAGGAAACAGCAACAAGCACGAAGGAACCTGCGATTTCCCGAACTGCATGGGCTCCCACGTGTATGCATGTACCACTTGCGGCGGCGGAAGCAGAGCAGTCACCTGTGCATCCTGCGGTGGAAGCGGTCACTGTAAAACCTGCGGAGGAAATGCAAGCTGTTCCACCTGTGGCGGAAGCGGATTTGTAAATTGAACCGATATCGGAAAAAATATAGTTGAACAAAGGAGAGAGAAGGATGAGTAAGAAGAGAGTTTTAGCGGGAATCATGAGTTTGCTCCTGCTGATCACATCCGTATTTACGGGGAATGTGGTGACGAAAGCAAACGCAACCACCGGAATGATGGAAATTACAATTTCCGGAAATGGATATCTTGACTACACGTTCTATTCAGACGAGAACGCGACGAACGTATGTTCTGGCCCGCAAGCAGAGGGCATTGTGGATTATGCGACCAATGGAGGAGTAGCAACGCTTACAATCCCAGATGATGCAATAAAAGTAAATTTGAAACCCCGTGGGGCAGAAGGATGGACCCCTAGTGGTTTTACAGCCGGAGACGGTTCAGATAATTATGGTCTTGCGCAGGAAAGTTTGTTTAGCCCAGATGGACAGACCATTGGTGTAAGTGTAGGCAATGCTTATGATATAGGGGTTACATTCACACAAGGTGATAATAACAACAATAACAATAATAATGGCATTCAATACGGTAACGGCGGTGCATTAAGATTTAATGTCAATAATAACGGCAACGGCGGAACTGTTACTTTTGCAATTTCAAGTCCCAGTATTGAAACTGCAAGCGGTACAACATATACCGTAGGCGGAGATAGCAACTACAGTGATTCTGATATGCAGACAGCATTGAGCGATTTGCAATTTGCATCAGAGGATACAATTACAATTTCTGCCACACCAAACACAGAAGCGAACTACGCAATATCACAGTTCAGCGTGTTAGTCGATGGCCGGCCAAGAGACGTATCCACTGCAATCGTGGATGGAAAAGTTACTTCATTTGTGGTCATAATCGATTCCGAAGAGGCTGGAAAACTGGTGGAAGTGAATGTGGACTTCCAGGGACAAAATTCCGGCGGCAGTGATAACAACGGAAAAATTAGCTTTTTCTGTCAGGATAATCCAGTCACCGGTGGCCATGTGAGGGTAAGTTTTGATGGAAACTCATATGACGGAGTTACGGAGAACAACGAAGATAACTCTTACGGAACGATTGACCTTCCGCAAGATGCTAGCAATTCAACCGTAGTTTATTTTAAATTTGAAGCAAATAACGGGTACTCACTTGACACGGGGCGAGGAGTTAGCATCCGGGTAAATGGGGAACAGACTTTTTTGACAGCAAATGGTGAGGGGGCTTATACATACACATTGCCGGATAGCCCTCTTGAGAAGCAATATGAGTTGGAATTTGGTTGGGAAAGCGGCAACGGTGGCGGCGAACAACAAGATGTCAGCTTCTCCTGCACCAGCATGAACGGAAACGAAAACACGCGCGTAAATGCCGTTGAAGTTTCGACCGACGGAGGAAGTAGCTGGGTTGACTACTACAATACTGACGTATTGGATTCGCTTACAGAAGGAACAACCTTCAAAGTTCGAATCAAAATGAACGATAGCTTTACCATAGACAAAGTCTCTTTAGATTACGAATCATTTGATCGTAGCTCTCAAGTAGGATACTTTAAGGAGAGTGCGCAACCGGATTATGATGAAATAATTAGAAAACTTTTGTCTGATGACGGATATGCGATAACCTTCCAACCGGAAGAGGCTAGCAAAGATGCAGGCGGTATCAGCACATTGCAAGCGGATTCCACCTGTCTGTGTCTGCAATATCAGACGGCGATTGCTTATGATGAGTCCGTTGATATCAATTGGTTCTTCCAGACAAAAGACGGGGACAATGGGTATGGAATATGGACAGAAGATGTCTTTAGAGATGGAGTTGGTGATTCCGAAGTAAAATTTTCTTTCAATGACAATAACTATGGAGAGAATGGGGATCCATTTGATCTCGGATATGGAAAGGAGAATACCGGGGAAAATCGGATTCAGGTATCCTATGATTCTGCATATGCAGAAAACAAAGGGAATAAAGTTACGGTTACCCCGGACACCTACGATTATTTCTCCGCGGGCGGATACACTTCAGGAGATGAAAAAAATACAATACGCATTGACGACTATGATGGCCTGATTGATGAAGTATACATTGATCTTGACCGTGACGGTTACTTTGAGGCGAGTGAAAAACTGACAGCAACGGTTGGAAATGATCCGCATATTGGAGATTACTCTTATTATGAGGAAACACTGGATGCAGCCGCTTCCTACAACATCCTGGTAAGAAAGCATCTGTCCACAAGAGTATCCTTGAAGTGGAGCTATACAGAGTCAGGAACCGATTTCTATGTTGACCATGGAAAAATCTTCATTGAGAAAGTGGTAAGAGGTGAGGATACCTTATTTGAAGCAGAGAAGGATGCCAATGGTGATTTAGTGTTGAATGATCAGGACGTTCCAAATACAACCATCGATTTATTGGGAAGTGATTATGGTGTCTCTTCTAGTGCAGGTGAGGTATTCTTGGAATGCGGCGATGAGGTTACCATTCGCTTGATTCCCACCTATGGATATCAGATTGAATCGGCAACCCTTAACGGTTGTGTGGAGTTGACTCCAAATGAGACAGTAAGTTCCTTCACCTTTACGGTAGGCGGAAATCTCCACATGGCAGGAACCTTTGTGGAGGCTACGGATGTAACCGATACAACTGGCGCGGAGAAGATAAATGATGCCGGCATTGCAGACGGCCGGAATGCTACTGATTCCGGTAACTTAAAGCTTACGGTAGCGGATCATTCCGGAACCTATGCAAATGCAAGTGAAGCTCTCGCGAAAGCAACGGAAGGTGGAACAAGCGAAGGAGCAACGACAATTGCAACCTTGGATATGACGCTGGACAGCATGGTCAGCAAAGGAAATGGCCAGTATTGGACAGACAACATAACATCATTTACCAATGAAATTAATGTAAATCTGGCTTTGAATGACACCACTTATGAACCGGGAGATACCTATGTTGTAGTTCGCGAACATACCAATGATTCAGGTCAAACGGAACTTGAGAAACTGACAACCACTTACAGCAATGGTATGTTGGAAGTCCCTACCAATAAGTTCTCCACCTATTCCATCGTAAAGATTCCTGTGGCTGAGGAAGACAGACCCAATATGTATCTGGGATATGACCCGAGAGGTGAGGGCGACGAGGCAGGATCTGTTACGGTGAAATGCAATGATGTTGAACTGATCGGAACGGATGGTTACTACAAATATGATGACCCGGCCAAGGCAATCACATTTGAATTGAAGAGACCGGCAGATCGAGTTGATACAACTCCGGTTGTGGAAGTGGTATTCACACAAGAGGGTGAGCAGCCGGTAGTAATTAATCCAACGGTGACAAACAATACATTTACCGTTACACCAGGCACGTCCGGACTATCTGGCAGCCCGTTCATGGAAGTGTATGTTCATTGGTCTGAATATGACAAGGTCGGACCGGATGATGGCCAATTTATGGTTATTTTGCGGAAGTATTCCGATGAGGATTCCTTTGTGTTCCAAAATAATCTGGCAGCTTTAAGAACTGCATCATTGGATGGTGAGACAAAGTACATTTTTGCAAATGGAACAAATGTATCGGTAGAAATTCGACCGGGAGAAAACAGAGAACTGGTAGATGTATTTGTGGATGTGGACAGAGAAATCACACACTATTCCGCGGAACCGAACGAACAAGAAGGTGATAGAAATATTGCCGAACTGAAGACAAGTGATGGTAAATTCGTCGTTTCAAATCTTGCTCCTTGGACCATGGTGGAGGCAATTTGTATCGATCTTCCGGTACTGTCTAATATTCAGTTGACAAATAGCAGTCAGACGCTTTACGACACGATGAAGCGTAGCGATGTGGGCATTTCGGCCACCTGTACACTTGGCGGCGTGGAGCTTACAGGAACCGTGGAATTAGACGGTGGGGATGAGCTCCTTACGGTTGGAGAGAATGAATACAATGTAATATTTACATCGGAACCAAATGAACTGGGTGAGCGAATTTTTGCAGAAGGTACCATTACCCTGAAAGTCCTTCACAAGGTTGATATTTCCGACCTTGGTTGGACAGGTACAACCTTTACGTATAACGGAACTGCGCAGGGACCTGCATTCAGTAGCACATTGCCAACGGGCGTTGCAGTAGACTCAAAAACAGGGGCGTCAAAAATCGCAGTGGGTAACTATTCGGCTGTTGCAAACTTGAAACTTGCAGATGGTTATTCCCAGGATTATTACAAGTTGGAAAATACTTCCGGTACGGAAGGAATTACCGTGGCGGCAGATGGCTCTACAGCAACCGTAACCCAGGATTGGAACATCACAGCCAAAGATCTTGCGGCTGCAGAGATTACTCTGGGCGATGCACTTACCTATAATGGAGCAGAGCAGACCCAGACCATTGCAAGCGTTAAGGTAGATGGAAGAACCTTGACAGCAGGCACAGATTATGAGATTACTGGCAATACCGGAACGGATGCCGGCACGTATACCCTTACCATCAACGGTATAGGCAATTATAACGGAACTAAAAATAAGAGCTGGGGCATTGGACAAAAGAGCATCGCCGGTGCAACAGTTACACTTGGAACAGACCTTACTTACGACGGAACTACCCAGACCCAGACCGTTAGTAGCGTAGCAATCGGTGAGAGCACGTTAACTGCAACCACAGACTATACCATTTCCGCAAATGAGCAGAAGGATGCCGGCACCTACACCTTGAAGGTAAACGGAACCGGAAACTATACCGGAACCGCAACCAAGGAGTTTACTATCTCAAAGGCAACCTTGACTCCAGCTTTAGGTGGAACAACTACTAAGGTATATGACAACACAACAACTGTAACAGCAACAAATACTTTGACACTTACTGTTAACGGATTAAAGAACAGTGAGACAGTAACGGTGACAGCAACCGGCTACGCTTACGACGATGCCAATGTAGGAACAGGCAAGACTATTACGGCAACCGGAATCACCATTTCCGGTGACGCAGCGAAAAACTACAAGTTAAGTGAAACAACCGCCACCGTAGCAGGGGGAGAAATTACCCAGGCCACACCGACCATTACCTGGTCTACCCTGAGTGAGACAACCCAGGCACCGACTGGTGCAAAGGCAACCTTGACACCGGCAGATGCAAGTGCAACAGTGGTTGTAGAATACAAGGTGGTGGACACACCTGCAGTAGCAGCTACTCCGGGAGTGCCTTGTAATGTGACACATGAGGAGGGATGTGCATCCTTGACAGCGGGCAATACAATCGCAGATTGCAATTGCACACAGAATCATACTTCCCATGATTCAGAGTGCGGCTACAAGGCAGCAACCTCCGGAACTCCGGCAACCTACAAGTGGGTAACCGCAAGACCTACCACACCGGGAACCTATAATGTGCGTGCATATCTGCCTACAGGAACTACTAACGTTGCGGCAATCCCGGAATCGAGTGCAGTGACCGGCACCTACACCTTAACCCAGTACACCGCACCAGCCGGTGACAACACAAGCAACAACACCGGAAGCTCATCAAGCTCCGGCTCAACAACTACGACGCCTACCACACCGGCAACTACCACACCGGAGGCACCGGCAGCAACGGATACCACCAAGAAACCTGCTACCAGGAAGCCTGTAACCCAGACAGAGGAGACTACGGCAGGGAAGACAATCGGCGTAGTTAGCGAGGATGGCTCAAGCGGATGGACTGACATCGAGAACGAGATTTCTGACAAGCTGGAAGCAGCAGGAGGAGACGGTGAAACCGAGACCGCAGAAGTTGTGGTGGAGATGAACGGGGAGAAAAAGATTCCGACAGATATCTTCGAAGCCATCAAGGGACAGAACATTGTTGTTTCCTTTGAGATGGGAGATGGAATCGTATGGACCGTAAACGGAATGGATGTCACCGCAGACAAGTTTGACAACATCAGCTTTGGTGCATCTACCGGAAGCGGAGTAACCGCAATCCCGACAGAACTCATTGCAGGAATCGCAGGAGAGAATATCGGTATAGAATTGACCCTGGAGTACGAGGGAGAATTCGGATTCACCGCAGTGATGTCTGTGAATGTGGACAAGAAGAACGCAGGTAAATTTGCAAACCTGTTCTACTTCAACCCGAAGACCGAGACCATGGAATTCATTTGCTCTGCACCTGTAAAGGAAGATGGTACAACAGACCTGACCTTCACCCACGCATCCGATTATGTGATCGTGGTGAGTGACGCTACCATGAGCGCTACTGACAACACATCCATGGAAGATGTGCAGGGAGCGGAATCCAGAGATACTTCCGATGAACCGGCAACGGGGGAGGTTACAACGGACAAGAAGGCATGGACTCCGATTTGGATTATTGTAATCGGTGCGTTTGTCATCATCATCGGTGGAATCGTATTGTTCGCAGTGAAGAAGAAAAATGATATCGATTAAGGAGACAGTAACAAAAAGTCGCTACCCAGTGTGGGTAGCGACTTTTTTGGTTCACAATCATTGGAAAAAGGTTCTGGATATGGTACAATACAGTGGAGATTTTTCCACGGAGATTCACGGGGATACAACGATTTACTGGAAGTAATGGTTTTGGGGATAGGAGAAGGAATTTATGAACCATGTCTTTGCTACAATCATGCTGGCAAACGGGACGATTGCCGCGTATCTGGCGCTCCAGGGTGTGTTTGTATTGGAGCAGAAATACATTGTGAATCGAATACTGACGATTTTTACCATCGGGAGCGCTATATGGAGCATCGGCTTTGGAGTTTTGTTCCTGCAGTCCGATGTCAACATTGCATATTATTGTCGAAGCGTCGGAATGATTGGGGTGTTTGCGTACCTGATCAGCGCCCAGCTTTTAATTGGATATATATCGGAAATCAATAAGCGGATGCGGTGGGTTCTCGCCGCTGTGGCTTTTCTTGGGGTGGGGGTCTATTTTCTGACCATCATGCGGGACCAGATCGTTTTCTATATGAGTGAACACGGTATGACCTACCATTTCAATGCCGGATTTGCGAACACCACCTACACTCTATATACGCTTGTGATTGCGGCGGATATGTTCGCGATTTCCATCCACATGAATCGCCGTGCGAAAACACATCGTCTGCGGGAATTCGGCAAGTACTTTTTGATTGTGGAGATTTTGATTTTCCTGGGAATGATTTTGGATACCATTTTCCCGCTAATCGGTTTGTCCGCCATTCCGGGAAGCTCCATCACACAGTTTTGGGGGCTTTGTGTGTTGCAGTATGCGGTGATTCGCATCAATCATTCCCGCATCACAATCCCCAACATGTCGGAATTTGTGTACCATTCCCTGTCGTCCCCGGTTTTGGTGTACGACATGGATTACAATGTGCGCATTGTAAACGAGGCGGCGGATGCTTTTTTCCCGGAGACTCGCGAGGAAATCTCTCGCAGAAATATGTCGGTGACGGATCTGTTTGAGATTGACGAGGAAGGGATTTTTGATTTTGAGGGAATCCAGCGCACCTACGATGCAAAGTGTAGGGGCAATGACCTGTACTGCAGTTTTTCCGTCAATAAAATTCGGGACAACTACGGGGATGTCATCGGCTACATTATTGTGGTGTCGGATCAGACCGAGAGAATGAAGGCCATGCAGGCCATGGAGGAGGCTAGAATTGCCTCCGAGAATGCCAACAATGCCAAGAGTGCATTTCTCGCCAATATGTCCCATGAAATCCGCACACCCATGAATGCCATTATGGGATTTTCCGAGCTGCTGTTGAAGGAGCCGCTCTCCAAGGTGGCTCACGATTATTCCGCGGACATTCGCAGGGCGGCGGGAAATCTGCTGGCGATTGTCAACGATATCCTCGACATCACCAAGATTGAATCCGGCAAGGTGGAGATCCAAAACAGCGAATATGATATGGCGGGCATGCTCTGGAATGTGTGCGAGATTATTGAGCCTCTTGCCCGCAAGAAACAGTTGGTTTTTGAGACGGATTTCGGGGAAGATATTCCTGCGCGGGTAGTCGGTGATGAAATCCGGGTTCGCAGTATTCTGGTGAATCTGTTGAACAATGCTGTGAAATATACCAAGAATGGTGCGGTGACCTTCCGCATTCAGGTGCTCAGACAGACCCGGGACAGGGTGACGCTGCGCTATGAGATCGAAGATACGGGCATCGGTATCCGGGATGAGGATCAGGGCCTTCTGTTTGAGAAGTTTTCCCAGGTTGACCGCAAGATTAACAGCGGAATCGAGGGAACCGGCCTTGGGCTGGCCATCGTGAAGGGATACTTGGATATGATGGGAGGAACCATCCACCTGGAGAGCGTCTACGGGGAAGGCTCCTGCTTTACGGTGGAATTGGAGCAGCAGGTGGCAGATGCCAGAGTCATGGGCAAGATTGCCTTTGCCAATGAGGAGCGACGCGCACCGGAGGCGGGGCAGGAATTGCACATCGAGGGTCTGGATGTCCTGGTGGTGGACGACAATGCCGTCAACCTGAAGGTGATTAAAAAGGTGTTGGCAAGCTACGATATTCAGGCGAAGGCTGTCATGAGCGGAGAGGAAGCCATCGCATGCTGCCAAAAGCATCACTACCCGATTGTCATGATGGATCAGATGATGCCCAACATGGACGGAATCGAGGCCATGCGACGCATCCGCCTGATTGATTCCTATTATGCAGAGGGCGGCGAGGCCAAAATCATCGCGCTGACTGCAAATGCCATCAACGGTGCCAGGGAGGAACTTCTGGAGGCCGGATTCGATGAGTATTTGAGTAAGCCTATCGAGTTTTCCCATCTGGAGGAACTGCTGATTCGTTTTACGCCGGAGACCAGAGTGCATTTGGTTGAGCGAAAACCCGGGCAGACGGAGACCCAAGGGGACACGGAAAATGCAGAAACAATGCGCAATACCGGAAAAGGGAAGACAGGAGAAGGCCAGGCCCCGGTTGCCGGAGACGATCAGGTGCAGATTGACGGGATTGACCGGGAGGCGGGAATCGCGCGCTGCGGCGGGGACGAGGCTGTCTACACGGAGGTGCTCACCATGATCGTGGATTCCGGGACCTCCCAATTGAGGGAAGTGCAGCGCTTTTTCCAGGAGGGTGACTACAAAAACTATGTGATTCAGATTCACTCCATGAAGAGCCAGCTCTACAACATCGGAGCCAACGAACTGGGGGATTACGCAAAACTTCTGGAGGCCGCCGGGAAGGAGGAAAACGGAAAGTATATCCGAGGGGAACTTCCGGTATTTTCACAGGAGTACAAGGTGATGCTGGGACAGGTTCAACAGGATTTGGAGAACCGTGGAGTCTCCTTTGACGCGGAGGCAAGCAACGATAATCTGGAAAGCGTCCTGGAGAGCATCGGCAAATTGGTGAAGGAACTGGACTTTGCAGGAGTAGCCAAGGAATTGCGGGACACCCAATCTGTTTTTGAGGATGCGGATCAGCCGGAATTATTCCGGGTGCTGCAGGAGATGGCAGATGAAGTGGATGACGACGGAATCCGAAGAATTCTGGAAGAGAGGGGCATTGGATGCGAATAAACGTAGTACAAAATTCGAAAAATCAGTTGCCATTCTCAAAAATTGTGTTATGATAATTATGTGCGCTCTGACGCGAGTTTTTGCGCATATTAACCTAGCAAGTGGCGTAGGTTTTCCTACTCCAACAAATAAATTTTTTTTAGGAGGAATTGTCAAATGGCAAAGAAATGGGTTTATACCTTCAAAGAAGGTAACATGACCATGCGTAACCTTCTCGGCGGTAAGGGTGCTAACCTTGCAGAGATGACCGAGATCGGTCTTCCGGTACCTCAGGGCTTCACCATCACAACGGAAGCTTGTACTCAGTACTATGAGGACGGACGCAAAATCAACGATGAAATTATGGCTCAGGCTATGGAAGGGGTAGCTTGGATGGAGAAAGAGAACGGCAAGAAGTTCGGCGATCTCAAGAATCCACTCCTTGTATCTGTACGTTCCGGTGCTCGTGCTTCTATGCCTGGTATGATGGATACCATTTTGAACCTTGGTCTGAATGACGAAGTAGTTGCTGCAATGATCGCTGGTAACCCGGATCCTAAGTTTGAGAGATTCGTATACGATTCTTATCGTCGTTTCATCCAGATGTTCTCAGACGTTGTTATGGAAGTAGGTAAGAAGTACTTCGAGCAGCTCATCGACAAGATGAAAGAGGACAGAGGAGTTAAGTTTGACGTTGAGCTTACCGCTGCTGACCTCAAGGAATTGGCAGAGCAGTTCAAGGCTGAATACAAGAACCAGTTGGGAACCGATTTCCCTTCCGATCCTGTAGAGCAGTTGAAGCTTGCTATCGAGGCTGTATTCCGTTCATGGGACAACCCTCGTGCAAACGTTTACCGTCGTGACAACGATATCCCTTACTCTTGGGGAACCGCTGTTAACGTAATGCCGATGGTATTCGGTAACTTGAATGATGAGTCCGGTACAGGTGTTGCATTTACCCGTGACCCTGCTACAGGTGAGAAGAAGCTTATGGGTGAGTTCCTGATCAACGCACAGGGCGAGGACGTAGTTGCCGGAGTTCGTACTCCGATGCCAATCGCTCAGATGGAGAAGGAATTCCCGGAAGCATACGCTGAGTTTGTTAAGGTATGTGAGATTCTTGAGAACCACTACCATGATATGCAGGATATGGAGTTTACCGTTGAGAACAAGAAGCTCTACATGCTTCAGTGCCGTAACGGTAAGAGAACAGCTCCGGCTGCTCTCAAGATCGCTTGTGACCTTGTTGATGAGGGACACAAGACAGAGGAAGAGGCTGTTGCAATGATCGACCCTCGTAACCTCGATACACTTCTTCATCCTCAGTTTGACGCTGCTGCTCTTAAGGCTGCAACTCCGCTTGGAAAGGGACTTGGTGCTTCTCCTGGAGCTGCTTGCGGTAAGGTTGTATTTACTGCTGATGACGCTGAGAGCTGGGCTGCAAGAGGAGAGAAGGTTGTTCTTGTTCGTCTTGAGACCTCTCCGGAAGATATTACCGGTATGAAGGCTGCTCAGGGTATCCTGACCGTTCGTGGTGGTATGACATCTCACGCTGCAGTAGTTGCTCGTGGTATGGGTACCTGCTGTGTATCCGGTTGTGGAGACATCGTTATGGATGAGGAGAACAAGAAGTTCACTCTCGCAGGACAGACCTTCACCGAGGGATCAGAGATCTCTATCGATGGTACCACAGGTAACATCTACGCTGGTCTTATCCCGACTGTTGATGCTAAGATTGCCGGTGAGTTCGGCCGTGTAATGGCTTGGGCTGACAAGTATAGAAAACTTCAGGTTCGTACCAATGCAGATACTCCTGCAGATGCTAAGAAGGCTCGTGAGCTCGGTGCCGAAGGTATCGGTCTCTGCCGTACAGAGCATATGTTCTTCGACCCTGAGAGAATTGCAGCATTCCGTGAGATGATCTGCTCTGACACTGAGGAGGAGAGAGAAGTTGCTCTTGACAAGATTCTTCCTTACCAGCAGTCAGACTTCAAGGCTCTCTACGAAGCTCTTGAGGGATGCCCGGTTACCATTCGTTTCCTGGATCCGCCTCTTCATGAGTTCGTTCCTACCGAAGCTGCTGATATCGAGAAGCTTGCTAAGGCTAAGAATAAGTCTGTAGAAGAGATTAAGGCTATCTGCGATTCCCTTCATGAGTTCAACCCGATGATGGGACACAGAGGTTGCCGTCTTGCAGTTACCTATCCTTCTATTGCTAAGATGCAGACAAAGGCTGTTATCCGTGCAGCAATCGAAGTTAAGAAGGCACATCCGGAATGGAAGAACGAGCCGGAAATCATGATTCCGCTTGTTTGTGAACTGAAAGAGTTGAAGAACGTAAAGAACGTTGTAGTAGAGACCGCAGATGCAGAGATCGCTGCTGCAGGTGTTGAGTTGAAGTACCATGTAGGTACCATGATCGAGATTCCTCGTGCAGCTCTTACCGCTGATGAGATCGCAACAGAAGCTGACTTCTTCTGCTTCGGTACCAACGACCTTACTCAGATGACCTTCGGATTCTCACGTGACGACGCTGGCAAGTTCCTTGGCGCATACTATGATGCTAAGATCTTCGAGGCAGATCCGTTCGCTAAGTTGGATCAGACAGGTGTTGGTAAGTTGATGGAGACCGCTATCAAGCTTGGTAAGCCGGTTAACCCGAACCTTCACGTTGGTATCTGTGGTGAGCACGGTGGAGATCCTTCTTCCGTTGAGTTCTGCCACAAGATCGGTCTTGACTACGTGTCATGTTCACCGTTCCGTGTACCGATCGCTCGTTTGGCTGCAGCACAGGCTGCAATCGCCAACAAGTAATTTTTGTTGAAAATCTATTTTCACATTTTTATCAGCCCCGCATTAATGCGGGGCTGATATATCATTCATGGTATATCAATTCGTTGGGTCATACTTTTTATCCCATAATACTTTGTATTCAATAAGGAGATATTCTTTATCGCATAAGGGGGATATTCTTTATCGCATAAGGGAGATATTCTTTATCGCATAAGGGGGATGTTCTTTATCGCATAAGGGGGATGTTCTTTATCGCATAAGGGGGATGTTCTTTATCTAATAAGGTGATATATCATGCTTTATATGATGATACTTCATACCATGATTTATCATTCTAATCTTTTTTCTACTTGCTGAATATGCCCAGCGGGCATCCGGTAAGATTACCCCTATAAAATATGTAATATAGATGATGCGTCAGTCTAAAATGGTCGGAGACCCGAAAACGGACGGACGAAATCCCTGGAAAATGGCGTATAAAAGGGAAAGCGTCAGTCTAAAATGGTCGGAGGCCTGAAAACGGACGGACGAAATCCCTGGAAAATGGCGTATAAAAGGGAAAGTGTCAGTCTAAAATGGTCGGAGGCCTGAAAAGGACGGACGAAATCCCTGGAAAATGAGGCAAAACGGGAAAAACGTCAGTCTAAAATGAGCAGAGGGCCGAAAACGGACGGACGAAATCCCTGGAAAATGAGGCAAAACGGGGAAAGCGTCAGTCTAAAATGAGCAGAGACTACTAAAACGGCAGACGGTACAAAGACTGTGAAGAAAAGGAGGAATTTACTATTAAGGATATTGCGCGACAGAAAATCGTAGAATTAACGGATACGATAGAGAAGGTAAATAAGTATTTGGAGAAAACACCGGAAGGACGACTAAAGACGCAAAGAAAGCGGAAAAAAATCCATTACTATCAAGAATATGTCCGTGAGGATGACGGGGCATATGTGAAAAAATATATTTGTCAAAAGGATCTAGACGTTGTGAAAGCGTTGGCACAAAAAGGATACTATATGAAAGTGAAGCCTCTGCTGGAGAAAAATCTGCGAGCGTTGGAATTGTTTGTGCAAAGATATGATGAAACTGCGGTTACTTCAATATTTGATACACTGACCGAAGAGAGAAAAGCACTGG
Source organism: Lachnospiraceae bacterium (assembly GCA_029008875.1). Classification (GTDB taxonomy): domain Bacteria; phylum Bacillota; class Clostridia; order Lachnospirales; family Lachnospiraceae; genus Roseburia. The sequence continues at coordinate 71,868 of JAQXJP010000038.1, read as the reverse complement.
TGGAGCCGATTGGCTTTAGTGTACAAGAGCAACTGAAAAGGTGGAGCAATGAGGTCTATGAACCATATTTGAAATATCAAGAAAATATGAAATATGAGACTGAACAAGGTGAAATGGTCCGATCCAAATCGGAGGTAATTATTGCAAACATACTGTATCATTACAGAAATAAGATCCTGTACAAATATGAGAGACCATTGGAGTTGCTAAATCATGGTGAAGAAGAAATCGTACATCCGGACTTTACGATTATTAATATTCGAACCGGAAAAATCACTTACTGGGAACATGCGGGGCGAATGGATGAGGCAAAATATGCGGAGGATTTTGTGAAGAAAATGAATCTGTATATGGAAAATCAAATTATTCCGGGAAAAAATTTGATTGTTACCTATGAGACATATCATACAGCACTGAATGTGTCCACGGTAAAAAAGATGATAGAGCAGTTGCTTTAGCACATAAGAAGAGGTAGATGAATGAGAGGCTTTTCTAATTCTATTGATAAATTACCTGTTTTGACATATAATAATATTACAAACACATGCAAAACAACTACACAAAGTATGGCGAAGGAGGAATTATTATGGCAGAACAGGTATTGATTCAATTTCGTGCAGATAAAGCATTAAAACAGGAGGTTGCAGAGATTTACGAGACTCTTGGTATGGATTTGCCAACAGCTTTCCGTATGTTTATGACTAGAAGTAAGATGGTGAAAGGGCTTCCATTTGAGGCAACATTACCAGAAACAACAATTACAAGGGCAGAGGCTAAGAATGCATTCTATGAGTTGAGAGAGCAGGCTGCTGATGTACCAGAGATGTCTCTTGATGAGATTAATGCTGAAATATCAGCTGTGAGAACGGAAAGAAAAAGGTAAGTGCTTATGGTGTATTATGCAGTTATAGATACAAACGTATTCATTTCTGCTTTGCTTTCAAGACGAGCAGATGCAGCAACAGTGCGAGTATTGGATGCAATGTTTGATGGTAAAATCGTACCGTTGTATCATGAGAATATTCTGGCGGAATATGATGAAGTGCTTCATAGAAGCAAGTTTCATTTTAAAGAACCGACAATCCAGCTGGTTATAAATGCGGTGAAACAATATGGTGTGGAAGTGTTCCCACAACCTACAGGTGAGATACTGGTTGACATGGATGATTTGGTATTTTACGAGGTTGCTATGGAGAAGAGAGATGATGATGCTTATTTGGTAACAGGCAATCAGAAGCATTATCCGATAAGGGACTTTATTGTAACGCCAGCTGAAATGATGGAGATTATCGATAAGTCATAGAAAACACTGACCATCGCCATTTGCCATGGCCAGTGGCAGAATGATTATCTCTTCTGATTAATAGGTTGTATACCTTCTTTTCTGGAATTATGCGTCTGATTTTGATTCTCAGGCGTAACTTTTTGAGTTACGCTGTTGTATTTGTCTAGGTTCTTTTGTTCTTGCAAATGTTCTTGATCTTTTCTATTCATCGAATCACCCCGAAACTAGTATGCATAATACTACAAGAAATATGCACTTGCTGAATAAGAACTAAAAATTGGTAATTTTACGGCGGGGGATTTCCCCCGCCGTTTTTTGTTCCTATAAGGTATCTCCGTTGCTCTGAATGATATCCCTGTACCAGTATGCGGAATCCTTCCAGATTCGTTCCTGGGTACGGTAATCCACATAGACCAGGCCAAATCGCTCCGTATATCCCAGACTCCATTCAAAATTATCCATCAGGGACCACTGAAAATATCCGCGGATATCCGCTGTCTGAGTGGCCTCCTTCAGCGCCTTCAGATAACCTGTCAGAAAATCAATTCGGTTACTGTCATGAACCTTCCCGTCTGCAGAGATCACATCGGTGCAGGAAATGCCGTTTTCTGTAATATATATTGGCTTTTGATAGCGCTCATAGAGGAATCTGGGACCCCACAACAGGCATTCCGGGGTAACCGGCCAGCCGGCCGCTGTTCTCGGAGAACCGGCATATCGTTCAATATACTTCGGTTTCCCGTCCTCCCCCATGCGCACGCGGCATCCATTATAGATATTCTGCCCATAGACATCGATTGGCTCCGACATCAGTTTCAGATCTTCATCGGTAATTTTCGGAAGATATTTTTCATACCTTATAAGCCCTTCCTCCGGATAGTGCCCCAGGATCACCGGATCCGACCACCATGCCACGTTCCAGGCCCAGTTGCTGTCATCCTCCCGCATGGCAAACATTGCCTGTCTCGCAGCCTCGATATCCTCCGGCTTGTCTGTGTCCGGACAAAACATGCCACAGGTCGGGGCATAGCCGATGGTCAGTGGTTGTTTCCCATATTGGCGCAGCATCTGTACCGCCCGCCCGTGGGCTTTCATCGCATTATGTGCCATCTCAAAAGTATCGCGCAAAGGTGCCTTTACTCCGGGAGCATGATTTCCGGTGACAAAACCCTGTCCCACAAAGCACTGCGGTTCATTCAGGGTAAAGAAATGTGACACCCGGTCACTGAAACGCTCCGCCACAAGCTTTGCGTATTCTCCAAACCATTCCACAATCTGGGGATTCATCCAACCTCCGCATTTGTAGAGTTCATAGGGAAGTTCCCAATGGTACAGAGTGACATAGGGCTCGATTCCGTTCTCCAGCAGAGCATCAATCAGATTATTGTAAAACTGAATTCCTTTTTCATTGACGCTTCCTCTGCCCTCCGGCAACACCCGGGACCAGTCGATGGAAAAGCGATAGGCTTGCAGTCCCATCTCCTTCATCATTTTCACGTCCTCGCGATAGTGATGGTAGTGGTCACAGGCGATTTCTGCGTTTTGACCATCAAATATTTTATCCGGTTCCCTGCAGAACACGTCCCAGATGTTCTCGCCCTTGCCGTCCTCTCGGGATGCGCCCTCTATCTGAATGGAACTGGTTGCCGCTCCCCACACAAAATTCTTCGAAAAACCCATATTTTCCCCTCCCTGACAAATGTTGGCAATTTTCTGCCTCTTTGATTTTACATCTTGAGGAAATGATAGCATAAACACAAGCGGCGTTCAGTGATCGATATTCAAATAAAGTGTGTTTTTTTTAGTTTTTTCTACTTGAAAGGATGACTTGGAGAACGAAGATCAAAATTATGGTCACGGTTACCGTCCTGATGTCAATCGTTTTGTTATGATGAATCAGGTGCCCGTGGGAAGAATTGTGCTGGGGTGTGTATGGCTATTTCATATTTTCTATTTCATTTTTGGCGTAAAGAATTATAATAATGAGGAATAGTTTACAACCATAAGGGGGAAGCACAATGAATGTTTTCTATGTAATCATGATTCCGTTTCTGGGGACTTGCGCCGGCGCAGCCTGCGTATTCTTTATGAAAAAATCCATGGGGGAAACGCTGCAGAAAATCTTGACCGGTTTCGCGGCAGGAGTGATGGTGGCGGCATCGGTGTGGAGTCTTTTGATTCCATCTCTGGAGCAGGCGCAGAATATGGGGAAATGGTCTTTTGTCCCCGCAGTTGTGGGCTTTTGGCTAGGCATTTTGTTTTTGCTTCTGCTGGATCATGTGATTCCGCATTTACATATGGGAAGCCAACAGGCGGAGGGCCCCAAGACAAAATTGCAAAAAACCACCATGCTTGTCCTTGCGGTCACGCTACATAACCTGCCGGAGGGAATGGCAGTAGGTGTGGTGTATGCGGGGTATCTCACAGGGAATGGGAACATTACTGCGATGGGAGCCCTTGCGCTGGCCATCGGAATTGCAATCCAGAACTTCCCGGAGGGTGCCATTATTTCCATGCCCCTTTGCGCGGAGGGAATCGGAAAGCGAAAAGCATTTTTGAGCGGAGTAATGTCGGGAATCGTGGAACCCATCGGAGCGTTGCTTACCATTCTGCTGGCGGGATGTGTGGTGCCTGCGTTGCCATACTTCTTAAGCTTTGCGGCAGGGGCAATGATCTACGTGGTGGTGGAGGAACTGATTCCGGAGATGTCCGAGGGGGATCATTCCAATATCGGTACGGTTTTCTTTGCGGTGGGGTTCAGCTTGATGATGATTCTGGATGTGGCTTTGGGATAATCTGTTGGAGGATGTGGGGGCAATCAACCGAAAGAATATGTATCGGATATCCTGTCCGATACAACTTCAGATGCAGGAGTGCGGAAAATGAAACGAGCCATGGGAATAAAGATTTTGGTGGATGTCGGAATGACAGTGGCACTGCTTTTTCTGATGTCTTATGAATTAATGGGACAGAAAGCGAGGAACCCCTGGTGCTGTTTATGTTAGATTACATAGCGGTTATGGGATTGTTCGTCGCAATAGGTCATTATTTCTCTGTCATGCTAAAGAAAACTTCATAGGGCATTTTTTCAACTCTTGAACTTCTAGGGCATCCACTCGTAAACAGTGGATGCCCTTTTTGGTTTGAAAAAGTGCAACTTGCACGGGAAAAAGTGTCACTTGACCACCTGCGTGTTGCAAGAATAATTGCCCCTTGTTACAATCAGTTTGTAACGAATACCGGGGAACAGAAATCGAGGTTGCATGAAATACACATTGGAACAGATTACTCGGGGGGAAGACGAAATCATAATCAGATATAAGTCCATGACCCCCGAGGTGGAAAAAATCATAGGCTTTTTGCAGGATAAACAGAAATTCCTCTATGGGAATCTGGAGAATGAGAAGGTTATTGTAAAACTATCCCAGATCCTCTATGTGGAGAGTGTGGACGGAAGAACCTACGGGTACACGGACAGTCAGGTGGTGCGCCTGGATTATTCCTTGGCGCAGTTGGAAGGGGCTCTGGACGACATCAATTTCTTCCGGTGTAGCAAATCCATGATTATCAATATTGACAAAGTGAAGACGCTTCGAAGTCTCGCCTCCAATCGCATTGAGGCCACCATGTGCAATGGGGAGTCGGTGTTGATTTCAAGAACCTACGCTTCGGATTTTCGCAAAAGATTGAAGAGGGGGATTGAACCATGAAGAAAAAAAACAAATTCGAGAGACAGGTGCTCTCAAAATTTGAAAAATATCTCTATGAGGAGATTGGGATTGAATTTAAAGCCTGTCTGTACTTTTATGTGATTCTGCTTTTCTATTGCGTATACAGGTGGGTTGTAGGGATACGGGATGCAAGTATCGTCCACATGGCGGAGATGATTTTTGTGACCTATATCATGGGGTATGTGCAGATTTATCTGATGTCCGGTGTGGATGATGTGGAGCACTTAGGGCTAAAGGATTTTTTGCAGATGATTCTGTGTTCGTGCATCTATACGGGAGTTTCCTACGCGGCAGGCTGGTTGGATCGAAGGCTACCGATAACGATTGGCTTTTTGGCGTATATGCTGTTTGCCTATCTGTGCGCTTTTTGGGTATACAAGATTCGAAGGAATATCGACGAAAAACTGTTGAATCAGGATTTGGCGGCATTTCAGGCCAGAGAGAAACAGGATGAACTATTGGAATGAGAATGAAGAAAAGGGGATGAAAGAATGGAACATGTAGTTGAAATTCAAAATCTAACCAAAAATTACGGGAAAAATCGTGGAGTCAGCGATGTGAGCTTCGCGGTGGACAAGGGAGATATCTTCGGATTCCTGGGACCCAACGGTGCGGGAAAGTCCACAACCATCCGGACAATGCTTGGAATGATTCAAAAGGATGCCGGCACCATCCGGCTTCTGGGGCGGGAGATTAAAACAGGAAGAGATCAGGAGTCGGTGCTTCAGGAGATTGGGTATATGCCGTCGGAGGCTATGTTTTATCCCAATATGACCGTGAGAGACACCATGAAACTTGCAGCGGATGTGAGAAAGCGGGATTGCACCCTTGAGACGGAGAAGCTGTGTGAACGGCTGCAGGTGGATGTGAATAAGAAAATCAGTGAACTGTCGCTGGGAAACCGGAAAAAGGTGAGCATTGTCTGTGCCATGCAGCACAGACCGGCTCTGTTCATCTTCGACGAACCCACAAGCGGGCTGGATCCGTTGATGCAGGCGGAGTTTTTTGCGCTGATTCAGGAGTATGTGGCCGACGGAGCTACCTGCATGTTGTCCACCCATGTGTTGCCGGAGGTGAAGAAATACTGTAAGCATGTGGGAGTGATGAAGGAGGGAAAACTGCTCCTGGTGGATGAGGTGGAAAATGTCACCAAAACCAACATGAAGAAAATCCACTTAATTCGTGACGGAAAAACGGAGGAGTTCATCTACAAAGGGGCTTTGAATGACCTGTACAAGGAATTGCAGGGGCATGATATCGAGGATATTCTCATTGAGGATCCGCCGCTGGATGAGATTTTTTTGCATTATTATCAGGCGTAGTGAACGGATAAGGAAAGGAGAAAAAATATGTTTACCATATATAAACGTGAGATGATGTCATATGTTAAGACATTTTTGATCTGGGTAATCTGCGTGGCAGGAATGGGATTTGGGTGCATTCTGTTGTATTCCACCATGCAGGCAGATATGGAGGAGATGGCAGAAGGCTTCGCCTCCATGGGAGCGTTTGCCGACGCTTTCGGAATGAGTACACTCAGTATCGGTACCTTAACCGGATTCTACGCCACAGAGGTTGGAACGATTCACGGACTGGGAGGATGTATGTTTGCAGCAATTGTCAGCACTGTGATGCTCTCCAAGGAGGAGGATGGGCACACCGGCGAGTTCTTGCTGTCCCTCCCGGTATCCAGAGGCAAGGTGATCTGGGCAAAATGGCTGGCGGTGATGTCACTGGTAATCCTGTTTAACGTGATATCTGCGCTGGTCTATGCCGGGGGATTCGGAATTCTGCACGAGGAGATTCCGGTGAGAGAATTTTTGCTGTTCCACAGTTTTCAGACCATCCTGGATCTGGAGGTTTCCGCGATTTGCTTTGCCATTTCCTCATTTATGAAAAGGAATAAACTGGGCGTCGGGCTGGGGATGGTTTTAGTCCTCTACGCCGTGGATATGATTGCCAGGGTGGTACCGGATATCGAGAAAGTCAGGTGTATTTCCCCGTTTTCGTATGCCAACGCGGCGGAACTGATGAGCGGAGAGGACATCTACGGTGCAGGTTTGGCCATTGGAATTCCGGTGTTGCTTGCATGCGTTGTGCTGGCCTATGTGACGTATGTCAGGAGAGATATAGCGGCCTAAAACTTGAATTGTGAATTTTACATTTTCGTGTGGATTTACATACCTTTTTCCTATATAATTGGGATATACGAGATTGGTTAACCAATGAGAGAAAAACGTGTGTATACGATGATTTAAGGGGAGATGAAAATGTATCATATTTTGCTTATCGTGCAGTACATAAGTATTTTGTTTTTGCTAATCGAGGCGGCATATATTTTTGCCAAATCCAGGACAAAGCTTCATATGTATCTGTTTTTCAATTGTGCGGCAACGTTGGTCAATAATACCGGCTATCTGATGGAGATGCTGGCAGAGAGCGAGGAGGCGTACCTGCGTGCGGTGCAGATGTCTTATCTGGGAAGAGTGTGGATTCCCTTTTCCCTGTTCCTGTTCGTGATGACCCTTTGCAAGGTCAAAATCGACCGCAAGGTCTACTGGGGACTGGGTGCAATCCATGGGGCCACCTACCTGCTGGTGCTCACCACGGAGTGGCAGAACCTGTACTATTCTTCCAGAAAATATGTGACGGAAGGGTTGTTTCCCTATATCGAGACGGGAAACGGGCCGTGGCATCACGCGTATACCGGCCTGCTTTTGTTCTACATTGTATTCGGTCTGTACAAATTAATCCGCTGTGTGATTAAGGAGAAGAATCAAGTATCCAGATGGCGCTTGACCTATGTGGTAATTGCAATTGTGGCGGAAAGCTTATGCTTTTTGATCAATGCCACCGGAATTACCAAGAATTATGACATTACGGTGCTGGGATATTCCATCGGAACCATCTTCATGTATGTAGCGATTTTCCGATATGGGCTCCTGGATACCCTGCAGCTGGCAAAGGAATACGTGGTGGACGAGGTGTCCGAGGCAATCTTCGCGGTGAATAATGAAGGGGAGATTGAGTATTGCAACAAACCGGCCAAGGCAGTTTTTGATGTTTGGAAAAAGGATGCGCTTTCCGTTGTGGCGGCTTTTGAGCGGGCCATCGAGAAGGATGAGCCAATCGAAATTGGGGACAGAATCTATTCCCCTGAGGTGCAGCAGCTGTCACAAAACGGAAGTCCCCAGGGAAAGGTTTACGTGTTGGTGGACGATACGGACCACTATCACTACATGAGAGAACTGCAGGAGCAGAAGGAGATTGCGGAGGCGGCAAACGCTTCCAAATCAGCGTTCCTGTCGGTGGTGTCCCATGAGATTCGCACACCCATGAATGCGGTTGTGGGCATGACGGACCTGTTGCTTCGGGAACCGGAGAGTCTGAACAGCAAGCAGGAGAAGTATCTCAAAAACATCAAGAATTCCGGGGCGGCCCTGGTTATGATTGTCAACGATATCCTGGATCAGTCCAAGATTGAGGCGGGTAAGATGGAGATTGTGGAGGATGCCTATGAGCTGCGTCCTATGGCAGAGGATGTGAAGATGATTATCGAGAACCGCATCGGAAGCAAACCGATTCACCTCATCTACGAGATTGAGGATGATGTGCCACAGTATCTTGTGGGAGACAGTCTTCGCATCCGTCAGATTCTGATCAACCTGATGAACAATGCAGTAAAGTTCACGGAAGAGGGATATGTGAAGCTTGGCATTTCCTGTGTGGAGGAGGAGATCGGAAGGAGACTTTTGCGATTTTCCGTGAGGGATTCCGGACAGGGAATCCGGCCGGAGGATCTGCACAAGCTGGGCAACGCCTTCACCCAGGTGGACACCAAGAAAAATCACAGCAAGGAGGGCACCGGGCTTGGGCTCTCCATCTCCAGAGATTTTATCTCCATGATGGGTGGTCAGCTGTGTGTGCAGAGTGAATACGGAAAAGGATCCGAATTTTACTTTACCATCTGGCAGGGGGTGGCGTCCGGAATTGAGGTGACGTCCGCTTCCGGTGTGAGTAAGCAGGCTTGGCAGGAGGAGGAGCAATTTAGAGCTCCGGATGCCAGAATCCTGATTGTGGACGACACTCCTCTGAACCTTATGATTACGGAGGAACTGCTTGCACCTATCGGCATGACGGTAGACACCGCTTCCTCGGGAGAAAAGGCCATTGAATTGGTGGGCAAGAATGAGTATCATGCGATTTTCATGGATTATATGATGCCTTACATGGATGGGGTGGAGGCAACCACCAAAATTCGTGCTATGGCAGTGGGACAGACCGATGAGTCCAGGTCAGATTACTTTAGGTCGGTTCCGATTATCGCCCTCTCCGGGGATGATTCTGAACTGACCAAAGAGAAATTCCTGCGCGCCGGAATCGACGATTTCACGGAGAAACCGGTGGAGATCAAGCGATTGAAGAAGCTTTTGATCAAGTGGCTTCCGAAGCAGTTGATTGTCCCGGATGAAAAATAGCATTTGAACGACAAATTGTGACAGGATTCGTCAAAAAATCTTTGGATATTATGAATAGTTTTCCTGCGAAATATTGCGAATAATTAGATATAGTGCTATAATTTCCCTGTAGTAATTTTTTATATTTCCTAAGACAAGAAGGAGAGTTAACAATGGGGAAAAAGGTAAAATTCACGAGTTCGATGAAATTCAAAATCATGGTGATTGTGTTGTTTGGAATGCTCTTCGTGACGGTAATTAATTTGATTATTACCATTCCTATGATGAAGAAGGATATCAAGCAGGTGACACAGAATTACATGCTGACGCAGGCCGAGGATTACGGATATATTTTGGATACCACCATTGCCATGAGTGCGGGAAATGTGTTGGAGAACACAAACTATATGACCTCCATGTTCAAGGATGTGGGAATCAGGGATATGGATTCCAGCTATGCATATCTGGTTTCCGCCGACGGCACCATGTTGTATCATCCCACGGCGGAGAAGATTGGACAGCCGGTGGAGAATGCGGTGGTAACCAAGCTGGTCGCGGATTTAGGCCAGGGCATTATCGATGAGCCTGCTTGTATCGAATATGATTTTAAGGGCGTTACCAAGTACGCAGCATACTACATTGATAAGGCAGGATCCTACATATTGGTTATCTCCGCGGATGAGAGTGACGCTTTTGCCACCATCAATCAGTTGGCCAGCACCATGGTTGCCACCGGTGTCATCGTCATGATTCTGTTGATGGTATCCAGTGCAATGATTCTGAATCACATGATTTCTTGTATCGGTGTACTTACGGAGATTGTGGAGAAGACAGCAAGTCTGGATTTGACTCCCAACGCGCAGCAGGCCAAATTGGATAAGAGGAATGACGAAATCGGAATGATGAGCCGGGCGGTTGGCCATATGCATGATGAACTGCGCGGCATTGTGGAGATAATTAAGGATCAGGGCGATCAACTGGCGTCCAGCAACAATCAGTTTGAATTGCAGTTTAAGGATATTGTGGATGGAATTTCCAATGTGAACAGTGCGGTGGAAGAGATTGCACTGGGAAGTACTTCCCAGGCGCAGGAGACAACTTCAGCCAGCGATCATGTGCTCAATATCGGTAATGCCATCGAATCCAACAGCGCTGCAGTGAACGTATTGGAGGAATCCATCGCCAACATGAACACTCTGGCGGAAGAATCCAACGGAATGCTCCAGGAACTGATTGAGATTAATAACCGCACATCCATCTATCTGAATCAGGTGCTTGAACAGATTAATACAACCAACGAGTCTTCCGAGAAGATTAAGACGGCGGTTGCGCTGATTCAGGATATTGCAAGCCAGACCAACCTGTTGTCTTTGAATGCAAGCATTGAGGCTGCAAGAGCCGGAGAGTCCGGAAGAGGTTTCGCGGTAGTAGCAGAGGAGATTCGCAAGCTGGCAGAGGATTCCGCAGCAAGAGCCGCAGAGATTGATGCGGTGGCAATGGAACTGATGGGCAACGCAAGGGAGAGCGTTGACAAGATGGAGGAGTTGAACCGCGAGTCGGAGTTACAGCTTCAGAAATTGGATGAGACCAAGCATTCCTTTGAGGGATTGACCGGAGAGATGATTCAGGTTTCCAACGCTTCCGAGGATATTCTGAAGCAGACCAACATCATCAATTCTCTGAAGACGGATGTCAGCAATGTGATTGAACAGCTGGCAGCAATTGCGGAGGAGAACGCTGCTTCCACCCAGGAGACCAGCGCAACCATGAACGTATTGACCGGAACCATCGATCATTGCAAGGAGGAGACGGAACTTCTGAACGAATTAAGTGAGTTGCTGTCTCAGCAAACCCAGAAATTCAAGTTCTAGGACATTTTTATTTAACCATCCAAAGGGGCTGTAAAAACAGCCCCTTTTTTCTTGGAAATAGGGTATAATGGTGAGAGTGAATCAAGAGGTATGTGGGATAGAAACGGATTCATCATTGCAAGCGAAGTGGTGAAGGACATCACCGGTGTGGAAAGTGTTATGGGAGGTTAGGAAAAGGATGGATGAAAAGCGGACAGCGCAGTTGGTAATTGAGGAAGTGAAAAAGGCGGTATCCGGCAAGGACGAATGTATTGTGAAAGCCTTCGCCGCCATTTTGGCAGGTGGACATATTTTGGTGGAGGACGTGCCGGGGGTGGGAAAGACGACGCTTGCCCTGGCTTTTTCTAAGGCCATGGACTTGAACAATCACCGGGTGCAGTTTACGCCGGATGTGATGCCGGCGGATATTTTGGGATTTCACATGTATGACAAGGAAACCGGGCAATTCACCTATCAGCCGGGCAGTGTGATGTGCAACCTGTTTTTGGCGGATGAAATCAACCGGACTTCCCCCAAGACCCAGTCCGCCCTCCTGGAGGTGATGGAGGAGGGGAAAGTGACTATAGACGGGGAGACCAAGGATGTTCCACAGCCTTTTATTGTCATGGCGACGGAAAATCCCAAGGGAAGCGCGGGAACTCAGCTGCTTCCGGAATCCCAGTTGGACCGTTTCATGATTTGCATGAGCATGGGCTATCCCAGCGTTGCCAGTGAGGTGGAGATTGCCAAGGGCAAGAGCAATGGCCGCATGGCGGACGGAGTGGAGCGGGTGATTGGGGCATCCGAGTTGCTGAAACTGATGGAGGCGGTGGAAAATGTGTTTATGCACGATCACATCTACACCTACATTGCCTACCTTATGAAAAATACAAGGGAGAATGACTATGTGGAGTTAGGAATCAGCCCCAGAGGAACCATCGCCTGTGTGCGCATGACGAAAGCGTGGGCTTTTTTGCAGGGGAGAAACTATGTCACTCCGGATGATGTGACGGATGTTTTTCTGGATGTCTGCAGACATCGCATTGTGCGTAATACCAAGGCCCGGGTGGCAAAGGTCAGCGAGGAAGCCATTCTCAAGGATGTCTTATCCCATGTGAAGCAGCCCACCTCGTATATGGAGAGGGAAAAGTATCGTGGTTAGCTATATTGCCGCTTTGGGGGCGGCCATTCTGTTTTTATTTGTCAGTATCTTGTACGAGAGCGTGGCCTTCGGAATGCTGGGGGTGGGCATGGCAGTGCTGGTGCTTTTCTCGCTGGTGAATCTGGGTGTGGCCATGAGAAAAGTGCAGTTTCTCATGGAGATTCCCCTGGGAATTGCGGAGGAGGGACAGCCGGTGGGGGTGCATCTGGTAATGAGGAATTCTTCCCGTTTTCCCCTGCGCAAATGCCGTGTGAAGGTATGGTACAGAAACACGCTGGCAAAAAAGGGAAAAACCATATGGCTTCGCACCGGGGAAGTGATGCGCGGGGAGAACCGCATGGAATATGAGGTTTCTTTCCGTGAGACCGGAAACTATGAGTTTCGGATACTCCGGGTACGAATCTATGATTTCATGGGGCTCTTTTCACTTGGAAGGAAATCATATGCAGTGGACCACGCGGTTGTGTTGCCCAAGGTGTGGGATATTCCGGTAAGCCTTGGAGAAGCGGTCAGAAATTTTTATGGGGATGCCGAGGAGTACGATGAGAAGCGGCCGGGGCAGGACAACAGTGAGACCTTCGCGGTGAGAGAATACCGCCCCGGGGATAAGCTGCAGAGCATCCACTGGAAACTGTCGGCCAAGGCGGATGATCTGATGGTGCGGGAATACAGTCAGCCTAAGGCGTGTCCCCTGATTCTGCTGGTGGGGGGATCGCGGTTGGCGCTCGCCGCAAGCATTATGTTCTCCCTGATGGATGCGGAGTGTCCCCACTATGTGGTGTGGCAGAGCAGGAGCGAGAACGATTTGATTCGTATGAGAGTCAGCGACGAGGAGAGTTATTACAGTGCGCTGGTTCTTTTGATGCAGGATATGCAGGAGGCGGATACGAAACAGTTGCAGGAGTTTTATCTGGAAAAATATCGGGGAGAGCATTATCTGTATGCTCTTGCCCTGGACCGGGAGCGAGTACGGCTAAACGGGAGAGAAGTGAAAGTAAACAGGCAGGACGGCAGGCGGGAAATGCTGGAGTTGCAGTTGTAATAGTATAGATGCAGTGACAGGGGTATTACAGGGGCAACTGTTGCGCAGGAATCAAAAAGGGATTGTCTCAGATAGGTGATAGAAAAAGACATGGCAAGAGATGTTGTATGGTTGAAAAAGAGAGATCAAAAGAATCACATCATCCGTCAAGGGGTGATTCATTTGGCTACCCTTTTTCTGCTTGAGAGCATTTGTTTTGGCATGTGGAAGCAACTGCTTCCGGAGGTACAACCAACCTCCCCGTATGTCGTGTCGGGGCTTGGAATTCTTGCGCTGGCGGTTGTGTTGGGGGAAATGTGGAACCGTTTTGCCTCCCTTCTTCCGGTGGGCGGATTCTTGATTTACTTGGTGTCAAACAGGCAGCGCGTTTGGTCGGGAGCTATCAACACTTGGGGCTGCTACCTGAATCTGGTGGGAAAATTCTATCAAAAGGGTATGGTCTACGAGAACTTGGATTTGCAAAACGTGGCATTTGTCTGCTTTGGGGCAATCATGCTGATGATTCTGTTGGCCTACGCCATCCACAAATGCCTGGGAATCCGTTGGACTTACTTTTTGCCAGTGGTTTTTCCGGTGATGGCGCTTTTGTACATCGGGCAAAGCCCAGGCGTATGGGTGCTGTTGCAGGCGGCGGTGCTGTGGCTTTTTGTCTATGGATTGGGGGAGGAAAATCCATTCGGAGGAGTGAGCGGATGGGAGACGGCATCCCATAGACGAAGCAGGAGAGCGTATGAGATCTGGGGAGTTGCGGCGGCATGCCTGGCCATGTTGGGAATCATGCTTTTTTCCATGTTTCTTTTTACAGCGACGAAAATGAAGACCTTTTCTTACCATATGCCGCTGCAGAAGAAAATCTGGCAGTGGGAGAGCAATCTGAAGGATTTCGATTCCATGATGCGGCTGTTGCAGGGGACAACCCCGGAAAAACACGATGTGAGCAACAAGACTCCGGAATACGAGGGCAAGGTAATCTGTACCGTGGAGGGAGAAACCTACATTCGGGATAACCTGTATCTGCAGAATTTTTTTGGCAGCGAATATATCAATCACAACTGGAGGACGGACGAGTCGGATTTTTCATTGGCCTGCAGTGTTGCCGGATATTCGTTGGAGTACGCGCGCAACACAATTCTTCGGAATCCATACCGAGCTTGTGTGGGAAGAAGTGCGTGGTATACCATCACCTATTCCACGGAGGAATACCACAATCTCGGGGGATTTTATTACAGCGACTATCCGAAATCTCTGTTGGAGAACTGCGCCGGGGACGGCATCTATACGGAGAAAACGAACATTTCCTCCCAGGGAATGTACAGTTATCAGGGGGATGGAAACCGGTCCTACAGCCTCTATGGAACATCACAGAATCAAGAATTCTGGGATTGGTACAATGCCTATGTGGCGGAGCATTATATGGATGTCCCCGAGGCTGTGCCTAGCGCCGTGACGTGGCTGGGGGAAGAGCAGGTGGAGGAAATCTCCGAGGAACCGGGAAATTACTATCGAGTAGAGATGGCAAATGCAGTGCGCAAAGCGCTGGCCCAACAATGCTCATACAGTTTGGAACTGGATGAACTATCTGCGGGTGAGGATGCCATAGAATATTTTTTATCCACCGGACATAAGGGATATTGTAATCATTTTGCCAGCGCGGCGGTCTGCCTGCTTCGGGCACAGGGTGTTCCGGCCCGTTATGCCAGCGGCTATGTGATAAAGACGCAGGAATTTAACGATCATTTGGGGGATGGCATCCCCACGGAGGTGTATGATCACGATGCCCACGCATGGGCGGAAATCTATCTGGACAATGTGGGATGGATTCCTGTGGAGATGACTCCGGGCTACGGAGGAGCAGGAGAAGGCACCGGGGCGGGGGCTTCGGATAGTTCGGATACACAGACAAGCGGGGCGTCGGAGACGGAGGCTTCGCAGACCGGGTCCCCGCAGGATGATTCTGCGCAAGATGGTTCTGGGCAGGGGGATGAAACGCCGGATGGTACCTCGACAGGGGGGGAGTCCGGCTCCGGTGAAGGAACACAGTCGGGAAATGAATCCGGGACAGGGGATTCTGGGACCGGTGATGGAAATCAAGCGATGAATGGGGCGGAATCCGGAGGTGGAAATAAGTCAGAGAATGGTTCCTTGATCCGGAGAATCCTTTCGATACTGATTGGAATGGTTATCGCCGGTGGAGTTGTCTGGGGATTTGTCAGAGCCTATCAGACCCAAATTATGAAGCAAAGGGAATTGCTTCGCCGGGAGTTGAAGCGGGAACATTACCGAAAGAGTGTAAGGATGATCAATCGGAGAATATACAAGAGGTTGAAAAAGACCTGGGCTGGAATGGGAAAGAGCCTGACCGATGCCGAGTATGCGTTGACCTTGGAGAAGTTGTATCCCCAGGTGCCCAAAGAGGATTGGGACAGATATATGAAGCTTGTGAAACAAGCGGCTTTCTCCAAGGAAGAGATGACCGAGATGGATGCGGCATTCTGTCTTGGAATCTATCGAAGGACGCTGGAGAAGAAATAATATTGGGTGAGAATAATTGGATTGAAAATAATTTGTTTGGATAAGGAATAACAAAAATGGAGCATTCACATCGCTATTTTAAGAACAAAGATTGCAAATATTATCCCTGTCATGAAGGAATGGGGGAGGAGTTCAACTGCCTGTTCTGCTATTGTCCACTGTATCGATTGGAAAAATGTCCCGGGACACCGGGAGAATGCGGACAGGGTGGCAAAATCCAAAGGGATTGCTCCCAGTGCACTTTTCCACATAAGCCGGAGAATTACGACAAGATAATCTCCCTGTTGGAGCGGATGTAGATAATAGGAAAACGGAATACTTGATTTAATGGACAGACCATCGATTCTTATGCGAATCGGTGGTCTTTTTTTATAGAAAAGTGCAACAGTAAAAAGTGCAAAAAAATTTCCAAAGATTCCTATATGATGACCTTGTAAACAAGATAAATCTTATTAATGAAGGAGTGATTATTATGAAAAAAAAATTAGCAAAGAAGAGAGTAACAATGAGAACAATGGTAGCAGGAATGTTAGCAAGTGCTATGTTGCTTGGAAATATAGCAACCGTATTTGCGGCGGATGCGGCGGAACTGTGGAATGCCGGGAAAAGTGAAGAAGAGCAAGGTTTCCATTACAAAGCAAATGAACTGTATGATCAAGCTTACGAACTGATACAGGAAGGAGGGGGAACGGATGCTATCTTTGAACAGAAAATCAAAAGTATGTTTAATGCAAAGGAATACTGGTATGTCGAAAAATATTATTTCGAAGCAGTGGAACTGGGGTGTGCCGATAATTATATGGCATCCATCTATGGGGACGCGTTGGTAAGCTGTAAGCAGTATGACAAGGCAATTGAAATATATAAGGATATTCTGAACAGCTATGGTGACGAAGACCCCATAAGAGCAACCTATCTGAGAGCCATCGGGGATTGCTATAAGAATTTGGGAATGACGGATAAAGCTGCGCAAGCCTATGAGGAGATGTGTGCGGTAGATGGTGATGTAGATTATTATCGGGAAAAGATGGCGGCGTTGGAATTGGAATGGAAATTGAGTGATGTGGAAACCATTGTCTCAAATTATTTGAGCGGATATACCTATGAAGAAATCGTCGATACCCTTTCCGACTACGACTACTATGAAGAGGCTCTGCAATATTGTGAGAAGGCGGAAAACGAAGAAGGGGCGGATCTGCGAAGCTTAAAGGCAGATACCTATTACAGTATGGGGTTAGCAAAGGAAGCTGCTTCGCTGTATGAGGAAATTCTCTTGGAAAATCCAACGGATACCGCGTCGATGAACAAATTGGGAGCGATCTATTGTGATGGACTCGGACAGTATGAAGATGCAAAGGAACTGTTTGAAAAAGTTGTTGCATTGAATCCGGAGGCAAACGGTACGAAGGGGAATCTTGCAGTTGTAGCAAGAAAAAGTGGCAAGCTGGATGAGGTATCGGATATATACCGGGAAGTAATCCAGATGGATGATACCTATCTTAAGGCATACAACTACACCATTATGTACCGGAAAGACATCACGGCAGAGGAAGCACTACAGATTCTGTCTGAATACCCGGGGTGGCCACAAACAAAGGAAATGCAGGCTCTCATGTTAAGCGATAGCATTGATACCTCTTACATGACGCAGACAACATTGGAAAGTTATCTGTCTTACTTTTTGGGATGTCTGGAAGAAGATGGAGACAATTACTATTATTTGCAAACAGTTGGCTCTTTGCTATGCGGTTTGGGTCGGTATGAGGAGGCTCTGCCATACTACAAAAAGGCATTAAATCAGGCGGGAATACTAAGCTATTATGCCAATAATGGGTTGGGAAATTGTTATTACTACAATCAGGATTATGAGATGGCAGTAGCAATGTATGAAAACAATTTCAAGGAAGCTCATGCAAGGGTTAGCATACTCAACATGGCAGAATGCTATATTCAGTCAGGTCAGTATGATCAGGCACGCACTGAGATTGACTATTATCTCTCAGAAGGAGGAACAGATGATGTCGCTTACTACTATATGCTGATTGCATACCAGGAAGAGGACTACGAAGCATTACTAAATTATGCTGATCAGTATTTGAAAGAAGCCCCGGACTCCTTGAAGGCAAAGGCATATAAAGCCGCAGCCCTTACTGCCCTTGGAATGGAAGGGGCGGATGAGGTAATCGCAGATATTGACAGTATCCAGTATGCATATGAGGATACGGATTTGCTGATAGCGGAAAGCATCCTGGGCCGCTTTGACAAAGCGAGAGAAATCTATCAGTACCTGCTGGATAATTGTCCAAGTTCAGCACGGGAAATCGTACATGACTGCGAACTTAAAAATCTGCTTACGGATGAGCAGTTTTGTGAGATGGCAGGGATAAAAGTGCTGAATGAGGAAGTGACGGAAACTGTCGGACAGTCCGCGGAACAGGAGAGTGAAGAGGGATTTGCCGGCAATACCATTTGGGCAGTAGCAGGTGTAGGTGTTGTAGTGATTCTCATAGGAGTTGTTTCTGCCCTCATAATTCGGCGCAAAAAAGCAGAATAGAGAATATTCAGGAAGGAGAAAATCATGAATCTTGCATTAATTAATAATCAGATCAAGAAAACAGAAAAGCAGTTGATTCTATACATAACGCTGGCAGTCGGATTGTTTTATATCGGCCAATCCGACTGTGGAATCCGGCTGAATGGACAGGTTTTCTCCTTCCTAGAGGATTCTGTGATCTGCGAGCAGGCAGTCGTTTCCCAGGAAATGATTATCCAAGAAACCGTGCAGCAGAAAACTGCATTGCGGGAAACCGAGCAGCAGGAAATGGTACAACAAGAAGCAGTACAAGGGGAAGCTGTACAAGAGGAAATAGTACAGGAGGAAACAGTACAGGAAAAGAATCCCTCGGAAATGTCCAAAGACGAGTTGTGCCAGTGGGTAGTGTCACAGATTATCACACCGGATATGGATGATTTCGAAAAGGTGCGTGCCGTAAACCAATACCTGTGTGACCACATGACATATGATACCGATTACTATACGACGCGCCAAGCAATTTTAGTAGGGAGGGGACGTTGTCAGGGATATGCCAATGCATTTAAGGACTTAATGAATACCGCCGGAGTTCCGACGGATTACATCAGAGGATATGGCAGCCCAACAGCAACCAGCACGCATGCATGGAACCGCGTGTTGATCGATGGAACTTATTATTATGTGGATGTTACATGGAACGATTCGAACGGAACGGATGACTACCTTTTGATTGGCGAAGAGGAATTCAATCGAGGACGAACGGTTATTTCCTATAATTCGAAAACCCAATAATTGCTGAAAAGCGTTGTGCTACTCGGGAAATTAGTACTATAATGAAACTGGTATACTAAAAAGTGCAAAAAAAATTTCTAGAGCCTTGATAAGATAAATGCAGAAAGAAACATTAACACATTAATTATCAGGAGGAAATGTAAGATGAGAAAAATGACAATTGGAAAAGTGATAATGATTATGCTTTTGGCATTTATGGCTTGGAAAGGGATGGGCTTCCTGATGTATCTGAATATCAGCCGGAGTATGCAGGAGGAGACGAACAGATTACAGCAGGAGCAACAATTGCGCCAAGAGCAGGTGGATCAGGGAATTCAAGCGGCAAAAGAAGACATGGAGCTGCAACGTCAAAGGATTGAGCAGACAAGACAGTTGATAGCCGAGGAGCAGCAACAGTTTGAGCAACAGAGACAACAATCGGAGCAATATGTGCAGCAAAAACAGCAGGAATTTGAGCAACAATGGCAACAAACACAGCAGTACATATCACAGCATAATCAGTACATGGGGCAGTAAGTTTTGTCGAATGAGAGCATAAAAAAGGAAGAAGAGAAAGGGTAAAAATTATGGCTAATCCAGGAGATTTAAGAATTTGTAAAAAAGGACATTACTACAATCCGGAGAAATATTCCGAGTGCCCTACTTGTAAAAAGAATGGGGGAGAAACCGCAGGTTCCGCGGAAATGCGCCGTGTGGTACGTGGGTATCATGTGCCGGAGGACGGGAATGAGGACGTAACGGTAGCTGAAGCAGTGAAGAAGATTGGATTTCAACCAATAGCGGGGTGGTTGGTCTGTGTTGATGGTGAAGGAAAGGGAAAAGATTACAAAATTCTATATGGACGCAATTTCATCGGGCGTGATCGGTCCATGGATATTTGTATTCAGGGAGATAAGACCATCTCCAGAGTGAATCATGCATCCATCAGTTATGATGACAAAGCGAAGAAGTATTATTATTCCCCGGAAATAGGAAGAAGCATTGACTATATCAATGGAAATCCCGTATTTGAAACGGTAGAATTGCATAATCGTGACTGTATTGAAATCGGCTCCATGAAATTAGTCTTTGCACCTCTGTGTGGCGACAACTTTAGATGGGAGGATTGGAATGAAGAGTGATAACGATAGCAATAAGAGGTCTTTTTTGGATTTTTTCAAAAGAAGGTTGGGGGGGAATCGTTCAGGAATATGTCACCGAGATCTGTATTTAGAAATTAGTAATTTTCAAGGAATCGGAAGAAGAAGACAACAGGAGGACAGTTTCTATGTGTCTGATTACAACAATGTCGAAATGATAGAGGAGAGGGGTTTTTTGGCGGTGGTCGCCGATGGAATGGGCGGCATGATGAACGGGGCTGAGATGAGTGCCGTTGTAACCAGGGCAGCCATGGAATTTTATGAAAAAGTATTGCCTTTTCATCTGGGGGATGGGACGGAAGAATTGCAATCCATGCTTTCATTTATCGATGGACGGGCAAAACAACTTCAGCAAGAGTCCGATGAGGATGAGAGCGGTTCTACTCTTTTGGCGGCGTTGATTCGCGGGAATCGATTGCACTTCCTTGCGGTTGGAGACAGCAGAATCTATCTGTTGAGAGCCGGGAAGATGTATCAGCTGAATCGAGAGCACAATGTGAAAAGCAAGATGATTGAAAGGCTTGCGAAGGAAGAAATCGATCTGGAGTCTTATCAGGACATAATCGGAAAGTCCGGACTTACCAGTTATATCGGGATAGAAGAGTTGGATTTGTATGACGTTTCTCTCCGACCACTTCTTTTGGAAAAGAACGATATTCTATTGTTGGCATCAGATGGCGTTTTTGGAACTCTTTCTGAGGAGACAATGAAGAGAATTTTGCAATCGGAAGCTGGCAATGCGGCAAAGAATATGCGTGAGGCAATCGAGCAGGCGGCCAACCCGAAGCAGGATAATTATACCGGCGTCATAATCAAATGTAAGTGATATGGGGGAGAACAAGGATGAAAGCAACTATTAGCGGATGTAAAAGGCTGGGCAGTCATACGGTAGACACGGAATGTATTGTTCAGAAATCATATGGGGATGGGATGATGATTGTTGCAGTGGATGCATCGAAAGAGACTGACCCCAAAGATGTGGAAGACATGGCGGTAAGCATTATCAATGTATGGGAGCAGAACTCGGTGTTAACGCGGGAGCGTTTGACAGAATGCCTTGAGAAGGCGCTTGGTATTTCAAGAAAGTTGTCGGTTACCATTTTAATTTTGGATGGCAAATCAATTGGAATCGCTGATGCAGGAAATAATAGGCTCTACGAGATCTCTGAAGGCAGAATTATTAGGGAAGCAAGAGAGACGATTCTATGCCGCAAATATATTCCCAGACAGGATGAAGCGTTGATCTTGGCTACGGAAGGGTTCTGGAAATATGTGGAAGAACAGGATATATTAATTGACTTTTCAAAATCGGAGACTGCACAGGCTTGGATTTCTTATTTGTCGACAAGAATCGGCTTGCGCATGGAAACATTTGACGATAGCTATTCGGCCATAGCGGTTGTATTCGAATAGAAGGTGTGGGGAAGCAGGATGAACATAAGAAAAATTTGTATGAATTGCATGCGGGAAAAATTGGATGAAAATGGAAAATGTGTTGCTTGCGGGAAAAACGAAAGCGAGATTATATGTCATCCCAATCATTTGCCGATGCGCACCATATTGAATGGGAGATATCTGATTGGAAGAGCCACAGGAGAAGGCAGTCTCGGGATTGTCTATATCGCATATGATTTGGCACTGCAAATATCTGTGGCAATTAAGGAATTTTTTCCGGCACAATATGTCAGACGAGACGAAAACGACGAATTGACCGTTTTACTCTGTGACGAGGAAAAACGGGAGACCTTTGAAAAGGAAGAGGAAAAATTCATCGGGGAGGCAAGGGAAGAGGCCCGGAATTACAACGAGAGGGATGGGGTGTCTATTTTGGATCTCTTTCGCGAGAATGATACGGTGTATATTGTTATGGACTGTGTGAAAGCGCAGGAGGAGCGTATATCTTCGCAATCCGCACCGCAACCGGAGAAGGTGACCCCACCGAAAGAGATGTCGGATGAAACACAGGAAGAAATACTGGAAGAAGTCCACGTGGCGAAAACATCCGTAAAATCCGAGAAGCCAAAGAAATCTAATATGGTGAAGCTGGTATTCGGTCTGGCAGCATTAATTCTTGCGATGGCTTTCCTGATAGGATATTCAAATTATTACAAAAATAATCGAACATATAAGGAAAAGCAGGAAGATGGAGGATACATGATTATCACGGTGGAGGATGGTGTCATAGTCAAGCAGGAGAAGTACGATTCTTCCGGAAGATTATTGGTATGCGGCACGTATCCAAAAGGGAAAGATACGGAAATACTTAAATATTATGATGAATCCGGGAATCTTTCGTCAGATGTGTATATTTATGAGGGTTCCGAGATTGCAAGAACGGATTATTATGATGACGGAAAAACGATTCAAACAACATTTGAGTCGGAGAATACTTATACTTCTACAATGTATCAGGCAGGGGAAAATATTGTGCAAAAATGGAATGTGATTGACGGAGAGACGGAAGAGGCCTATTTTGCCGAAGATTACCCTGCAGAAGGCTGGACATCCTACAATAAATATATAATGGGAGATAATTCGGATGATAGTTATCAGAAGGATTATTATGATCCCAACAACAATCTGGTTTTGTCCGTTGTAGTAGAAAACGGAGAGCAGGTGGAAGTCAACATTGTTAACCAAGAGTTGTATGATAGCGTCACATGGCGCAAGGAATAGAGGACATGAAAAGGGTAGGGGAACCTACTCTTTTTTGGAGAAAAGCGCAAAAAAGTTTCTGACCGCGTTGCTACAATTTTCCTAGATAGAAGAGAGAAACTATTATTTACAACGGAGGAAGAAACTTATGAAAGAAGAAAAAAAGAAACTGTTCATTCGATGTGCTACTTTTGTAATTGTGTGTATCGGTATTTTGGGACTCGCTGTTTTGGAGAGGCAGTTCCATGTAGAACAGGTATTCAAAGAAACCACGGTTGAATTGGGTACTCCAATCAGCACGGAGGTTGATGACTATCTCGTCGGAAAGGAATGGATACTCGAGCGGGCGGTCCTGGACACCACAGAGATGGACGAAACCAATCCGGGACAGTATAAGGTCTATTGTAAGGCTCTTTATCGGAAATATACATATCTGATTCGTGTGGAGGATACCACGGCACCAACTGTTGAAAAGTGGGATGACATACCCTGTCTTGCGGTTGATGCAGAGTACGGTGTCGATACTTTTATCAGCGGCGTTTCCGATTTATCAGGAGAAGTGAATACCTATTTCCTAGAATACAATGGGGAACAGACAACAGAGGTTTCCTTTTCAGAAGCAGGGAATTACCATATTTGCATTCGAGCGGAAGATGCCTCAGGCAATTACACAGATACGGAACTTACAGTGATGGCAGATGTCCCACCGACATTACTGGGAGTGTGGGATCGATATATTGTCAAGGGGACAGAGTATGATGTGCTTGGGGGTGTAATTGCATGGGACTTGGAAGATGGTTTCCTTACAGAAGAAATTGAGGCGGCAACGGACCTTGATGGGGATACGGAAGGAGCCTATGAAATTGTATACACAGTGCAGGACCACAACGGGCTTTCTGCCAGCAAGGAAGCTGTAATCTACGTCTGCGAAGAAGGCGATGTGGAAACTTATGCGCAGCTGGACGAACAGAAACTGTCAGAGGAAGAATTGAATTTTTTGTGTGAGCAGGGATTCTTTTGTTATGAACCGTTGGAAGAGCCGGATTATGATCAATCTTTGGAGTTGGTGAGACCAACACTTATAAACCTTCGCACAGAGAATTTTGGGGGATCCGGATTTATTGTTGAGATTGGACCGGAGTACATTTACTGTATTTCGGTGGAGCATGTGACGCGGAATCTGAAAGAGGAAACGAACATTGTTTTCTATGATGACGCGATTGTCAACACAACCATTGACTACGTTCGATTGGCGAGTTCCAATGAAATTGTGCTGTTTCGAATTCCGACGGAAATCGTTCCCCATGACACGCTAGTAAATCTGAAACAGATATCCGTGGATTTGGATATTTATTCTAAACTGAAAAGTGGGGAACCACTCATTGAGTGTTGCGCGAACTGGGGATTCGGCTTCGACGATGTGATCAAGAAAGTTACATTAAAAAAGATTACCGAATCGGTAAGTTTTAAGGGATATGACTATACCAATACCTGTATCGAGACCACCAGAGGTGCAAAGCATGGAATGAGTGGGACGGCAATGGTGGATTACAGGGGAAATCTTGTTGGAGTTGTGAGTATTATCAATTACTCAACAGGTTCCGATTTGAATATGAAAATAGATAAATTGGATACCTTCAGGGAGCGGATTTTGGAACTGGAAGAATAATGTTGTGGCGAAGAGGAAGTTAATATTATAATAAAGCGTGGATTCGCAAATGAGGAGGAAGATTATGAATATCAATCATTTTTGTATGAAATGTATGGAAGGAACTTTGAATGAAAGCGGTGTCTGCACAAGCTGTGGAGCTAAAGATTCGGATAATGGAAATATGCATCTTCCGGTGCGCAGTATTCTGAATGGAAAATACTTAGTGGGGAATGTCATCGGTGAGGGCGGTTTTGGAATTACCTATATCGGTTTTGATCTGGCCTTGGAAATCCGCGTGGCAATCAAAGAATTCTGTCCCAAAGGCTTAGTAGGGAGAGAGGCGGAAGATGGAATGACCTTGTATCCTTACAATGAGGATGCGGAGGAAGCCTTCGAGAAGGAAAAGAATAAAGTCATCAACGAAGCAAGACGTCTGGCAAAGTTTCGTAATGAAAAGGGCGTGGTTTCCGTGCGGGATTTCTTTGTCGAAAACGGTACAGCCTATATCGTCATGGATTATATTGAAGGGATGACATTAAAGAAATACTTAAAGACCCTCAAGAATTCCGGGGATGGTTGCATGAGCATGGAGGAGGTGCTGAAGTTGTTTCGGCCCTTGATGGAGACTTTGACTAAAATCCACAGGGAAAATATTATCCACCGTGATATCAGCCCGGATAACATTATGATTAGCAAGGATCTCAAAACGGTTCACCTGATTGATTTTGGCACAGCCAGAGATACGCTCGATGGACATACCATGTCGATATATTCCAAGAGCTTCTATACTCCGATTGAGCAGGATAGTGAGAAGATGAAGCAGGGGCCATGGACGGACGTCTATGCACTGTGTGCCACAATTTATATCTGTATCACAGGAAGAAGGATGCCACTAGCCGGAGACCGGCGACGAGAAGATGATTTGGTTGCACCGCGGGAATACGGGGTAGAAATATCGGCTACAATGGAGACAACACTTTTAAAAGGACTTGCAGTATATCCGGAGAACAGAATTCAGTCCGTTGAGGAGCTGATGAAGGCGTTTTATGAGGAGAGTCATGCCGATTATGAGGAGGCGAGTAATCCTCAACCGGAGAGTCAGGGAGAGAAGACTTCGGAGGAAAGCAAGGAGGAAAAAGAGCAGAAGACAGAAAGCTCTCCGAAGGCACCGGTGGATCCGCAAAAAGTGGCGATGGAGCGCATGAAGGTGAAGGCACAGTTAAGGACAATCAGAAATAAACAAAACATAATCTCATGTGGTTATTTGGTGCTTGGTGTCCTTTTGTGGATATTCATTGGCGTATACTATAGGTAATAAAGGAGGAAGGTTATATGATAGTAATTTTAGCAATTTGTATAGCTGTTATAGTTGGCATTGGGTTAAGTGTAACATTGGTTCAACTGTCCCAAAAAGAAGGAGCGCTTCTTTTCTGGAAAAATCCTACGGAGGCACAGATTGCCTTACAGATTGAATTGATGAGGAAGGATTTAGTCTACCTTTGGAAGAATGATGGATACAAAGAAGATCGTGAGAAGTATTTAGAACAATATTGTAAATGCTTTGATGAAAAAGGACATGGATTTCATACTTTTATTTTCAAATTAGATAAAGGGTTGAAGATTACGGTAAACCGCTTCGAACTCCTTGATTACTTCAACAACACCATTTTTCCAAGCCCTCAGATATCGGATGAACTGAAGGCGGAATGGAAGAAAGCGGCCATTGAGAGTTGGATTCTGATCGAACAATAAAAAGCGCAAAATTATTTATAACCTCTTCTCTATAATGAAGATAACAAAAAGAAAATGTGAAATCACTATAGAGGAGAGGGGAATATGAGAACGAATTTTACACATTTAAGCGGGTATCCGAAATTCTATGAAACCGCTGTTTCGGCGGAAGGGATGATACTGGCAGCTAAGAATCCGTCCGAAATGAAGATGGCAGGAAATGCGATGCGCCAGGTGGCAGAGGGATTAATGAAGGAGTGCCTGATTAAGTATGGAATCCAGAGTGATGGATCTTTCAGGAAAAACTTTAATGCGGCGAGAAGAAATCGAATTATAAGCCGGAACTCTCAGAGAAACTTTGGCACCTTGATTGATTATGGAAATCTAAGCTCTCATCCGGGGGAGACGATTACAAGACAGCAGTTGGTGCTCATGTATGAGCTTCTCTATGAAGAATCCTACAAAATGGTAAATTACTATTTGAAGGATCAAACGGTAAAGAAGTATAAGGCAGAAAAACAGCGCAGCAGTAGCAGGGATGGGAGACCCAGATCGACAGCATGCACACCGGCAAGGCCCACCACGGTGCCAAAGAAAAAGAAGAGTATCATCGATAGCATTCTGGTAGTGGTCATCTGGGGCTTTGTGATTCTGATGCTTTTGTCATTTTTATCCGTGATATAAGAGGGGGCGTGCAAGATGAATATTTGTATTATGACAGGAATCCTGTGTATGTTGTTTGCCGGACGACGATTGATTCAATTGATACAGTTGCGGACGGAAGAGGAAAATCTGGAAAGAAGAGAAAGAGAAAAGGTGGAAGAATAAGATGAAGAGACAAGAAGGTATGGGAAAAAGAATTGTTGCAGGGCTGATTGATATGGGAGTGACTGCGGTTGTAGCAGCAATATTCATGTTCTCAGCAGCAAGCATTGCGGGAAAAGAAATACGAAACTATGCAATTATATTCCCAATTTTGCTCTTTTTCTATATGGCAGTTATGGATTTGACCAACGATGGACAGACACTGGGAAGAAAAATCGTGAAGGAACAGGTTGTCGGAAAAAACGGGAAGAGGCCTTCTGCGGTTGACTTTGTAGTGCGTAACCTGGTAAAGACGATGCCAATCCTTATCATTGTCATGTTCCCAAATATTTGGATTATCACCATAGTCATTGCAGGCATTTATTTTCTTGTTCCGTTCATAAACAAGGGATATGCAATTCATGATATGGTTGGGGCTACCACAGTAAATACTTGCAAATCGGATAAGAGGGATGAAGGGGACGAGAATGTAAGCGGGGAAGTGAAAGAGGAGAAAAAAGTTGCGACCCGGGAGCAGGAGCCGGTGCCTGGCCTTTACGGTGTGTCAGGAATGTACGAAGACACATTTATTCCGCTGACCAGAAAAGTGACGTTGGGACGTTCCACCACCTGTAATCTGGTGTTTGAAGAAGATGCGCCGCGTATCAGCAGACGTCATTGCTCGGTTGCGTATCGTGAGGCGGATGACACATATATTTTGACAGATCTGGAGTCTTCTTACGGAACGTTTTTAGAGGACGGATCCAGAATACCGGCAGGGAAAGCAGTGCTGTTGGAAGAAGGGGAAGCATTTTCGCTTGGACAGAGCGAACAATTTAGAGTGGGGAAAAAGTTATGAAAAGCAAATTAAGAAAATGGGTGTGGGGAATTTGTGTTCTGCTTGTAATGTCTGTGCTCGGAGCAACTGTGACATATGCGTCGGATGTGAAAAAAATTAATATAGAAGGCTATGACCTGACAGAAAATGCAATGCGAATCTATTTGAACTCGGACAGTGATACTGCAATAAAGGAGGATAATTTAAACATTATTCTTGGAGATTCGGTTTACACGGCAGAGAAGGTAACTCCTTTTGCAGATACCGATGAAGGGGTGTCCTATCTTGTGCTGGTGGATGTGTCCGGCTCCGTGACGGATGAGGATGTTGCAAATACCAGAGAGATTCTGACGAAACTGGTGGAAAAGAAAGGGGAGCAGGACAATATCTCAATCGTTGAGATTCGCAATGAAATCGTGAAGACGGATTTCATATCGGATAAGAATGCATTGCTCGAGCTGATTCAGGCAATGGAACGCACGAGGGAGGATACCAACCTGTATCTGGCGGTCAGGGAGGCACTGAAGATTTTGACGGCAGAGGAGAACTGCCATCAGAAGAAGTGTCTTGTAATTATTTCGGACGGAATGGATGACCAGAAAAACGGCATTCTCTTTGAAGATGTGCGCGATGCAATTAGGAGAGAGAATATTCCCATCTGTACGTTGGCAATGCCTTGGAAGCAGACGACGGCAGGCAGTGAGGACGCACCGGATAAGGTGATGAAAAGTTTCACGGAAAATGCAGCCGGAGGAGTACATATTCGCTATGAAGATGGGGGACTTGACAATGAGGCCATCGCAGATGCTTTTTTGGAGTTTTCCCATGGCGGCGTAGTGGTTGAGATTGCGTTGGAAGATTTTGTGCCCAATGGTTCCAACGTAACATTAAGTGTAGAACTGCAGGTGGGAGAAGAAATGATACAGGGCGATTCCTGCCAGATTCCTTCCCATGAAATCTCTGCTGTGATAACGGAAAAACTGCAGGAAGAGAGTCCGGAACAAAATGGGACAGAGGTAGAAGAGACAGATGTGGAGAACACTCATAATTCTTCGAAAGCGGTATATGTGATAATTTTAGTTGCAGCAGTTGCCGCAATGGCCGGACTTGGAGTTGCTATTCTGCATAAGAGGAAACCTTTAGAAGAAAACAGCGAAAAGGAAGTGCCTGAGTATGCGTTGGAGGACATTTCCGCAACGAGGGCAGGTCAGGACGAGGAACCGGAAACAGAAACAAAGTCAGAGCTGCATAAGCCTGTAATGGTGACTCTCACAGAGGTGGGACCGGTAGCAACGCGGATTTTGACGGCAGAATGCGAAGATACGCTGGTTATCGGACGCAGAAAGAGTGCAGGTCTTGTCATTGCAGAGGATCATCAGGTGTCCGGAATGCATTGTGAACTGCGTATGGAAAAGGGGAAAATGTATCTAAGGGATTTGGATTCCACCAACGGAACGTTTTTGAATGGAATTCTCGTCACTGTCGAAACGCAGGTGCATCAGGAGGATATTATCTATATTGGGGCTTTTGAATACCGAATTTCCTGGGAATAAAAGTGCAAAATAATTCCCTATGTAGCAGTTAAGATAAAGATATCAAAAACAAACAATTGAAAGAGAGGGAACAAAAATGGCTAGAGTATTGGAATTCTGTAAGAATGGACATACATATGATCCGAGGGAGCATGAAAGATGCCCGTACTGTTATGGGGAGGAGGCAAATAAACAGCTCGACTTGACCAGAGGAGCGGATGACGATGAAGATGAGTTCACTCCCACCGAGGCAGGAGGGCATAAAGCTTCTGCTACGAGGGGTGATAGTGATGCCTACGATTACGATGAGGAGGATAGAACGGAGTCCGCATACATGAAGGAAAAGGGAATGGATCCCGTAGTAGGCTGGCTGGTTGCGGTGACAGGCACATTAAAGGGAACGGATTATCGCATCCATTCCGATAACAATTTTATCGGAAGAAGCCGAAGAATGAGCATCTGCATTAGCGGGGATGATACCATTTCCAAAGAGAATCACGCAGTCATCTCTTACGATACACGGAGTAAGAAATTCTATTTTAAACCCGGGACAGGAAAAAACCTTGTCCGTGTGAATGAAAATGCTATTTTCTCTATCACAGAATTGAAAGCTTATGATATAATCGAGCTTGGAGTAACAAAGTTCGTATTTATTCCTTTCTGTGGAGAGGGATTTGACTGGGATCAGACCTTTGAGAAGGAAGTGGAGTAGATATGTATACGGCACGGGATATTTCGGTCCCTCCAATGATTTCGTTGGAGGAACTGGAAAAGGAAGAGCAGGAGTGGTATCTGGAAGAAGTTGCAGGACCCCATGGTTGTGTGGCACTAAAGTGTGACAGACCGATCATTTTTGGACGTAACATTCGAAACTGCAACATGGTTTTTCCGGAGGATGCGAGAGGAATCAGCCGCATACACTGTGAGGTGGTGCCGCAGAAGGACGGGTTGCTCCTAAAGGACTTAAACTCCTCTTACGGAACTTTTTTGGCAGATGGAACGCGTGTGCGGGAAGGTTCGCCGGTTCTGCTCCAAAAGGGTGATATGTTTTATCTGGCATCCAGGGAGGTTCTGTTTAAGGTAAAATAGCGTATGGGAGAATACCGGTGGCAGAGAAAACCAATTATACGATTAAAGTCTGTAAGGACGAAGCGGAAGACAAGAATAGACGTTTGTACGTTAGCAAGAAAGCAATTTTGGACAAGTGGCTTTCTGTCTGCTCCGATGTGAATGAGCATGGCGATAAACAAGTATATGAGAAATGTCTTGTGCAGGCATTTAATCTGACCGAGTTTGTCATGGATAATTGGATTGAAGATATGTTCCGAACCAATAATCAAAAAGGAAATTTGGAACGTATCCCAAGAGAACGGGAAAAAGCATGGCAGAACGGAATATACCGATTTATTGAGCAAGGAGTTGTCATAGATTTTGATGAGAAAATCGGTCATGGTTATTACGGAAAAACCGTAATTCTCGAAATGCTTGGAATCGTGCTTCCTAAGGATATCAATACCGTTCGGAAGAAACGCAACAATTATGCACACGGAACAGATACCTACAAGAACGCTACCAGGGAGGAATTGGACGATTTTCCTACAGTTTTGCACTATATGGATACCTTGGGCGAATTGCTTTTGGCCTTAAAAAAGATTCCGGTTGACATGGTCCGGCCGACATACGAAACATTGAAACTGAAAGTGGGCAATACCTTAGGCTATGACAACAAGTATGTGGTGTTAGAATTAGTGGAGGAAGAAAAAGAGTATCGTTTGTTTGCAGGCCGAGACGGGAAGACGCAGAGGGAGGTTTCTATCAAAGAAATTTTGCCCAGAACAGATCTTTTGGATATATTTCGAGAAAGCAAAGAATATTTACTTAGAGTGGTTGGCAACGGTATCGTCAGAACGGAGGATGTGATATTAAAAAACAATGCCTGCTACATTGTGACAGAAAGGGTGGCAGGTCAAAAATTATATAGTTATGTAAAGGCGCATCAGGCAGATAATGAAATCAAAAAGGACTTACTGTATCAACTTAAGAAGATTGTAACTGCCTTGCAAAATAATCCAAATATTTCCGCCGAGTTCAGAGAGTCCGATTTTGTGGTGGATGCCGGAGGTGATTTGTGGCTGACGCAGTATGAGTTTGGGAAAATGCAGTTGTCGCCGGAAGAGGTAATCAGACGTTATGAGATGATTCTTGCAATTGAAGAGGAGCAAACTGAAGTTTTCGAGGAGCCGGAGGTTGTGACAATTGAAGAGGAGCAGTCGATAGAAAATTCGATTGAGATTATTAAAGCAGAACCGGTGACTGAGGAGGAAGGATCTGACTTGGAGCGGGATGACAAAGCATATGTTGTCTCTGCCAAAAAGAATTCGCAGGGAGAGATGGTACAGCTGGATGTTGGAAGTAATCAGAATGATTGGTCCAAGCTTTGTTATACGATTGGAGCATGCGGTGGCTTTTTGGTGATTTTGTGGGCACTCTCCATGCTATTTTCATAGAATTGCAGGAGGATGAGATATGGCGAAGATGAAAGCAGGGGAAGCACGCAGACAGAATATACTAAACGATCTTTTGAACAATGATTGTTGCACCTATGAATATCTGATGAACACCTATCAGATAAGTGAACGCTCTATGCAGATGGACATCAAGGAACTGTGTCGGCAAGGATACATAATAAAGGGAATCAAAGCCAAACAGGGATATGTTCTGAAGAAAGAGGAGACGGAAGAACCCAAGGGATACTTTGAAGCTTCGGATGCGCAGAAGATAAGAAAACTGTTTCTGATGTTGATTTTACAAAACAGCAGTAACGGGTACACCGTGGCTGAATTGGGAAAACAGCTGCAAAAATACAATCATGATGGCACCCGGGCAGACATTAAGACCATACAGACTGCGTTGGATGAATTGACAGAGGCGCGGATGGTTGTTGCCATAGGTGACAAATACAGTATTTCAGGCAATGCTTTGTTGCAACTGGCATTGACCTCATCGGATGCGATAGAATTATTGAATTTATTGGAGACTTGTTCAAAGAGACATCATCATGAGCAGGTGCTGAAACAGATACAAAAAAAGTTAACGATTGCGTTATTTAATGAACCCGAAGATGAGGATGCCTCGCCTTCGGCTTATGTTGTGTACAATAAGAGTTTTGAAAACGCGGGGAAACTGGAATCGTTGTTGGATGAATTAAATCAGTACCCGTTTGAGGAAAAGGGACTGATTATTACCTATCAAAATCATGCAGGCCAGGTGAATACGATACCTTTCTTTGTCGGGAATGTGGTGTATTCCGTAGATAAAGATCAACTTTATCTCTTGGGGGAGTGTGAGGGAAATCGAATCATCATCCAATATGGGACTATCAATAAAATTGAGATAGCGGAACAGAGAAATTGTATTTTCAGAAACGAGTTTTACCGTGATATTATAGACTCCATGTTCTCGATATCCGTGGAGGAACCGGTGCATGTGAGAGTCGAATTTGATCATATTTTTGCAATTAAAGAAAAACTGAATCGCCTGCTTGTGAACAGACCAAAGGCAAGCCTTACAGAGGAAAACGGCGTTCTTTATTACGAGGATGAGATCAGCGGCATCTATGACTTCGCAGCGTATTTAAGACGTTTTGGATATAATTGTCGCGTGTTAGAGCCGGAAAGCTTGCGAGGTATCATGAAAGAATCTGCGCAGCGGATAGTGGATGCATACAGGCAATTGGAGGAGGAAGTATGAGTGGAAATAGTTTAAATTCTATTTATCGGTTAAATATGATACTTGCTCTTTTCCAGGCAGAGCGCGCATGCTACACAATCGGTGATATTGCAGGAATATTGGATGTCCCGGTTTCTGTTGTGCGGAAAGATATTGTAATGCTACATACGCACAAGGAGTGTGGGATTACCTTTTTCGCAAAGGATGAGGAAGATCTGGATGACATTGTTTCACTTTTGGAGAGCGGACATGGTGATGATATTTTGCTTTGCGCAAGTGCGATTTACCGCAATGAGGTGTATTTGCCATTAAGTGAACTTGAGTTTTCGTGTCTGAATGAATTTTTGGACGGAGAACAATTTGAAATAGGTCCGATTCACAAGAATTATGTAATAAAACCCATGTACAATCAGGCGCGTGCAAACATGCAGGTTAAGGTGGAACAGTTAAATCAGATTATACAGGATGGGGAAACGATTCGGGTTACCTACAAGACGCGTGACGGAAAGATGGTTTTTTCCATAATCCAACCATTGGAGCTAGTTCATAATGCAATGGATGATTTGTATTATGTGGTCACAATTAGTCGTGGGAGCATTGTTGCCCTTCGCTTGGATAGAATCCGAAATTATGAGATTTCGGAGGAAAAGGTTGAAATCAAAGATAAAAGCGCATTGGATCAGTTGCCCAATATTTGGGGAATGGAAGTGGGACCAAAAGTTCATGTGAAAATTTTGATCCGCAATGAAGCGAATGTGCAGCACAAAGTAAAGCGGGATTTGGCGTCCAGAGTAAACGGGGTATGGACTCAGGAGGGGGACCAACTCTATTTTGAAGATGATGTAATCGGTATGAACAGTTTTAGAAATTGGGTGAATAGTTATGGAAGTTCGATTTTGGTAATCGAACCCAAAGATTTGAGAGAGGAAATCATCGAGAGCGCAAAAAAGAGATTAGAATATTATTGTTAAGAAACAGGGCTGTTACCAGCCCTGTTTCTATGTCTTTTGGATATCGCCAACAATTCATTTGTCTGTGATAAGCTTGTTATCTGTGATATAGCTTGCTATCGGCAGCATACTTGTCATCTGTGGAAAAGCTTTTTGAGGAAGACGGCCATGCTCTGATGTACCGGCTTCAACATATCATCCAAGAAATTATCACAATACATATAACGCTCTGCGGAAATCCAATCCGGTGTGTAGTTTGTTGTTGGGTAATCAACAGTTGAAAATGTACTCATACGCTTGACCTCCTTTAGATTTTTGTCACTTCTTACTTATATCATAGTACATATATGAATGATTTCAATGGTGCAATAGAACAAAAATTATCATAAAAATATGTACTCATAGTACGAAAAGTAGTATGATACAGATAGAAGAGTAATAGTCAAGAGGAAGAATCTTGATGAGACAGAAGAAATTTTATGAGACAGAAAAATCTTTGATGTGAATAGTCAGAAACAGGGGAGGTGCGATTATGAGTTTTACAGTGCAGGACATGATGCTGATTTCGCAGGAACGCTACCACATGAAATTCTGCGGAGGACAAAACGGGTGGTCCAATTCCATCAGTTGGTGCCATCTGCTGGAGGACACTACCATCATCCAGAATTTCTGGGGAAAAGAGCTTGCGGTTACCACGGGGCTTGGATTCCCCACGGAGGAGAAACTGTTGGAACTGTTGCGGGAGTTGGTGAATCACCATGCGGCCGGATTGATTGTGAATGTGGGAAACTATATCTCAGAGATTCCCCAGAGTGCGTTAGCCTATTGTGACGAGAACGATTTCCCGCTGCTCACGGTTCCGTGGGAAGTGCATCTGGCGGATATGATGAAGGATTTCAGTATCCGTATTTTTCTGCAGGGCAGTGCGGATGAACAGATTACAAACGCGTTGATTTGTGCCATGGAACAGCCGGACAATGGGGAACAATACCGGAAGGAGCTGTTGCCCTATTTCGATGTGGACGGAACTTTTCAAGTTGTGCTCATTGCACAGGAGGGGCTGGATGAGATGGATACGGTGGAACGGCAGAAGTTATCCTACCGGATTCAGATGTACCTGGAAGATATCACCCACAATGGCAGTTTCTTCTATTACAATTCCTATTTTGTCCTGGTGGTGAATGCGGTCCCGGAGGAGTTTGTGCGCAAACTGGTGGAGGGGATGATGCGCCGTGCCACAAAGCGTATGCCGGAATCTCCTCTTTGTGTGGGAGTCGGAAGCGTGGTGAAGGATGTGTCCAGACTTACGGTGAGCTATGAGAGAGCTTCCGCCGCCTGCCGTATGGCTATGCAAAAAGAGAAGAAGGTGGTGTATTTTGATGAGATGGGGTTACAGCGATTGCTGTATATGGCCCGGGATCGGGAAATGCTTCGGGAGATGGAAGAAGAGTGCCTGGCTCCATTAGAAGAATACGACCGCAGACATCATTCCGACTATGTGGAGACGCTGCGGTTGTATTTAAAGCACAATGGCAGTATTCAGGCGATTGCCGGGGAAATGTTCACCCACCGAAATACGGTTATCTATCGTGTCAACAATATCAAAAAACTGTTGGGCACCGATTTGACAACACCGGAGGAACGCCTGCCTTATCAAATCGCC
This sequence comes from Lachnospiraceae bacterium, assembly GCA_029008875.1. GTDB lineage: Bacteria > Bacillota > Clostridia > Lachnospirales > Lachnospiraceae > Roseburia. The sequence goes on along the minus strand of JAQXJP010000038.1, from coordinate 35,792 downwards.
TTACTAATCCGTGATATGCTGTAAAATGCTTGTACATATTCTGCTGTGGTATATTTTCCTACAACACATTCGTTGCAGGGTAGGTCACCTCAATTCCAAGTTTTTTGAAGGTGTTCAAATCCGCCGCAGAGAGGTGTACGGTGGCATGCAACTGACATCCCTTGAGTTTGGGAAGCTGCTCCAGAGCACACTGGGCGTTGGGGTCGTTCACCGCACAGGTGGACAGCGCAATCAATACCTCATCCGTGTGAAGGCGGGGGTTGCGGCCACCCAAATATTGGGTTTTCAATCTCTGCACCGGTTCAATGTAGGTGGGGGAGAGAAGATCGATGGAATCGTCAATTCCGCCCAGGATTTTGATGGCATTGAGCAGCACGGATGCGCAGGCTCCCAACAGGTCGCTGGTTTTTCCGGTTACAATTGTGCCGTCCGGCAATTCGATTGCAGCGGCCGGATTGCCGGTGGCTTCGGCTTTCTCGTTGGCCGCGGGGACAACCGGGCGATAATCCGGGGTAATCTTTGCCTGCTGGAGCAATAACTCCTGCTTGTAGACCTCCTCCTTGGTGGCCTCATCCATGCTGAGCCGGTTGAGGGATTGGAAGTAACGGCGGATGATTTCCTGTTTGGAAGCCTCCTGGCACACTTCATCATCAATGATACAGTTTCCCGCCATGTTGACACCCATGTCGGTGGGGGACTGATAGGGACAATATCCGTAGATTCCTTCGAACATGGCAGCGAGAACCGGATAGATCTCCACGTCACGATTATAGTTTACCGTGGTGACACCGTAGGCTTCCAGGTGGAAGGGGTCGATCATGTTGACGTCGTTCAGATCGGCGGTTGCCGCCTCATAGGCCAGGTTCACCGGATGCTTGAGCGGGAGATTCCAGATGGGGAAGGTCTCGAACTTGGCGTATCCGGCCTTGATGCCTCGCTTATTCTCGTGGTAGAGCTGGGAGAGGCAGGTGGCCATCTTGCCGCTTCCCGGACCAGGTGCGGTTACCACCACAAGGGGCCGGGTGGTCTCTACGTACTCATTTTTCCCGTATCCCTCATCGCTCACGATGTGGGAGATGTTGTTGGGATATCCTTCAATCGGATAGTGATGGTACACATGAATTCCCTGATGCTCCAGTTTGGTCTGGAAGAGGTTGGCGGAAGCCTGCCCGGTGTAGCGGGTGATCACCACGCTGCTGACATACAGACCCTTCTCGCGGTACACCTGAATCAGTCGGAGAACGTCCTGATCATAGGTGATGCCCAAGTCATGGCGCACTTTGTTGCGCTCGATATCTGCTGCGTTGATGGAGATGATAATCTCCGCCTGATCAGCCAATTGGAGCAGCATCTGCAGCTTACTGTCCGGGGCGAATCCCGGGAGAACGCGGGAGGCATGGTAGTCATCAAAGAGCTTGCCGCCGAATTCCAGGTACAGCTTGTCCCCGAAATGGCTGATGCGCTCCCGGATATGCTCCGACTGCATGGTTAAATATTTTTGGTTGTCAAATCCGATTTTCATATGGTATTCCTCTTTCTATTTCCAATTGGGAAACTAACAATATAAAGTTTCCTGCCTTTTTGACTTTACGAAATCAAGTGTACCATATCTCCCTCGGATAATCACTCTATTTTTTGCTTTATTGACAAAAAAGTGTCAGGTGACTACACTAACTAACAGAAATAGAAAGTATATAAAAGAGGAAGCATTATGACGTTAAAGGAATTGGAAGTTGGGAAGAGTGCGGTAATCAGAAACGTAGGCGGCGAGGGGGCCCTTCGCCAGCATTTTTTGGATATGGGTGTGATTCCCGGCGCGGAAGTTACCGTTGTGAAGCTGGCACCCATGGGAGACCCCATGGAACTGCAAATTCACGGATATGAGCTGACTCTTCGCATGGCGGATGCAATGGAAATTGAGATTGAGCCCATTTCGGAGAGAAGCAAAAAGCATGAGGGCGCCAAGAGTGTATCCAAAACAGCGCATCCCGGCTTGGGAGAGGAGGGAAAGTACCATCTCAAGGGGGATGGGGAGTGCGTTCCGGAGGGAACCCTTCTGACCTATGCCCTGATGGGAAATCAGAACTGTGGAAAAACCACCCTGTTCAACCAGCTGACGGGAGCCAATCAGCATGTGGGCAATTTCCCGGGGGTGACAGTGGACCGGAAGGATGGTCCCATTCGCGGATATGATAACACCCTGGTTACGGATCTTCCCGGCATTTATTCCATGTCGCCCTACAGCAGTGAAGAGATAGTATCCCGGAATTTTGTGCTGAACGAAAATCCCAAGGCAATCATCAATATTGTGGATGCCACAAATATCGAGCGAAATCTGTATCTGACCATGCAGCTGTTGGAGATGAATATCCCCATGGTTGTGGCGCTGAATATGATGGATGAGGTGACAGGTAATTCCGGATCCATCGATATCAACGGGATGGAAGCGATGCTGGGGGTTCCGGTAGTGGCTATCTCCGCTGCCAAGAATGAGGGGGTCCATGAGTTGATTCGTCATGCTGTCCACATTGCAAAATATCAGGAACGTCCGAGCCGGCAGGATTTCTGTGATGAGAATGACTACGGCGGAGCGGTGCATCGCTGCATCCATGCGGTGATCCATCTGATTGAGGATCATGCAAAGAGGGCCAATCTTCCCGTGCGCTTTGCGGCCAGCAAGGTAATTGAGGGGGATGAACTGATTCTGCGGCAGCTGGAACTGGACGACAATGAGGAGGAGATGCTGGAGCACATTGTGCTTCAGATGGAGAAGGAGCGCGGGCTGGATCGGAGTGCAGCCATTGCGGATATGCGCTTCGCCTATATCCAGAAGGTCTGCGAGAAGACGGTGGTGAAGCCCAAGGAAAGCAAAGAGCGGGTTCGAAGTGAAAAAATAGATAGAATCCTGACGGGAAAATATACGGCAATTCCCTGTTTTATTATAATTATGCTTACAATTTTTTATCTCACCTTCAATGTCATCGGGGCATGGCTCCAGGGTCTTTTGGAGATGGGAATCCAGGAACTGACCATTCTCACCAAGGCCGGAATGGAGAGTGTGGGGGTGAATGAGGTGTTGCAGGGGCTCATCATCGACGGCATTTTTTCCGGTGTGGGATCCGTTTTGAGCTTCCTTCCGATTGTGGTCACTCTGTTTTTCTTCCTGTCCTTGATGGAGGACAGCGGATACATAGCAAGAGTTGCCTTTTTCATGGATAAATTGCTCCGAAAAATCGGTCTCTCCGGCAGAAGTATTGTTCCTATGCTGATTGGTTTTGGATGTACGGTCCCTGCGGTCATGTCTACCAGAACTCTGCCCAGCGAGCGGGATCGCAAGATGACCATTCTTCTGACTCCCTATATGAGCTGCACGGCGAAGTTGCCCATATACGCCTTCTTTGTAAATGCCTTTTTCCCGGAGCACGGTGGGCTTGTGATGATGGGCCTTTATCTGCTTGGAATTGCAGTGGGAATTCTCGTCGCCTGCCTGTACCGGAAGATTCTCTTTAAGGGGGAGGCGGTTCCATTTGTGATGGAGCTTCCCAATTATCGTCTGCCAGGGGTGCGCAATGTGGCACAGCTTTTATGGGAAAAAGCAAAGGACTTTCTACAGAAAGCTTTTTCCGTGATTTTGATTGCCACCATTATCATCTGGTTTTTGCAGAGCTTTGACCTGCATCTGAGACTGGTTACGGATTCCCAGGACAGTATATTGGCCGTCATTTCCGGAATCCTGGTTCCGCTTTTTGTGCCTCTCGGATTGGGGGATTGGAGGATTTGTACCTCCCTGATCAGCGGATTTATGGCGAAGGAGAGTGTGGTATCCACCCTGGAGATCCTGTTTGGCGGAAATGTGACCGGAGCGCTCACCACCGCATCGGCGGCAGCGCTTTTGGTGTTCAGTCTGCTCTACACTCCCTGTGTGGCAGCTATCGCCTCCATCCGAAGAGAGATGGGGCGCAGATGGGCGATTGGCGTCGTCTTCTGGCAGTGCTTTGTGGCGTGGATTGCAGCATTTCTCGTGTATGGAATAGGGTCTCTGTTGATGTAGCAGGAAATCAATGGGGACGAAAGAAAGGAAAAAGAAGACCCCTCATCCGAAATCGGATGAGGGGTACTTTTTGTCATAACAACAAAATGTTTTTAAGTAATTACTTCAAAATCTTGATAGAACCAAGAAGTGGAATCTCCTTCTCCTCTTCCTTGCAAGCAGCTACAAGACCAAGAATCCAGCATACAAACAAGAAGATGTTAACTACAGCAAACAACAGAGAGAAGATAGCACCGATGATGCTTCCGCCCAATACTGCGCTGATGATTCCTGAGAGAACGCTAACTGCCAGGTTTGCAAGAAGCAATACAAGTGACTGGTTCAAATGGAACTTAGCACCCTCTTTGTCTCCTGCGCAGAATGCGATAATCCATCCGATTAATGAAAGATAAGATACAATTCCCGTTGCCTTTTTTGACATAACTAATGTCCTCCTTCTTTTGCAATGATATACAACAATGGTATGGTAACTTGTTCCAACAATTCTGTAAATGGGAAGAGAGTACCATTTATTTTCGCGTTTTCTTAAAGAAATCTTAATGAGATACCTCATTGGAAATTAATATAAAAACCGCTACAATGGGCTTATGATGAATCATAAAATATCGGTTGGTCTCCACCGGGGGCGACCGAGACACTCCGGAGGAAAAAATGTATAACATATTAGTTTGCGATGATGAAAAGGATATTGTATCGGCATTGAATATCTACCTGACCAGTGAGGGGTACAGAGTGTTCTGTGCCTACGACGGTAAAGAAGCCATACGGATTGTGCGGGAGGAGGACATCCATCTGATACTGATGGATATTATGATGCCCGAGATGGATGGGATTCAGGCCATGGTCAAGATCCGTGAATTTTCCAATGTGCCGGTTATCATGCTGACGGCAAAGAGCGAGGATACGGACAAGGTACTGGGGCTCACGGTGGGGGCGGATGACTATATCACGAAGCCCTTCAATCCGGTGGAACTGCAGGCCCGCGTAAAATCACAGCTCCGCAGATACATGCAGCTGGGGAGCGGCTGTGTGAAAAATGATAAGCTGGTTATCGGCGGCATTGAGCTGGATGACAAGGCAAAGCAGGTGACACTGGACGGGGAACTTGTGAATCTCACCAAGACAGAGTACGACATTCTAAAACTCTTGATGGAGAATCCGGGGCAGTTGTATTCCCCGGGGCAGATCTACGAGAAAGTCTGGAAGGACGTGGCAATCGGAACAGAGAATACGGTTGCGGTACATATTCGTCATCTCAGGGAGAAAATTGAGTATAACCCGGCGGAACCGAGATACCTTAAGGTAATCTGGGGAAGGGGTTACAAGATGGAAGGTGAAGTATGAAGCGATTAATGAAATCAAACTGGGCCAAGATAGGGGCCGCCGTTTTGGCGACGGTCAGCGCGTTTTGCGTGCTGTGCTCTCTGTTGGGATTTATGCTGTTTGCGGCCATCGGGGAGAATGGCTCGGAGGAAGAGAGCCTGAAGCAGGTGGTTTTCAGTAATTTGTGCTCAAACTACGGGGCGGAGATCCTGTGGGGCGGAGAGAATAACGGTGGGGATTACAGCCGTCTGGAGGGCGGCAATCTGGAGTACGCTGTGTATCGCGGAAGCGCCAGAATCTATGGAAGCAACTCCGGTGTGAGCCAATCCGATTATGAATATATGGTATCCGCCGCGGAGGGAAGTGATTATAACTACTTCATATATAATATGCTGGATGCCATGATGAGGGAGCCTTACATCTCCAACCATGTCAGCACCCCGGTAACCAATATTCAGCGATTGGTGTATGAGACCACAACGAATCTGTTTTATTGGGATACGGCAGAGGGATATTTTCCTGTGAAGAGCTTCTACGATGAGGAATGGGATGAGGTGACGCTGACGAGAAGCGGCCGCTATTACTGCGAGTATAAGCAGGAGGTGTTTCAGTTTGAGGAGGCAAATCGCGTCTATTTCAACGATGTTCCTTTGGATTTGTCCGTGCCCCAGGAGTGCTACTATGACTTTGAGGTGATTTCCTTCTCCGCGGAGGAAGCAGTTGCAGAGGATACCGATTCGGACGAGACGGTTGAGATGGTTGTTGTGTCCGATGATTATGCAGAAATGATAAACGGGGAATCCTACTACATGATTGATCGGGACCGGATTGCCTACGGGAGCGGAGTGGCAAGTCAGGGTGAAATCTACACGGTCTACATGAAGGTACCTCGGACAGAGCAAAATCTGGTGTTTGCAAACGGAACCCGGGATTATTTTGGGGAAGCGCAGAAGCTGGTGGATTTTCTCGAAAAATGGAGGAGAATTCAAAATCCCGTTCAGGCAATCAGCGTAATCCTGTTTCTGGCCTCCTTTATCTTTCTGATGGCGGCAGCCGGGCAGCGGAAGGAAGATGAGGAGATTCACACCCGCATGGTGGACCGGATGCCCTTTGCCATCTACGGCGGCATCTGCTGTGGATTGATCATTCTGGGGGGAGTTGCATCTGCTGCGCTGTTGAGCGCGCTAGACCTGTTGGAACTCTCCACGCTGGCTCTGCTGGAGGTGGAGATTACCCTGGCGTGGATAGCCATCGGAATTCTCTTTTGCATGAGTCTTTCCGTGCGAATCAAGAGCAAGAACTTCTGGCGATACACATTGGTGTACTATCTGGCAAAGCCGTTTCGGTTCCTATGGAGAAAATGCAAGGGCGTATTTCACAACTGGGTGGGAGCCGGAGTAAAGCATTTGGGGGTACAATGGTTGTTGCTTCTAGCCGTAGGAGTACTGTCCCTGATTGAATATATGGCCGTGCTGGCGTCGGGGGGCGCAGAGCTGTTCTTGTGTGTGAAGGCGCTGGAAATCGTGGCGGTGGTGTTGATTCTTCCCCAGATTACCAAGGTGTTCGAAGGGGGGGAGCGGATCGCATCCGGAAATTATGAGGAACCCATCGACACGCAGCACATGATTCCGGGGCTCCGGGAACATGCCACGAATATCAATTCCGTTGGTGACGGAATTGCAAATGCTGTTCAGGAGCGCATGAAGAGTGAGCATTTTCGCACGGAGCTGATCACCAACGTGTCCCATGACATCAAGACGCCGCTCACTTCCATTATCAATTATGTGGATTTGATGAAAAAGGAGGACATCCAGGACCCGGTGCTGTTGGAGTACCTGGAGGTGTTGGACAGACAATCCTCCCGACTGAAAAAGCTCATCGAGGATTTGATGGAGGCATCCAAGGCTTCCACCGGAAATCTCACGGTGAACATGGAAAAATGCGATGCACAGGTGATGCTGGAGCAGGTAGCGGGAGAGTATGAGGAAAAAATGCGAGAGCGCCAACTGGACCTTGTGGTATCGGCTCCGGAGGAGCCCATGTTTATCATGGCGGACGGAAGGCATCTCTTCCGGGTCTACGACAACCTGATGAACAATATATGCAAATATGCCCAGCCCCAGACAAGGGTCTACATCGATCTAAAGGCGGAGGAGCAAAGGGCGGTTTTGATCTTCCGCAACACGTCACGTTACCAACTCAATATCACTGCGGAGGAATTGATGCAGCGATTTACCAGAGGGGATAGCTCCAGAAACACGGAGGGCAACGGGCTGGGACTGTCCATCGCGGAGAGCCTGACACTGCTCATGGACGGAAAACTGGATTTGTTCGTGGACGGGGATTTGTTCAAGGTAACCTTGAGTTTTCCCCTTGTGAAGGAGTGATATTTCCGAAAGTTATTGAAAATATTCCTACAGGTTATGGAAATGGGCATTTTGCATAACGACATGTTAATTGCTTTCTATATTTTGGATAAAGTGAATATTGTTTGAAAAAACAGCATCTGCTATGATTTTTTCAAGGATGAAGGCGTTCTGTATAGGGCGCCTTCTACACTTTTCTAACAGGAGGATTATGAGATGAAAAAGAAATTATTATCAGTACTTCTTGTAGCTGCTCTTGCAGTTGCAAGTGTTGTGGGATGTGGCTCAACCGCAGCTGAAAGTTCTGAGGCAGGTGCATCCGGCGAGGCTGCATTTAAGATTGGTGCCATCGGACCTACCACCGGAGGCGCAGCACTTTACGGTCAGGCAGTTATGAACGGTGCACAGCTTGCAGTGGATGAGATCAATGCAGCAGGCGGTATCAACGGATATCAGATTGAGTACAAGTTCGAGGATGACCAGCATGACGCTGAGAAGTCCGTAAACGCATACAACTCTTTGAAGGACTGGGGAATGCAGATTCTCATGGGAACCACCACAACCACTCCTTGTATTGCGGTGACCGATAAGACTGCACAGGACGGAATGTTCCAGATTACTCCGTCTGCTTCTTCAACAGATGTAATTATCAATGACAATGTATTCCAGGTATGCTTTACCGACCCGAACCAGGGAACTGCTTCCGCACAGTACATCGCAGAGAACAAGCTGGGAACCAAGATTGGTATCATCTACGACAGCTCTGACGTATATTCTTCCGGAATCGAAGCTACCTTCGTAAAGGAAGCAGAAGCACAGAATCTTGAGGTTGTTGCAATCGAGGCATTTACCGCAGATTCCAAGACTGACTTCTCTACACAGCTTCAGAAGTGCCAGAGCGAGGGCGCTGATTTGTTGTTCCTTCCGTTCTACTATCAGGAAGCTTCCATCGTATTGAATCAGGCAAACCAGATGGGATATGCTCCTACCTTCTTTGGTGTGGACGGTATGGACGGAATCCTTTCCGTAGAGAACTTTGATACCACCCTTGCAGAGGGCGTTATGCTCTTAACTCCTTTCGCAGCAGATGCAAAGGATGATGCAACACAGGCATTCGTTGAGAAGTATGAAGCACAGTTTGGCGAGACTCCTTCTCAGTTCGCTGCAGATGCTTACGATGCAATCTACATCATCAAGGCGGTTATCGAGGCTCAGAACCTGACACCGGATATGAGTGTACAGGATCTCGGAACTGCAATGGCAGAGGGAATGACCACCATTTCTGTTGACGGATTGACCGGTGAGGCAATGACATGGTCTGCAGACGGTGCCGTAAGTAAGGCTCCAAAGGCTATGGTAATCAAGGACGGCGCATACGCTGCAATGGATTAATCTTTCAGGCCAATAATGGGGTTGGCGCAAAAGAGGTAGAATGATCTCTGCCTCTTTTCGCGTGACCCTTTTTTATTTTCCTAAATCGGAGGGGTATTTAGGAAAGTGAAAAGGGGTTCGTTTTTCTTGTGTCGGAAATAACACAATGATATAATGTGAGTTAGTTTGAGAGAATAGAGGTGTTTACTTATGAGTTTTTTAACCTACCTAATCAACGGAATTAGTCTGGGAAGTGTCTATGCAATCATCGCTCTGGGCTATACCATGGTATACGGTATCGCAAAGATGCTGAATTTTGCACACGGCGACGTCATTATGATTGGATGCTATGTGGTATTTTTGACTATGAGCGGACAGGGATGGTCCCCCCTCGTTTCGGTGACATTGTCCGTACTGATTTGTACCGTTCTCGGTATTGTCATTGAAAAAATCGCGTACAAGCCGCTTCGTAAAGCGACTTCCCTTGCGGTTTTGATTACCGCAATCGGCGTCAGCTACTTCCTTCAGAATATTGCATTATTGATTTTTGGGGCGAACACGAAAGCTTTTACCAACGTGGTAACCCTTCCGGCGCTGACTCTGGCGGGCGGCAGCCTTGTCATTTCCGGAACCACCATTGTGACAGTGCTGGTTTGTATCGTGATTATGGTTGCGTTGTCCCTCTTCGTAAAATATACGAAGGCAGGTCAGGCCATGAGAGCGGTATCCGAGGATAAGGATGCGGCACAGTTGATGGGTATCAATGTGAACGGAACCATTTCCCTCACCTTCGCCATCGGATCGGGACTTGCGGCAATTGCCGGAGTGCTCTTTTGCTCCGCGTATCCGACCCTCTCTCCCTACACCGGCTCCATGCCCGGTATCAAAGCCTTCACCGCTGCGGTGTTCGGTGGGATCGGCTCCATCCCGGGAGCGTTTATCGGCGGTATTCTGCTTGGTGTGATTGAGATTTTGGGCCGCGCATATATTTCCTCCCAGTTGTCGGATGCGATTGTGTTTGCGGTGTTGATTATCGTGCTTCTTGTAAAACCTACCGGACTTCTCGGCAAGAAGATTCATGAGAAAGTTTAGGAGGTGGAAGAATTATGGCAAAGTTTAGTTGGAAAACAATGAAGAAACAGACGAGAGATGAGATTATCACTTTTTCCATGGTTGTGGTAGTCTACGTAGTGCTTCAGCTTCTGATCAGCGGAGGCGCCATCTCCTCACTGATACAGGGACTTCTGGTTCCCATCTGTACCTACTCTCTGGTGGCAATCGGTTTGAATCTCTGTGTGGGTTACCTGGGTGAGCTTAGCATTGGACATGCGGGATTTATGTGTGTGGGTGCATTCTCCGGTGCCTTTATGACGAAACTCCTCGAGGATACAATCACCAACGAGGTGTTGCTTTTTGTCATTGCCCTTGCGGTGGGAATCCTTGTGGCGGCGGTATTCGGGTTCCTGATTGCCATTCCGGTACTTCGCCTGAGAGGCGATTATCTGGCAATCGTAACCTTGGCATTCGGTGAGATTATCAAGAATATCATCAACGTGCTTTTCGTGGCCAAGGACAGCAACGGATTTCATTTTGCAATCTCCGACGCCAACAATATGGACGTGGAGGAGGATTGTGTCTGGCTGATTAACGGGGCGAAGGGAATTTCCAGAATTCCTCATCTGTCCAGTTTTACCATTGGCGTGATTCTCGTGATTTTGGCGTTGATTGTGGTGTACAATCTGGTGAATTCCAGAACCGGCCGCGCGGTCATGGCAATCCGTGACAACCGCATCGCGGCGGAAGCGGTGGGAATCAACGTGACCAAGTTTAAACTGTTGGCGTTTACCATCTCCGCAGCAATCGCGGGAGCCGGCGGCGTGCTCTATGCGCATAACCTCTCAACAGTCACCGCCACACCGACCAACTTCGGATACAACATGTCCATCATGATTCTGGTATTCGTTGTGCTGGGTGGAATGGGAAGCTTCCGAGGCTCCATCATTGCGGCGGCAATCCTGACCCTGCTCCCGGAGGTGCTCCGCGGACTCTACGATTACCGCATGTTGATTTACTCCATTGTCCTGATTGCGATGATGCTGTTTAACTGGTCACCGAAGGCAATCGAGTGGAGACAGAAGTTGGTTGCAAAATTCAAAAAAGAGAAAAAGACAAAGGAGGTAGCATAGTTATGGCATTATTGAGTGTTCAAAATCTTGGAATCTCCTTTGGCGGACTCCGTGCGGTGGACGGGTTTGATATCTCCATCGAAAAGGGGCAGTTGTACGGCTTGATCGGTCCAAACGGCGCCGGAAAAACCACCGTATTTAACATGCTGACCGGTGTGTATTCCCCGGATAACGGCACCATCAAGTTGGACGGTGTGGACATTACCGGAAAAAACACCATAGAGATCAACAAGGAGGGAATCGCCAGAACCTTCCAGAATATCCGTCTGTTCAGCGCACAGTCCGTGTTGGACAATGTCAAGATTGGGTTGCACAATCAGATGGAATATTCCACATTGACCGGAATTCTTCGTCTCCCGAAATATCGCAAGGTGGAGAGAGAGATGGATGAGCGGGCGATGGAACTGCTTCGGGTGTTTGATTTGGATAAGGAAGCGGACTTTTTGGCATCCAACCTTCCCTACGGAAAGCAGCGGAAGCTGGAGATCGCAAGAGCTCTGGCAACCAATCCCAAATTGTTGCTGCTGGACGAGCCGGCGGCAGGTATGAATCCCAACGAGACCAAGGAGTTGATGGATACCATCCACTTTGTCAGAGATGAGTTTGACATGACCATTTTGCTGATTGAGCATGATATGAAATTGGTATCCGGAATCTGCGAGGAGCTGACCGTGCTCAACTTCGGTCAGGTGTTGGCACAGGGTAAGACCAGTGACGTGTTGAATGACCCGCAGGTTATCAAGGCATATTTGGGCGAGTAGACCGGGAGGACAGAAAAATGGCAATGTTAGAAGTGAAAAATCTGGAGGTACATTACGGTGTCATTCAGGCACTGAAGGGTATTTCCTTTGAAGTAAATAAGGGTGAGGTCATCGCATTGATCGGTGCCAACGGAGCGGGCAAGACCACAACTCTTCAGACGATTACCGGAATGCTGAAGCCCACATCCGGAGAGATTCTTTTCGAGGGGCAGGATATCGCAAAGGTTCCGGGGCACAAGATTGTATCCATGGGGATGGCGCATGTGCCGGAGGGACGCCGCGTATTTGCGGAACTGTCCGTGTATGAGAACCTGAGAATGGGGGCATACACCCGCAAGGACAAGAAGGAGATTGAGGAGTCTCTGCAGCGCGTATACAAGAGTTTTCCCCGTCTGGAGGAGCGCAAGAACCAGTTGGCTGGAACCTTGAGCGGCGGAGAACAGCAGATGCTTGCCATGGGCCGGGCGCTCATGTCCAAGCCCAGCATCATCCTGATGGATGAGCCTTCCATGGGACTTTCCCCGATTTTTGTGGAGGAGATTTTCAGTATTATCCGTGAGATTTCTTCCTCCGGAACCACGGTGCTTTTGGTGGAGCAGAATGCGAAGAAGGCACTTGGTATTGCAGACCGGGCATATGTCCTTGAGACCGGCAATATCGTCTTGTCCGGTGACGCCAAGGAGATGATGAACAACGATTCTATTAAAAAGGCATATCTTGGAGAATAGGGGGGACGGATATGGCAAATACAGTTATTACAATCGGCAGAAGCTATGGCAGCGGTGGACGTACCATGGCAAAAATGCTGGCAAAGAAGCTCGGAATCAACTGCTATGACAGGGAGATTCTTCGCATGGCCTCCGATGACAGCGGAATCAATGAGGCGCTGTTCGGTCAGGCGGATGAGAAGCTGAACAAGTCATCACTGTTCGGAATCGTCAAGAAGAACCCGTACAAGGGCGGAGTGATCGGGCCGGAGAGTGCGGATTTCGTATCCGATGACAATCTGTTTAACTATCAGGCCAAAATTATCAAGGAGTTGGCAAAGACGGAATCCTGTATCATCATCGGAAGAGCTGCGGACTATGTGTTGCGGGATGATCCGAATGTGATTCGTCTGTTCTGCTATGCGCCAAAGGACGATTGCGTCAAGCGCGTGATGGAGGCGGACGGGCTGGATGCCAAGGAAGCAGCCAAGAAGATTGAGAAGATTGACAAATTCCGTGCGGATTACTACCATTACTACACCGGCGGAGAGTGGAATGATGCCCGCAATTACAATCTGTGCCTGGACACCACTTCCATGAGCTACGAGCAGCTGATTGAAATTGTTGAGACGTTCATCCGCGTGTATCATCGTTAACGATACATAAGACATTTTTACCCCTGTGAGAACCTTTTTTCAGACGGACAAAATCCGGCAGAGAGAGATTGCCACAGGGGGATTTTTATAGAGAAGGATTTTGTGATTATGGAACTTCAAAAATTATCGCTCGCACAGCGGAATATGATGCGTGACATTCTGGAGGATACCTCCTCCCGATTTCAGGCGGACCACGGGATTGCCCAGCCGGTCACAGAGAAGTATGTGGAGGAGCTGCTGGAGTATTCGGAGGAATGCAGTGAAGCGGGGGAGGAATATTGGTATGTCATCACAAATTCCGGGAAGGAAGAGGTGGGATATGCCGCAATCTATTGGATTGAGACCGCACATCGCCACGCGGACATCATGATTCACATCCTCCCCCGGTACAGGAGAAGAGGGTATGCTTACGAGGCGGGGGAGAGGTTGCTGTCGCTGGTCTTTGACGAGATGGGAATGCATAAGGCCTGCTGTGAATTGATAGAGGGCAACGAAGCCTATGCGGGCCTGATTCAAAAGCTTGGTTTTAACCAGGATGGTTTTCGCAGCGACATGTATTTTTCCCACGGCCGGTATTATGGCAACTACTATTTTTCCATCCTGGAGGAGGAATACCGCGGGGAAAGGAATGTGAGCCGCCGGGAACTAACCCGGGAATTTCAATCCCCCCTCGGCGCAGGAGCCGGAGCAGGTGCAGGAGCAGGGGCGGGCACCGGGGAGATACGCCGCACTCCCTACTACTGGGAATCGGAGCGCATCCGAATTACCGGAATGACGGAGGAGTTTCTGGCGGCGAACCGTGAGATTCTGGATTGCAGAGAGGATCAATTGCTCTACATCAGCAGGGAGATGGGGGAGGACGATGAGGTCTTTGCGGATGCGGAAGAACTGCTGGATCTCAATGAGGACAATGATTCCATCGCTTACGCAATCGTGGACTCTGAGGGCACATATATCGGCAATATCAATCTGGTGGGAATCGATTATGTCAACGGGCGTTTTTCTTACAATATCTACATCTGCAGGGAACACAGAGGCAAGGGCTACGGAACGGAGGCCCTTAGGATGATACTGGGCTATGCCTTTTTCGAGCTTCGCATGCATAAGATGATATGCAATGCAAATTGGGGAAATGAGGCTTCTGCCGCCATGATGCGCAGCATGGCATGTCATGTGGAGGGCATACGGCGGGATGAGGTAAAGTACGAGGACAAGTACGTGGACATGGTGATGTTCGGGGTGACCGACCGGGAGTTTGCGGAAAAAATGGGTTTGTAAAGAAAATCATAGATTTTATTCCGCAAAACAGATATAATGTTCTATAGTAATTTTTCGACGAAAAGGGGAGAAGCATGAGTGAATATGTATTGAGCGGATGCTCAACCGCCGACTTGACAAAAGAGCATTTCGATAGACGCAATATTTCCTACATCTGTTTCCACTATGAACTGGATGGGGAGCAGTACATGGACGATTTGGGACAGTCCATGAATTTTAAGGATTTTTATCAGGCAATGCGGGATGGGGCAGACACCAAGACCTATCAGATTAACGCAGACGAATTCTGTGAGTATTTTGAGCCGATGCTTGCCGCGGGGAAGGATGTCATCCATGTATGTCTGTCTTCCGGAATCACGGGCGTTGTCAATTCTGCGTTGATTGCCCAGGAGATTATGCAGGAAAAATATCCGGACCGCAAGCTGTACATAGTGGATTCGCTGGCTGCATCCTCCGGATTTGGATTGCTTTTGGAGACCCTTGCGGACATGAGGGACGAGGGAAAGAGCATCGATGAGCTGTATGAGTTTGCCGAGGCCCATAAGAGAGAATTAAACCATTGGTTTTTCACCAGTGACCTCACCTTTTTTATCAAGGGCGGTCGTGTCAGCAAGACGGCAGGATTTGTTGGCCAGGTGATGAATATTTGTCCGCTGCTGAACGTAGACTTGGAAGGAAGATTGATTCCCAGACAGAAGGTGCGCACCAAGAGAAAGGTGATGCTTGAGATGGTCAAGAAGATGGAGGAGTTGGCGAAGGACGGAACGGATTATTCCGGGAAATGCTACATGTCCCACTCTGACTGTTACGAGGATGCCAAGGCGATCGCAGATATGATTGAGGAGCGATTCCCGAAGTTGAACGGTAAAGTACTCATTAACGATATCGGAACCACCATCGGAAGTCATACGGGACCGGGAACGGTGGCATTGTTCTTCTGGGGAGCGGAGAGAGTGAATTAATTATATGCAAACGATTTTCTACATGTCGATAGAAGCGTTGCGGGGCGCTATCGATTGGGAACATGAATTATCGAAGGTAAGCGAGCAGCGGAGAGCAAAAGTTCTCCGCTGTAAGTCTGACGGGGATAGACGGCGCTCCCTTGCCGCCGGACTTCTGCAGCGGTTTGGGGAGGAGAAACTGACGGAGAGTGAGAGACGCTATTCCAATGTGACCCATTCCGGGGATTATGCGGCGGTTGCTTTTTCCTGCGACCCCGTTGGGGTGGATTTGGAGCTTATCTCGCGGTTTGCGGACGGGCAGGGAATGATCGGAGCGCGGCAATTGAAAAAGATGGCCGGCGTTGCGAGAAAGGCCTTCTCCGCGGAGGAGAAAACGGCATTCGAGAATCTGTTGGCACAGCAGGAGGCCGGTGTCGGACAACTTCCGGGGGAGCGGCCTGTGGATTTTTTCCTGCGGACGTGGACGAGGAAGGAAGCCTATGCCAAGCAAATCGGGCGGGGGATTGCCATGGATTTGGCGTCCATCGATACCATGGACGATAAAAACTTTCACAGTGTATTGTTGGAGGAGTCTTTTTGGTTGAGTGTGAGCCCACGGAGAGAAAATACGGAGATCGAGAAGATTACTTTTGATTGCCTAAAAAAGCCGAAAATGGTACGATAGCAAAGGGAGACGATAGCTATGTATGATGAATTGACGGAAAAAGATATCAAGAAAATGCAGGAGGAAATCGATTACCGGATTCTGGTTGTGCGCAAACAGGCGCTGGAAGATGTGAAGGTGGCGCGGGCACAAGGGGATCTGAGCGAGAACTTCGAATATAAAGCTGCCAAGCAGTTTAAGAACGAAAATGAGAGACGGATTCGCTATCTTGAGAAAATGATTAAGACGGCTATCATTGTGTCGGAGGACTCTGCGGAGGACGAAGTGGGAATGAACAATACCGTGGAGTTGTATTTTGAGGATGACGATGAGGTGGAGACCTACCGCGTGGTGACAACGGTGCGGAGTAATTCCCTCAAGAATCTGATCAGCAGGGAGTCGCCCCTGGGATCAGCCATCTGGGGACACAAGGTGGGGGATCGCTGCGAGGTGAAGGTGAATGACGATTACTCGTACTTTGTGGAAATACGCAGCATAGAGAATACCGGCGATGACGGGACGGACGAACTGCGCAAATTTTAGAGACACAGGAGAGGATTAGAACAATTATGAAGATTTCGGAACTTTTAAACAGTGATCAGGTGACCATATCATGTGAGATGTTTCCGCCGAAGAAGGAGGTTATGCTTCCCAATTACAAGGAGACAGCAGCCACCATGGCCAGATTAAAGCCGGCATACTTGAGCTGTACCTACGGTGCAACCGGAGGAACCAGCGACTATACCGTTGAAATTGCCGCAACCATCAAGGAGTGCGGAATTCCCGCAGTGGCACACCTGACCTGTGCCTCCTCCACGAAGGAAAAGGTACAGTCCGTGATTCGGGAACTGCAGGAGAAGGGAATTGAAAATATCCTGGCACTTAGGGGAGATATTCCGGAAAATGCGGATTTCCCGCTGCCCAACCAGTATCACCACGCATCGGAATTGATCGCGGAGATCAAGGAGGCCGGTGATTTTTGCATCGGTGGGGCATGCTATCCGGAGGGACACCCGGAGGCTGAAACCATTCAGGAAGACTTGATTCATTTGAGGGAAAAAGTGGAAGCGGGCTGTGATTATCTCACAACTCAGATGTTTTTCGACAATGACATTCTGTATAATTTTCTCTGGAAAGCGGGACGTGTCGGGGTTCATGTGCCGATTGTTGCGGGAATTATGCCGATTACCAACAAGTCACAGATCAAGCGGGTGGGAGCATTGTCGGGAAATATGGTGCCGCCCAAGTTCCTGCGGATTGTGGAGCGGTTTGGGGATGATCCCAAGGCGATGCGGCAGGCCGGCGTGGCATTTGCGACGGAACAGATCATCGATCTTGTGGCAAACGGTGTGAACCATGTACATATATACTCTATGAACAAGCCGGATGTATTGGAAGAGATCTTAAATAACTTGTCTGATATTTATATTAGGGAGTAAACTTATGTCGAGAAAAGGGTTGTCCGGACAATTGAGCATGTTCGATTTCTGGGGTGCTCAAGCCGGAGATGGCGAAGTGGAGATGGTTTCCCTGATGCCGGAACCGGAGGAACAGGTGAAAGAATCACCTAAGACAACGAAAGAAGTTCCGGTGGAAGTCGAGGCGGAAGTGGAAACGGATGATATCCCGGTGATGCCGGTGGAGAAAATGCCGGAGGGGGATAGTCCGGTCATGCACAGTGAGAAACGGGATAGTCGCGGAAAGGTTCTTGCAGAAATTTCTTATTTGAATTACAATAAGGTGTTCCTTCGGCGAGAAGGAGAAGAGGGAGAGATATTCCAATTCGACAATTCCAAGGAGGCTGTGGACTTCTATATTGCGGAGATGTTGAAGCTGGGATGCGGCGAAGAGTAACGTATATACGATTCTGGGAGGATGACGAATGTTAACCGTAAACACATTGGGTAATTTTCAAATAACAGATGGAAACGAAACAATCGACAGTGCCAGTTTACATTCGAATATGTTGTTCAAGTTGTTGATGTATATGCTCTTATATAGAGATAAAACATTGACGGTGGATGATATCTCGGAGGCAATCTGGCAGGCGGAGGAAACCGATAATCCGGCAGGTGCGCTGAAAAACCTTATGTATCGACTTCGCAAAAGCCTTGGCCAGGCGTTTGAGGGCGGCAATGACTATATCATTACAGACCGCGGTTCCTATCGCTGGAACTCGGATATCAAGGTGAATCTGGATATCGAGAAATTTGAGGAATTGATTAACGAAGCCAAAAACGAAAATGTATTTGAGGATGCCATCATTAAGTATGAGCAGGCGATTGCAATTTTCCAGGGTGATTTTCTCACCTGTCTGTTGGATCTGCACTGGATTTTGACGCTCAATACCTATTATCATTCGTTGTACCTGTCCTGCGTCAAGGGACTGTCTGAATTATACATCAAGACCGCGCAGTATGAGAAAATGGATCGTCTGTGCAACGAAGCTCTGAAATATGAGAGCGGGGATGAGCAGTTGTATTGTTACCAGATTGAGGCTCGTATGCGCTGCGGAAAAATCTCCCTCGCTTTGGAATCCTATGAAAAGGCAAGGGAAATTATGGAAAAAGAACTCGGAGTGCGCAAGACCACAATTCTCAATAAGGTATATGAAGAATTGCTCGCTATGAGTAAAGGCCAGAATTCGTACAGTATCAGTGAGGTGCATGAGGATATTGTGGAGGAGGAGCCGGAAGGTGTATTCTTCTGCGGTTATCCGATTTTTAAAGAAATCTATCATCTGGAGACGAGAAAGAGTATTCGCTCCAATATCTCAGAATATTTATTGCTCCTGACGGTAGAGGGCAATCAAGGAGATCCGGCCGAGGTCGCAAAATTCCGCGTGAAACAGACCATGAGCGCACTGGAACAAACCATCCGTAAGTCTCTTCGCGTAGGCGATGTGGCGGCAAAGTACAGCGATACGCAGTTTATCATGCTGCTTCCCACCACTACGGAAGAGCTGGCCATGCTTGTGGCGAACCGATTGATTTCAAAACTCCATGAAACCGATGCGAAGTACAAGAACGTGCATATTCGTGTGAATATCGAGCCGGTTTCCAACGACGGAGAGTTCGTGGATTAGGGAAAAGGAACAGATTTATTTTTACATAGGACAAAGGATTATAAGACACTTCCGATGATTGAGGAAGTGTCTTTTTTTGACGCAATTTGTCGATAAGTGGCTTCTCACAAAAGGAAAAAGTCATGTGTTTATGGTTATTTGGTACCGAATTAACCTTGTGTGACCGCCGTGTGACCATTGACATTTATAGTGTTAAACGTTAAGCGAGACGAATAATATTAATTGGTCACAGACATATATATAGGAGGAAAGGGTTCATGAAGAAAGTTCCTTTCATAAAAAGATTAATCGTGTTAACGCTCTGTGTTGGGATGGTGCTGGGCGGAAATGTATCCACTCTTGCCACGGAAGTAGCGGAGACACAGACAAGCGAAGAAAAAGTCTATACATATGAAGATAGTGAGATATCGGTAGAGGCAACTGCAGAAAGTGATGTCCTTCCTTCTGACGCAAAACTTGAAGTGACCCCAATTACGGAAGGAACCGCATACGAAGAGGTGGAAGCTCAGTTGGAGAGCGATGCTTCTGAAAATGATTATGAGGTGGCAGGTTTCCTGGCGTATGATATCCGTTTTGTGGATCAGGACGGAAACGAGATCGAGCCGGAGGGAAGCGTGGCTGTATCCATGGAGTACAAGAGCGCAGCAATTCCGGAGGGATTGGAAAACGCAGCTGAGGCCAGCGTGTCTCTTATGCATTTGGAAGAGAGCGATGATGCTGTTGAGGTGAAGGATCTGACTGCGGACAGTACCGTAAATACCACGGAAGAAAATGCGGTTGACAGCGTGGAGTTCGTGACGGAGAGCTTCTCTGCCTTCAGTCTGGTGTGGACATCGAACTCGAGAAAATTTGTTATTACTGCATGTTATGTCAACGAATACGGCAATGAGATAAACGGAACCCAAACAAGTACCGTCGAATTCAAAAAAGGTTCCACAATTACTTTTTCCGATTACGCAGGAGAAATCAGCGGATATTCCTATCAGAAGACGATGTTGGATTATGTCTACGGCGGGACAGAAGTTCAGACTATGAAGGCAGAACGCCAGAATGGTACCAGAACGCTTTCTTTCTATAATGGGGAAAGTACTCTTGTGAAAACTGTTACAGAACAGGAGTATACTACTCAATATGTTAATCTTTACCTTGTATATAAGGATGTCTCTAATCAGATTGAGACACTTGATACCAGGGATGTGATTGACATCAATGTATTTGATTATAAAGCCAATGTACCGGGAAATGTAAGTGAAGCAATTGGCACGTTGGGAAATTATGGGGAAGGTTACGGAATCAATAAAAACCATTATTTGAAATTTATGAATAGTGCTACGGGTGGAAGTCCGGTGCAGAATAAATATGAAGCAGGATATGGTGCCACCCAGGGAATTGTTGCCAATAAACTTGGAAGCGATGGGTATCCTCAGTTGGCTTCATGGGGAAATGGCGAATCGCTAAAGTATCTTTACGATGAAAATGATATTGCCGATGCAAAGAAATGTTATCGGAATGCCAATTATCTGTTTGTGAAGGATGAGGAAGGCTATTATCAATACGACAGTGCCAGCAATTTCGCGACTCTGGCAGGATGTGCGGGTGAAAATAATTTCACTGTTTACAATGGAGCTATGTCGGATGGGGGCTTTTTCCCACTGACAAGTTTTGAAAAGGCACATTCTTCAAATACCAATAATGTGGGCGATACTCTCGGCAGCGATGAGGTTAACCACTATTTTGCCATGACGGTTGAGACAGACTTTGTTCAGCCTCAAAGTGGAAAAATCAATGACAAGGACATGGTCTTTGAGTTTTCCGGAGACGATGATGTGTGGGTATTCATCGATGACGTGTTGGTTTTGGATATCGGTGGAATTCACGGAACCGTGTCAGGTTCCATCAACTTTGCAACCGGTCAGGTATACATTGACAAGGCGGCAAAGAATGAGTACACAACCACGATCAAGGATATGTTTGAAGCCGCAGGGGTTTCAACAGAAGACTTCGTCGGAAATACCTTTGATGATTTTTCCACCCATACCATGAAGTTTTACTATATGGAGAGAGGAAATCAGCAGTCCAATTGTAAACTGAAGTTCAACCTTCAGACCATTCCGAAGGGAAGTCTGTTTGTTTCAAAGAATGCGACAGAGACAGAAGCAGACGATACTTCCGATTATGAATTCGTGGTTAAGGATGCTAACGGCACAGCACTTGCCAATGCAGCGTACACCTTGAACACAGACAGCACCGTTCGATATACGGATGCCAATGGTAAGTTCACCTTAAAGAGTGGAGAGTATGCGGTATTTGCGAATCTTACATCCGGAAATTACTCTGTGACAGAGACCGGAGTGTCAAATTCCAAGTACAATTATGTTTTGAATCAATTCAGCACGAAGGTTTCCGTAAACGGAGCGGTTCAGACCATTTTCAATGCGGATTCTGCGGAAGCAAGAACTGCTACCGGTGCTGTAAACGATGCGGCAAGTACAAGATTCGAGTTCAAGAATATTTTGAATAAGACAACTGTTACAGACGTAAACAGCGAGTTGTCCAAAGTAATTAAGTACAATAAGGACGAGGACGACTATGATTTGACATTGTCTTTCAAGGGACCGGAGGAGACGGTTACCACCACGGTGACGGATACAACGGTTGTTACGGAAAAAGCAAAGCTTGATATTGTGATTGTCTTTGATAATTCCGGATCTATGAATGATAATAATCGTTTGGCGACAGCAAAAACGGCTGCATCAACACTCGTTGATTCGATTTCTTCAAACACAAATATTGATTCTCAATGGAAATTGATTACTTTTTCAGATGACGCTGTTGTAAAATCCGGAAAAGGATGGATAGATGCGAATTCTGTAAAAGCAAAGGTAAATACAATAACCTGTGATAGCGGGACCAATTATCAGGCTGGATTGGTAAAAGCAGGAAACGAAATAAAAACTGCTCGAGCGGATGCACAAAAAATTGTTATTTTCTTGACAGACGGACAGCCGACCTATCATTTGTGTAAGGAACACAGTGGTTGGTACCATGATTGGTCTGGTCACTGTGATGATGGAAAGTATTACTTGAGCAATGATGGCGTACCCTGTCTCGGAGGAGGAAACCGTACAAACTACACGGATTATCATGGTGCACTTATGGGTGCAGAGGCAATCAAATGCGATTCCATGTATTCCGTTGGAATCAATTTGGTGAGCAACGTATACAACAACATGAGCGGTTTGACAGTACTCACAAATGTCACCAATAATTCCAATGCTCAAAAGAAGAGCACGGTTAATAAAGATGTTTCCGAATTAGTGAGCGAGTTCAGCAAGATCGCAGAACAGATTAAGGAAGATGTGGAGATAAGGACAGTTACCACCACCTACTATTCTTCCGATGTCATCATCACAGATAAGTTGAGTCAGTATGTGGACATCGTTGAGGGAAGCACATTCCAGATTAGTGTGAAGGATAAGGACGGAAACGAGGTTGGAACTTCCACAGCAGGAGCGCTCGGTGAGACAAACGCCACCTACAAGATTGACGACCAAACATTAACAGCAAGCTACAATAACAAGACGGTTGTCCTGGATTTCCCGGATAACTACGAATTGAGTAAAGGATACACCTATTCCGTGACCTTCAAGGTAGTTGCCTCTGAAAAAGCGTATGAGGAATATGCGAAAACCGGATATCCTCACACAGGTGAAGAGGGAACCGATGCGGCGGATAATAATCCGATTACATCTTCCGGAAAGTCAGGTTTCCGCTCCAATGATGAAGCAAAAGTATCTTATACGTTTAAAGGAAACGGCGTGGAAGAGACGTACAAACATCCGGTAGTGCAGGTTCGCGACCGTTATAGTTGGAAATTGGTGAAGGCAAGCGCAACCAACAATGATTTGAAACTGGCGGGCGCAAAATTCCGCTTGTACAATGACGCAGCTACTTTCTACGGGGTAAGCGGAAGTGAAGGTGTGGTTGCTTGGTACTCCGATGATTCTTATGCAGGGGAGAAACTGGTGGAAAGCATTCCGGATGGAACTTACAGCTTGAAGGAAATTGAGGCACCAACCGGATACACCGTAGATACTACAGAATGGAATATCACAGTAAGCAAAGCAGTGGGACTCAAAGTCAACACTGCAAACGGGAAGTATGATGCCGCAACCGATTTGATTAAGTCGCAAAACGGTAAGGATTTCACACAGACTTTGATTTTTGAGGATGAAGCAGTTTACTCACTTCCGGAGACCGGAGGATGCGGAATCCTGCTGTACGCTTTTACCGGTATGTTCATGATGATGGGAGGAGCACTTTTCATCTTCCTCATGAGACGTAAGGCTTACAGCGTGAAATAGGAAAAAGGTAACGAATGCCGACCGTGTGACTGCGGTGTTACCGGAAGATGGCATAATGTCACTAGTTTATTAAGGGAAAAGGAACGCCCATGGTAGTAATTCACCTTTTGAGCCTGTTCCCATTTAATAAAATTATTAAAATTTTAATTAAGGGGAAAACCCAAAAAGGAGAGAAAACGATGAAGAAAATGAAAAAGATTCTGGCCTTTGCTCTTGCAATGGTAATGATGTTTGCAATGAACGTAACTGTTTTTGCAGACACCAACAAAGTAACTGTTAAGAATTTCTCTGACAGAGAAAACACCGAGGTAAGCATTTACAAGATGGTTACTCTTGACTCCCAGAACAGCAACTGGAAAGTTGCAGATTGGGCAAAAGGCGGCGTTACTTTCGAGAACGGCAATGCAGTGTATGACCTTGACGCTTTGAAGAATGCTGCAGCAACCGCAACCGCTATGGCTACAAAGACATCTGAAAATGGTGTTGCAGTTGAATTTGCAGTGACAGAGCCGGGCGCTTACCTCATCCTTGCAACCGGTGAGAGTGTTACCTACAACCCGATGGTTGCAAAGGCATATGATTACAATGCCAACGGCCTGATGGTAGTTGCTGATGCAACTGTTGTTGCTAAGGGTAATGATTCCAAAACAGATAAGGAAGCAGATGATACTTTCGTTCATGCAGGTCAGGAGGTAACATTTACCGTTACCACTACTGTTCCTTATTTCGCTGAGAATGAAGTAAATAAGGAATTCGTAGTATACGATCAGCCGACAAACCTGACAGACTTGACCCTTGTTTCTGCAACTGTAGCAGGTGCAGAGGTTGCAAACGCTACGCTTACTAAGATAGATGCAACAGAAACTGAACCTGAGAAGTATGCGGTTGATTTAAGTTCTCAGGTTGAGAAGACCGGCGCAACTGTAGTTCTTACATACACAGCTGTTGTTGCTGGAAACAATGGTTATGAGAACCAGGCATGGAGCAACAAGAACGATGATGCTCACAAATCTGAGGTTATCAAAGGATTTACCGGTGATATCACCCTCACAAAGTATGCTTCTGATGATAACAACGAAGTGCTTACTGACAACACAAAGCTTGCAGGTGCAACCTTTGTTGTATATGAAGTGGTAGAAGGTGTTAAGAATTACGCAACTTTTGATGCAAACTATGTATTTACCGGCTGGGTAGAAAAGATTGAAAATGCAACATCTGTTGTAACAGGCCAGGATGGAACCCTTAAGGTATCCGGTCTTGACGAGGGAACATACTTCTTCCAGGAGACCGTTGCTCCGGAAGGATATTCCGTAAACACTCAGGATGTATCTGCTACCATCGAGCAGGCTGAAACACCAAGTGAACATGTTAGTGTATCAACCTATATGATTGATACTACACTTTCCGCTCTTCCTGCAACCGGTGGTATCGGTACCACAATCTTCACCATCGCAGGTGTAGCAATCATGGTTATCGCAGCTGGATTATTCTTCGCAACCAGAAGAAAGAACGCTCGCTAATTGTAAAATGCTAATTGGTCCAACAAGGGGCGGGGAACCGCCCCTAGCGGACTGATAACGGATACAACAATAAGGAGAACCCGGATGAATAAGAAACTGAAAATAGTGGGAATAGCATTGTTGATGCTCTCCGGTTTGTCCTTGCTGCTGTATCCACTTATCTCCAATATATGGAATAATCACAGACAACAGCAATTGATTTCCACCTATGTGGAAGCCGTCGAGAAAGCCGATGAAGAGGAACTGATCGACTACAAGGCGCAGGCCAGCATGGCCAGCACCTACAATTCCAATTTGGTGCCCAGTATTTTGCCGGACTCTTTCGCGGTGGCGGAAGCGGCAGAAGAGGAGGATGAGTCATACATGTCCTGCCTGAACCTGAATGGGGACGGAATTATGGGATATGTGGAGATTCCCAAGATTGGAATCAAGATTCCTGTTTTTCACGGAACCAGTGAGGAAGTGCTTCAGATTGGAGCCGGACACCTGGAAGGAAGTTCACTCCCAATTGGAGGGGAGAGCACACATTCTGTTTTGTCCGCACACCGAGGACTTCCCAGCGCATCTCTTTTTACAGATTTGGATCTGATGGAAGAGGGCGATCATTTTTACATCAAGGTACTGGATCAGACCCTTGCTTATGAGGTGGATCAGATTCTGGTGGTTGAGCCGGAAGACACCTCCGCACTTATGGTGGAAGATGGAGAGGATTTGGTCACGCTGCTGACCTGTACCCCTTACGCAGTCAACACAGAGCGTTTGCTGGTGCGCGGTCATCGTGTTCCCTATGAGGAGGGCATGATTGAGGAGGAGACTGTGCCGTTGGCCGGCGTGAGCCTACATACCAATTACGGACTTTGGGTTGTGATTGGTCTTGCGGTGACAATCGCATTTATTGTGGCTTTGTTCTTCCTGGATCGTTACTTGAGAAAAAAGGATAGTCGGACAAATGCTTAGAAAGATAGCGAGTTACTTGTTTGCCCTGCTTTTTCTGGTGGGGCTTGGAGTACTAACATATCCTACAATTTCCAATCAGTGGAATACATATCGTCAAAACCAACTGATCTCCACTTATCAGGAGACGGTTGCCGCTATGACTCCGGAGGATTTTTCCACGGAGTGGGAACAGGCAAATGCATTGAATGCGACCATTACCGAGAACAACATCTATGGGGATGTGTTCGGGGAGGACGAAGAGGACAATGAGATGTCCGCCTACCGACAGGCTCTCAATATTCGGGGCGATGGGATTATGGGTTATCTCACCATTCCCAAGATCAATGTGAAGCTTTCCATCTATCATGGAACTGCCGATTCCGTTCTCCAGACCGGAGTGGGGCATTTGAATGGAACCTCCCTCCCCATCGGAGGAAAGGGAACCCACAGTGTGTTGGCAGCCCATCGGGGATTGCCATCCTCCAAACTTTTCACGGATGTGGATCAGTTGGAGGAGGGGGATGTGTTCTACATCAAAGTGCTGGATGAGACCTTGGCTTACCAGGTGGATCAGATACTTCCTATGGTGGAGAGTACCGATATGGACACCCTGTCAGAGGCTCTGGCCATCGATGACAATGAGGATTATGTTTCGCTTTTTACATGTACACCCTACGGTGTGAATACCCATCGATTGATTGTTCGCGGAACCCGTATTCCGTACGAACCGACAGAAATTACGGATGATAACACTCCGGCCGGCGTTGTGGTAGAGGCAGTGAAGGATTATTACATGCTGTACCTGATTGCCGGGCTGGTTGTGGCTTTGATATTGATACTTTTGCTCCGATTGATTTTCCGCAGGAAAAGGAATAAGGGCGTGAAGGAGGATTCATAATTGAAAAAATTGTTTGTTATGAAAAAGAGAAGCGCAGTTGTGCTGACCCTTGCTTTGACACTTGTGTTGTCAAGTCTGTCTCTTGCGAAGGTGTATGGCGCGAAGGCAATTGATTTCGAGCAGAAGGCTTCCATTACGGTGGGGCTTGCGGAGTCAAATACCTACGAGGAATTGAAGGTAAATGACATCAAGGTGACATTTTATCAAGTTGCTTCAGTGAATGAGTCTGGGGAATATACCGGAAATGTTGATTCCTTTGATGCAGGGATTATCAGTGATAAGACAACTGCTTCAGAATGGAGCACCATGGCGACGGAGATAGCAGAAGATAGCGAACTGTCCAAGTGCTACCAGGTAGAGGCAACCATCCAGGGTGGTACAGATACGACAGCTTCTCTCGAGACAGGAAAGCTTGGAATGTACCTGATGGTAGTGGATCCGGTTGAGACAGAGGAATACACTTATGAGTTTTCTCCGGCGTTGGTTGCAGTTCCGGGAAACAATTACTATAGCTATGATGCGAATGGCAACGCTGTTGTGACAGATGAGGCAAATGATGCATGGCAGTATGATGTGAGTGCGGTATTGAAGCCGGAATACCAAGAACTGTATGGCAATCTGGTCATTAACAAAACCGTGGAGACCTTCAATACTTCCTTGAACGGAACTTCCTTTGTATATAAGGTGACTGCTTACAAGGATTATTCCGCAGTGGATGCCTCCTTGAACGGGGATTCAGAGGATGGAAAACTGGTGTACAGCAATGTGGTAACCATTGATTTTTCCGAGGCGGGAACACAGCAGGCGGTGATTGAAGGGATTCCGGCGGGCGCAAAGGTGACGGTTGAGGAAGTGTACACAGGAGCGACCTATAAGGCGACTTCTTCCACGACAGCGACAACACAGATTGTGAAGGATGGAAACAATGACGGTGTTGCAAGCGTAGCTTTTACCAACACCTACGACGATACACTTACCGGAAACGGAACAGCGGTTGTCAATCGCTTTACCTACACACCGAATGATGACGAAATGACGGGAAGCTGGACTTGGAGCAGTTCCGCAGAAATTCCTGTCACGGAAGAAGTTGTGGAACAGTAATTAAGGAGGCGCAGAGATTATGATGAAGAAAAAGATGATTTCCCTTGTGGCTTGCGCCGGTATCCTTGTTGCAGGACTTTCGGTGAAACCGGCAATGGCCTATTTTACGGATTATGCATCCGCAAGCGGCAGCATTGAAATCGCCGTTGATGATACTCACAGCACCGTTGAGGAATCCGGCGAGGGCCAGCAAAAGATTATCGTGATTGATAATGACATGGCTACCAAGGCTTTCGTGAGAGTTCAGGTGGTGCTTCCGGAGGGAATTACCGCGGCTGTGGATGGGGAAAAGACTTCTGAAGAGGATTGGACCCTCAAGGATGGATATTACTACTACAACAAGGTGCTGGAAGGAAAATCTGAGGCAACTACAGAGGATAGCACATCACAGTTGATTTTGAACATTGATGCTTCCGGCGCTGTTAAAACCGGGGAGAACGAGTACGCGGACTTCAACGTGATTGTCATTCCGGAATCTGCCAAGGTGCTCTATGATACGGAGGGCAATCCTTACGCGGATTGGAGCCAGGCGGCACAGTATTCCAACGTGGATTCCTATGGAAGCCAGGATGAGGAAGAGCAGACCACTTCCGGGGATGAGACAGACAATGTCGAGGTAGAAGGAGGTAACGAATAATGAATAAGAATTTCCTTCTGAACAAGACAACGATTATCGCCGGTTCCGCGATTGCACTTCTTGCAATCAGCGCAGTGGGAAGCACGAGAGCAGCGCTGACCCAGACCGAAAATATGCAATACAACTTGAGCGTATCGGATTTGTCCGTGGATTTATATGAACTGCAGACAAAGGATGACAAGGCGGAATATGTATCCGTATCCGATGGAGGGAAGCTTCTCTCTACTTTGGTAGGGGAGGGCGAGAACTTCCAAATCGGAAAGACATATGCAGAGCAGACTGCTTTTTCCAACGATGGAAACTATGATGCTTATGTGCGCGTCATTATCACCAAGAGCTGGAAGGATGGAACTGTGAAGGATACTACTCTGGATCCGGCATTGATTGATGTCACCATGTCTGATTCCGGTGCATGGTACAAGGACGAGGCGGCAAGCACGCAGGAGCGTGAGGTGTACTACTATAAGACAGTGGTTGCAGCTCCGGAGCGGGATGAGGATAACAATATTGTGGCTTTGGATTATGTCCCGATCACAAGTACCATTTCCGTAAAGAATGATGTTACCCAGATTGTGACCAAGAACGGAACAACCGGCAATATCACAACCACCTATGATTACGATGGCAAGTCCTTCGATTTGGATATCGAGGTGGATGCGCTTCAGACACACAATGCTGCGGATGCAGCGAAGGCTTCCTGGGGTGTTGTACTGAATTTGGATAGTGACGGAAGCATTAGCAGCGTTTCTCATTTGGGTGATAGCGAAGATACCAATTTGGGTGAGTAAGGAGGTAGCGTAATATGAAAATGAAGAAAATTGCCTGCCTCGTTGCAGCAATGGTTATGACTTTTGGAATCACAACAACTGTTATGGCGGATACCGTAACCACCACATCCGGTGTGACCTATGACGGTTCCAAGATTTCCAACGACACTGCCGATTTGTCGCAGACACTCTCCGGAATTATGCCGGGAGATACCGCACAGATTACAGTGGATTTGAAGAATACCGGCAAAAATGATGCCATGTACTACATGTCTGCAGGAATCCTTAAGTCCTTCGAGGAGACTCAGGGCAAGAGTGCTTCCGGTGCAGCATACAATGTGTCTCTGTATTATCAGGGAAGTGATGGGGCAACAACCTATCTCTATGGTAATGCGGACAATTCCTTCATCGTAGGTTCGCCGGAGAACGAGGCTGCAGTCGGCCTGAAGCAGTTGACTGCCAACGATATGATCTACCTTGGAAACCTCGCAAACGGACAGAGCGGTAAGGTTGTTATGGTGATTACCCTGGATGGTAGTGCAACGGACAATTCCTACATGACCACCCTGGCAGATCTTCAGATGCAGTTTGGTGTGGAGGATGCCCCCAGGGATGAAGTGGTCAATCGTTATACTCCGGGTCAGGTTATTACCGTAAAGGGAAAAGATAAAGTGATTACAATTTTTGACCAGAGTGTTCCGCTTGCTCCCAAGACTGGGGATGTATTGACACCATTGGTGATTTCCCTTGCAGCATTGGCTGTGGGTGCGGGACTGATGATTTGGGCAGTTGTAACAATGAAGAAGCAGAAGAATGAGGAGGTGCAGTAATGAAGGCTTTCAAGAGATTCACAATCGCGTTTGCTGCAGTTCTCACATTTCTGGCAACTTCAAGCACCGCTGTCTTTGCGGATGAAGCACCCAAGAAGGATGGCTATACATACAACGTAACCATTACAACGGGATCCGAGGATATCGTCTTCACTTCAGCGGCAATTACCGGTGCAACGGAAGCGGATATCACCAAAATGGCCGGGGTTGAGACCAAATTATCAGCAGATCATACCGTAATGTACATCAAGAATGTTCCGTACGGAGTATCCTTGAAGCTTACTGATGAAGCCGGAAAGTTATCCTGCATCGATGCGTCCAAGACCATCTACAGCGTAAAGGGAATTCGCCAGGCAGGACATGATGAGACCAATGCCGGTATCATTGCTGTTACCGGGGATGCTGAGTATGTGGTTGCATATGGCGTTATCACCAATCCGGTCAAATACACCGTAAAGTATGTGGACGGAAGTGGTAATGAGCTTCTCTCTCCGGATACCTTTATCGGAAATGCCGGTGAGAAGATTCAGGTTGCATTCCGCTCTGTAGACGGATATTTACCGGATGCTTTTCGAAAGAATATGACACTTTCTTCAGAGCCAAATGTGGAGAATGTAGCCACCTTTGTGTATCACCCGTCAAAGGGAGTGAATGTCATTTACAATTCGATTACCGGAGAGGCAACCTATATCTATGAGGATGGCACCACCACTACCGTAGTGGTTCCGGCGGAGAATGTGACTCCTGGAGCTGCCATCGCAGGTGGAGCGGGAGCCGGTGCAGGAGCAGGAGCGAATGCAGGCGCAAATGCGGATGACAATGCAGATGCAGGAAATGCCGGTGCAGATGAGAATGTTATCGAGGATGAAGAGACACCGCTTGTAACCCAGGATGTGGTGGATTTGGATGAGGAGGATGTTCCTCTTGCAGACAAGGCTGCAAGTACCTTGACGAATGCCGCACCGATTATCGCAGGTGTGATTGTGGTGGTTGCCGCTGCCGGAATTACCACCATCGTGGTAATGTCCAGAAAACGCAAGCTGGCAAAGGTTGACACCAAGAGCGGGAAAGACGAAAAGTAGATAATGCGTCAAATGCTATAAGAAGGCGGAGGCTGTGATTCAGCCTCCGTTTTTTTGATGAGAGCCAGGTGTCGGCTCGCTGAAAATTTATGTTTGGGCTGAAAATTTATGCTTTTGCTGAAATGTTCAGGCGTTTGGGCGTGGAGTCAATTTCAGGATTGATTATGCCCAATTATATGAGTCATTGCATTCGATTTTCTCGGGTTTGGGTTTTCCAACTTATTTTTGTACAATTGCGCCCAAAATTTCTTGTTTTTCCTTGAAAAACGCAATATTTTGGGCGGAAACTGATAAAAAGGAGTGGAAATACCCAAACAGTGATATTTTGGCGTCAAAAGTGGAGGGATTTTGGGCGGAAATCGGTAAAAAAGAGAGGAAATGCCCAAACATTGTAATTTGGCGCCAAAAGAGGAGAGTTTTTGGGCGAGGATGGATAAGAAAGAGGCCAAATACCCAAAATGAAAAAATGATGCCCAAAGAGAAAGAATTTTGGACGCGGGGCAATCTCATATGGAAAGAATGAGTCAATTAGCTCAAATGGGACTTTATATTCACAAATGGAACAAGTATAATATATTGGTGTAGAGCAAATCGGAGAAATGATGTGGAGGAGAGAATCCATGCGCAATAAATTCGGGAAAATATTGAGGGGATTCAGCAACTGTCTTTTGATTGCAATTGTACTGTTGTGTCTTTCCATTGTCATCCCCAAAATTATGGGATATCAGGTATATAATGTCATCAGTGGAAGTATGGAGCCGGCAATTCCAATCGGAAGTGCAGTCTATACCAGGGAAATATCTCCGCAGGAGTTGCAGGCGGGAGATATCATTGCCTTTTCCAGTCAGGTTCCGGGGGGAGGAGTTGTCACCCATAGGGTGCTGGAGAATGACAGGGATGCGCAGGAGCTGATTACCAAGGGAGATGCCAATGAGAGCCCGGATTTCCAGCCGGTGCCTTACAGCCGGGTCATTGGAAAAATGCATTTTACCATTCCGGTTCTGGGGAATTTGGCCGCGTTTATTACGGCAACTTCGGGCAAGATTATCGCAGGGATAGTCATTGGCCTTGCGATTGTGATGAATCTTGCAGGCTCTGCGCTTGAGAAAAGCAGGAAGTCAGAAGAGGCAAACGGGGAGGAGCGTCCGGAACAGGAGAGCCGTAAAAAGAAAAACAATCCACTGATTCCCGTGGCATTTGGAGCCGGAATCATCATCCTGGCGGTGGCGGGCTGGAATATTTATCGGATTATGTCGAATTATGGTTCCTCCAATGAATTGTACAGCGGATTGCAAGATACATATACCAGCGAAAATCAAGATACCGACGATACACAATGGTATCGGATGGTGGATGTGGAACTGGAGGAATTACAGAGAGAGAACCCGAATGTGGTCGCTTGGATTTTTTTCGAAAATGAGGATATCAGTTATCCGGTTATGTATTCCGGTGAGGACGAAAAGTATCTCCGCACTGCCTTTGACGGATCTGCGGCGACGGCGGGCTCCATTTTTCTGGAAGGGGCAAACAATCCGGGTTTTGAGGACAGCCATTCCATTATCTATGGTCACAATATGCGCAATCTCAGCATGTTTGGAAAATTAAAGTATTATCGCTCGGACAAGGACTACTATGCGGACCATGCATTTTTCCAAATCATCACCGGGGATAAAAAGTATCGATATCAGATTTTTGCATACGAGGATGTGGCAGAGGATAGTTTTGTATATCAGGTGCCCTTTGCGCCGGGGGAAGAATTCCAGGGGTTTTTGGATCGTCTGTATCGCAGCTCCTATGCGGACACCAATGTGGTGGCCACCTCGGAGGACAAGATTATCACATTGTCCACCTGCTCCACGACGGGGCGGAGATTTGTGGTGCATGCGGTGCGTGTGGATGAGTATGAATGAGTAAATTCAAGTGAATGATAAGTGGTTAATATAAGAAATGTAATTCAAGAGAGGAAATAATTCATGAAAAAAGAAAATGATTTGATGCGTCAATTGGGCGACCTGGTGAAGGATACCAAGGCCGGGAAAATACATTGGAGAGTGAATGTGTCCACCACCGAGTACAACGATCCTGCCAATAAGCCGAAGATTCAGGCGGAGGGGGAGAACTGGACTGTGGACGAGTGCTATGTGTCCTATTACTGTGAGTATCACGGGCAGGAGTTTTTGATGATTTCCTACGAGATGATTTCACAGGCGGGGAGCAAGCAGAAGACCACCAACATGATCTTCCTGCCGGCGCTGGGAATCCGGGTCTTTGACTTGAGCACATTGATGCCGTACTCCGTCGAGGCTTCCCAGATGCTCACCTATTCCGTACACAATCTGTGGCTTACCATTCTGGAGACGAAAAAAGCCCATCCGGAATTGGTGCAACTGGATGCCGATGAGAGGGTACTGACCATTGACGATTTGACACAACAGGGGTAATTTTTACCCCTTTTTATTTTTGACTTTTTTACTAAAATTCCCGAAACAAATTTGGTGATTTTGCTTGAGACCTCAGAACTAAAAACTCACGATTTGTTTCGAAAATTTGCTCAATTTCTCTTTCTTGCACAAAAAAACGTAGAATAATTTGAAGTTTCGTCCAATTTCCAAATGATGTGTTTTTTCCTATAATAACACTCGGCACAGAAATGGAAGTTTTGTGCATGTGCCTTCGCGTGCAAAAGGAAATCTGTGTCTGTGAAAATAAAGAAGAAAGAAAAAGGAGAAGGAAAGGGAGAGATTATGAAAAAGAACATGAAGCGAATCATAAGTTTTGTGCTTGCGATTGTCATGGTGTTTACCATGAGTTCCGTTTCAGATTTCGGAAGAATCACAGTAAACGCTGCCGACAGTGTGAAGCTGTACTTTGAACTTCCGGAAGGCGCAAGTGCGACAGATTGGGCCGTGAATGTATGGGGAGGCGCCACTGTGGAAGGTGACTCGGAACATGCATTTCGCCCCACCACATGGAGGGACGGAACGACATACCCCACATTGCTTGAAGACGATAGCTTGTCCGGATGGGGATATGTGACAGTGACCGGCTCTGTGCAGGGCATGCAGTTTGTGAATCTGGCCGGCTATCAGTACAACTGCTGGAACAGCCAGATTGCAAAGCAGAATCTGGATGCAGCTTATTTTGTGCCGGGGGCAGATGGTGCCGGTGTATGGTACATGGAAGCTTCCAAGGAGAACGAGGTCAAGGAAGCGGCAATTCAGAATATCTTTGTGGTAGCAGGAGATGCGGGACTGACCGGAAGTGCATGGTCCATCGCAGTGGAAGGAAATGACAAGAATGTCATGAAGCAGGATGCTTCCGATGCAAGCGTCTATTCCATTACCTATGAAAATGTGGAAAAGGGAAATTATTCATACAAGATCTTGCAGGATCCGGAGAACAAGGCATGGAATCTGCCCTGGGGAACCAGCGACAATCGCCAGTTATCATTGAATGTAAAGTCCAATGTGACCTTATCCATTGATTTGGATGACGAGACCAAAGATGTGACAGTAACGACCGTTCCTCTCGAGGATCCGGACGAGAACGAAGAGAATCCGGAATTTAAGAATTTTATCATTCATATTAAGAATGACAAGAATTGGGAAAATGCCAACATCAAGTTCGGATCCGGAAGTTCTTGGAATGCAATCGCCGGATACGAGGATGCCATGAGCAATCAGTTTGGTGTTGCAGTGGAAGAGGATGCGGTAAATGAGGGATGGTATACCTACTCCGCAAAGCTGCCCGGGGATGTGACTGAGGTGAACGGATTGTTCAACTGCGGTGCATGGGGAGATGCCAACCAGTCTGACAACTTTAAAGTAGATTTGTCAGAGGACCGGGAAGCATGGGTTACCTTCGTGGATGCACAAAATGCAAAGGTGATTAAGACTTCCTATGAGGCACCTCAGGATTGGTTAAATGATTTAAGTGTTCATTTTCATAATGAACTGAATTGGGAACTGGTAAATGCAAAATTCGGTGCAGGCGCTAGTTGGAATGCGATATCAGGATATGAAAACTATATGTCCGGGAATGATGGCAAAGGTTGTGAGATTCCCGCAGATGAGAACAATGACGGCTGGTATTCTTATCATGTAGGATTGGATAAGGAGATTACCGAAGTACAGGGATTGTTCAACAATGGTTCCTGGGGAACCGGAAATCAGACTGCAAACTATGCAATCACAGGCATTTCCGGGGACAAGGAGGTTTGGATTACCTATACTTCCACCGGTTTGGCTGTAGTGGATGAGATGCCGGAA
>JAQXJP010000037.1 GCA_029008875.1 Lachnospiraceae bacterium | reverse complement strand
AAGCGATGTCACCGGTCTCGACATTTCAGAGTACGCGGTGCAGCAGGCCACGGAGAACGCAGAGCGCAATGGGCTGTCGGACAAGGTGCATTTTCGTCAGGCCAACGTGCTGGATGAACTCCCCAAATTGGCGGAGGCCGGAGAAAAGTACGATGTGGTGATTCTGGATCCCCCCGCGTTTACCAAGTCCAGGGAGGCCACCAAGAACGCAATCAAAGGGTACCGTGAGATCAATATGAAGGGACTGAAACTGGTGAAGGATGGCGGATATTTTGCAACCTGTTCCTGCTCCCATTTCATGACCCAGGAGCTTTTGGAGAAGACCATCAAGGAGGCAGCAAAGGCAACCCATAAGCGATTACGTCAGATTGAGTTTCGAACCCAGGGGCCGGATCATCCGATTCTGTGGGCCAATTCCTCCAATGTTCCGGAGAGCTACTATTTGAAGTTTTTTATCTTCCAGGTGGTGGAGGAGAAATAAGAACACAGCAACCGAGGGCGTAGATTCGTTCACGCCCCCGGTTGCTTTTTCTATTAAGGAATATTTAAGAAAAAATATTGCCGGATTTATGGTAATGATGGGATGAAACATGTAGTATAATAAAGAAGCCTTTTTATTAACAATAGGAGAAACAACATGGATGACAAGTATTTGGAACTGTTAGAAAAACAAAATAAAATGACCAAGATAATCGCAGTACTGATGGGAATTATTTGTGCGGTTGTGGTCATCAGTGCAATCACCATTGTGCCCCGCGTCAATCGGACCCTGCGGGAAGCACAACAGGCAATTGAAGCCATGAATGAGATCGCAGACTCCCTGGATGTGGAGGAGCTTGGAGGGCTGATTACGGATACCCACGAGTTCGTAAACACAAGCAATGAGGAACTGGCGGATGCCATGGAGCGGGTGGAATCCATCGACATAGACACCCTCAATCGAGCGATACAGGACCTGGAAGCCATTGTGGAGCCCATTGCCAGACTGATGGGAAAATAACAAGAGTATCGGATACATAAGGAGAAAAAGCATGAGAAACTCTGTAAATATGCTTTCATATATGACGCTTCGAGGGGATATATCCTTTATGCAGTCCCCCTTCAATGAAGTGGATGCCATGATATTGACGCAGCTGTCATCCATCGATTACAGCGACTGTATGCCGGATGCCGCACACGCTGAACAATTGGTGGTGCGCAAGTGGCAAGCCAGACCCTCGGTGGGGGAAGTGGCTGACAATTATCGCAAGAAGAAAGAAGCACAAAAGAAGGATACACAAGATAAAGTGCCTGCGTTTACCGAGAAAGAGAACTTGTTGTTTCTGGTGGGGAAGAGCAAGCGGTTCGAGAAAGTTCGAATGGACGGATTTGTGAGGGACTCCGATGTGGAGAAGGAGAAGAAGTTTTCCGCCGTCACCTTTTATCTGGACCCTTTCTGGGCCCACATTGCATATCGGGGGACGGACGGTTCCTTCATTTCCTGGAAAGAGAATTTTAACATGACCTATGAGATGCCGGTTCCCGCGCAAACGGATGCGGTGCGCTACCTGGAGACGGTTGCCGCGCAGAAGATGGTGAAATGCTCGGTGGGCGGTCATTCCAAAGGGGGGAATATCGCGCTGTACGCCGCCGCTTTTGCCAAGGCGGAGGTACAAAAAAAGATAAAGGCCATTTACTGCTTTGACGCGCCGGGATATCTGCGGGATATCTCCCGGGATAGCTCCTTCCAAAACATTGTAGCCTGTATCCGAGCGTATGTGCCGGAGAGCGCGGTGATTGGAACCGTGATGAATACCCCTTTTACCCCGGAAGTGGTTCGGAGTGATGAAGTGGGAATTCGACAGCACAGCATGCTGACCTGGCAGGTGAAAGCGACACAGATGGAGCGTTGTGAGAGGCGGGATGACTTTAGCTTACGCATGGAGACCATCGTAAACGGATGGATTGACCGGATTCCCCAGGAGCAAAAACCCCAGGCAATCAACGATGTATTTGAGATTTTCCGGCGCAACAAGATAACGGAATTCAGCCAGTTGTACCACATGGATTGGAGACAGGTGGTGGGAGTCATCAAAGGAGCCACACTGCTCCCGGCACAGACGAGAGATTTGTTTGTCAGCATGATTAAGACCATGTGGGAGGAAGGCCGCAAGAAGACCGCGAAGGAATAAAAGAAATAGGGTAAATATGACCGAGACGTATGTGTTTTTTTGACGCATATATCTCGGTTTTTTCGTTTGTGGGTTCTTTACAATACATTATGGATATGGGGAGGGGGATATATATATTTTGGCAATATTTCCCAAAAACGGTTGACAAATTATTAAAACCATTTAGAATTTGAAAAGGTTAAAGAATTTTAACTAAATATTTTTAAATAAAAATTTTTAAATGAAAGGAAATGAAAATCATGTTTGAAGAGGTAAAGGAATTAATCATCGACACATTGAACTGTGAGGAAGACAAAGTAACCATGGAGGCAAATATCTTCGAGGATTTGGGAGCAGATTCTTTGGATGCAGTGGAATTGAATCTTGCGCTTGAGGAGAAATTCGGCATTTCCATCGATGAGGAGACCATGGCAGGAATCAAGACTGTTGGAGATATTGTGAATTATTTGGAAGCAAACAAGTAAGATTGCAGAGAGGAAAGAGTGCAATGAATTTCGAAAGTATATGCAGCTTGATGGATAAATTCGATGCATCCGAGAGTGTGTATCTGGAGCTAGAGACGGAGGAAGTGTCCATCAAGTTGAAGAAATCGGAAGCATGTAAGGCTGCCTGTGCACCGGCACAGATTCCTGCAATGCCATTTTCTCCCGCGATGCCGGGAATGATGCAGGCGGATATGGGACTGGCAAATGCGAACAAGGGAACGCAGGAGTCGGATAGTAACCCTTCCGGCCAGCAGGGTTATGCGGAAGAGGACTTGGTGAAGGCTCCTCTGGTTGGAGTATTTTATGCAGCGCCGTCACCGGATCAGCCGGCATTTGTCCAGATGGGAAGCCGCGTGGAAAAAGGTGATACCCTGTGTCTCATCGAGGCAATGAAAATGATGAGCGAGGTTGTGGCACCGAAGGCGGGCGTCGTCAAGGAGATTTTTGTGGAGAACGGCGCTATGGTGGAATTTGATGCATCGCTTTTTGCAATACAGGAGTAGTTATGTTTCGAAGAATATTGATCGCCAATCGAGGCGAGATTGCGGTTCGGATTATTCGAACCTGCCGTGAGATGAATATTGAAACCGTGGCAATCTATTCCACGGCGGATAGAGATTCGCTCCATGTGAAGCTGGCCACACAGGCAGTTTGTGTGGGGCCGGCAAAGGCTGCGGACAGTTATCTGAATATGAAAAATATTTTGACTGCAGCTCTGGAGACCGGGTGTGATGCCATTCACCCCGGCTTCGGTTTTTTGTCCGAGAACAGCGAATTTGCCAGACTTTGTGAGCAAAGCGGAATTGTCTTCGTGGGGCCCAAGGCGGATGTGATTGATGCGCTGGGCAATAAGGCTACGGCAAAGAAGCTTATGATAGCAAGAAATGTTCCGGTGGTTCCCGGTTCCAAGGGTGCTGTTTCCGACCCCCAGGAACTGAAGAAAATTGCAGATGAAATTGGTTATCCGGTACTGCTGAAGGCATCGGCCGGAGGCGGCGGAAGAGGAATGCGAAGAGTGTTCGAGCCGGAACAGCTGATCCCGTCCTTTGAGGAAGCGAAAGCGGAGGCAAGGGCTTGCTTTGGCAACGATGAGATGTACATTGAGAAATTAATTCTCAATCCGAGACATGTAGAGTTCCAGATTTTGGCGGATGAGCATGGGAATGTAATCCATCTGGGAGAGCGCGACTGCTCCATCCAGAGAAAAAATCAGAAACTCATCGAGGAAAGCCCGTGTATGCTGATTGACGATGACCTTCGATCCAAGATGGGACATGATACGGTTGAGGCGGCAAAGGCAGCCGGATATACCAACGCCGGAACGGTAGAATTTGTGCTCGATTCCCAGGGCAACTACTATTTCATAGAGATGAACACCAGAATTCAGGTGGAGCATGCCGTGACGGAGATGGTGACGGGAATGGATTTGATCAAGGAACAGTTCCGCATCGCATTCCATCAGCCCCTCAAGGTGACACAGGAGGATGTGGTGTTGAACGGTCACGCTATTGAGTGCAGAATCAACGCGGAGGATCCTGCAAAGGGATTCCAGCCCAATACCGGAAAGATTCAATTCCTGAATTTCCCCGGCGGACCGGGAGTGCGTGTGGATACCGCCCTGTATGAGGGATATACCACCAGCCCCTTCTATGATTCCATGATGGCCAAGGTGATTGTACATGCCCCCACAAGGCTGGAAGCGATTCGCAGAATGCGCAGAGCCCTGGAGGAACTTGTGATTGACGGAATCACCACGACGGCAGATTTCGATTATCTGCTGATGCATCATCCGGAATATATCAAGGGAAAAGCGAATGTGAGCTTTATCGAAGAACGCATGCAAGAGATATTAGAATGGGATCAATTGAGCAATGAATGAACTGATAGAGAAACGAAAAGGGAAATTTATTTCATATAAAAAGCTGCGGGATCAGGCGAGAAAAGAGCAGAGGCTTGACACGGAAGAACAGGTGAGAAAAGAGGCTCCGGAGGAGCTCTTTGTGGAATGCCCCGGTTGTAAGGAGAACTTTTCCAGAAGCCAGATTCGAAAAAATCTCTATATTTGCCCGGGGTGCGGACATCACTATGCCATGCCGCCGGAGAAGAGAATCAAGAGTATTGTGGATGAGGGAACCTTTAAGGTATTCAACTTTGACTTTCCGGAACTGGATCCGTTGCATTTTGAAGGCTACCGGGAGAAAAAAGAGGCAATCTACGAGAAGAACCATTACCGGGAAGCAGTTTTGACCGGTGTGGGTGAGGTTGACGGCAGAAAGGTTGTCATCGCAGTGATGAACAGTAAATTCCTGATGGGAAGTATGGGAATCGAAGTTGGTGAGACCATCACAAGAAGTATTGAGATTGCGGATCGCTATCATCTTCCACTTCTGATTTTTACAGCCAGCGGCGGCGCCAGAATGCAGGAGGGAATTCTCTCTCTGATGCAGATGGCAAAGACCAGTGCGGCCATGGAGCGGTTCCAGCAGAAGGGCGGATTGTACATCGCCTGCCTGACACATCCTACGACGGGAGGAGTCAGCGCCAGCTTTGCGGGGCTTGGAGATATCACCCTTGCGGAGCCGAACGCGTTGATTGGTTTTGCCGGCCCAAGAGTGATTGAGCAAACCATCGGACAGAAGCTTCCGGAGGGATTTCAGAGAGCAGAGTATTTGGAGGCGCACGGTTTTGTGGATCAGGTTGTGCCGAGAGGAGAGTGGCGTCGCACCATCAGCAAAATTTTGAAATTGCACGACGCGTAGAGGAAGAGATATGGATAATTTGGATATCACAATCAGTGAGAAATTGCTGGACGGTCAGCCCCTTTCTCCCATGGATAAAGTGTTGCTGGCCCGCCATATTGAGAGACCGAAAATTTCAGATTACGTGGATGCACTGTTCACGGATTTCTTTGAGCAGAAGGGCGATCTGCACGGCAAGGAGGACGGAAGTGTTTTCGGAGGAATTGCGATGTTTCACGGAATCCCGGTGACGATTATCGGGCACAGAAAGGGAAATAACCTGGAGGAAAATCTGGCATACAATTTCGGTATGCCGGGACCGGAGGGATACCGCAAAGCGTTGCGGCTGATGCAGCAGGCGGAAAAGTTTGGCCGCCCGATTATCACGTTCATCGATACGCCGGGAGCATATCCGGGAATCGAGGCGGAACAGTTTGGACAAAGCCAGGCAATCGCCACCAATCTGGCCAAGATGAGCGGGCTTAAGGTTCCGGTTATCGCGGTGGTGACAGGCGAGGGCAACAGCGGAGGCGCTTTGGCCATCGGTGTGGCAAACCGCGTGTATATGTTGGAAAACTCCGTGTACTCCATTTTATCGCCGGAAGGCTTCTCCAGCATCCTCTGGGGCGACTCCGGGAAAAAGGAACAGGCCTGCGAGGTCATGCGGCTGACGGCAGACGATTTGATGGAGTTTGGTGTCATCGACGGAATTATCAAGGAACCAAAGGGCGGAGCGCACCGCAAACCCTGCCAGGTGTTTGCGGCTCTTGACGAAGTGCTCTATCGCGACATCAAGCATTTAAAGGGAAAAACAGGAAACGAACTGGCCAGGAGCCGGTATCAGAAGTTTCGTAAGATAGATGAAAAATATATGGAAGGAGCAGATGAGTGAAGGGACTAAAGATAGTAGCGACCGGGCGATACGCCCCTCGGAGGGTCGTGACAAACGAAGACCTGAGTCAGATAGTTGACACAAGCGATGAGTGGATTTCTGCCAGAACCGGAATGAAGAGACGTCATTTCTGCGAGGAGCAGGAAGGCAATCTATCCAATGCTGTATCTGCCGCCACAAAGGCATTAGAAAAAGCAAACATCGATAAGGCGGAAATCGGAGCGGTGGTTGTGGCAACCTTTTCCGGGGACTATTTTGTTCCCTCGACCGCATGTCTCGTGCAGCAGAAATTGGAGCTGCCCGATGAAACAATCTGTTTTGATCTGAACGCTGCCTGCTCCGGGTTTATGTTCGGACTGCAGGTGGTGAGAGGGCTGCTTCTGCAGAGTGAAAAGCCCTATGCACTTCTGATTGGAAGTGAGGTCATCTCCCGGAGACTGGACATGACGGACCGGGGAACCTGTATTTTGTTCGGAGACGGAGCAGGGGCAGCGCTTTTGAAATTGGATGAGAACGCGTCCTACACCAGCATCATGGGAAGTCACGGGGATGAGACATTAATCTATGTCCCAAACCAGGAAGGCGTGCCCCATACCGTCCATATGGATGGTCATGCAACTTACAAGTTCGCGGTTCAGACGGTTCCCAAGCTAATCCGCGAAGTGGCGGAGAAAGCAAAACTTGGTTTGGAGGAGATTGACGGTTTTATCCTGCATCAGGCGAACGCCAGAATTATTGATGCGGTTGCAAGAAATCTGGGACTTCCCAAATCAAAATTCTTTGTCAATATCGAAGAGTACGGAAATACCTCGGCCGCCAGTGTGGCAATCGCATTGGATGATGCGTTGGAGCAGGGCTGGTGCAAACCGGGACAAAAAATATTGTTGGCGGGATTTGGCGCAGGAAAAACCTGGGGCGCCGCAATCCTTGACGTATAGCATAAAACGAGGAGAATACTATGAAATTACAGGACTTGATACCAATAAAATATCCCATTATTCAGGGTGGAATGGCAAATATCGCCACCGGTGAATTTGCGGCGGCAGTTTCCAACGCAGGCGGTCTGGGACTGATTGCTTCCGGCGGAATGGACCACATCAAGATCAAGGAAGAGATTGATAAGTGTCGCAAGCTGACAGATAAGCCCTTCGGTGTCAATTTGATGCTGATGAATCCGGATGTGGATGCCATTGCAGAACTCTTGTATGAGGAAAAGATTGCGGTGATTACCACCGGCGCGG
This sequence comes from Lachnospiraceae bacterium, assembly GCA_029008875.1. Lineage (GTDB taxonomy): Bacteria > Bacillota > Clostridia > Lachnospirales > Lachnospiraceae > Roseburia. The sequence continues at coordinate 15,514 of JAQXJP010000037.1, read as the reverse complement.
GAAACCCCGGAAAGTATCTCTCCCGCTGGAAAGAGCAGGGAAGCATTGTAATCCCTGTTGTGGCGAGCGTAGCTCTTGCCAAGAAGATGGTTCAGTTGGGCGCCGATGCGATTATCGCAGAGGGCGGAGAGAGCGGCGGACATGTAGGTGATATGACAACCATGACACTGGTTCCTCAGGTGATCGCAGCAGTAGATGTACCGGTTATTGCTGCCGGCGGAATCGCAAACGGAAACCAGATGGCTGCGGCATACGCCCTCGGAGCTTGCGGAGTGCAGGTGGGAACCTGTCTTTTGGTTAGCGAGGAGTGCCCGATACATATCAACTACAAGAACGCCCTGCTCAAGGCGAAGGACAACGGAACCACCGTTACCGGACGCTCTCAGGGGGCTCCGGTCCGTATCCTGAAAAATCAGATGGCTCGCCAGTATCTCAAGTTAGAGAAGGAAGGCGCAGACAAGATGGAATTGGAAAAAATTACGCTGGGCGGTTTGCGCAGAGCCGTGTTCGATGGAGATGTAACCACGGGATCCGTCATGGCAGGTCAGGTTTGCGGACAGTTGGATGAGATTCGCCCCATCGCAGAGATTCTGGAGCAGTTGTACAACGATGCAAAAGCGCGTCTGGATGAAATTTCCGGAAGCATGCTGTAAATAGGAGGCGGATATGAAATTAGGTTTTATTTATGCCGGCCAGGGAAGCCAGAAGGTCGGAATGGGAAGTGATTTTTATCAGGAATATCCGGTATTCCGGGAGACATATGACAGGGCGAGTGAAGCGGTAAAAGAGGTCACGGATTTCAATGTCAAGGAATGCTGTCTGGAGGGACCAATCGAGAAATTGTCCCGGACAAGATATACACAGCCTTGTATGGTTGCCTACGCTATCGGTGTGACAAAGCTGTTAAAAGCCAATGGAATTGCGCCGGAATATGTCTGCGGGTTAAGTCTGGGAGAGTACTCCGCCCTCTATGCGGCAGAGGTACTGAATGAGCAGGACGTATTGAATCTGGTAGCGTTCCGCGGAATGGTGATGGAGGAAGCGGTTGTGGACCGCGAGGTAAAGATGTCTGCTGTACTGATGATGGAGCGTGAGGCCATCCTGGAATGTTGCGAACAGGCGACAAAGCGGCTTGCAGATGAAAACCTGATGGTGCAGATTGCCAATTACAATTGTCCGGGACAGATTGTAATCTCCGGGGATGCCAAGGCTGTGGATTTGGCCACGGAACTGTTGAAGGAGAAAGGGGCCAAGAGAATTGTTCCTCTCAATGTCAGCGGACCCTTCCACACCTCATTGATGAAACCGGCCGGAGACCGCTTGAAGGAGCGCTTGGCTGATGTGGCATTTGGAACTCCTGTGGGCACAATCATTTTTAATGTCACAGGAAAGCCTATGGAGGCCGGGGAGAGTTTTGCACAGCTGCTGGAGAGACAGGTACAGAGCAGCGTCTATCTGGAAGATTCCATCCGCTACATGGAGGAGCAGGGTGTGGATACCATTATCGAGATCGGACCGGGGGCTGCAATCAGCAAATTTGTGAAAAAGACAGCACCGGAGATAAAAGTATACAGTATAGACAATGTTTCCGATTTCAGACAGGTTCTGGAAGAGATCGGCAAACAATAATGGAGATTGAGGAAAGTTATGATGGAAAACAGAGTGGCACTGGTTACCGGCGGAAGCAGGGGAATCGGAAAAAGTATTTGCCTGGAACTGGCAAAGGCAGGATATGATATTGTGACCTGCTACACAAGTAAGAGCGCCGAGGCGGAGGAGACCGTTGCGGCATGTAAGACGTTTGGCGTAAATGCCGTAGCATATCAGGCAAACGTGGCAAACGAGGCAGATGTGACCGAACTGTTCGCACAACTGAAGGCACAGTTTGGACGGATTGATGTGCTGGTAAACAACGCGGGAATTACCAAGGACGATTTGCTTCTGCGCATGTCCGAGGAGGTGTTTATGCAAGTCATCGACGTGAATTTGAAGGGCGCTTTCCTGTGCTGCAAGGCAGCCAGCAAGATGATGCTCAAGAATAAGTACGGAAGAATCATCAACATCAGCAGTGTGGTGGGTCTTGGCGGAAACGCCGGACAGGCGAATTACGCGGCCAGCAAGGCGGGCCTCATCGGTCTGACCAAGACCATCGCCAAAGAACTTGGCGGAAAGGGAATTACCGCAAATGCGGTTGCACCGGGATTTATCCAGACGGATATGACGGATCAGTTGTCAGAGGAAGCACAGAATTTCTGGGAAGAGAGAATTCCGAGAAAGCGTCTTGGAAAGCCGGAGGATGTGGCGGCAGCAGTGCGTTTTCTGGCATCCGAGGAGGCAGATTACATCAGTGGACAGGTCCTCGCGGTGGATGGCGGCATGTCATGCTAACACACGCGTGAGAGATTGCATAGAGGAGAGAATTTTATGGGCAGAAGAGTCGTAATAACAGGAATGGGAACGGTAAATCCATTAGGGAACAGTGTGGCACAAAGCTGGGAGCAGGTGAAGCAGGGAGCGTGCGGAATCGACCGGATTACACACTTTGACACCACAGACTTCACGGTGAAACTGGCCGGGGAGGTTCGCGATTTGGACGTGGATGAGATCCTTGGCAAAAAGGAAGCGCGCAGAATGGACCGCTTTACACAGCTGGCTATGGTGGCGGCAAAGGAAGCGGTGGAAAATAGCGGCCTTGATTTCGAGACAGAAGACACCTCCCGCTGTGGAGTGATTGTGTCCAGCGGAATCGGTGGACTCACCACGATCACAGAGGAACATGCCAAGGGAATGGAAAAGGGATACGGACGAATCTCTCCATTCTTTATCCCTATGGTTATTTCCAATATGGCGGCAGGGCAGATTGCCATCGCATACGGACTGCACGGCATGTGTACTTGCGTTGTGACCGCGTGTGCCAGCAGCAACAACGCCATCGGAGATGCTTTTCATCATATCCGTGACGGCTATTCGGATGTCATGCTCTGCGGAGGAAGTGAGAGCTGCATCAATGAACTGGGAATCGCAGGCTTTGCAGCTCTGAAAGCGTTGAATACCACCGAGGATGTGACGAGAGCATCCATTCCGTTTGACAAGGAGAGAAACGGCTTTGTCATGGGAGAAGGCGCGGGAATTCTGGTTCTGGAGGAGTATGAGCATGCGGTGGCGCGAGGAGCGGTAATCTATGGTGAGATTGCCGGATACGGAAGCAACTGTGATGCTTACCACATCACTGCACCAAACCCGGAGGGAATCGGCGGGGCGGATTGTATGAAGCTGGCTCTTTCCGATGCCAATATGTCCCCGGAGGATATCGATTACATCAATGCCCACGGAACCTCCACGCACTTGAACGACAGCGGGGAGACAAAGGCAATCAAGCTTGCCTTCGGAGAACATGCAAAGAAGCTTATGGTGAGCTCCACCAAATCCATGACCGGCCATTTGCTCGGCGGTGCGGGAGCAGTGGAAGCCATTTTTACAACACTTGCCATTTATCATGGTTTTGTCCCGGCAACGGTCAACTATCAGGTGCCGGATGAGGAATGTGATTTGGACATCGTACCGAACACAGGACGGGAATGCGAAGTGCGTGCCGCAATCTCCAACGCATTGGGATTCGGCGGACATAACGCGTCAATTTTAATTAAGAAGTTGGAGGCATAAGGACAGGGCAGATGCCAAAGGAGGAAATCATGGAACTTAATTCAAACGAGATTCAGGAAATATTGCCACATCGCTATCCTTTTTTGATGGTAGATCGCATTGTGGAGTGTGAGCCGGGAACTTCCGCCAAGGGAATCAAATGCGTCAGCGCAAATGAGATGCAGTTTTTGGGACATTTTCCCCAGAAGCATGTGATGCCGGGAGTTCTGCTCATTGAGGCTCTCGCGCAGGTTGGGGCGGTTGCCCTTCTGACAGAGGAGGAAAATAAGGGGAAGCTTGCCTTTTTCGGGGGAATAAAGAATGCAAGATTCAAGGAGCAGGTGATTCCGGGAGATGTGGTGGAACTGGAATGTGAGATAACTGCTCGCAAGGGACCTGTTGGATTCGGAAAGGGAACCGCTCGCGTGAATGGCAAGGTTGCGGTGGTGGCAGAACTTTCTTTTGCCATAGGTTCATAGAATGTGTTATGATTAGTGAAATATTAATGAAGGGTAGGGCCTTAGAAATGTTAGAGCAGGCGTTTTCGGATATCTACACGAAATTTAAAATTCACTTTTACCAGGAAATGTTTCGCCAGACTCATGCGAGAGAGATGTCACTGTCTTCGACGGAAATCTTTTGTGTGGAGGTGATCCATGCGCTGGACAAGCCCACCGTTAACGAGTTCGCCAATTTCATTCAGGTATCTGCGCCCAATGCGGCTTACAAGGTAAACAGCCTGATTCGCAAGGGATACATTGAGAAGGTGCAATCCGAACAGGACAAGCGAGAGTACCACTTATGTGTGACAGACAAGTATTATGAATACTTCAATTTGAGCCAGAATTATGTGGCGGAAGTGACCAAGCGTGCGGAGGAGCACTTCAGCACGGAGGAGATAAAAGTTTTTGAAAAAATGTTGGAAGAGATTTCCGACAAGTTGATGCCGGAGGTTCAGATCCCAGCATTGGATTTGGCTACTGCAAAAGCCTGTCCAACCAAAAAGGAAGAGTAAACCTCTCAAAGAGGCTGCGCAAAGCAGCCTCTTTTTTGTTTCCCCGGCCTCCCGCCCCTCCCCCGGGCCACGGCATCCCCGCAACCATTTTGGGACATCGTAGTTTTCTAGGCGCAGCCTGCGCTTCTTCTTACTGTACGACAATCCGTGAACACCCCGGCGTATTTGTTTGCACAGGGGCGGAGTAAGGCTTCGAACACTAACTGGCTCTAAGACGTGCCCGTCCACTTCTTTTATGAAAATGACCGCGGCTGTGGAACTCCCTTCGGTCAAACAGGTCCTCGCCGCGGTGGTATCAGTGTCCGGGCCCGTCAAGAGCCAGTAAGCATTCTGCAGAAAAACTCCGTCCCTGACAAACAAATACGCCGGGGTGTCCACGCCTTGGCGGACAGTAAGCGATAAAAAGAAGCGCAGGCAAGCTGTCAGAAAACAAGATGGAACAAACCGGTTGCGGGGATGCCGTGGCCCGGGGGAGGGGCGGAAGGCCGGGGAAAGTGGAGAAGATGCGCAAATTTCCGTTGCAAGTGCACTTGTTCAAAGGTGTGGGGAGTAGTACAATAAATGTAATGGTTTATATACAAAGGAGAAGGAGAGATTTGGAATGAACGGAAAGAGAATATCTCGTTATTTCAAAGAATTTTTGGGATCCATGTGGGCACCCTTTGCGGGGGATGTCCTTCTGATGGCTATCTTTTTTGGGTTGGCAGTCATGTTTTCTTCCGATGGGGACATCAGAAATGTGTTCGGAGGAATTTTTGCAAACGGTGTGGCAATCTCCGTGGTATTGGTGGAAGTGATGATCCTGATTGTGGGGCGAATCCGAAAGAGAATTGACATCAGCCTGGAGGAATCGGAAAAAACCGCGGATGACCATCATGCGATCATCCGTATGTACAAGGACTATAAACGCATGCCGGCGGAGGAGCGGGGGAAAAATTACAGCTCCGATCTGGGGCGGCTTTTGACCATAGAGACCCTGACGGAAAGAGGCAAAACGGACAAGAAGATGATTGCACAGTACAAGGCGATTGTCCATGATTCCAAATCCGAGATTGGCAACACCCGCAAGGAAATACGCCGGTACCAAAAGGATTATGTGGTGGAACTTCCGGATGTGAATATTTTTGCCAACGTGGAGGGAAACGTGCAGGTGAGTTTCCAAGATTCCTTGACGGAGTACCGGTTGCCGAATTTTATTGAGAACAATTCCATCAGCATCATGGAGGCCCACAAGACGTCCAAGAGCAAAAATGTGGAGACCATCCGTCTGTCCGGCCACGCCTACGATGATGAGACCAAGACCCTCACCATGAAAACGGGGCGAACCTGCTATAACCATATGCTGCTCACAAACCGTTGTATGGATTTCGCCGTGGGAACGGGGCTTACCATACGGGAAATGTACGAATATCGCAGTCGGGTATTGCCTCTGGGCGAGACGCAGCTGGGGAATCAGATCGGAATTGAGGGCCTGGTCATCACAACGGATGGCTGGACACTGATTGAGAAAAGAAAGCACACCCAGCGGACCACATGGCGGGACAAATTTGCCCAGCCTATCTCCCTGTCCATGAAAAAATCGGATATGGGCCTGGAGGGGACAAAAACTCTGGGAGCTTCCCATGGAGATGCACAGAAAGCCATCTCCAAAATGATTAGGAAGCATCTGGACGGATTCGGGCTTCGCATGTATGACGAGAACCATCCGGAGGAACCTTGGGATTATCAGTTTGATCTGTCCCGGAATCTCCTCGGAATCTCCCGTGATCTCCTGGAGGGAGGAAAGCCCAACCTGTATTTTTATGTGATGGTCAATTGTACCGGGGAACAGTTGGTCGCCCGGTTGCAGGAGGCGGCGGAAGGAGAGGATTCCCCGGTGAAGGAAGAGAACCTTAGCAGAAAATATTATGTCTATCCTCTGGACGCCATTGCGGTGGACTACAATTATGTCATGGAGATGGATATGGGACGAGCAATGCGGGTGTACCGGAGAAGAAAGTGGGAAGATGAACCATGGGAGAACTTCAAGGCGACCCTGCAGGTGGACTGTGATAAGGCAAAAATGTGGTACCGCAGAAATGTTCGGAAGAGATACAAGAAGGAATGCGGAGAGGCATTTTTGGGTTGTCTGGCGTACTATGAGCTGTGCAGCGAGAGGATTGATCGGGACCGGCTGCTGTGGCTGTCGGAATCAGAGAAAAAGGGGGACGTAAAGTCACATGAAGAATAAGAGAATAGTTTCCTTCGGCGAAATTTTGCTGCGCCTGACACCACAGAATAAGAGCCGACTTACGGAGGCGATAGGATTTGACTGTTGCTACGGAGGAAGTGAGGCAAATGTGATGATTGCCCTCTCTTCTATGGGGGATGAGACCTCCTATTTGACTGTGCTTCCGGACAACGGAATCGGAAAGGCGGCGGAGCGCAACCTGCACCGTTATGGGGTGCGCACCGATGAGATCCTCTTCAAGGGGGACATCCTGGGCTCCTACTACTTTGAGCAGGGGTTCGGAGCACTGAACTCTCAAGTGATCTACAACCGCAGATACTCTGAGATTGCCAGGGTGGATGGGTATGAGGATTCCTTTGATTTTGATCGCATTTTTGCCGCATGTGACTTGTTTCACATCAGCGGAATTACCTTTGCCCTGTCCGAGGCGTGTCGTGAACTCTGCTTTACATTTCTCAGGGAGGCGAAAAAGCGCCATATCCCGGTAAGCTTTGATTTTAACTATCGCGGGAAACTGTGGAGCATTGATACTGCCGCAAAGACATATCGGGAGATAGTTCCCCTTGTGGACATTCTCTTCTGCTCCCGCAGAGATCTGGGAGTATTTCTGGGAACATCGGAGCAGGAGTTTTATGATGTATACGACTGTGAATATCTGGTGATTCGGGAGCGGGAGATTGTATCCGCAGATCGGCACCGGGCCAGGGCCTGCATTTATCATCATGCGGGGACAAAGGTAGAGAAATATGAGTGCAAGGAACGGGAATTTGCAGTGTTGGACCGCGTGGGATCCGGGGATGCATTTTCCGCAGGGGTACTGCATGCCCTGCTGCAGGACGGGGAGGATATCCGTTATGCGGTGGAGTTCGGAATGTCGGCATTTGTGTTGAAGCACTATGTTGCCGGAGATATTTTGACCATGACAGAGGCAGAGATATTGAACTTTTTGCAGAATGAAAATAAGGATGTGAACAGATGATGGAATATAAAATTTGTATGAGCATCGCAGAAATAGATCCGTCCTTTGCCAAGATGGCAGAGGAACTGAAAAAGGTAGCAGAAGTGGATGTGACGGGATTGGACGGATTTTCCCTTGCAGGTTACGATATCTTTATCGGGAAAAAAATGACCACCAAAATGCTGGAGACGGCGGATCGCCTGAAAGTGATTTTTGCGTACAAGACGGGGGTGGATGACTTTCCGCTGGAGGAGCTTGAGAAAAGAGAGATTCAGGTGGTGAACTCCCACGCGGATTCGGTGTTTATTGCCCAGTATGCATTTGGACTGGCAATCAGTCTATCCAACCGCATTACGGAATTTGACAAGAAATTTCGGCGGGGAATCTGGTATGACCATGAATCACCGTACTGGAAGAGTTTTTTCGAGATGAAAGTGGGATTGCTGGGATACGGTCATATCGGAAGAGAAATTCACCGCATTTTGAGGAATAACAGTATCGAAGCCTACACCTTAAACCGGGGGAAAATTTACGAGGATATCCATGCAGTGGACACCCTTGAGGAGTTGTGCGATTCTGTAGATATGCTGATTCTGTCCCTGCCCAAGACGAAGGAAACCGATGTGCTGATTGACCAGAAGATTCTGGAACATCTGGAAGGAAAATACATTGTGAATGTGGGGCGAAGCAATTGCATTGACCAGACGGCTTTGTATAAGGCCCTGAAGGCAAAAAAAATTGCCGGAGCCGCCATTGATACCTGGGATAAAAAGCCCGGGAAGTTTGAGAAAAATTTCTACCCTACGAAACTTCCGTTCAAGAATCTTGACAATATCGTGCTGTCTCCCCATCAGGCCATGAAGGTCAATGTGGGCCATGACCGGTATGTGATGGATACGCTCAAAAAGGTATTGTGCTACATGCAGACCGGAGAACTGTCGGATAAGGTGGATTTGCAGAAGGGATATTAATGTCAGAAAATGTGGGAAAAAGGTTGAATTTTAAGAGAACTCGCCATTGCAATGGAATCCAAGGGTTTTTCCGGAGCAAAGGAGCGCTCGGTATACGAACCAATCCGGGTACACTATTATGATATAAAATTATAACTAACTATGCCATTTTGAAGGAGTAAAGTATTATGCGGCAAACCAGCGCGCAAAAGGGCATCACAAAAGGAAAATTCCGACCATCGAAGACTGCGGACGGGGTGTGCCCATACGCCAAGAAATGCGGGGGTTGTGATTATCAGGGGATTTCCTATGAAGAGCAACTGAAGAAAAAGCAGGAATACATGAAAAAACTGATGCAGCCCTTTGGGAAGGTGGCCCCCATCGTGGGTATGGAGAATCCTCTCCACTATCGGCATAAAGTCCACGCAGTATTCGACTGCACCAGACAGGGGAAGGTGGTAGCCGGATGCTACAGGAAGAACACCCACGAGGTGGTGGACATAGAGAGCTGCATGATCGAGGACGGGGAGGCGGACCGAATTATCCGGGATATCAAAGAATTGCTGAGATCCTTTCGCATCAAGACCTACGACGAAGATACCGGGTACGGACTGCTGCGCCATGTTATGGTGCGCAAGGGATATCATACCGGACAGATTATGGTGGTCTTAGTGTTGGGCTCCCCCATCCTGCCCTCCAAAAACAATTTTGTGAAGGCTCTCCGGAAAAACCATCCGAACATCAGCACGGTGGTCATCAATGTGAACGACCGCAAGACCAGCATGGTTCTGGGGGAGCGCAATATCACCGTATACGGCAAGGGATTTATCGAGGACGAGCTGTGCGGCATGCGGTTTCGGATCTCTCCCTCCTCCTTCTACCAGGTAAATCCCCGGCAGACGGAGCTTCTGTATCGGAAGGCTATCGAATGCGCAGGGCTCACCGGCAAAGAGAAGGTGATAGACGCCTACTGCGGAACGGGAACCATCGGGTTGATTGCCAGCAGGAACGCGAGGGAAGTCCTGGGCGTGGAACTAAATAAAGAATCCATTCATGATGCCATCATCAACGCAAAGCTCAACGGCGCAGGAAATATACAGTTTATCTGCGACGATGCGGGGCGATTTATGGTGGAGATGGCGCAAAAGGGGGAGAAAGCGGATGTGGTAATTATGGATCCGCCGAGAACCGGTAGCGACGAGGCGTTTTTATCCTCCGTCGTCCGGCTGGCACCGAAGACCATCGTCTACGTTTCCTGCGGTCCGGACACATTGGCCCGGGATTTGAAGTACCTGACAAAACACGGCTATCAAATGAAGTGTTGCACACCGTTTGATTGCTTTCCGTATACCGAACATATTGAGACATGTGCCCTCTTAGCGAAAACAAGCGTAAGCGCAGTTTGAGTTTAGAGGCACAGTCGTTCTGTCGAACGAAGTGAGACAGAACTTCCTTGACACAGACGGATTGTAACATACGGAGGACCATGCGATAGCTGTCCGCGATTGGCGAGCACGTAGTGCGAAGACAGAGCGGAGACAGCGAACCGCGGAGACATGTGCCTTCTGCTCAGAGGCACAGTCGTTCTGTCGAACGAAGTGAGACAGAACTTCCTTGGTACAGACATATTGCAGAAGAACATAGGATAAAGGGGGAATTTATTTTGAGAGGAAATGTGGTTGTAGAAATCAACAAAAACTCGATGGAGGCAGTTGTCACCATCAACTCAAACAATTCCATGGAAATCACGGGAGAGGTGATTCGCGCCGCGTTGGAAAAAGAAGGGGTTACAACCGGAATCGATGAGGCGGCATTAAAGTCCCTGCCGAAGAATGCACAGTATGGCATGGGGTATACCGTGGCGAAAGGAAAGAAACCCATCAAGGGAGAAAGCGGCTATTATGAATTTCTGGTTTCGGATCACTCGCAGGTCACCAAGGGAAGACTTCTTGCAAAATACCACCCTGCCGGAAGAGGAAGCCTGGGATGCACCGTGTTCGGCACAGTGATTGCTCCCAGCCCTGCAGTGGAGGAGCCGGAACTGTCCTTGCTCAATGTGGAGCGCAGGGATAACGGATTCTACGCCACGGAAGACGGAATATTATCCCAGAGGGGGTACTATCTGGAGGTGCTTCGGCAGGTGGAGATAAACCGGGATATCACATCCATGCGCGGGCTGGTGGATATCGGAGGAGACCTGCATGTACACGGGGATATCCGGGATGGTGCCAAAGTTCAGGCCACCGGCAATATCGTGGTGGATGGCGTTATTGAGGGCGCATTTGTCTCCGCGGGGAAAGAGATGATCGTAAAGCAGGGCGTTCACGGGAAAGGCTCGGCTGTGCTGAAGGCGGAAAAGATTACGGCAGCCTTTTTAGAGGAAGCTTCCGCCAGTGCGGAGGAACTGATTCATGTGGGACACATGTTCAATTCCGATGTCTTCTGCAAGGACACAATCCTGGCTGACGGTAACAAGGGATTGATTGTGGGCGGAACGGTAACCGCCGGCCGCTGCATTGAGGCGAACACAATTGGAAATGCCTTTGGAGTGGGATCCTCTTTGATTCTGAAGACGGTGGACCCTTTTCAACCGGTGGAAAAGTGTGTGATTGTGCATGGGGAGATGTACCCCAGCACCTACCTGCAGTTTGATGACACGAAGGCGGAAAATGTATCCGCGGAACAAAAGGAATTCCATTGTACCTCAGCAGGGATACTGCCCTATGAAATCGGGAAATTCATTAAGCCAATATCCGAGGTGGTGGCTCCGCCGAAAAAGGAGGTTCCCAAGCCTCTCGTTATGATTGTGGATGATGATCCGGTGGTGCTCAAGAAGGAATATTCGGATTTGTCAGAGAAATATTCGGTTGCGGCGTTGGCGAAACCCACGGATGTACTCATGTTCCTGAATAAAAAGATTCCGGATTTGATGCTTTTGGATTACATGATGCCGGAGATGAACGGAAGTGAATTACTGTCCCGAATTCGCAAAAAGGAAGGCTGTAAGGCAATTCCGGCCTTTTTCCTCACCGGAGTGTCGGACAAGGCTGTGGTTGCACAGTGCCTGAGCATGTACCCTCAGGGATATTTGCTCAAGCCTATGAGCAAGGAGGAGTTGCTCAAGGTGGTGGATGACTTTTTCCGGGAGAATGCAAAATAGATGGGATAGATAAGGGGGATTTTGCATGAAACAGTCTTTGAAAAGAAATAAATATATTCTGCTGCTTCTGGGGATTACTTTGATTACTGCCCTTCTTCTTGTTCAGATACGGAAAACGGGAGAGGATTATCAGTTTTACATTGAGGAAAGTATCGCCTTCGAAAATCCCTGGTATTATGAGTTTGATGATGGGACGAGCGGAACTGTGGTTCTCCCACAAAAACTGGAAGCGGGACAGGTGGAGACACTGACCTTGACCAATGTGTTGCCGGAACTCCCGGATGCGCCGGTGTCCCTTATTTTTAAGATAAATCATGCTGCCTGTCAAATCTATTTGGACGGGGAGCTGATCTATGACAGCATCGCGGAAAAAGATGGAAACGGGGCGAATTCCTGGTTTCCGGTGATGGGGACAGCGTATACGGAGAGCGTTTTAAGGCCCGGGGATTCGGGGAAGGAGATCACCATTGTGCTGAACAGCGATGTGGAGAGATACGTAAAGAGCCCGCAAGCGGTTTACATCGGAGACCGGGCCAGCTTTGTTATTTCCGTAGTGCAGAGTGAACTGACGATATTGATTGGCGCCATCACGCTGAATATCGTGGGGTTGACCACATTAGCACTATGGATCATTCTTCTGATTACCACAAAGGTCTCTTTTCGGGATATTCTGTGTCTGTTCTTTTTCACGTTTTTTATTGCGGGGTGGGAGATATCGGAGGTGCAGATGATTCAGTTTTTCCGCCCCAACATGAGGTTTCTCTCCGCCATGGCGGATGAATTTCTGATGCTGGCTCCGATTCCCATCGCGCTGTATTTTTACTATTCGGGGAGCGGAAGATTGAAAAAATTGGCAAAGGTTGCAGCCTTTATTCCACTCTGCCTATGGGTAATCAACAACGTTTTGCAGCTGTTGGACCTTTTCTCCCTGCCACAGACACTGATTGTCACCCAGATTGTCCTAGTGCTGGATACCCTGTTTATCGGTTTTATTCAGGTGCTGGATATTTTGGAGGAAAGGAGGCGGCCGACCCAGATTATTGGCGGGGTATACTGGAAATTTCCTCTGTGTGGTCTTTGTGTCATGGTTCCACTCATCATCATTGCACTGGTGGAGTACATTTTCAGAATCCAGGACGGGAAGAGCACCATATTGGTTACCATTGCCATTGTGGCGTATATTATTTCCCTGGCATTTCGCTCGGCGTTCCGTTTGGGGGAGGAGATTAGCAATGCGAAGAGCGCCAGCGCGACCAAGACCCAATTTTTGGCAAATATGAGCCATGAGATTCGGACACCACTTAATGCCATATTGGGATTTGATGAAATTATTATGCGGGACAGCAAAGAGCAGCGCATAAAGGAATACGCCAGGAGTATTCAGGACGCGGGGGAATCCCTGCGGGATATCATCAACACGATTCTGGATATGAGTAAAATCGAATCCGGTAAGATGGAGATTGATGAGACGGGCTACGGAGTGGCGCAGCAGTTGGACGGAATCGTGGATATGATATCGGAGCTTGCGGAGCGCAAAGGGCTGGATTTTATATTGGATATCGATGAGAATCTCCCCGCCTTTTTGCTGGGGGATAATGTTCACATTCGGCAGGTGTTGGTGAACATCCTCAACAATGCGGTGAAGTACACTAATGAGGGTAGCGTTACCTTCACGGTAAAACTGTTGGAGAAGGACCAGTTGACCAACGATTGCCTGATCTATTTTTCCGTGAAGGATACCGGCGTGGGAATTCGGCAGGAGGATTATGACCGGCTGTTTACCAAGTTCGAGCGCCTGGACAACGAACAGAACAGGAGCGTCGAGGGAACCGGTCTGGGCATGAGCATTGTGGTTCATCTGTTGGAGGCGATGGGAAGCAAGATTGAGTTGGACAGCGAATATGGAAAAGGATCGGACTTCCATTTTGCCCTGCATCAGAAAATCATCGGCTCCTCAAAACTTGGCACTTACGAAAAGGGAGCGAGCAGATCTGTAGAACAGGATTCCTCCGGAGATTATTTTGTCGCGCCGGACGCAAGAATTCTGGTGGTGGATGATGTGCCACTCAACGTGCAGGTTACCTGTGTCCTTCTGGAAGTGCTGAATATGACCATCGACACTGCGGAGTCGGGATTTGAGGCCCTGGAGCTGATTAAGAAAAATCGTTATGATTTGGTTCTCATGGATCACATGATGCCGGGAATGAACGGAATTCAGGCTGCGCAGAAGATTCGCGGATTGGCGGAGAAGACAGGGGACAGCTACTATGGAACGGTTCCGATCATAGCTCTGACGGCAAATGCCATGACGGGTATGAGGGAAACCTTCCTGGACAACGGAATGCAGGATTACATCAGCAAGCCTGTGGACGGAAGGCAATTAATTGCATCAGTTCGCAAGTGGCTTCCGAAGGAAAAGATACAGTACCGGGAACCGCCAAAGGAGGCCCGAGATACAAAACCGGAAGCATGGGATATCAACATTCCGGGAATCAATGCGGATGCGGCGAGGACCTATTTCCCGAACCGGGAGGAATACAAGTTTGTGCTCGCTACCTTTTTCCATGCGGTGGCTTCCAATGTGGAAAAAATCAGGAAGGCCCGGGAGAACAAAAAGCTGGAGGAGTATTGCATTACGGCACACGGTCTTAAGAGTTCCGCCAAGGTAATCGGTGCCAACGACCTGTCGGAGAAAGCAAAGAATTTGGAGGATGCGGCGCATCAGGGTGATCTGGAGGTGATCAACAGAGATACGGACGCGCTTCTGGAGGAATACATGGCAATGGCGGAGGGCATCGAGGCATATTTGAGCAGCTTTGCCACGGAGGAGACCCATATCGATGGCCGGCAGATGATGAACCAGCTGGATACCTTGTACGAAATCGCAGTCAATTTCGACATGGACGGCCTGCTACACTGGGAGAAGGACAATTCAACCATCCAAGTGGATGAGGAATTTGCCCCGGATTGGAGCCAAATCATCGATATGGTTCAGAATGTTTCCTTCACGGAAATCGCAGACAAGATAGACGAAATCAGGAATCGGGAGTAGCGGCTTTCGCCGCTGCTCTTTTTTTGCGCCCATCCCCCTGCCCCCCCTCTCTCCCCATCCCCACTCGCTCCCGGCACTCCAACACCCCACCCGCTGACGTTCCTGAAATCTTGTTTTATAGTAGCTTGTCTGCACGTCTCCTTATTCTTACCGTGCGCCAAAACGTGGACACCCCGGACCCTCTGTCCGCCCATGACGGAGTATTTCTGCAGAATACTTAGGGGCTCTTATGTGTGTCATCCAACTGATACTGCCGCGGCGAGGACCTGTTTGACCGAAGGGAGTTCCACAGCCGCGGCCTTTCTCATAAAAAAAGTTGGATGACACTCTTAGAGCCCTTTAGTGTTCGAAGCCTTACTCCGCCATGGGCGGACAGAGGGTCCGGGGTGTTCGCGTATTTTTCGCACAGTAAAGAGACGTGCAGACTACGCAAATAAAACTACGATTTCCCTCAAAGTCAGCGGGTGGGGTGTTGGAGTGCCGGGAGCGAGTGGGGATGGGGAGAGA
>JAQXJP010000036.1 GCA_029008875.1 Lachnospiraceae bacterium | reverse complement strand
CCAAACATCTCGATAAATTGCGATTTAACAAGAGCATCCGTTGCTATTAACAACTCCCTATATCCATCTTTTACATCATTGATAGCCCATAATAGTTGAGCTAACTTCCTTTGCTCATCCAATGGTGGTAACTCAAATTCTACTTTTGATAAATCACGCCAATTGATTGTCGGCGAAAGCGAACCTACTGATATTTTTATTGCCTCGTCAAAAAAATAGTTTGATGCAATAAACAACGGGAAAAAATCTTTATCTATAACATCTTCTCTTGGATTAAGAATCATCCCATGTGCCGAAAAGATACCATCATGAGGCGCTATTGCTGCTCTTCGAAGATATGCATTTCTCTTGCCAAGTAATACATCTCCTTTTTTCATTACCAACTTCTCACCCTTAATTGGCACATCACTTCCCCAACGAGTTACCTTCAAACATCCAGAATCTAAATGCTCAAGTCCAATATAAGTTGCGTAATCGGATTCTTCTGGTTTCTTTTTTTCTGTTTTGTTTATAGCAATTTGCTCAAATCTGTACTTTGCCATTTTGCACCTCCAGCATAGAGTTTAGAAGCTTATATGATTCTCTTGCCTTCATAGCTACACTCTTCCATTCGCGATAATTTTCTTCAAGACTTCTATCATCATCACTTACTCCAAATGCAACGTCAATCTGTACATATAAGCTTATATTTAAAGAATAATTATTTGCTTTTATTTCGTCTGCAGAGACCAGCCTAGATATCTCATCATCTTTATCGTAATTTGTATATTTTTCTGCAATTACATTAATATTTTCATCACTTAAATAATTTTGAACGCCTTCCTTGCTGACCTCATTAAAAGCATTAATAAAAAGCACTTTGTTCTTTTTTCCTTCTTCTTTTTTACTCCGGCATATTACTATACATGATTCCATCGGAGAATTATAAAAAAGACCTTTACCTAAACCTATTACGCACTCTAACAAATCTGACTCAATAAGTTTTTGACGCATACTACTTTCTTCATTTCTGAAAAGAACCCCATGAGGGAATAATATTGCACAACGTCCGTTTTGGGGATCCATACTCTTAAGAATATGTTGGAAAAAAGCATAGTCTGCTCTTCCTTGTGGAGGGACGCCCAAAAAATTTCTTCCATACTTATCCGATTCAAATGCAGCTCGATTCCACTGGCTTATTGAATAAGGTGGATTGGCTAATACAAGATTAAATGTTTTTAGCTTTCCTCTCTCAACAAAAGCTGGTGATGCAAGTGTGTCTCCATTAACAATACTAAAATCATTTATTCCATGTAAAAATAAATTCATACGTGCAATAGCACTTGTAAGAGCATTGATTTCCTGTCCATACACCGATACATTTCGCCATTCTTTATTGTTATTCTTAAGATAAGCAATTGATGATATTAACATACCCGCACTACCACACGTAGGATCATAAATTGACTCTCCCGACTCTGGTTTCAATAGCTCTGTCATCAAATGTACTACTGTTCTGTTAGTATAGAACTCCTGGGCAGTATGACCACTGTCATCAGCGAACTGTTTAATTAAATATTCATATCCTCGACCAAGTTCATCCTCCGGACAGTTTTCAATTGAAAGTGTTTTGGAACTAAAATGCTCAATCAAATCTTTTAAGAGACGATCTGGCAATCTTTTCTTGTTAGTCCATGTTCCATCTCCAAAAATCCCCTGAAGTTTATCACTATTTGCCTTCTCTATTTTTTGGAAAGCTGCTGTTATTGCCTTCCCTACATTACTTGAAACATTTCTTATTGAATCCCAATGAGCATCTGCCGGTAACACAAAACTATGTGTTTCCTCCCATGCATCCGCTTCAGGTCCATTCTCTTCAATAGCTTTCTTGGTTTCTTCCTCATATACATCATTTAACCGTTTAAAAAAAAGTAAAGGAAAGATGTACTGTTTATACATTCCAGCATCAATATGATTTCTTAAAAGAACCGCTGAACCCCATAAATAATTTTCAAGTTCTTCCTGAGTAATCTTATTGCTCATTAATATAACCTCCCTCTACTAATAATTTCATCATTTTATTTTCTGCCTCAGAAACACGTTGAAGCGTATCATAATAGTTCTTTTTAACCACATCTGGTGATACTACTTCCTGCTGTTTCTTTTCAATATACTTACTAACACTAAGGTCATTTCCACATTCATCCAATTCCTCAAGAGTTACAATTCTACACTTTTCAATTACATCCTCATAATCTGTATAAAGTCTGAATAATTCATCAACATTATTTGGTTCCAATGTTTTCTGCGCTCTTTGTGGGGTATAAATATTAGAGCCATCTATCAAACAAACCTTTCCCCTATGGGACTTTACTTTATTATTATTGAGAAACAGGATACATGCCGATACTCCAGCACCATAAAACAATCCCCCAACCAGTGTTATAACAGCCTCCAACTTATCTGACTTCACAAGTTGTGACCTTATCTCGCCTTCTTTGCCCCCATGGAATAATACTCCTTGTGGCATTACAACAGCACACCGACCATTTTTAGGATCCATGGATTTAATCATATGCTGTAACCAGGCGAAATCAGCGTTTGAATCTGTAGGAGATCCCCATATATTTCTTCCATATTTATCACTTTCAAACATATCTGCGCCCCACTTTTCCATACCAAAAGGCGGATTAGCTAGAACACAGTCAAAGGTTTTTAGCTTTCCTTTTTCTATAAACAGTGGATTTCTTAATGTATCACCCTGCATAATCTTAACATCCTTTGCACCATGAAGATAAAGATTCATTCGTGCAATGGCAGATGTTGAAAGGTTATTCTCTTGACCAAATATACGCCCATACGAAAGTCTGTCATTATGCATATTATGTATTGCTTCAATAAGCATACCTCCTGTACCACAGGCTGGATCATAAACGGTCTCGCCCGGTTGTGGATTAAGAAGTCTTACCATAAGTTTAACAACCGGTCTAGGGGTATAAAATTCTCCTGCATTTTTCTTGGAGAGGTCAGCAAATTTTTTAATGAGAAACTCATAACTATCACCCATAATATCAGCAGAATAGTTTTTATTTCCCACCTTTTTTGATGACATGTGTTCTACCAAATCTTTTAGTCTCTCATCAGATAGTTTATCTTTATCGGTCCATGTTGCATCATCAAAGCTGCTAAATAGTCCACCCAGCGTTTCCGGATTAGCCTTCTCAATTCCAGACATTGCATCGTTGATTGCCTTTCCTATATTATTACTCTTTGATCTTATATCCTTCCAGTGACATCCATCAGGAATAACAAATGAATGCATATCCTCAGCTTCCGCATATTCCTTATCACCACCGGAAAACTCGAGAGCATCTTCATATTCTTCATCATAAACATCTGATATACGCTTTAAGAAAAGAATAGGTGTTACATAACTTTTATACTCATCCTGATTAATTGGGCCACGTAAAATATTGCAAGCCTCAAACAAATAATTAAAAAGTTCCTGGCTTGTATTTTCGTGAGCCTTTCTCTCTGCTTCTTCTATATCTTTCTCTGTTTCTACAATTGCTGATTTAAGCATTTTATCTTTGCCTCCTCTATCTACAACCTTCCTGGCTGCTTTTCTCTGGACGCCAATTTTAACATCTCCACGTGTCCTCTCCATCACTGGAGGATACTTATTTTCAAATGCTACTACTATTTGGAGCAATTTTTCATCCAGATACGTCAACGCATGCTTTCTTATATCTGCAGGTACTCCGTAATATGCCTCTGCAACTCCGCCACAGATTGCAGCAACAGTATCACTGTCGCCTCCTATAGATATTGCATTTCGTATAGCATCTTCAAACCCTGTTGACTCGAAGAATGCCATAAGTGCTTGTGGTACTGTTTCTTGACACGTTTCATTAAATTCATATGTGTCACGAATACTATCCAGTGTAAAATTCATAGGATAATAATTTTTATCAATATAATCCCGTATTTCTAAAATACTACTACCAGTTCGTGCCATATATATAGCTACTGTTGTTGCTTCGGCACCTTTTATTCCTTCCGGATGATTATGCGATACTTCTGTTATTTTCTTAGATAGAAGTTTTGCTTCATCAATACTCTTAGCTGCAAATCCCGCTGCACTCACACGCATTGCTGCTCCATTTCCAAAACTGTTGTAAGGTTTCGGATTATCACTAAATATCCACTGATAAAAGCTCCCTCCATAACCACAATCTGGATAGTTTCTGCCAACGCGCTGCATACATTCAACTGCATTTTTTTCTAAATCACTAAAGTCATTCTTACTTACCAAAATAGCCTGTGCCAATGCTAATGTCATAATGCTATCATCAGTCGGTTTACACCGATATGTAAGAAAATCAAAATCCTTAGCTCTATAATTATTCCATTCAAAACGAGAACCCACAATGTCCCCGATTACTGCTCCTAACATAACCTATACCTCATTTCTTATTAACTTACCGCGGCAAATAATTCGGTTAGTTTTCTTGGTGTATATTGTCGCTGCTTCATTTTTTCCATAAATTCAAGACTCTGTTGCACTTTTATCCCAAATGCGCCATCAAGGAATGTCGATTTCATCAATGCTGTTTTTTCCATCTCATCTTTTATTTCTCGCCTATGGCGTCTTCTTTCCTGCAGCATTCTCGATGCTTTTATCATATCCTTATCACTAAGCTCATTAAATTCCAAGTAATGCATAATGTCGCATATTTCCTTATCCACCTCAGAGAGCATTTCTTTTAAATTGTTCTGATATTCATCCATATGGTCACTCATATAACACAAACTTGAAAGCATTTCTTCCCAGTTATTATGCAATGTATCAAACATGGTAGGCTTCTCTACCTCGTCATACTCTGGAGCATCATATGAAGTCTGTTCTTCTACATTGTCTTCCTCAACCGGAATCATAGAATAAAACTGTTCTTTTTTACCACTCATATGTCTATTAGCCTCAAACAAGGTGAACATTCCTGCTTCTTCCCTACTTTTTGCTCTTACAAGACCTTCTCGCTTACCAAGTTTATAAAAATCGCCCTGCATATCAACAATAAAATACATCTTATCTAAATCCACCATAGAAATTCTCCTTCCTTATAAATTATTCTGTAACCTGTTTAACACTGACTTCCATCTGTCTTCTGCAGCATTAATAGTTTCCTGATAAAGTCTTAATTCTTTTTCATACTCTTCAGCTATCTGCATCTGATCCTCTATACTTGGTAAAGGAATTTCCACATTCATTAAATCTTTATAGCTAATATTCATTACAGAAGTCCCTTGTTGCGTGGCCGCCAGTAACTTACCTCCAAGTGGACTATCTAGAAACACTTTAAGATATGTGCCAGACAATTCTTTCTGGTTGGGCCTAATAACAATGATATTAGAAGATGCTATACATGGATAGCATTGTTCTTCAAATACAGCAGTCCTTATAGCCGTTCCTCGCGCTGGAAGTAACACATCCCCTGACTCCAAAACATAATTTGCAACCTTGCGTTCCATCTCATCCAAATGGTCCAGGCTATCGTAATCTATACTGTATTCCTTAAGATTCGCTATATTGATTACTCCATAAATTCCGTTAATATCCTTTTTATTTACGGCCTTTCCTCTAAACACCTCAGCCACATCTTTAAGGAATACTTTATTCACTCCCATAAAACGTTGCCAGTCCTCATCTTGCGAGGCAAAGAGTTTATTGAGATTCCAATCTCCCTGCTCCTCAAGTTCCGAAATCATTACAAATGTTTCATTATCAATAAGTAATTCTGTTGCAGGATTAACTCTTGTTGGAATAGTATCTGTCTTGTACTTTCTTATAGTTACATCATCAATTGCATCCACTTTATCGCCACCAATGATAAGCATATATGTTTGTATCCCAGTACCTTCAAATATTCCTGCCGGCAATTCTGATATCTCAATCAATCTATACATTTGCTGAATGAAGTTTCGTAAATCAGCCACGCTTCCCGAAGCAAATGTAACTCTTGCTGGTAATATAATGACTAATTCGCCATTAGTATTCAAATGAAGGAGCAAGTTTTCTGTAGCCGCCAAATCCAACTCCCTACACATAAATTCATTATTCGATACTAAGTTTCTTCCGCCAAAAGCCGGAAGCGATAATATCAAATCGAACTTGTCCATCAAAAAACCATATTCATAAATACTCTTACAAATCACATTGACATTTTTATAGCCCGCAAATACTTTTTTAATAACGCGGCAATATAATTCTTTCTGACACGTAATCGTATATTCACAGTAAGAATACTTATCAACCATTTCTTTTAAATATGGTGTAAATTTTTCTCCTTCCGCTATGAGTACATCTTTAGTCTCAGGTTGGAAATGTTCTTCATACTTATCCAAAATCACTTTTGGAAGATGCATAACATCCGAAGTCTTTCCATCAATCATTCCAAGTATGCTCTCCCAATTAACTTGTTCGTGTTGCGCCATAACTGTATATGCGGAGTAAAAATCTTTACTGTTTCTAAAAGGATTTCGTTCTCCAAGTGAATCAGCTATAGAAAGCATTGTCTCATAAGTAGCCTCTTCTTTAGCTTTTTCTGGCGCAGATTTATACTCATTCTTTGTTTCTTCAATTAACACAAGTGCTGTAACCAACTCATCACTCGTCATTTTACCTCTTAATGCATTCATATAAGACCACATTCTTGCTTCAATACTCATAATCATTTCCTCCGCTAAAACATGTACCATTCCATTTCTGTAATTATACACTAACACCTTTTCGTGCAAATGTCAATAGCAAAATAAATTTTGGTATTCTAATACCAAAATTTATTTTGCTTAATTTTTATTTGTTAAAACTAAACGACCATCGCTACATTCTACACAAACCATGTCTCCTATATTGAACCCCACTTGTTGCAACCATTGCCCCTTTAAAGTAATAGTAGGTGTAGGTTTATACTTATACCCTGACTGTTCTATCACCTTTATCTTCCTAATTTTCTTGTACATCTTTATCCTCCTCGCTTTGTTTAATTACATATGCATCGTGGCTCTTAATACTATCCACTGCCTGTTTTACGTTCTTTGTTTCATATTGTTTATGATAGTACTTATCGTTTTGGTGATGTTTGTGGTAAAGAACTACCGGACGATCAGATAAACTAATCTTTTTGAATATCATCCAGCAATGCTGGGTGTTAATAGATTTAACTTCAATGAATTGTTCTTCTTCTCTAATCCTTTCAAAATATGGTGGACCGAGAAGTCTTTTATCTACGTTATTAAACAAATAATTACCTCCTTATCTTTTGCGCATAGGTTTACCCCCTATACAAAAGCATTATGTTTTGCGCATAGGTAGCATCTCAAAAAGATTATACATATTCACAAAACTATTTTTTCAAATTCTTCGCCAAAATAAAGCGTCTTAATAATGTAACTAACAAGATTATGTACCGCAGAAATGCCCATTTTGCGCGGTTTTATGAAGTATCGAATATGCCAAAGATTGAATAGAGTACACCTGAAATTGCCAGAATGTGAGAGATTCCGGCACTTTGATACAGATTCTTTATCTCCGCATCCAAAGCTCCCTTCTCACCCAGCAACATGGTTTCCAGAATTCCGGCCCGCTCCGGCTCTCGGATCAATGCGCTCTCATACACCTCACACAACCTGCAGCGGAATCGATACAGACAGTCTGATAAAATCGCACGTTCCCCATCGGAATTCACCACCTTGGCCCCGTCCAATTTGAAATCAATCTTCTGGCTCTCGTAATATCTGCGGGAGTCAAACTGGCCCTCGTTGGTCGCCTCATCAAACCTATGAAGTTTTCCTGTTAACACCAGAGTTTCGCCGACAGAATAGGAATCGGCTTCCTGATAAAAGATTACCTGATTACACGCAATCTTTTCATTAGACACCAGCGCCACACATTTTTTCAGATAGAAGGTATAACGCTGATTTTTGAATTCTTTACGATAAATCTCTCCCTGCAGCGTCAGGCTCTCGCCCTCCGCTATTTGTGACAGTTCCCGCTCTCGAAACGCCATCTCCTGCCCCATATGGAAAAAAGAAAGGAAAAACATGCCGCAGACAAGCAACAGCATCCACAGGCATGTTCTCCCATCCATCTCCCCGGCGCACTCCGCCCGGAATTTCCCGGCACGAAGTGTCGGCGCTGTTGCATAGAGAAGCAAGATCACCACCACGGACAATCCGCCAATCATCCACAGATGATTCACACCGGCATCCACACTTCCATACCATGCAACGACAGTTCCCATCACAAAGACGCACGCTCCAAAAAGCAATGGTCTTTCTCTCAAAATTAATTCACCTTAATATCCTGGGACACACCGGCATCCGGTGCCTCCACATTCTTATTGTCCACGCTGGGATCCGACTGCGGTTCCTGTGTGCTGTTCTCCGTTTTATCCTTGTCCGAATCCTTATCGCTCTTTGACTTCAAAATATCTGAGCTGGGTTCATACATGGTGGACAAATCCAAATCGTAACGACATTTTCCCGAAGTGTCTCCGTTGATGGAAATCTGAACCTTTTCCACATCCGGAAGCTGTGTCAATGAGTTAACAATGGAATACAGCACCACCGATTCCGTGATCTCCGGATTCTGATTCTTAAAGGTTTCATCCAGATTGACATAACACACCCCATCCACCGTAGAGATGGTGACAAGTCTGGTGCCGGATGGAATTGTGGCCTGAAGTCCGGAGGATTTCGGTCCCTCCATCAACTGTTCCATCACCAGCTTATCCAGAGAAATATTGGAACTATAGTGAACGGATCGGGTCTCCTTCTTCAGATAAGTTCCGTCCGAGCTTGCAAAAAACAATGTCAATGTAGTCTGAACACTGGAATTGATCTGAGCCCCCGGATTCTCCACGAAGCTCTCGGAGTTCATGATTCCCACTTCCTGCTTTTCCGCATTTAACAAGGGTTCGGATTCCACTGTAAAGGATACACTGGTAATGTCCTTTGCCTGAAGAAGCGTCTTCACAATGGCAGCCCGGGTCAGTACCTCGTCCGTCATGGACATATTGTAGTAATCGCTGCTGAAATCCACCACCAGGAAATTCCCGTTGAACAGGCATCCGTTCACTGTGATGGAATTGGATAAGGTCTGCCTCAAATCGCCGCTGTCCGGCTCACTCTGCAGTCGTATCAGCATCTCATTCACCAGCTCCACCGTTTCCGTAGATTCCGGTTCAAAATATTCCGGGACCAAACCGGTTCCCTCCATATTCAAATAAAAAATCCGTAAACGATTCTCTCGATCCTCCCCACCGCATCCTGCGAAAAGAGCAATTGCCATGAGAACCGTGCACAGCATCATCAAAACTTTTTTTCTCATGTTCTTCTCCTATGCAATGTAATTCAGAGGGATTCGCACATCAAAGGTAGTGCCTTCACCCAACTGGCTGTATACCTTGATTGCCCCTTTGTGCATCAAGATACTGTTGCGGGTAATCGCAAGTCCCAGACCGGTTCCTCCGATCTCTCGGGAATGGGATTTGTCCACGCGATAAAATCTCTCGTAGATGTGGTCCAGAGATTCTTCCGGAATACCGATACCATTATCCTCCACCTTGAGGTAGAAATACTGATAATCGGAGTTGATGGACACGTGAACCCACCCCGTGCCATCGTTGCGATTGTACTTGATTCCGTTCTCCACCAGGTTGGTGATCGCAAGGGTCAGCTTCACCTCGTCAATCTCCGCCGTAATCGGTCGAAAGCTCTCCAACACCAGCTCCACCTGCTGTTTATCCGCGATGGGCTGCAGGCGTTTCAATATCTGCTCCAGCAAATCATTCATGTTGACGGAGGTGATATTCAGATCCGCCGCAGACTTATCCATCTTGACAAGGGAGAGCAGATCGTTGATAATCTTGGTCTCCCGTTCGATCTCGTTGGTGATGTCGCCCATAAATTCCTGGTACATCTCAATGGGTGCGTCCGGCATACTGTTGATGGAATCCGCCAGCACCTTGATGGAAGTCATTGGCGTCTTCAACTCATGGGACACATTGGATACAAATTCCTGGCGGGATTCATCCATCACCTTGGTCTCCGCCAGCATCTTGTTGATGTTGCGGCAAAGTGCGGTTGTCTCCGTGTAATTATCGACTTCCAGAAGTTCCAGTGTGCCAAGTCCAACCTGCATCTCTGTAATTTTATCTGTCACTTTCCGAATCGGTTTCATTAACTGCACAACAATTAAGATTCCGCCAAAACATACAACACACACCGCCACAAGGAAGATAACAAGGGCAACCTGGCGCAGATATATGAGATTCAGGGTGATATTGTCCGTGGAGACACTGACCAGCATAACGCCCAAAACCGTCTCCTTTGTATCCTCAGGATTGATGATTGGAATCGTCATCTCGATGTAATGGTTCTTGTCGTCAAAGCTCACCACGGTCTCCCCGGAAAAGCTTCGGATGACCTCCTCGAGAATGATGGTTCGATGGGTGTCCATGTTGTAAGTATCGTAGCTGATGCGACAGGTATCGTCCACGATAATGACACGCCCGTCGTACAGCGTGGTCAACAGATCAA
Source organism: Lachnospiraceae bacterium (assembly GCA_029008875.1). GTDB lineage: Bacteria > Bacillota > Clostridia > Lachnospirales > Lachnospiraceae > Roseburia. The sequence continues at coordinate 68,613 of JAQXJP010000036.1, read as the reverse complement.
TCTGGGCCTGAATCGTGGTGGTGTCCTTATCCGACTCCACCACATAGTTGGTGGTGGAAATCTGATTGGCCAAAATCTTGGCCTGACTCAATATCTCACTCTCTCGAATGGACACCGCCCTCGCCTCGTAGGTATTGAGAATTCCGTAGCAGAGAACTGCTGCCGGCAGAAGCGATACCCCAATGATCAACAGGATCAGCCGAAACTTTAAACTTTTGAAAAAAGGAAGAAGTTTTTTGCTTCTTTTCATGAATCAGCCTCTCCTACTTCTGGTAGTAATAGTATCCAACGCCCCACTTTGTATGCACGTATTTGGGCTCACTGGGATTTGCTTCAATCTTCTCGCGAAGCCTGCGGACATGAACATCCACGGTGCGCACATCCCCCGGGTAATCCGCTCCCCACACGGTCTCAAGCAGGTTCTCCCTGCTGTATACCTTATTCTCGTTGCGAACCAAAAGTTCCAGCAAATCAAATTCTTTTGCCGTCAAATTGATCTCCTTGCCCTCGATGAACAGGCGTCGGCTATCCGTATCCAGCTTGAGATCCCCCTTGGCAATGATTGTCTCCCGTTCTTCCTTTTTGCTCGTCCCGCCGGAGGTTCGCCGCATGATGGCCTTGATGCGGGCCTTCACCTCCAGGATGTTAAAAGGCTTGGTAATATAGTCATCCGCTCCGTATTCCAGACCAAGAATTTTGTCCATGTCGTCGCCCTTTGCAGTCAGCATGACGATGGGCATATCCGAAAACTCTCGGATTGCCTGACACACCTCAAATCCATCCATCTTGGGAAGCATGATGTCCAACAAAATCATGTCATACCGGTTCTCCTGTGCCATGCGCAAGGCTTCCTCCCCGTCATAGGCACAATCCACTTCCATCCCGTCCTGCTCCAGACTGAATCGAATTCCCTTCACAATCAATTTTTCATCGTCAACTACCAATACCTTTTTTGCCATGTTCTACCTCAATTTACAGTAATTTTATCCTTTATTTTCTGGAATAATCCGTCTTTTATTCCATCCACCTTCATTACATCCTCGATAGATTTGAATTTACCGTTCAACTCCCGGTAATCAATAATACTTTGAGCTTTGGATTCCCCGATTCCCGGTAGGGTCATCAGTTGGGAAAGCCCTGCAGTATTCAAATCAATCTTCGCAGTCTCACCGGTTCCGCTTCCCGCCCCTTCGCTACCGGACGATTGGCCCGTCCCCGTAGCACTGCCGGAACCCGCGTCCATCCCTCCGAAGATATCAAACCCCATCTCCTGATACTGGGCAGCCTCCTCCTCGGTGGGGATATAAATCATCTGCCCGTCCGAGAGCATAGCTGCCAGGTTCCAATACTCCTGTCCCGCATCATCGGAAAAACCTCCGGCCGCCTCCACGGCATCGCACACCCGGGATGCGGGAGCCAGATGGTACACTCCCGGCACTCGAACCTGACCACAGATATATACACAGACCTCTCCTTGGGAGTCCCAATCCTCTGACAGCCCGTCAGCCGATTGCGCCGGATCGCCCTCCGATGCCAAGGGGGCACTTCCTGTCTCCGCCTCGTTTTCCGTGAGACCTTCTGTCCTAGGCTCGCCAATCTCCGGCTCCGCTCTCTGCGACATCTCCTCCGAATCCATCTGGGATTCCGACGCAATCAAAAGTTCACCCTTTCCCTGCCCGCAGGCGGTACAATTCAGGCAAAGCCATATCCCAATCAGGGATATCATCCATTTGTAATTTATCATAAACCCTCCTTTTTGCAGGAGAGCCCTAGCACTGTATTTATTTTACTGACTTCTTACAAATATTACAAGGGTATTTCAATATTATTGTATTTTTGTACAACTACATAATATTCCGCACAACACCCCATAGGAGCAGGATGACGACGCAGCATGCATCCGCGACCGAAAACCATTTCCATCTCTTTTTCTCAAAAATCAGGCGAAAGCCCACATAGGGAAGAATGCAGGCCAGTACCGGATTACAGAAAAAAGCTGCCCGGATATCTCCACGCAGCAATTCCACCAGCATATGCGTGATTCCGCATCCCGGGCACTTCCAGCCCGTAACCAGCCGAAATAAACAAGGGACTCCGTATCCGGTTACGGATACGAAGCCCGCATATGCGATTCCCGATATCATCAGCAACAAAAATGTTGCAAACTTTTTAGAACGCACGCTTATTGATTTCATTCTGCAACAGACACAGGTTGACAATATTCAGCGCGAAGATTTCAAGAATCAAGGTCAAGATCTGATTGCTTCCGGAGGGATTTCCCTGTGCGTTATTCATCTTCACGCCCATCTTGTATGCCCAGTAGTATCCGTAGATTCCACAAGTGATCAGCGTGAGCAAAAATGCCACAATTCCGGAGGTCCGGTAATCATCCGGTGCAACCTGATTCATGCCATCGGTACACTGTAAAAACCAATAAATGTTATAAATTCCGCAGGTAATGATGCTGAAAATAATACACAACGCAATATTTCTCTTTTTCATGGTAAATTCCTTTCATTTGTGAAAATCAATAAATTCATCTGATTCGTCTTATTGGTTACCCATTTCATGTTACATCGATACATGACAATATGCAACCTATTTTCCGCAGGCATGAGATTCCTGCACATGCGGGAAGTTTACATCTCATCCAACACCGCAGACAGTTTCTCCGTCATCTCATCCACATGCTTTTGCTCAATCACAAGGGGAGGCACAAAGCGGAGCACATCCGCCCCTGCGCTGATGACGATAAGTCCCTTCTCTAGAGCTTTCGCGCACACCTTTCCCACCGGGAGCGTGCAAACCAACCCCTGCATGAAGCCTTTTCCCCTGCGGGTGGTAAGGCAGTCGTATCTTTGGACCAGCTCCTCCAGTTTCTGCTCCAGGTAGGGAGTCATTTCCTTCACATGGGCGAGAAGCTGCAGTTCCTCGAATTGGTCAAACACGGCGGATACCGCTGCACCCACAAAGGGATTCCCGCCGTAGGTGGTTCCGTGGTCACCCGGCGCCAGAGACTGATCCGCCACCTTTTGGGTCATCAAAAACGCACCCACAGGAACGCCGCAGCCCAGTGCTTTGGCCACCGTCATAATATCCGGTTTCACACCGTAACTCTGCCAGGCGAACATCTCTCCTGTTCGGCCCATTCCACACTGGATCTCATCCAGAATAAGCAGAATATCATGCTCATCGCAAAGAGCCCGAACTCCTGCAAGAAAATCAGGATCCGCCGGGTAGATCCCGCCTTCCCCCTGTACCGTCTCCATAATTATGGCGCAAGTTTTGTCCGTGATCTGTGCCTTGACGCTGTCCAGATTGTTGAAGTCTGCAAAGCGAACCCCCGGAACCAGCGGTTCAAAGGGTTCTTGGTAGTGCTTGTTGCCGGTGACAGACAGTGCGCCGATACTTCTTCCGTGGAAGGAATGGTTCATGGCAATCACTTCATGTCCCGCATGTCCGTCCCGGGTGTACGCGTACTTTTTGGCAGCCTTGATTGCCCCCTCGATGGCCTCGGTGCCACTGTTGGTAAAAAAGACACGGTCCATGCCGCTTGCAGCCAAAACCTTCTTGGCCGCCTCGATAATGGGAGGGTTATAATACAGATTTGAGGTGTGGAGCAACAGGTCCACCTGGGACTTCAGAACATTCTTGTATGCCTCGTTGCTGTACCCCAACGAATTCACCGCAATGCCTGCGGCAAAATCCAAGTATTCTTTTCCATCGGTATCGTACAGGTACACATCCTTGCCATGGTCCCACACGACGCCGAAACGATTGTAAGTATGGAGAAGCGTTTCGTCTGCCGCTTTGATATATTTCTCTTTATTCATTGTAGAACTTATCCTCCTGATCTCCCAATATGGCGGTTCCGATTCCCTTGTTGGTGAAAATCTCCAGCAACAGACAATGTGCGATTCGCCCGTCCAGAATATGTACCCGGGAAACCCCGTTCTCGATGGCATCAATACAGTTGTTCAGCTTCGGAAGCATTCCTCCTCCGATATAGCCATCCCCAATCAGTTCCCGGGCATCGGATACCGTCAGTTCAGAAATCAGCGTCTCCTTGTCATCCGGATCCTTGTATACGCCCTCAATGTCCGTGAGGAAAGCCAGCTTCTCCGCTTGCACCGCTCTGGCGATGGCGCAAGCCGCATCATCTGCATTGATATTGTAGGTATTGTATTCAGCATCCATTCCGATAGGGCATACAATCGGTAGAAAATCCTTCTCCAGCAAGTCGTATAAAATCTTGGGATTCACCTCGGTAATCTCACCTACAAAGCCGATGTCCTCCCCGTTGGACAATTTCTTCTCAACCTTGAGAAGACCTCCGTCCTTTCCGCTGATTCCCACCGCGCGGACACCCAGTTCCTCCACCAGTTTTACCAGGGATTTGTTGACCTTGTTGAGGACCATCTCCGCAATCTCCATGGTGGCCTCATCGGTCTTGCGCAGACCGTTTACAAATACCGGCTCCATGCCCACCTTGTTGACCCATCTGCTGATTTCCTTGCCGCCACCATGGACGATAATCGGTTTGAATCCCACCAGTTTCAACAATGTCACATCCTGGATCACCTGCTTTTTCAATTCCTCATCCACCATGGCGGATCCGCCGTATTTCACCACGATAATCTTGCGGTTGAACCGCTGAATATAGGGGAGTGCCTCAATCAGCACCTGGGCTTTTTCCAATACCTTATCCATGTTCTGCTCTGCCATTTTCATAACCTCTTTTCTGTCGATGAATTTCTATCGTACAAACCTTTTTCTATCTTCTATTGATTAAATCGAGTGATATTTGCCTCGTTCAATGTGAAATCATAGTAGTTCAAATCCTCGCGGAAGGTCCAACCCTCCCCCTGCCAAAACTGATTCCCCACAGCATTGGACTTGAATGCGATGATATTGACCTTATTGATTTTCTCCGCCTGAAGGGCGCGCATGCAGGCCACCGCCATAGCCTTGCCGATTCCGTGTTTGCGGTACTCCTCATGGACGCACACGTGATACATGCAGCCCCGTCTTCCGTCATGCCCACACAAAATTGCTCCCACAATCCTGCCCTCACACACAGCTACCACGCTGATGCCCGGATTCCTCTTCAAAAAGCGCTCCACCCCTTCCCGAGAGTCATCGATGGAGCGGATTCCGAAGCCGTGGATTCCCATCCACAGCTCATACACCGCATCATAGTCCTCCAGGGCCATAGGGCGAACTTCGTATATAAAATCTGCCATGTTTCCTTCTTCCTACGGGAACAAAGGAACCATCTTCAGTCCCTCTGCCTCATCAAAACCAAACAACAGGTTCATATTCTGAACCGCCTGTCCTGCAGCGCCCTTTACCAGATTGTCCAAGGCACCCATCATAATGATTCGTCCGGTACGCTCATCAATCACAAAGTTGATGTCCACATAGTTGCTTCCTTCCACCCATTTGGTCTCCGGGCACATTCCCTTTTTCAGCACGCGCACGAATCGTTCCTTGGCGTAATACTTATCGTACACCGCCTTCACCTCCTCATAGGTCGGGTATGTACCATCCGGCTTTTTCTTGAGGGACGCATACTCTGTCGCAAGAATTCCCCGGTTCATGGGAACCAGGTGCGGGGTAAAATTGATAAGCACTTTCTTGCCCGCCGCATATCCCAACTGCTCCTCAATCTCCGGTGTGTGTCTGTGGCTTGCCACGCCGTAGGCCTTCATGCTCTCATTCACCTCACAAAACAGGTTTGGCACCTTGGCGCCACGGCCGGCACCTGAGGTTCCGCTCTTGGCATCCACAATCAGGGTATCCGTGTCGATCAGCCCCTCCTTCACCAACGGGTATGCCGTCAGGATGGAACAGGTGGTATAACATCCCGGATTGGCAACCAGTCTTGTCTGGGGAGTAATCTTGTCGCGGTTAATCTCACAGAGGCCGTACACTGCCTCCTCGATGAATTGAGGGCTCTTGTGCTCAATCTTGTACCACTGCTCATACACCGCCACGTCCTTGATGCGGTAATCCGCGCTCAAATCCACAATCTTTACCTTTTTCAGGATATCCTCGGTGAGAACTCCCGCCAAAAATCCCTGGGGTGTGGCTGTGAAAATCACATCCACCAGTTCTGCAAGCTCTTCCATATTGTCATCCATGCATTTTGCATCCACAATCTGAAATAGATTGCCGTATACATCCGCATAATCCTGGTCCACATAACTGCGTGACCCGTACCATGCAATCTCCACTTCCTTATGATTCATCAAGATGCGAACAAGCTCTGCACCTGCATATCCTGTGGCACCGATAATTCCTGCTTTTATCATATTGTTCCTTCTTCCTATGGAGTCCTGCTGTCAAAAACTCCATGCATAAAATGTTGTCTGCATATAAATATAGTATACCTTTTCCCCATAGTAAAGAGTAAAAATGCATAAAAATATGAATATTTATTCATTTTATTGTATATTTTTTCACTTGCATTCACAATTTAATTGTTATATAGTTAACCTAGTGTAAAAGAGCACGATATGTGCATCACATATTTATAAGAAGAAAGGAAGTTACGTTATGAAAGAAAAAGTGGTATTAGCGTACTCTGGTGGTCTGGATACTACCGCAATCATTCCTTGGCTCAAGGAACAATACGATTATGAAGTAATCTGTTGCTGCATCAACTGCGGACAGGGTGAAGAATTGGACGGGCTGGATGAGCGTGCCAAATTATCCGGTGCATCCAAATTATATATCGAGGATATCGTGGATGAATTCTGTGATGATTATATCGTTCCCTGTGTTCAGGCCGGTGCCGTATACGAGCATAAGTACCTGCTCGGAACCTCCATGGCCCGCCCGGGAATCGCCAAGAAGCTGGTGGAGATTGCCCGCAAGGAAGGGGCCGTTGCAATCTGCCATGGTGCCACCGGAAAAGGAAACGATCAGATTCGTTTTGAATTAGGAATCAAAGCGCTTGCGCCTGACATCAAAGTGATTGCCCCTTGGAGACTGGATACCTGGAAGATGGATTCCCGAGAGGCGGAGATTGAGTACTGCAGAGCTCACGGCATCGACCTTCCCTTCTCCAACGACAGTAGCTACAGCCGCGACCGCAACCTGTGGCACATCAGCCATGAGGGACTGGAATTGGAGGATCCTTCTCTGGAGCCGAACTATGATCACATGCTGGTTCTCGGTGTCACCCCGGAAAAAGCTCCGGATGAGCCGGAATATGTAACCATGACCTTTGAAAAAGGTGTACCAAAGTCCGTAAACGGCAAAGAGATGAAGGTTTCCGACATCATCCGCGAATTGAACCGCCTTGGCGGCAAGCACGGAATCGGTATCGTGGACATCGTGGAGAACCGTGTGGTCGGCATGAAGTCCCGCGGCGTATACGAAACCCCCGGCGGAACTATCCTGATGGAGGCTCACGACCAGTTGGAGGAATTGTGCCTCGACCGCGCTACCATGGAGATGAAAAAGGAAATCGGCAACAAGCTTGCCCAGGTGGTATACGAAGGCAAGTGGTTCACCCCTCTCCGGGAGGCACTTCAGGCATTCGTGGAGTCCACACAGGAGTATGTAACCGGCGAAGTGAAGTTCAAGCTCTACAAGGGCAACATCATCAAGGCCGGCACCACATCCCCTTACTCTCTGTACAGTGACAGCCTTGCAAGCTTCACCACCGGAGATCAGTACGATCACCACGATGCGGATGGTTTCATTACCCTGTTCGGACTCCCTCTCAAGGTTCGTGCAATGATGCTTCAAAACAACGAAAAAAAGACCAACTAATCACCGGACAACACCATACACAACTCAAAAAGGGAAACTGCTGTTGCAGTTTCCCTTTTATTTCGCTTACGAGAACGGGACTGCCCCAGCAGTCCTGTCCGGATTACTTCTTAAGTTGTTCGATAATCTCCTGTTTCAATTCCAGTGCCCTGTCCTTGATATTGCGGTTCACGTTCTGTGACAGCAGAAGTCTGGACACCAGCTTGGATGCCATCTCGTATTTTTCCAGGCTGGCGGCCATCTCAGCCAGAAGCAAATCCATGGTGTTTTGATCCATTCCGCAGATTGGAAAGCTCTCGGCTGCCACGGACTTAACCAAGCCCTCGTAGGCCTGCTCGTAATAATACTTCTCCTGTGTTCTCCACTTCCTGATGGTCTCGGAATCTTCCACCGCACCCTTACTCAGCAGTTCTTCAATCTGCCCCCGGCAAAGCCATGACATCTTCAGGCAGGTGTATGCCTTCTCACTGGTCTTCCCCTTCTTCACAACCGTGTTGTAGAGAGACAGTTTGTAGCGTTCGATGGCCACATCGTAATCGTAGGTTGCCGGAACCTCCGTGCTGGTGGGTTTAAACTTGCTGCACACCCCCTCCTTGATGAGACGAATCTGAAGGGAGGACAGATGGGTAAAATACCGGCTCATTCCGGTATATCCGCAATAGGGGCAGGAAATCACATCATACTTTAGAGAATCCACATGTTGATATCTCGGGCGCAGATCCTTGTCCGGCTCCATTCTGCGAAGCTTGGAGGTTTTCAGCGCCTTCGTGATAAAGGTATTGTCGCACACCACACAGGTTACGGACTTGTCCAGGAGAAAATCTTCCTCCTTCACCTCCTCCACAACCGGTTTCACTTCCGCCGCTTTCTTGGTTGCTCCCTCCTCCGCGAAAAGGTTGCCCATTCCGTCGAGATCCAAACCATATTTCTCTAATCCCTCAAAAATGCCCATGATAACTCCTTATCCCTGACTAAGCTGTCGGTAATTTAAATGAACTCTTCAGCGAAACAATGCGGTTAAACACCGGATGTCCCTCTGTGGAATCCTTGTAATCTGCGCAGAAAAATCCCTGGCGTACAAACTGGAAGCTCTCAAACGGCTTTGCCTCCAAAAGTGCCGGCTCAACGATGCAATCCTCCAAAACCGTAAGGGAGTTGGGATTCACATTCACGTCTCCATTCTCGTCATATACTCCCAGTTCCTCATTCACCAGATTCTCATACAGACGAACGGTCACTCTCTTGCCGTACTGGGCGGATACCCAGTGGATGGTACCCTTTACCTTGCGTCCGTCCGGGCTGTTGCCGCCCTTGGATGCGGGATCGTAGGTACAATGAATCTCGATCACCTTTCCGTTTTCATCCTTGACGAAACTCTCACACTTTACAAAATAAGCGTTCATCAGGCGGACCTCATTGCCCGGGAACATGCGGAAGTACTTCTTGGGAGGCTCCTCCATAAAGTCCTCACGGTCAATGTACAGTTCTCTGGTAAACGGAACCTGGCGGGTTCCAAGTTCCGGGTTCTCCAGATTATTGTCCACAGTCAGATACTCCACCTGATCCTCCGGATAATTGTCAATCACTACCTTGATGGGATCGAGAACTGCCATCATACGCGGGCGCTTCATTTTGAGATCCTCACGGATACAATACTCAAGCATGGCATAGTCCACGGAGCTGTTGGCTTTGGATACTCCGCAGAGTTCCACGAACTTCTGAATGGACTCCGGGGTAAATCCTCTTCTCCTGAGCGCCGCGATGGACACCAGTCTCGGATCATCCCATCCGTCCACGATTCCCTGCTCCACCAGCTTCTTGATGTAGCGTTTTCCGGTCACCACGTTGGTGAGGTACAGCTTTGCAAACTCAATCTGTTTCGGTGACTCCTCCGGGGTATTCTTGAATCCGCACTCAATAACCACCCAGTCATAGAGCGGTCTGTGGTCCTCGAACTCCAGAGTACAGATGGAATGGGTAATTCCCTCGATGGCATCCTCAATGGGATGTGCAAAGTCATACATAGGGTACACACACCACTGGTCCCCGGTATTGTGGTGGGTCATGTGCGTCACGCGGTAGAGAATAGGGTCTCTCATATTGATGTTGGAGGAGCTCATGTCGATGCGGGCGCGCAACACCTTGCTTCCATCCTCAAACTTCCCATCTCTCATATCCTGGAACAACTGTAAATTTTCTTCAATGCTTCTGGTGGAATAGGGGTCTTCCTTGCCCGGCTCCGTCAATGTCCCCCGGTATTCGCGAATCTGATCCGCACTGAGGTCGGACACATACGCCTTTCCCTTCTTGATCAATCCCACAGCGCACTCGTACATCTGCTCAAAATAGTTGGACGCGTAGAACAAACGATCCTCCCAATCTGCGCCGAGCCATTTGACATCCGCCTTGATGGACTCCACAAACTCCAACTTTTCCTTGGTGGGGTTGGTATCGTCAAAACGGAAATTGAATTTCCCGCCATACTCCGTTGCCAACCCGTAATTCAAAAGAATGGATTTGGCATGTCCGATGTGAAGGTAACCGTTTGGCTCCGGCGGGAACCGCGTCTTGACGGTGGTGCAATGTCCCTCTGCCAAATCCTTCTCAATAATCTGCTCGATAAAATTCTTCGAAATTGTCTCGTTTTCCATACATAACTCCTTCATCTATGGGATTGCCGACCGGCATAAACCACCTGATTACAGCGTAAAAAGAGGCTGTCGTGCAAACAACAACCTCGTTTATTGCAATATTCATATTATAGAATCGAAGCCCCCGATTGTCAACCTACATGGAGGTGATATGTGTGTGGGTAAACAAGTGCTCCTGACAGTATTCCTTATTGCCCACACACTTGGAACAATAGCGGAATGTAAGGCTCGGATCGTCCAACTCCGTCCTGCCGCAGATGGCACATTTATGCTTGGTAATCCCGGATCCCGGGCGGGGATTGCTAAACTGCTGCTTGAACTCCTTCTGCCGCTTCTTCTGCTTGTGGCTGACACGCCTTTTCGCAAAGAAGAAAAACAATGCCATGTTCAGAAGGGCAAACACTATCTGGGATGCGTAAATGGTGGTCACCATGAGGGCCGTAGCGCTTCCAAGCTGAACTCTCACATTGGAAAAAATCACATAGACCTCATAGAACAGATATACCAGCTCAATCACCAGCATCCACTTCATCTTGATGGGCAGAACAAACCACAGGCGCACCTCACCCTCCGGCATGCAGATGGCAAGGGCCATCAGCATGGTGAGCATCAGGTAATAGGTGGTCAGTTGCACCGGTATTCCCATTCCCAGCACCGCGTAGGAGATGGCATAGATCAACAGCCCCCCGATGTCGCTGAGCAATACTCCTCCGATCAGGAACACATTGGTCCGAAATGTACCCAGCATCATCTCGATGGATGAGCCCCACATCAACACACACATCAAAAAGATAATGACGAACACATCCAGCCCATTATTGGGAATAAAAATCCATGTCAACAGCCGCCATATTTGTCCGTGCAAAATGTCATAGGGTGAAAATGAAAGCCACGACAACAAGACACTAAATAGGGGTACCACCCTTCCCACCAGAACCATCAGATACCCAATGATGATTGCCGCCACAAAATAGCGATATATTCTCGGAATCGCATATCTTCCGATTTTTCTCTCCAACTTATCCATCCAATTCATATTCGGGATTCCTCCTTCATAAGTTATACCACATTATACTAAACTGATGTTGTTTTTTTTGTCAATTTTTCGGCCCATTGTTTACAAATTCTTTAGAATTTCGCACATTGTATTTTGTCGAACGCTGTCGTATAATGTAGTTTGCTGTTTTGTGGCTATTACATAATAAATAAGAAGAAAGACCCCGAAAACGGAGGAATATCACATGAATACCAACAATCTACATAAACTGGGAATTGATATCGGGTCCACCACCGTCAAAGTGGCTGTGCTTGATGCGCAGGACAACCTGCTCTTCTCCGATTATGAGCGCCATTTTGCCAATATTCAGGAGACTTTATCCAACCTATTGCAAAAAGCATATGATGAGTTGGGAGAATTGAACGTATCGCCGATGATCACCGGTTCCGGCGGTCTTACGTTGGCCAAGCATCTGGATGTCCCGTTTGTACAGGAAGTTATCGCCGTATCCACGGCTTTGCAGCACTACGCTCCACAGACCGATGTCGCTATCGAGCTCGGTGGTGAGGATGCCAAGATCATCTACTTTGAGGGCGGCAATGTGGAGCAGCGAATGAACGGTATCTGCGCCGGCGGCACCGGCTCCTTCATCGATCAGATGGCTTCTCTGATTCAGACCGACGCGTCCGGACTAAACGAATACGCCAAGAAATATAAGGCAATCTACCCCATTGCGGCGCGATGCGGTGTTTTTGCAAAGACAGATATTCAGCCCCTGATCAACGAGGGGGCAACCCGAGAGGATCTGTCCGCATCCATCTTCCAGGCGGTGGTCAATCAGACCATCAGTGGACTTGCCTGCGGAAAACCCATCCGTGGACATGTGGCATTTCTGGGCGGACCGCTCCACTTCCTGTCCGAGCTGAAGGCTGCTTTTATTCGCACGCTGAATCTGGATGAGGAGCATGCAATCACCCCAGAGAACTCTCACCTTTTTGCGGCTATCGGTTCCGCATTGAACTATAAGGAGAATACCTCTGCGGTTCTCTCCGAGATGATTGGAAAATTATCCTCCGGAATCAAGATGGAGTTTGAGGTTGCCCGTCTGGAGCCTTTGTTCGAAAACCGGGAAGCCTACGATGAATTTACGAAGCGCCATGGAAGTAACCATGTGAAAACTGCAGATTTGGCTTCCTATAAGGGAAATTGCTACCTGGGTATCGACGCTGGCAGCACCACCACCAAGATTGCGTTGGTGTCCGAGGACGGAGATTTATTGTACTCTTTCTACAGCAACAATAACGGAAGTCCTCTGGCTACCGCCATCCGCTCCATCCAGGAGATCTATTCCCTTCTCCCTGCGGATGCCCATATCGTGCATTCCTGCTCCACCGGTTACGGTGAGGCACTGCTGAAGGCCGCATTGATGTTGGATGAAGGAGAGGTCGAGACCGTGGCGCACTACTACGCCGCCGCATTCTTTGACCCGAAGGTGGACTGTATTCTGGACATCGGCGGTCAGGACATGAAGTGCATCAAGATTAAGAACCAGACCGTGGATTCCGTACAACTGAACGAGGCATGCTCCTCCGGCTGCGGTTCCTTCATCGAGACCTTTGCAAAATCTCTGAACTACTCCGTACAGGACTTTGCCATGGAGGCGCTCTTTGCGGAGCACCCCATTGATTTGGGAACCCGCTGTACCGTTTTCATGAATTCCAAGGTAAAACAGGCGCAGAAGGAGGGGGCATCCGTCTCCGACATCTCCGCCGGACTTGCTTACTCTGTTATCAAAAACGCTTTGTTCAAGGTAATCAAACTCTCCGACGCAAAGGATCTGGGGGAGAACATCGTAGTGCAGGGCGGAACCTTCTACAACGACGCCGTACTCCGTAGTTTTGAGAAAATTGCAGGAGTTCACGCCACCCGGCCGGACATCGCCGGAATCATGGGTGCCTTCGGCGCAGCTTTGATTGCAAGAGAGCGCCACGAGGAGGGCTACGCCACCACAATGCTTTCCATCGAGCAGATCAATGAGTTGACCTACACCACCAAACTCACCCGGTGTCAAGGCTGTACCAACCATTGTCTCTTGACCATCAACCGCTTTTCCGACAACCGCCAGTACATTACCGGCAACCGTTGCGAGAGAGGTTTGGGCAAGGAGAAGAACAAGGAAAATATACCGAACCTTTTTGAATATAAAAATACCCGCATTTTTGCCTATGAGCCTCTCTCCGACGAGGAAGCCACCCGGGGTACCGTGGGCATTCCGCGGGTGCTGAACATGTACGAAAACTACCCATTCTGGGCGACCTTCTTCACGAAGCTGGGCTTCCGTGTAGTTTTGTCCCCCCAGTCAACGCGCAAGATTTATGAGTTGGGAATCGATTCCATCCCCAGCGAATCCGAGTGTTATCCGGCGAAGCTGGCCCATGGACATATCGCGTGGCTGATTCACCAGAATGTGGACTTTATTTTTTACCCGGCAATTCCTTACGAGCGCCAGGAGTTCCCGGATGCCAACAACCATTATAACTGCCCGATCGTAACCTCATATTCAGAGAATATCAAGAACAATGTGGATGAGATTACCAGCGGACAGATGCGCTTCCTCAATCCTTTTATGTCTTTCTCCAGCGAAGAGACCCTGTCCCAGCAGCTGGTTGCCACCTTCTGCAACGAGGAATTTCACATCAGCGAGGTGGAGATTCGGAATGCCGTATCTGAGGGTTGGAAGGAAATGGCCATGACCCGCCGGGAAATACAGCAAAAAGGCGGAGAAGTACTCAAATATATGGAGGAGACCGGAAGACACGGCATCGTCCTGGCCGGTCGACCTTACCATGTGGACCCGGAAATCAACCACGGAATCCCGGAGCTCATCAACTCTTACGGCATCTGCGTGTTGACGGAGGATTCCATCTCCCACCTGGGAGTCACCGAGCGTCCCCTCATTGTTATGGACCAGTGGATGTACCACTCCCGTCTGTACGCGGCAGCCAACTATGTGAAAACCCGGGATGATCTGGATATGATTCAGCTTAATTCCTTCGGCTGCGGTCTGGATGCGGTCACCACGGATTGTGTCAGCGATATCCTCACCCAATCCGGCAAGATATACACCTGCCTGAAGATCGATGAGGTGAACAATCTGGGAGCTGCGCGAATCCGTATTCGCTCCCTCCTCTCCGCTCTTCGGGTAAAGGCCAAAAAACAGGAGAAGCGCACCGTCGCTCCCTCCAATTACGAGCGTGTTGTGTTCACCGAGCAAATGTTCCGGGATCACTATACCATCATCTGTCCTCAGATGTCCCCGATCCATTTTGATCTCCTGCTTCCGGCCTTCCGTGCCGCTGGGTACAACCTGGTCATCCCGGATGTTCCTGCAAGGGAATGTGTGGACGTGGGATTGAAATACGTCAACAATGACGCCTGCTACCCTTCCCTGATTGTCATCGGTCAGATTATGGCCGCAGTGATGTCGGGGGATTATGACATGACGCACACTGCCATTTTGATTTCGCAAACCGGTGGCGGATGTCGTGCCACCAACTACATCGGTTTCATCCGCCGTGCCCTGATCAAGGCCGGTTACCCGGATGTTCCGGTTATCTCCATCAACATGGTAGGCCTGGAGAAAAACCCGGGATTCACCCTCTCTCCGAAGCTGATTCAACACGGCTTGTACGCCTTGGAATTTGGGGATATCTTTATGCGTTGTCTCTACCGCACCCGCCCCTACGAGGCAGTTCCGGGAAGCGCAAACGCATTGCATGAGAAGTGGAAAAAAGAGGTAATTGAATTTTTGGGCAACACCAAGCTTCTCTCCCACCGCAAGTACCAGAAGATGTGCCGTGCCATCATCCGCGACTTTGACAATCTTCCGATGACGGACGAGAAAAAGCCCCGCGTCGGTGTGGTCGGGGAGATTTTGGTCAAGTTCCTCCCCGCCGCCAACAACTACATTGTGGACCTGCTGGAGGCGGAAGGAGCGGAGGCAGTGGTTCCGGATTTGACGGACTTCCTGCTGTACTGCTGCTACAACCAGAATTTCAAGACAGACTACTTGGGCGGCTCCCAAAAATCCAAGCGCATCAACAACCTGTTGATCAAATTCTTCGAGTGGCTCCGCAAGGCTGCCCGGGATGAGTTGAAGAAGAGTAAGCACTTTGAGCCCACCGCATACATCGAAGATCTGGCAAAAATGGCAGCTCCGATTGTTTCCGAGGGAAATCAGACAGGAGAAGGTTGGTTTTTGACTGGCGAAATGTTAGAATTAATACATCAGGGAGCAACCAACATCGTCTGTGCGCAGCCTTTTGCCTGCCTGCCGAACCACATCGTGGGGAAGGGCGTCATCAAGGAGATTCGCCACGAATATCCTTCCGCCAACATTGTGGCCATCGATTACGACCCGGGTGCTTCCGAAGTAAACCAGTTGAACCGAATCAAATTAATGCTTTCTACCGCTATGAAGAATCTGAAGAAGGAACAGGAAGCCAATTCATAAATCATTTTGAGGAGAATGTGTATGGATGTAGATTTGCTGAAAGAGTGTGGGAAAACCGTCTCTTTCTCTCGGGGGCAGTCCATCTGCCGCGAGGGTGAGACCGGACATTCCATGTTTATTTTGCTCACAGGATCTGTGGAGATTATGATCAACTCTTTTTCCGACAATCCCAATTCACTGGGATTCATGGAGGAGGGAAGCTTTTTCGGAGAGATGTCTCTGCTGGAATCCAAGCCCCGCTCTGCCACAATAGTGGCAGCGTCGGACAATGTCGTCGTGCTGGAGGTGTCCGAGACGGATTTTGCCATGCTTTTGCTCAATGCCACCTCTATCACCTACCGCTTGCTGCTCAGTCTGAACAATCGGCTAAACCAGATGCTTGACCGCATCGAAGTTTCCGACAAACGCTTCGTATATCAGTATAAGCGCAACCCAATTTATCAGACCGTCCAGAAAATGGACGTCCGCTCCTTCGATGTCATCGCCAAGAAGGATCCGGACTATGTGTGGACCTTATTGAAATATCTCAGTTCTTCCCTGGAAAAGTTGAACCACGAGTATATCTCACAATTGCAGAAATAAGTCAGCTCTTTTACGGGGGTAAATGCATGGCGAAATCATCACTTCCCAAAAAGCAGAAGGAAAAAGTAAATTTTTTCTTCCAATCCAAAATCCACAAAATCACCACGGTCTGTATCGCACTTTTGCTGGGGATTTCCGCAGCGACGCTTTCCTATGCCAAAGTGCTGTACACCGTGGATGAAGTGCTGACCAACATAATCTATTCCAACAATCCGTTCACCGTAGCATCTCCCAAAATCACATTAGTGACAATTGATAATGCCACCTACGACCGGTATGGTTCCAATTTGGACTGGTCCCGCCAGATGTATGCGGACGCGATCCAAAAACTCAGTGAGGAAGGCGCCGCCGTCATCGGTCTGGACGTGGACTTAAGTTCCGATTACACCGCCGACGGGGATGCCGCGCTGGTGGAGGCTTGTGCCAATGCTGGCAATGTGGTCATGCCAGTTCAGACATTTTTCTTTGAGACTTTGTTCTCCGATTCCAAACAGGAGCAGACAGCGGCCTCCTCCTCGGGCGACAAGATGCATATTGAGGAATCCCTCCAAAATGCCCGTGACAAAGACATTTTTGTGGCACCTACACCGGTAGATTCGGATGTAAAATGGAGTGATGTGTCCGTATCTTCCCTGAAGTATCCGTATGAAGAGTTGGCGGAGGTGGTCACCCTGGGAGCAACCAATGCCGTGCAGGTATCGCCTGACGGCTTCATTCACAATGCCGCCATGTCCGTCAACATCGGCGAGAAGCAAATGGATAGCTTTGCGGTCTCCATATATCGCCAATTTGCGGAATTTGCCCACATTGCATTTCAATTGCCATCCCTCAACAGTGATGAGTTATTCGGATTCAACTCCGTCCTGCGGGAGAACACTTACCAGAGAATTTCCTTCTGTGACCTGTTGTCCGGAGATTATGACCCGTCCCTGATTGACGAGCATATTATCTTAATCGGAGAATACGATTCCCTGGAATCTGACGGATTGTTCGAATATTTTGAGTCCCGGAAGACCTATCAGGAGGTAATGCTGCAGGCGTTCATCCTACAGGCATTGTTGGAGCAACGCACCGTTTTGGATGTACCGGATTTGTTTCAGGCCCTCTTCTACGGAATTACCATCACCCTGTTTTACATTATTTTTGCCAACCGAAAGCGTCTGTTTGCCTTCCTTGGGCAGTTACTTTGGGGCTTTTTCATAATGGCGGTGGCGTTCTCCCTGAATATCATCGGATATCGTTTTCTCCTGTTGATTCCGATTGTGTTTGCAATTATCTCCACCTTGATATTCCTGCTCCAGTACAACATACTGAACTATTTGGAGCGGAAGCGAATGGAAACCACCCTCAAAATGTATGTGGATTCCAAGGTGGTGGATGAAATCTCCGAGGTATCGCCCTTTGCCTTGGCAAAGTACAGCGAACGACGTCAGATAGCAGTGCTTTTTGTGGACATCCGGGGATTCACCACCATGTCCGAGCAGTTGGATCCGGAGCAGGTGGTACACATTCTCAACGAGTATTTCACGTTGGTTTACGCTTCCATTCAGGCTTGGAACGGAACCCTTGACAAGTTTATCGGAGATGCCGCAATGGCGATTTTTAATGCGCCTCAGGAGGAAGACAATTTCATCCTCCATGCGGTGTGTGCCGCCCACGATATTCAGCAGGGCTTTCAGGAACTGACTCAGCGCTATCAAAATCTCTACGGCAAAGAAATCCGGGTGGGGATCGGCATCAATTGCGGGGAGGCTATTGTAGGCAACATTGGCTGTCTCCACCGCATGGATTACACCGCCATCGGAGACACGGTGAACACCGCCTCACGCCTAGAGTCAAATGCCCCCGCCGGAGAGATACTCATCAGCCAATCCGTGCTGGATGCCACCTCCGACCGGGTGACAGCAGTTCCCGTGGGTGAATTGTCCCTGAAGGGAAAATCCGTTGCAGTTGTAGCATACTCTGTGCAGGACATTGACAAACCGCCAATCCCAAACCCGTCTTCCAGAAAGGAGTTTTTGAATGAAGTCCGTTTACTGTATTCCAAAGTGGAATCAAATTTCACACTTCCTGCATTTCTCAAACGAGTATAATGCCGGATTTGAGTACAATGATTTTTTCCTGCCCTCCGTTCTGGACAATCCAAAGCAGGTTCAGAAAATGATCGAAAACTATAAATCCCTGGATCGGGATCGCAGCGAGGATACGCTTCACGGGGCATTTCTGGATGTCTGCGTCCATTCAGATGACGCCAAGATTTTGGAAGTGTCGGATTTGCGTATTCATCAGTCCATGGATATTGCTGTGAAGCTTGGAGTCAAGGCAGTAATTTTTCACACCAACATGATCCCGAATTTCCGCCTGAAAAGCTACTGTTCCAACTGGGTAAACAGAAATGCCGCCTACTGGCGCAGGATTTTGGCAGAATACCCCACCCTCACGGTCTACCTGGAAAATATGTTTGACGGCGAACCCACACTGCTGTCGCTTCTTGCGGCGAAGATGGCGGATGAGCCCCGCTTTGGAGTCTGCTTCGACATGGCTCACGCCTTCCTTGCCGACACTCCGCTCAATCAGTGGTGCGACGCCCTACGCCCGTACATCTGCCATATGCACATCAACGACAACGACGGGCTGGAGGATACCCACCGCCCTGTGGGAACCGAGAAACTGCCCTGGGAGATTTACGGTGATTTCATGGCCTCCATCCCAAAGGAGAAGCGCCCCACCGTTCTCATCGAGGTCCGCACCTACGAGGATCTGATGGAATCTGTGGAATATCTGAAGAAAAATCACCTGTATCCGCTGTAATACCAATTGCAGCTATTATGGGAAACTTCATAAAACATGCCAAAAATGGCCCGGGAGAAATCATCTCCCGGGCCCCGCTCTTATATCACTTCGTTTCAGGCAATGTTCGTTTCATATTGATAAGTTTCCATGATTTTTCTCATGGGCATGTCGATTGCCAACAGATAAATCAGCGTATCCTTCGCCTTTTCGTAGGCTTCGAAAAGTTCCACCTTCCGCTCCACATCCGCATACACCTTCCAATATCCGGAATAGAGATAATTGCGCCCCCCATTTTCAATAAATCCGATGACATCCTCCAGCGGATACCCCAGAAGTAATCCGATCTCATGGGGAAATTTCTCTCCCTGCACCCTGCAGTCGCAGAAACGCTTTTGAAAGTTTCGAAGAATCTGTCCAAACTCCAAATCCGTGTATCCCAGCCCTGTCAACAGTTCTCGTGCACCTTTTGTCTTCAGGCACTTCTCCAATTTTTCTCTGTGAAAAAGGAGGAACGTGCTCTTATCCTCAGCCCGGTACAGCCGAAAGTACTGAATTCCCGTTTTGCGAAGAATCATGCGAAGTGACTCCTCATCTTCTCTCGCCACCGTAATCAGGTTCGAAATCTTGATGTTGGTAATCACCGGAGCACAGTGCAGTGCCATCTGTGCTTCAATCTTGGAGATATCCATCTGCTGAACGATTTGAAAAGCTTCCTCACTCACCTGTGTAATCCTCCTTCGTCCGTATGATTTTAGGCCACATCAAAATAGTGTCATTTTTATTTTTCTCCCGGAAAAAAGTTTTATTCCACGAATGTCAATGGCATCTGCCGCATTTCGAACAATTTCCGGAGCAGCCTCCGTCAAGACCTTTTCCATTTTTTACATTGCGAATCATGCCGCGAATGATAAACGCTACAATGACGATTAGTGCGATTGAGATTATGATTGTTGCTACCATTTGATACTCCTAACGACTTTTTTATTGGCTTTGCCTTTGTCCGGCCGAAACAACATGTAGATAAATCCAATAATAATCAATATTGCAACAATTGTCCATATTCCAAAGCTTGCTGCCCCGGTGAACAGTCCGCCGATCTGGAATACACAGAGGGATACCAGATAAGCCAGAATGCACTGATATCCGATTGCAAACCAGAACCATTTTGCATTGTTCATCTCCCGCTTAATGGCTCCCATGGCCGCAAAGCAGGGTGCGCAGAGAAGGTTGAATACCAAGTATGAGTAGGCTCCGATGGATGACATATTGGCAGCCAGGCTGTCCCAGATTTCCGCTCCGTCCTCCGCGACTTCGCCGAAGTGGAACAGGATTCCGAAGGTGCCGACCACGTTCTCTTTTGCCACAAGTCCGGTGACAGCTGCCACCGCCGATTTCCAATCTCCCCATCCGAGTGGGATGAACAGCCAGCAGATTGCACGGCCGATATAAGCCAATATACTGTAATCAATCAGTTCTTCATCCAGCATGCAAAAGCCCTGTCCCGGTGCCCAGCCAAAGTAGGTGGTAAACCAGACAACGATTGTGGAAAGCAAAATGATGGTTCCCGCTTTTTTGATAAATGACCATCCGCGCTCCCACATGCTTCGGAGAATGCTTCCGATTGTGGGCATATGGTATGCCGGGAGTTCCATGACAAAAGGAGCCGGATCTCCGGAAAACATCTTGGTTTTCTTCAAAATAATACCGGAGCAGATAATTGCTGCGATTCCCACAAAGTATGCGCTCCAGGAAATCCATCCCGCATTGTGGAAGAAGGCTCCCGCAATCAAAGCGATAATCGGAAGCTTCGCCCCGCAGGGGACAAAGGTTGTGGTCATTACCGTCATGCGGCGGTCTCTCTCATTCTCGATGGTGCGGGATGCCATAACACCCGGAACTCCACAGCCGGATCCAATCAACATCGGGATAAAGGACTTTCCGGAAAGACCAAACTTGCGGAAAATGCGGTCCATGATAAACGCAACGCGGGCCATGTATCCGCAGCCTTCCAAAAAAGCCAGGAAGATAAAGAGGACGAGCATCTGCGGAACGAATCCCAACACAGCGCCCACACCGGAAATAATACCATCCACCAAAAGTCCGGACAGCCACGGTGCACATCCCACAGAATCCAAAAGCGCAGCCGCGCCCGGAATGATCCACTCCCCAAACAGGGTGTCATTGGTCCAATCCGTCAAGATAGTTCCCACCGTTGTGATGGATACATAGTACACGATAAACATAACCAAAGCAAAAATCGGGAGCGCCAAAATACGGTTGGTTACAATCTTATCGATTTTGTCCGAGGTAGTTAATTTCTCCTTCTTTTCCGCCTTTTTTACGCAACTGTCAATGATGGAGGAAATATAGACATAGCGCTCGTTTGTGATAATGCTCTCCGTATCATCGTCAAAAGCATCCTCCAACGCCTGAATCTCCGCGCTCGCATCCGGCGCAGCCTTCATCATCTCCGCGATCTTGGAGTCCTTCTCCAGGAGCTTGATGGCAAAAAAGCGCTTTCTTGCATCGGGAGTTTCACTTCCCAGTTTATCCTCCACAGCGGTGATTGCCTTTTCCACCTCATCGGCAAACTTATGTACACGGACCACATTTTTCTTGGCCTTCGCTGCATCAATCGCTTTCTGGGTGACCTCCCGGATTCCGATTCCCTTCAAAGCGGAAATCGCTACCACATCGCATCCCAGCTTCTCGCCCAGTGCTTTGATATCTACCTTGTCACCGTTTTTCTCCACAACATCCATCATATTGACTGCCATGACCACCGGTATTCCCAACTCGATCAGTTGTGTGGAGAGATACAGATTTCGCTCAATGTTGGTTCCGTCCACAATATTGATGATTGCATCCGGCTGTTCATGAATCAAATAATTTCTGGCAACCACTTCCTCCAGTGTATATGGAGAGAGGGAATAAATCCCCGGAAGGTCCATAATCACCACATCTTTGTGCCCCTTGAGCTTGCCTTCTTTTTTTTCTACCGTAACACCCGGCCAGTTTCCCACATACTGGTTCGCACCGGTTAATGCATTGAATAATGTTGTTTTTCCGCAGTTCGGGTTACCTGCGAGCGCAATTCTTACTGCCATTTTCCGTCTCCTTATCTTGCTTCATTTTCACAAATTTATCCAAGTTTTTCTCCTTGATGTTTGTCTATACTCTCTTGTGTTAGTTGTCACTAACTCTTGGGTAAAAAAAATAAGTGTTTCTTATCCTATTCCACATCAATGATTTCCGCATCCGCTCTCCGGAGTGAAAGTTCATATCCTCTCACGGTGATCTCCACCGGGTCTCCAAGAGGTGCAACCTTGCGGACATAAATCTCAACGCCCTTCGTGATGCCCATATCCATAATTCTGCGTTTCACCGGGCCTTCCCCGTGAATCCTTGTGACTTTCACTGTGTCGCCAATCTTTACTTCCTTCAGTGTCATTTTCTCGTTCCTTCCCTTCTTCTATGCTGTGCTCAAACCATAATTTTATTGGCCATATCCCTTCCGATTGCAATTCGGGAGTTCTTGACATTTACAATCATATTGCCGCCGTTCTCCGAAACCACGGTGACAGTACCTCCTGTGACAAAACCCAGATTCTCCAAAAAAGCGCGGGTTTCCTCTTTTCCTCCAACCTTCTTGATGATGACAGGTTCTCCTACATTTGACATTGTAAGTGGCATTATGCCCCCTCCTTTTTGATCTAATTTATCGATTTGGCTCTTTTCTTTGGTTAGTATATGCTAACTGCAATTAGAAGTCAATATCCTTTTTTATTTTTATCAAACTACAACAAAAGTCCCTCTGCCAATCGGTTCTTTTTGTAGAAAATAACCTCATGGTAAAGGGACTTTGTATGAATTCTTTTATTCTTTTATTTTACGCGCTTTCCGGAAACTACATAGGCTCCCGCGCATCCAAGGCCAAGGATTGCACATGCGCTTACCAGTGCAACAATCCACATACCTGTGCGACCTGCTTGTTCCACGGTCTCACCGTCCAACGGAACGGCATCCTCATCCAATACAACCTCATCCTGCTCCGCTTCCGTCACTGCAACTTCCTCCGCAGCCTCATCCTGCTGTGCTGTGGTTTCAGACGCAGTGCTCACACCCTGTACGGTGCGATTTGCTATGATAGGAGTCTCTTCCACCGAAACAGCTTCAGCAGGAATCTGTATCGCGGTTGCTGCCACGTTGTATATCTGGGAACTTGCATTGCCGCTGTTGTTGCTATTTGCATTGCCTGTACCCGCGCTTGTTCCTTCCTCGCGATCTGTTTTCTCTTCTTCCTCAGCGGTTTCCTCCGCCGCAAGATCGCCGGTTCGCACCAGCTTCACATCATCGAAGGATCCCCACACGCCTGCAGACAAATCTGCAAGGAGCAGTGTGACGGTAACCTGGGTGCCATCCTCTGCAATCTCGATTTCCTGAATGGTGGGATTGCTCCACACCTTCCATCCTTCTACGGTTCCGTAAGCGATATACTCACGCTCACCCACCGTAACCTGAATTGCCATTACATCCGTGTCGCCTGCATTTCCACCCTGCAAATAGGCACCTGCGCTGTACACACCACGATTGAGTGTGACGGTCTGGCTGGCGGTGCTTTCCACCCCTGCCACAGCAGTATAGAAATGTAAGCATCCGTTTCCGGTGCGAGAGTTGCTGGATGCGTCCGAAGTATTAAAGTAGTTGTTGGACACGGTCCATCCGTCCAATCCGTTCTCAAATCCGGAATTATCCAACAGGTTATCCGCCTCGATGACAAGGGCTACGGCTACATCGTATTCCTTCTCATCCACCACTGCGACGCCGCTGACGCGATAGCTTCCGATTCCGGCTGCAACTGCGTCCGCAAGAGCCTGTGTATCCCATGTGACATCCACTTCTGCGGTGACACCGGTGTTGTAGGTCACAGTCGCTTTTTCCGGCAATGTGATGGTATCCGCTTCGGAGAGCGCCACGGTCACATCCGGAACCGAAATCTTCTCCACGGCCAGTGCCACGCTGGTTCCGGTTCGCATATAGTTGTACACATTCACGGTAGGAAGTGCCTTCCCGCTAAAATCAAACCATGCCTGATTGTCCACTGCGGAACCGCCATACCATTTTCCGGCATCATCTGCATCATACTCGGCTGCGTAGGAGGAAGCCCATCCGGATCCGTTTGCCTCCCATTTCGCCTTGTTGGATGCCAACACAGCATCATCTACATTTCCGTTCTCGTCATATGCATATTCCACCGGTATCCATGCGTTTTCCCAGTAGAACAATCCGATTCCCTTATCTCCTACGTTAGCAACGGCTTTTGCCACTGCTGCAATCTCCGTGCACTGCCCCTGCACAGAAAAATCATAGGGCTGACCGCTGTCATTGCTTCCCACACGAACCGTGTTGTCATGTCCGTCTCCGTCCTCAAGAGTCCATGCCCAGGAGGTCTCCGCAACCATAACCTTCTTGTCGTAGGTATCTGCCACATTCTTCAAAACGCTGGTCAGATTGTCCAGGGTTCCATGCCAATACGGATAGTAAGAAGAGGCAAACACATCGTAGCTTACATCGTAGGTATCCAATCTCTTTGCAAAAGTTGCATAGTTGCCGGAACGCTCCGGGTTGGTAAAGTGGATTGCCGCCAAAATCTCTCTGTTGTACTCCGCCGCCACATTGTGAACTGCGTCACAGCCCGCATCGAAGATTGCGCAGGCATCTTTGGTTGCGCTGGAGAAGCTCACACCACAGATGGCATTCGTCGTCTCATTTCCAATCTGCACCATACCCACATCAACACCGCTGTCCAACAGGTATTTCAGGGAAGATGTGGTGTATTCGCTGACTGCACTTGCCTTCTCTTCCACTGACATTGCGTTCCATGCCTTGGGAGCCTTCTGCTTTCCCGGATCCGCCCAGAAATCGGAGTAATGGAAGTCGATGAGCACCTTCATTCCCGCATTTGTAGCGTACTGTCCCATCACCTTGGCAGCCTCCAAATCATTGTTTCCGCCGCCGTACCCGTTTCCGTTTGTATCGTAAGGATTGTTCCACACACGAAGTCGAATGTAGTTTGTGCCACCCTGTGCCAGCAAATCGAAGAATCCCTGTCCATCCAATGCTTCCCCGTCCTCATTGTAGAACGTTGCTCCACTGTTTATGATAGAGAGATAAGAAGACACATCCGCTCCTGTGATGAAATCCTCGTCCATCCCCGAAATCTTCTCCACATACACATCCGCCTCAACGGCAGTATCCTCATCCGGGTTTTCATCCTCCTGGCTCTGTCCCGGAAGCTCAACACTGCCGAGAGAACGAAGTACAATATTGTCCAGATCACCCCAGTATCCTGCCGCCAAATCGCCGGAAAAAGCGATGGTGACGGTGGTCTGTTCGGTAAGGGTAAATTCCTGAGACTCACAGTTACTCCAAGCATCCCATCCGGTGGTATCATCCAACACCTTGGATGTCAGCATCTGATCGCCCGCCTGTGCCACAAATTTAAGCCCTGAGGCAGCTCCCGCCCCTTCCTGGCTCCAGCTCACCTTGAAGGTTCCCGCAGGGAGGGTTACACTCTGACTCATATAAAAGGATTCCGCTTCGGAACCTCCATTGTAAATATTCAATATTTTGGTCGTATTGTTGGTAGCCCACTCATCGGTCTTTACTGTGTAGGTAACATCCGCTCCGCCCGAGATTGTCCATTTGGAGGCATCCCCGGTCTCGAAGTCACCGTTGGTAAGTGCCGCAGTTGCCTCCCACTCTTTGGGTTCTTCCTCTTCGGGTTCTTCCTCTTTGGGTTCTTCCTCTTCGGAAGTCTCCAAGCTCTCACCGCATAGAGTCAGGCTATCCAGATATCCCCATCCGTCCGCTGCCACAGCCACAGAAAAACCGATGGTAACGTCTGTCAGATTCTCCTCCACTGTGAAGGTATCACTGATGTTCTTCCATGTATTATACCCCTCCAGAGAGGTTTGCTCGGAGGAATCATCTCCAAATATCAGCGACACATCCGCTCCGGATCCCATCACATAGGAAGAGAGGGTGTATGTTCCTGCTGGGAGCTCACTGACCGTCTGGGTCAAAGTAAAGTTTCCGGCGTCCTTCATCCAAAACTTAAAGGATGTGGTTCCACCGTTTTGCGGGGCATTCATCCATGCATTATCCGCATATGTAAAATATGAGAACTCTGTATTCTCCCATGTGTTGGGTGACACGGTCCAGACTCCATCACCCCACAAATCGCCGGTAAAATCCGCATCCTGCAATGCAACTTCCTCCGCCGTTGTCACGTCCGCCTTCACCGTCTCCAGATTGACGGCCACAAGGCCCAACTGACTCAAGATTACCGCAGCCGCAAGCACAAAGCTGGCGAAACGCCTCTTCCCATTCTTTCTCATCACAATCTCTCCTTAATTCATACACGCTTACAAATTTGAGCAAACGGTTGCTCAACAACAAGGTCAGTTTACACGATGAGTGTTTTTTCTGGCAATCGTCAGTTTTTCCAATGTTTTTATGTGATTTTTATCACTTTTTCCCAATTTGTGACCACAGTACCACAAAAAAATATACAAAACAAAAAACGCGCAACCTTTGATTTGTTGCGCACTTTTTGCTGCATTTGTTCACTATTGACATGAGGTCCGTTTTGTCACGGATGATGGTGCATTTTTTTTGCTCGTTTCTGCATTTGTTTTTGTGTTTTTTTCACCGTCATTTTTTCAGAATCACGATTGAAGATTTACTAACGAATTTACCGAAAGGCCAGACAAAGTTAGTAAAATTCAAAATCGCAGTCGTAGATGACCAACTAGAGCAAAAATCCCCATCCATTATAAAAATGAATGGGAATTTTTCTTTTCACGTGTTACCCTCTCTTGGCGTCCGCCTTTGCCTGGAATTTCTCGTTGTACACCACAAACCGCTCATGGGTTCCCTCTCCGATCAGTCCCGCTTCATCGTAGGCCTTTATCGAAAAGGTAAGAGCACGTCCCTCCACCTTGATAAGCTCCGTCTCACAGGTCACCTTCATTCCCATGGGAGTTGCCGCCACATGCTTCACATTTAGGGCCGTTCCCACGGTGCCGCTGCCTTCCTCCAATTCCGGCTGCACGCTCTCCCATGCGGTCTTCTCCATCAGCGCTATCATGGCGGGGGTTGCAAAAACCATAAGGGTTCCGCTGCCCACATTTTTTGCGGCCATCTCCTCCGTCACCGTAAGTTCTGAATATCCTTTGATTCCTTCTTTCAGCATCTCATTTCCTCCATACCTATTTCTACTAATTTGATATCGTCCTCTTCAACTTCCTCTTGGATTTTTCGCAATCCCGCCGTCTACACCAGCTTCATCTTTCGCCATCCGCCCTGTCGGTATCTAAAGTAGGCCACACCGAGTCCTACCGCCCAGCCGATGGGGTTTGCCCACATAATAATCATTCCCGCAGTTGCCTCTGCAAATGCGTAGGTTAACACAACCCTTGTCAACAGATTCAGAAGCGTGACAGACATAAACCATCTCATGTCCCCGGAGCCTCTTAAAACCGCTGAGGTGACATTCATCGCACCCATGACAAAATAAAACATGGATACAACGCCGATGTATTGTGCGCCGATGGCGATGGACTCCGCCGCTTCCTCCGCATCCATGAACCAGCCCACACAGTCCGCTCCGAAAAACTGCATGATAATTCCGATTGCAAGGCCGATTCCCATGGCCATGACAAGGCCCACATGGTATCCCGCTTTCACACGCTCCGGCTTGTCCGCCCCGATGTTTTGTGCGACGAAAGTGGAGGTGGCATTTCCGGAGTTCACCATGGGCACAATCGCCATTCCGTCCAGGCGGCAGGCCGCCGTGTAACCTGCGATGAACACTGAGCCAAATTGGTTCACCGCAGCCTGGATCAGTAGCATCCCGACGGAGACCATGGACTGCTGCACCATGGTGGGGATAGCCACCTTGGTCATATTCCCCAGCATTCCCCGGTCATACTTGCGATACTCGCCACACCGGATGCGATGCAGTTTCGCCATCAGTACCACAAAGGATAACAGCGCCGATACCGCCTGCGCAATCAGGGTTGCCCAGGCCGCTCCTGCCACTCCCCACTTGCACTCCCCCACAAAATACAGATCCAGTCCGATGTTGAGGAGGGAGGAGAAAATCAAAAAATACAGCGGCTTTCGGGAATCTCCCAGTGCATTGAACACCGCAGAAAAAGCATTGTACAAAAACAAGAAAAAGAATCCATAAAAGTAGATATTCAAATAGATTTCCGCTTCCCCAAAAATATTTTCCGGAGTGCGTAACAGCCGAAGAATACTGCCGCTGCATGCTCGCCCCAGAACGCTCAACGTCAAGGAAAAAATCAATATGGTGATCAGCGCGGTGGAAATTGCGGTCTTCATTTCCTCAATTTTTTCCGCTCCGAACAGCTGGGAAATCACAACGGAACATCCGATTCCGGTCCCCAGTGCAATCATGACAAACAATCCCGTCAGGGAGGTGGATGCCCCAACCGCTGCCAGGGAATCGGGGCCCACCATCTTGCCTACAATGATGGAATCCACGATGTTGTACAGCTGCTGAAACAGGTTTCCCAGAATCATGGGAATGGCAAACGCCACCATGCACTTTGCCGGGCTCCCCTCCGTCATATTTCCACGTATTTTCTTTGCTTTTGTATTCTCTTCCAAACTCATAAATGACACTCCTGTATGCAGATATACCGAAAAAAGAGACTGTAATCTTACAGTCTCTTTTCCTGCATACGCTATTGTACGCCATTTTTTATTATTTCGTCAACAACATCATGATATCATTGCTTCTCTTTACGAAGCTTGTCATTGCCTCCGGGGAGAGCTGCTGATTGCTGATTCTCGCAAGGTCATACAACTGCTCCGCAAACATTGGAACATTCTCGGAATCCTTGTTGTTCAGGATGTACTGAACAAGAGGATGATTTGCGTTCAAGGTCAATGTCTGATCCGCTGCAAACATATTGGGATCCATACCGCCCATTCCGCCGGCAGCATACATCTTCATCATATCCTGCATACGTCTTCCCTGCTCGGAAAGGGTGAGTACGGAAGCAATCTCCTTATTTTTCAACTGCTCCACCTTCACAGTCAGGCGATCGTTATTCAATACGGATTTGAACAAATCGGTGAGTGTGGTTGTCTCCTCCTCGGTGAGTTCTGCCGCGGAATCATCCTTCAAGGACTCGGTCACATCCGCGTCAATTCTCATAAACTGGTAATTCTCATTGCGCTGCTCCAGCTGTGTGATGAAGGAGGTGTCAATGCTGTGATCCAGGATAACCGCATTCATTCCCTGCTCCTTGAACATATTGATGTACTGTCCCTGCTGAACCACATCCGTCACGTAATATACCGTCTTGCGCTCCGGCTCCTTCTCCTCATCCTCGTCCTGGGAATCCAGTGGCTCTCCGTCTGCGGTCTCCACCGTTGTCTCCGCGTTCTCTTCCGCATCCCCGGTCTCCTCCGGTTTTTCCACCGGCACCAGAAGTTCCGGAAGGGTCTGATATTTGTCATTGATATCCTTGAAAAGGATGTAGTCATTCATCTTGTCGCAGAATTTCTCGTCCTTCAGGCAACCGAACTTGATGAAAGGTGCGATGTCATCCCAGTACTTCTCGTAGGACTCCTTTTCGGTTTTGCACATTCCGATCAATTTGTCGGCCACTTTCTTGGTGATATATTCGGAAATTTTCTTGACGAAACCATCATTCTGCAATGCGGAACGAGATACATTCAGCGGGAGATCCGGACAGTCGATCACGCCCTTAAGCAGCATCAAGAACTCCGGAATCACTTCCTTAATATTGTCCGCAATAAATACCTGGTTGTTGTACAACTTAATGGTTCCCTCGATGGAATCGTACTCCGTGTTAATCTTGGGGAAGTACAAAATGCCCTTCAGGTTGAACGGATAATCCATATTCAGATGGATCCAGAACAGCGGCTCCTTGTAATCCAGAAATACCTTGCGGTAAAATGCCAGATACTCCTCCTTTGTGCAGTCGTTGGGGTTCTTGGTCCAAAGAGGCCGGGGATCGTTGAGCGGTACCGGACGCTTCACAATCTTCACCTGATCCTTCTCCGGCTCCACCTCCACGACTTCCTTGGTTCCGTCCTCATTCTCCTTCTCCTCGGTCTTGGCAGGCACATGAATCTCCTCTACCATCTTGTCGGTGTCTAAAAGTTCTGCCTTGTCGATGGTCTCGAATTCTTCCGGTGCGTTTGCCTTGGACAGATAAATCTCCGTCGGCATAAAGGAGCAATACTTCTCAATGATTTCACGGGCGCGGTACTCATTGGCGAATTCCAGACAATCCTCGTTCAAAAACAGCGTAATCTCCGTTCCCACGGAATCCTTAGTTCCGTCCTCCATATCAAATTCCGTGCCGCCGTCACAGGACCAGTGTACCGGTGTGGCACCCTCTTTGTAGGACAAGGTATCGATGGTTACCTCATCTGCCACCATAAAGGCGGAGTAGAATCCCAGACCAAAATGTCCGATGATCTGATCGTCGTTGGACTTGTCCTTATATTTTTCAATGAAATCCGTCGCTCCGGAAAAAGCAATCTGATTGATATATTCTTCCACTTCCTCCGCTGTCATACCAAGACCGTTATCGATAATCTTGATGGTCTTCTCCTCCGGATTCACAACCACCTGAATCTTGGCCTTGTAGTCCGCCGGGAGGGAATACTCTCCCATCATGTCAAGCTTCTTCAATTTGGTAATTGCATCACAACCGTTTGAGATCAATTCTCTGTAAAAGATGTCGTGATCGGAATACAACCACTTCTTGATAATCGGGAACAAATTTTCACTGTCAATGGAAAGATTTCCATGTTTCTGTGCCATGCTGCAACACTCCTTTTCTATCATTTTTGCCTGTGTGAAATTCCTTGGAATTTCTCTTTTAATAAAAATGATAAGGCTGCAAAAATAAAAAGTCAACAAAAAATTAGCACTCTTTCAAAAAGAGTGCTAATAATTTAATGCAAACCCACTGTTTTCAGTACTTTGCAAGTTTCTTAAAACTTTATAAACTCCGAAATTCCATCAAAAAGTATGCCTTTCGGAAGTCATTCGAAGTCCTATTGGGCTCTCTTCCAGCCCTTCTTGCGAAAGAGGAGATCCACCAAAAGCGCAACCACTGTCCCCAGCACAATTCCTGCAATCACATCCGTGGGAAAATGCATAAAATTGTACAGTCTCGAGAATGCAATCAGCGCCGCAAGGACGATAGCGGGAATTCCAAGCTTGCGGTCGTTGCACAACAGCGCAACCGCCGCGGTAAACCCGTTCATGGAATGCCCGGAGGGAAAGGACCAGTCACTGGGTCTGGCCACCACCAGAGAATCAATAATGGCTTGGTATTGTGCCACATTGTCACAGGGCCTGGGTCTGGCCACAAGATTCTTGAGAATCAGATTTCCGATTACGAAGGTAACAGCAATGGAGAGAAGCATCTCCAGTCCCACCTTGCGATACCTGGGAATCAGCAACAGGACCGCACTGAGCAAAATCCAAAACACTCCTGCATTCCCCAGATTGGACAAAAATGCCATAATCCCATCCATAATTGGGGAACGCATCCCCTGTAATGCCACCAAAAAATCAAATTCCCACGCCATACCTTATCCCTCACTTCTATATTATAATTCTTCATTCGTATCCTCCCCACACAACTCTCCTGCATGGGATTCATTATATTCTAATATTTTGAAAAAATACTCTAATCTCTATTATATTACAATAAAAAAAGTGTGCAAGTGCCATCTACCTCTCCTGCAGCGACAGGGGCAGCTCCAAACCATACCTTTCCAACAGTTCCCCATCCTTGAGAATCTCTTCCGTGGGACCGTCCGCCACAATCCTTCCCTCTGCCATGAGGAGGGTTCTCCCGCAGGTATCCCAGATAAAATCCAGATCGTGGCTTGCGATAATTTTCAGATGTTCAAACTCGTTCAACACGTGAATGAGATTTCTGCGATTTTTCGGGTCCAGCGCCACGCTGGGCTCATCCATGAGGATGATATCCGGCATCATGGACAAAATGGTGGCGATGGATACCAGCTTTTTCTCCCCTCCCGACAGTTGATAGATAGGACGGTCCTTCAGGTGTGTGATATGCACCTGCTCCAAGGCGGCATCCACACGGTGCCTCACTTCCTCCTCCGGCAAACCGTAATTCCGCGGTGCAAAAGCCACATCCTGGTACACGTTCGTCATAAACAGCTGACTGTCCGAATCCTGAAACACATATCCGATTTTTTCACGAATTCTCGCCAGGGTACTTTTGGTCAGGGGAATCTCCTCCACGCGGACACTCCCGGTGAACCCCGGATTTAAGCCCACCAGAATCTTCAGCAGTGTGGATTTTCCAACACCGTTTGCGCCGATAATTCCGATGGAATCCTTCTCCTGTGCTAAAAAACTGATGTTATCCAGAATTTTGCAATCCTTTCCATAAGAGAAACTTACATTTTCTACCTCAATATGAATATGACTCATGATTACCCCCACGACACAAAGATTTGTCCCACTATCTGAAATACCGGGAAAATGCGAAACAGCACAAACAAGGCTGCCCACACCGCCAAAAAGACCAGATCACTTCCCCTCATCCGGATTTTTGCCCCAGCCGGAAATTCCCCGTGAAATCCCCGCAGGCACATACTCGCATACACATCATCCGCGCGGTCCATGCTGCGCAGGAGAAGCATCCCCACCAGGGATCCCCACGCATCTATTCGAATTCCCTTTTGTCCCGGAGACCGAAGTTCGTATGCCTGTATCACGCGCCCTGTCTCGCGAAGCAGCACCGTCACATAGCGATAGATCAGCATAATCTGGGTCACAATCGCCCTTGGGATGTGAAGCATTCTCATGGCGTAACAGATTTTATCGATGGTGGTTGTGACAATCAGCAGGTAGGATGCCAACACCGTGAGAATGCCCTTCACCATCAGGGACAGCATAGATAATACTCCCCCCGATATTCCAATCACATACCCGGCATCTTTCGGTGTGAGATGCAACAGTTCTCCCAAAAAGGCGGGAACACCGAGGTACGTCACTATCTCCCGGTCAAAAAAGGGATTGAAAATCCCCACAATGCACACCACCGGAAGCACAATGCGAAGTCTGTGAAGTGCCTCCCCAAACGAGATATCCCCCAACAAAAAAATCATCAGGGGATAAACCGCCATGGAACAAATCCCCGCCAAATGATACTTGTCAAAAGAAACAACCATAATCATATACATCAGCGTCAACAAAAATTTAACCAGCGGATGAATCCGATTCATCCACTGGTTCTGCTCTGCCATCTGACTTACATGCTCCATCTCATGGAGCGCAGAATTTATCTTATTCATGCCGTTCCCTGATTCTTCTTTCTAAAGAACTTAAATAGATAACACGCACCGACACACACCCCAAGCACAATTGCGCCTCCCACAATTCCGGAGAAGGATGTACCAACGGCACTTTCGGAATTCTTGAATGCATAATCGGGAAGCACCGCCAGGGTTGTCTGAATGCTGTCCGCAGTATCATACACCTGTCCTGACGCCTCCAGTTCCGACGTCCCTGCCACCTGTTCCATGGACCACTCCAGCCCATCCGGATTGGCGGATGCAAAAAGAGAAACTCCTCCTCCGATTACCACTGCTGCCGCAACCAGTGCCAGCACCGTGGTTTTGAAGGAAAAACGGCCCTCTTTTATCTCCTTGTTCTCACCTGTTCCCCACAACAGTTCCGGCCTTGCCTCATGCACAAAGCAGAGCACCGCTGCCGTAATCAAACCTTCCACACATCCGATTGCCAGATGGATGGGCTGCATGGTGGCAACGAAGGCCAAAAAGGGAAGCTCCGTGATTCCGGAAGCCAGCGTCTCAAGCGTCACGGAAAAAGCTCCCAGCTGCAATGTCAGAACGCAGCCGATTACGGACGCAGCAATAATTTTTCCCTTGGTCACAGATTTTCTCATCATGGGACGCCAGATGCACAATGCGCCCAAAAAGCATCCGTAGAATGCCATATTCCACACATTGCACCCCAACGCCAGAAGTCCTCCGTCCGCAAACAGCAGACACTGTATCAGGAGCACCCCGATCATAGTCAAAAATCCGGCAAAGGGGCCAAGCATCGCTGACAACAGCATACCTCCACACAGATGTCCCGAAGATCCGGTCCCCGGAATCGTGAAATTAATCATCTGCGTTGCAAATACAAACGCTCCCATAACCCCCATTACCGGAACCTTCCTGGGGTCATTCTCCAAGCGTACTTTTTTTACGGAATATCCTGCCGCCACCGTGGAGCAGGCATACATGGTTGCCGCTACAGCCGGTGCAACCAGCGCATCTGCCATATGCATATCTTTTCCCTCCAATATCTGCCATTTTCATTGAGAAAACTTATCAACACTGACAGTATATCCGTTAAAAAAGCACCGCACAAGCCCCGTGGGGGGATAGATTTCCCCATTCTATTCATTTTTTTCTGAAAACACCTGCTCGTACACCTCAAAAAAGGAGGAGGTCTGAATCTCGCTTGCATCCTCCATCTCCACAAAGGAAATCTGCTCCCACAATTCCTCGTTCAATTCAAACTCCGAATTGTTCACAAAGGCCTCATACTGGTCGTCAAACTGCTCCTTTTCCCTCTGAAGCAGTATGTTCTCCTTGTTCTGCTCCGTCAACTCTTCCTCATATTTGGACAGGCAGCGGATAAAATAATACCCGTCATCCGCTGTAATCATATCTGACACGGATCCCTCTTCCAGGTTGAACGCAACCAGTTCCACCGGTTCCGGATAATCCCCTCTCGCCACCGTCACCTCCACCGAGGGCTTGCGGTTGTAGGAAGCGGCCACCGCGGCAAAATCCTCTCCGTACGCCAGCTTGTTGGCCACTGTGTTGGCAGTCTCAAGATCCGGCACATAGATCTGCTGAACGCGGATTACTCTGGCCTCATCATCGCTTACCTCCTCATTGACACCTGCGGTCAGCGTGCGGTACAGCTTCATGGCCATGGCATAATGTTCATATGCCAGCTCCACGTCGTTGAGCCGGATACCCATATAGCGAATCTCCGCATCCGTCAGGGAGTCATAGTAGGTCTGGGCCGCCTCCGACACAAGCTTGGTCTCCTCTTCCTCCAGCACAAACCCCTGCTGTTTTGCCAGCTGGTCCATGCAGAAGACTCGGGCAAGCTCCGCCAAAGTCACCTCCTTGACATAGTCCTCCAACTCCCGCGCGGTCTCCTCATGAGTCCACAAATCCATGCCGTAGGCACCGCCGTAGATATTGCGGTAATTGCACAGATAGATCTTTGCCTCTTTTAAACTGCACTTTTCCTCATTGGCGCAGAATAGGGTTTTGTTATTCACGCGCTTATGGTAAAAAACATATTGGGTATTCCCCACCTGGCATCCGGTGAGAAGTCCCACCGACAGCACCAGAGCAAGGAACCCTGCCATCCATTTTTTCATCATCATCCTTCTACAATCAGATATCTGCCGTCCCCCACCGCAAAGACTTCACTCTGCTCAAAGAGCTCCTCCTCGGTCATCCCGGCGATATCCAATCCCGCCTCTTCAAAATACTTGCGAACTTCCTTTTTGTTGCGGCACACCACCGCCATACAGTCCTCCAGAAAATACTCCGCTTCCTCCAAGGAGTCGGCCACAATCTCCGGAAACAACTGCATCTGATTATCCAAAAATGCTTTTAAAACCTTCTCATCGTATTCGCCCATTTTCCAAGCTCCTTTTCGTTTTTCTCACAGTGTATCACATAGGGGAGAAAATTCCAAGAATCACACCGAATCACCACCGGAACAGGTCTATTCCGATATCCTTCAGGGACTGGTACATGCGTGCAATGGGAAGCCCCACCACGTTGTAATAATCCCCGTCAATCTTTTCGATATAGATTCCGCATTTTCCCTGAATGGCGTAGCTCCCTGCCTTGTCCATGGGTTCTCCGCTTGCGATATACCTGTCAATTTCCTGCTCGCTCATGGCAAACATATGCACGTCGGTTTTTTCCACAAAGGAAGATTCCCCGGTTCTTCCATCCTTCCCGATTATCACAAATGTCACGCCGGTGTACACGCTGTGTACATTTCCGGAGAGCATGGACAGCATCCGCTTTGCGTCCGCCTCATCCGCAGGTTTCCCGAGAATTTGCCCACCGTACGCCACCACCGTGTCCGCGCCGATGACGAGAATGTCCTGGGGTGTCACGATATCCGAATGAGCCTCGTTGTAGGCCAGAATTCCGGACGCCACCTCCTCCGCCTTTTGTCTGGATAACTCCCGCACCACGTCCTCCGGCACGTTGGTGGTGATCACTTCTTCCCCCTTGGCCGGACAGATCTCAAACTCCAATCCAATCTGCTCCAACAATTCCTTTCTTCTGGGGGACCCGGAAGCCAAAATGATTCGACTCATAGTGTTACAACCTCCTCAAGTTTGAAGGAATATATCAATTTCTCCTTCGTCACTGTCTGTTCTGTTTCCCTGCTGTACGCCCTGGCCAGCGCAGTGGCGTACAAATCCAACTGGGTCTGGTAATGACCGATCAGTTCCTCCGCCCGGCGCACATTGTCCGTCTTATAATCTAACACAACAATCCCGTCCTCTTCAACCCAAAACGCATCGATGATTCCCTGCACCAGGGCATCCTCGTGGGCCATGACGAAGGGCTTCTCCTTGTAGAGTTCCCCCCGCACCGCCGCAGCGGCCATTCTGCCCGCCACCGGGTTCATGAGAAAATGGTCAATGCGGGACACATAGACGGACTTTTCCTCCTCCGGGGACAGACGGTTGGTTTGGAGCATCCATGCAATCTGCTCCTCCCTGAATTTCTCCACGGCCTTGGGATCCCTCCGGTCCACTTCCGCAAGCTTCACAAAATCCAGGCACTCCATCACACGGTGCACTGCCGTTCCCCGGAGTGCCCCTCTGTTGGCATCCCCCTTGGAATCCCTGGTCAAGATCCCTCTGGCACTCCCCTGTCCAAGCTCCTCGGATCTCTCTCCCAAAGTTGCAAAATAGGGCACATAGATTTCCGGTTCATACTGAGGCGTTACAAACTCTGTCGGCTGGGCGTCCTGCTTGGCGGCATCCCAGACCTCCATAGCCCGATGCTTCAGCTCCGACACAGAGTATTTGATTTTTCTTCCCAGTTCACCGGCGTAAGGGTACTCGTAGGCAAAAGCATCCTCCACCCGTTCCATCAATCCCTCATCCGCCTTGGCAATGTGAGAAACCACCTGCTCATAATCCAACACTTCCCGGGTTTTTTCCTCCGCCTCCCGGAAGATCAGTTCCCCGGCCGTAACCACCCGGATGGGATAGCGATCCCTGTCGTAGGAGGCCAGTGCAGGAAGCACCCAGTCCAGATAACACTTGGCCTTCAACCGCACAGAATAATCCAGCGCCGCTCCCTCCACGGCATTTCCCACCGCCTTATAGATTTCTTCCCGGTTTGCGATGGTTCCGGTCAAAATCAGCTTTTCCTTGGCTCGGGTCAGCGCCACATAGAGAATTCGAAGTTCCTCCCCCAGATTCTCTCTGCGCAGGCGGTCCGCAATCTCCGTCCTCACCGGGCTCTGCCTCTTGATGCGGGGATTGGCTTCCATCTCCACAAGCCCCATCCCCAGATCCGGATGAAGCACCATCTTGCCGTTCAATTCTCTCTCGTTAAATTTTTTGGACATTCCTGCCACAAACACCACCGGAAACTCCAATCCCTTACTCTTGTGGATGGACATGATATGTACCACATCTCCGCTCTCACCGGTTACCTCGGCTTCGCCGAAATCCACGTCGTATTTGCGCAACTGTTCAATGTAGCGTACAAAATGGAACAGTCCCTTGTAGCTGGTGTTCTCAAAGGCGATAGCCTTCTCCAGCAACATATTCAGGTTGGCCAGGCGCTGCTCCCCCGCCGGGAGCGCCGCCACATAGCGATCGTACCCTGTCCGGGCGAAGATTTCCTGTATCAATTCATGGACAGGAAGGTCCCTCCGACCGCGCAATTCTAGGTACCACAGGTGGAACCGGTGCAGCGCACCCTCCTCCGCGGTCTCCATACGGGCCATTGCGGTCCGAGCAAACCCCACGCCCTCATCCGAGGCCGCAAGCTCCGCCAATTCCTCCTCGTCCAATCCCACCATGGGGGATTTGAGCACCGCCGCCATGGGAATGTCCTGATAGGGATTGTCCAGCACCCGAAGCACGCTTAATACCGTCTGTACCTCGGTGGCCGCAAAGTATCCGGTGGAAGTCTCCACATGAGCCGGAATTTTGCAGGATTCCAGCACATCCATAAACTCATTGCCCCATCCCTGCAGGGTGCGCAGCAGAATCACAATATCCGAGTACTTTACCCTGCGCATCTGTCCGGTCTTTCTGTCTGTCACCATCAGATTTTCCATCATATCACGAATCCTGGCGGCAATCATCCGGGCTTCCAGAGCATGGGCTCCCGCCTCATCCTCCTCCATCTGCTGCCTGCCCGCATCGGACAAATCAAACAGCAGAATCTCCGGGTTCATGGACGGGGATGCCTGCTCCCTCTCCCCGTACTGCTCCGTCGCCCCGTAATTCAATGCGGCCTCACCACCGTAGCTCACAGCCCCCAGGTCCGCCTGCATAATCTTGTAGAAAATATCGTTTGTGAAATCCAACACCTGACTTCTGCTTCGGAAATTGGTGTGGAGGTCGATGCGAAGTTCCGGTCCCCTTGCGGTCGAAAAGCGGGCGTATTTGTCCATAAACAGTTCCGGTCTCGCCTGGCGAAAACGATAGATGCTCTGCTTCACATCCCCCACCATGAACATATTGTATCTCCCGGTTTCCACCCCTGAAATAGCACAGAGAATTTCCTCCTGGACCTGATTGCTGTCCTGATACTCGTCAATCATAATCTCCTCGAAATGCCGCCGAAATTCCTCCGCCACTCTCCGAGCTTTTTTGGTCTCCTCATCCATCAGAATACGAAGGGCAAAATGTTCCACATCGGAAAAATCCGCCATATGCTTCTTGCGCTTTTTCCCATCCAACATTTTTTTATATTCCTGTGCCAATGACACCAGCTCCACCGCATAGGGTCTGATCCGCCTGTTTTGAGCCAGCAGTTCCTCAAGTCCCTTGGCAAAATACCGCTCCATGGCATCCTTCACACTCGCCTTGTAGGCATCCCGCCCCTCCTTTACACGGTTTTTTAGGGACTCCTCACAGGGACCGGAGGCCGGAAGCCTCGCGAATCCACTCTCCGCCCATGCACGGGACAGGGACATATAGTCCCCCTGCTCCAGAAGTTTCTGAAACAGGGCCAGATCCGAATCCAGCACTGCCGCATATTTCTGGGGTCCCCCCGGCGCAAGCGCAAATTTTTTCAATTTTTCGATCTGTTTTACGGCATCCCGAATCAGCCCCTGGGTATGGGCCACAATCTCCTGCACAAACTCCGTTCTCAGGAAGGTATTACCATCCTCGATCTCATAAAATCCGGCCAGACTCTGCATCCATTCTTCAGGCCAGGGTGCACTCTGGGACTTATCGTAGATTGCCATCACCATGTCCTTCACATCCGAGGCACTTTTTGCTCCGGAATAGGCGTCCACAAGGGCCAAAAACGCCTCCTCCTTCTCCCGGAATTTCTCCTCGAACAGTTCATTCATGCAATCCTCTTTCAACAGAGTCATCTCTCCCGGATCCGCAATCCGAAAATTGGGATCCAGATTGATTTCCCCAAAGTAATTGCGCACCACAAACCCGCAAAAGCTGTCGATGGTGGTAATCTTGGCATTGTGCACCAGTGAGGATTGTCGCATCAAATTCTCATCCGTCGGGTTATCCCGCAGCTTGGCCTGAATGGCATCACTGATTCTGCCTCGCATCTCCGCAGCGGCGGCCTTGGTAAAGGTCACCACCAGGATACGATCGATATCCACCGGATTTTCTCTGTCTGTAATTTTTCCGATAATGCGTTCTACCAGCACCGCCGTCTTGCCCGACCCTGCGGCTGCCGCAACCAAAATGCTGCAATTCCTGGTATTGATAACCGCCTGCTGCGCCTCGGTCCATGCCATGGTCTCTTCCTCCTGCCCTTAACTCTTTCGCTTGGCGTTCTCCGTCCTCATGCACTCCAGAATCTCGCCTTTTTCTTTCTTCTTTGCCCGCCGGTATCCATACCCCGGAATGTGCAAATCCATCCCACACACGGAGGAGTATGGGCAAAAATCACAGCTGGTTCTCTTGTCCTCCCGGTAGGGATTCACCTCGATGTGTCCGTCGAAAATTTCTCTCCCCTGCTGTGCCATGGTGTTTCGCACATACTCCCTGAGAATGGAAAATTCCTCAGTAGTGGCCATGTTCTCATTGCGGAACCCTCCATCCTTTTTCAAAAACACCGGTATCACTTCCGATTTGGTCTCAAAATTCTCGTCCATGGCCCGATAGATGGTTTCCTCACTGTTGACCAGGCCCTCCGGAATCAATTTTTTCATAAGTTCCCGCCGGTACTCTTCCTCCGTCAGTCCCCGGTCGCTCTTGGTCTCCACCACCGGGTCATCGATGTGGTAATAGAGCATGGCCGCGGGAAGGACCTCCGAAGAAGCGCTCTCCTGCCTGCAATGCTCCATGGCCACGTCCAGATACAGCACCAACTGCAATGCCTGTCCCCGGTACACCCGAATCAGGTCAAAAGAGGTTTGGCCGGATTTGTAGTCGATGATTTTCACATAGGTTTTGCCTTCCTCTCTGCACACATCCAGGCGATCGATGATGCCGGTCAGCCGCATATGGCAATCCTCCCCCAAATCCATCCGAAGGCTTTTTGCATCCTCCAGCTGGCGGAAGCTGATCTCAAACTCCTCCGGGGAAAACCGGCCTGCCCGTACTTGCTCAGTGAGAGCCCAAACCGTCTGCTTGAATACCTGTTTCATGCGCTCCGTCATGTGTCTGGCTTCCGCACTCTCATAGAGAGAGGTATCTGCCACCTCCAGAAGCGCATCCCCCATTGCGGCGTCGGACATTTCCTCCCGCACATCATCCGGAACCCGAAACCAATCATACTGTGACTTCTTCAGGCTCTCGCTGTATCTGCGCAGGGCATCGTGGTACAAAATACCAATTTCCTGATTGTCGATGCGGGACTCTTCCCGCTCCTTCAGTTTCAGACCATACTGTAGGAAATGGCGGTATGCACAATCTGCATAACGCTCCAGCCTGGTGACACTGCCCTCGATGGTCCGCCCGTAAATTGCCCTGGCCACCGCCTTGCTGATGGGATCCGGCTGATATCTGCTGAAGGGTGCCTCCAAAATCTGCTCCATCAGATCATGGTATTCCTCGGATGCCAGTAGGCAATTTGCAAGGGCATACCATTTTTCATCCCTGGTTCCGCAGATGAGATAATCCAGCGCCGCCTCCGGCGTGGCATAGTTACAATCCTTGAGAATATCCTCCCCCACCCGAACATGCAGCTGTGGAAACAGCTGCTGAAGGACATGAATCAGGTAGGATTCCCGGATTGCCCTACCCTCGGAATCCACCCGGGCATAGCTGATGTACAG
Source organism: Lachnospiraceae bacterium (assembly GCA_029008875.1). Lineage (GTDB taxonomy): Bacteria > Bacillota > Clostridia > Lachnospirales > Lachnospiraceae > Roseburia. Next base: position 26,659 of record JAQXJP010000036.1, on the reverse strand, counting down.
TCTCTCGGAAGGCTTGGTCAGATTTCGATACAGATAGAATCTCTGGATAAAGGCCTGCTCCCTTGCCCCCGGCGCCAGTTCCATGTCCGCCTCCTGGAGCAACTCCCGCTCGTACTCGGAGATGATACCTCCCTCACCCGCACTCCCCGGCACGATGCCGTCATTCACACCCACAAAAAATAAGACTTTAATGTGGTCCAGACGGGTTCTCTCGATATCCCCCAGGGTTACGCTGTCGTATGCCGGGGGAAGCACCGCAACCTTGGACGCGGAAAGTCCCGCATCCAACAGTTCCGAAAACTCTTCAATCCCCATCTCATCCTTCTGGAACAGATAGTAAAACTTCTCCAGAAGTTCCATGACGTTGCGATAGATGGAAGCATTCTCATAGTATTTGGAATCCTCCCCCCTCGCTTTATATTCCTCTGCTGCTGCCTGCAATTTCTCGCCGACTCTCATCTGCACAAGAAGTCCGTGAAGCGCCAGCACCTCCCGTTCCACGGTTGCATCTTCACCGGAAAAGGCATCGCAGAGCGGAAAGAGCAAATTCATAAGGGTGAGCCTAGCAGATTCCAACTCCTCCATATCGTAGCCTTTGCGGGATCTCCCCATCCAGCTTCGCTTCCATGCGCTTTCTCCGCGGATTCCCGTGGCCACAAGGAAGTTGTCCAACTCATCCACTGCTTCCAGCTCCAACTCCGTATAGCCGCAGCGCAAAAAACGCATCACGGACTGGTAAGAAAAATTGTCCTCCACAATCTCAAGCGCTGCCCGCACACATTCGATAAAAGGGTGAAACAGCACTTCCGTTGTCCGGTCCATGAAGCAGGGAATCTTATATTTATCAAAGATTGCACCCGCATATTTGGTGTAGATATCCTCCGCGCCGGTCACCACAGCTATATCGTGATAGCGGTATGATCCGCTTCGCACCAGGCGGTCAATCTCCCGCACCACCCAGAGCAATTCTTCGGAAGGATTCTTCTGGCTGATGATTTGTATATGTTCCGGTTCCCCGGGATATTTTGAGGCCTGATTGCGGAAGAGATTGGCCTCCAAAAAAGCCAAATCCTCCGCCCCCGCAAAGCGCTTCTCCCCGGAACCGTCGTACACCTGTGGCTCCTCCACAATTATTCTTTCTCCCCCATCCGCCGGATTGCAGGATGTATTCAGCTCCTCAACCATCCTTTTTAGAGATTGGATGGTCTTCTTGGTCATGTGGAACAATTCATGTTCCCCGCCCATCTTATCAAAATCCTCCCGTGCATCGATGGTCAAAATCACATACATGCGATCCACAATGGGAAGCAGCTTATCGATCAACCGATTCTGTATGGGGGTGAATCCGGTGAAATCGTCAAACACTATCACACTGTCCCGAAGCAAATTGGATTTGTCCGCCACCTTGATCAATTCCCCAAGAATTTCCTCCGCCGTGATGCAGGAATCCTCCTCCATATGGCGGCAGAATCCCCGGTACATGGTGACCACATCCTTCAGTTTTGCCGCAAAGGCAGGAGCAATATCTCCCCGGGTCAGATATTGTTCCAGCCGGTCCGGTGTCACATTGTACTGGGACAACTCCGATATCAGGGACTTTAGTTCTTCTATGTATCCGATGCGCTCCATGTTGGGCCGCATTACCGTCAGATTGTCCTTCTCCTCCTGGGCCACCTTGCGCAGAACCAGATTCTTGCCGGTTTCCTCCAGCACAGAGATGTCCGTGATTCCAAGATCGTCAAAAACACGATAAGCCAGCCGCTTGAAACTCAACACGTCAATATTCATAATGACGTGATTGGGTGCAAGATCGACCAGCTTCTTCTGGGTTTGCAATGTGAACTGCTCCGGGACAAGGAACAGATAATTTTTCTTCGGATGTTCACTTGCCTCCTGTACAATTTTTTTGTAGGTAGCCTCTGTCTTCCCGCTACCGGAATTTCCCAACACAAATTTCAGTGCCATAGTTCCCCCATTTTTCTATACAAAAAAGACAATCCGTCGGGATGCGCCCTAGTAAATTTTGGCAAAAAGCGCCGCGATAAACACGGTGATGACTCCGGAGACCGCAATGGAGAGGGAGCTCATAGCTCCTTCCACCTCACCGATTTCCATGGCCCGGGCCGTACCCATGGCATGGGCGGAGGAACCGATTCCGATTCCCTTGGCGATGGGATCCGTAATTTTGAAAATTCTGCAGAGGAAATCCGCCATCATGTTCCCCAAAACTCCCGTGATTGCAATCACAGCCACTGTGATGGGCACAATTCCTCCCAACTCCTCGGATACCCCCATTCCGATGGCAGTGGTGATGGATTTCGGCAATAGGGTAACATACTGTTCATGGGTAAATCCAAACATCATGGCCAGAACCAGAACGCAGACGGCACTTGTCAATGCCCCGGCCAAAATCCCCAGAAGGATTGCCATCCAGTTCTTTTTCAACGGTTCCAACTGTTCGTACAGCGGAACGGCAAGAGCCACCGTGGAGGGCGTAAGAAAAAAGTTAATGTATTTTGCCCCGCCCTCATACACCGAATAGTCGATGCGGAATATTAACATAACCACAATAATCAACGCCGCAGAAATGAGCAGCGGATTGAAAATTGCAAGTTTAAATCGCTTTTTCAGTTTCAGCCCAATCAGGTAGGTAATCAGGGTCAGCGCCACCGCAAAAAAGACGGAATCACTCAAAAACTCCATCATCTGCTTCCCCCGTTTTCCTTTTGCTTCCGGCGCAAATGCACCACAAACTGTGTCACCCTGCCGGATACCCCGAAAGTGAACACCAGGGATACCATCGTGATGATGCAAACCGGCAGGAGAATCGGCTGAAGCACATCCCATTTGTCCAGAAGTCCTACCACCGCAGGTACAAAGAGGATGGGCATAATCTCAATCAAAAAATGTGCGGTCTCCTGCACCTGGGGAAGCCGAATGATTCCGGTAAAAAGTGCCAGCAAAAGCAGCACCAACCCGTAAATACTCCCGGGGATTGCAAGAGGAATCCAAAAATTAAACAATTCACCGATTAAGGAAATTAGCAAAATCAAAAAAACCTGTTTCAAGTACTTCATTATATGTCGTCCTCCAGTTCCAATTTTCGAACCGAATAGGTGGGTTCAAAGCGCCCTTCCTTGTCCTCTCTGCGATAGGCTGCAAAAATGCGGTCCATCACCAGCTCCACATTCTCATCCCCCGCCTCAAACAGGATTACCAGATATTGGGAACTGCTGTATCGAGTATAGATGTCCACATTTCGAATGGTCTGCTGAATGGCGTTCTCCATCCGAATCATGCCATTTTCCAATTCATCCAGTGTGGAGTTTTCTCCGCCGTGCTCGTCCAGGGTCACCATAACCAGGTGAAATCCGTGGTGATAACGTCTGCGCAGATTCCCCACATATTCAAACAACTTCGCAAACTCACGAAACTCCACATCCATGGCTCCGCTGTAACTACCGCTGTTGCTCAAGGTGCACATCAACTGTTCCAGATCCACTTCCGACCGATGCTTGCGCGTGTTCTCCTGTTGGCGGTAAAAATAGTATCCCGCCTTCCCGTTTTGCTTCACGTGGTAGAGAGCCTTATCCGCGCAATTGTAGATCTCCCCGTAATCCTCCCCCGGTTCACACATGCACAGCCCTACGGAGAGGGAGGCCTGATGCAGTGCGGTATCCGCATCTTTCCGGGACAAGAAGGAGGACATGATATGCTCGATTTTTTCGGACGCTTGCTCCTCGGTCACATCCATCATATAGCAGAGGAACTCGTCCCCTCCCAAACGACAAACAACACTTTGCTCCCGGTTTTCCAAGAGCACGTTCCCCATCAGGCGAAGCAGACGATCCCCACACTCGTGTCCCATGGTATCGTTTACCTTTTTCAGATTGTCCACATCCAGAAAAGCAAAACACCCCCCGTGGGTCTCCATGGCCTCCGAAATCGACTGCTGCCCGATGCGCCTTGTGGGCAGACCGGAAATCTCATCAATGGCCTCCTCCTGTTTCTGCAGATTGAGGGTATCCACTTCCGCCTGCAAGCGCTTATGCAGGTAGTCCAGTTCCAATACCTTTCCAATCCTCTGGAGGGCAATATCCTTGCGGATAGGCTTGGTAATGAAATCCAGGGCCCCCTCCCGAAGCCCCTGGACTTCCGTCTCCGCATCGTCGTCCGCCGTCAAAAAGATCACCGGGATATCTCTGGTATCCACATTTGCCTTGAGCTGCTGGATCACCAAGTGACCATCCATCCCGGGCATATGTACATCCAACAGAATCAAATCAGGCTTCCGTTCCCTCGCCACGCGAAGGGCCTCCTCCCCGGAACTGACCGTTTCTACATCGTAATAGTATTCGAATATTTTTTGCGCCATGCGCAAATTCATGTAGTTGTCATCTACGATTAAAAGTGTTGCTCTCTTCATAAATTGTGTCCTATTTTGACGGAGTTATACATCCTTCATTTCTTCTGATTAGTGATGGAACAGACGAATTCCGGTAAAGCTCATCACCATATTGTACTTATTGCAGGTCTCAATCACATTGTCATCACGAACGGATCCGCCCGGCTGTGCAACGTATTTTACTCCGCTCTTGTGTGCTCGCTCGATGTTGTCCCCGAACGGGAAAAAAGCATCGGAGCCAAGAGCCACATCCGTATTCTTGTCCAACCACGCTCTCTTGAGCTCGGCGGTGAATACTTCCGGCTTCACCTTAAAGATTTTCTGCCATGCGCCCTCGGCCAGTACATCCATATAATCCTCTCCCATATAGAGGTCAATGGCATTGTCGCGGTCCGCTCGTCCGATTCCGTCCACAAACTGAAGTCCCAGAACCTGCGGGGACTGACGAAGCCACCAGTTGTCCGCTTTGGATCCTGCAAGACGGGTGCAGTGAATACGCGACTGCTGGCCCGCGCCGATACCGATAGCCTGTCCGCCCTTTACATAACAAACAGAATTTGACTGGGTATACTTCAGAGTAATCATGGCGATGGCCAAATCAATCTTGGCCTGCTCGGTAAGCTCCTTGTTGTCGGTCACAATATTGTCAAAGAAGTGCTCGTCGATGTTGAGCTCGTTTCTTCCCTGTTCGAAGGAAACGCCAAATACCTGCTTGGTCTCAATCGGTGCCGGCTCATAGTTCGGGTCGATCTCGATGACACAGTAATTTCCACCCTTCTTGGCGCTCAAAATTGCAAGGGCTTCCTCCGTATATCCCGGAGCAATCACACCGTCGGATACCTCCCTCTTGATGACGAGAGCGGTTTCCTTATCGCACACGTCGGACAATGAGATAAAATCTCCGAAGGAGGACATCCGATCCGCTCCGCGGGCGCGAATGTACGCATTGGCCAGAGGAGTAAACTCCACATCCATGTCGTCCACCCAGTAAATCTTCTTCTCCACATCGGAGAGAGGAAGACCTACCGCTGCACCTGCCGGTGATACATGCTTGAAGGAGGTGGCTGCCGGAAGCCCGGTGGCCTTCTTCAATTCACGGACGAGCTGCCAGCCGTTAAAGGCATCCAACAGATTGATATATCCTGCTCTTCCGTTCAACACTTTGATGGGAAGCTCACCCTGCTCCATATAGATGCGGGAAGGCTTCTGATTTGGGTTACATCCATATTTCAATTCATATTCCTGCATGATAATTATTCTCCTTATTTTATGGTTTAGGCTTGCACACGCTCCATGGTTTACATATGCGCTTTGGATTTCTTATGCTCCATGATTTGCATATGCTCTTTGGATTTCTTGTGCTCCATGGTTTACATATTCTCTTTGGCTTACATATCCTCCGAGTAATTACTTATTCTTGTTGATGATACGGGTCTCGTACTTTCCGGTCTCGATATCGATGAAGCGAACAAACAGAGATACTTTGTTCTCCTCATTCAAGTTGGTCCACACCATATCGGTAAAACTGTCGATGTCACCATCAATCTCTACCCAGGTAGGCTCTCCCTCAAAACTTGGCAACGGATTTCCGTCCCCCATGTAGGTGTGAATGAAGTGGCCCTCTCCCGGAATGGGATTCTCGTAAGCAAAGGTATAGCGGTTGCAGCTGTCCGGATTGCCGTTGTTGCTCTTTAAGATGGACATTGCATAGCTGTACTTTCCATCCTCAATGTGCATAACTCCGGAGATGCGCGGTGTGTAGTTCGGGCCGTCCGGCTCAAACTCGCGGGTGCGGAGGGACTGCTCAAAGGTCATCTGCTTGTCCATAAGCTCGTACACGGTATCCGTCTGGTCCCCGTTGGTGACGATGGTCTTGTTGCCCAGCACCCGGACCGGTGCATAGATAATCAGACTTGGATCTTCCAGTTTGGAAGGATCGAATGCCTGGGTGCGAATGCCTTCCCCGTCCTCCACAAATACACGGTTGCGGCTGTTCTCGCTTCTTCCCATGATGAAGTAAGCGGTAACTGCTGTCTTGCCATCCTTGGAACGTCCGATGACGATCCCTCTTCCCGGATACGTAGTGCTTGATAACTCTGCTGCTAATGATTGAATCTGCATGTCAAATGCTCCTTTCATTGAATAATTCCCTGTGCCGTCTCGCGGTATAAAAAAGCCAACACGACTAGGCATAGTGCCCAGACGGTCGGCTATGAAAATCGTTATACTTCACGTGGTTAATTCCACTTCCGTCAGTCATATAACTGTAAATATTTAATCACGGTTTTTGCGCAATGTCAAGGTTTCCATATGCAAAATAAACCTTAAAAAACAACTTTGTTTTTCCTGCGCATGCCCCGGAAAAAGCCAGCGGGGTATAGATTTGAAAAGCCGCTACCTATACCCCGGGAAGAGAAGTCTCCGGGGTACAGCGCCAGAAATCTCCCGCATATACCCTAGATGAAAAAATCTCCGGGGTACAGAGCCGTAAAGTCGCTACATATACCCCAGGGAGAGAAATCTCCGGGGTACAGAGTCAATAAATCGTCGCCTGTACCCCGGAGAGCGTAAATGGTGATATGGTGTTATATATAAATATAAATTTACCTATAAACGCTGGGTTTTCCCATCGCTTATAGGTAATTACATGAAAAATCACTTCCAAAAGCGCCTGATTGCTACCTATAAATCATCCTGATTTATCCACTTATAGGTAACTCCCGCTTTTTTGCCGATTGTATTTCATGACTTATAACAAAGCCTTCCTCATACAGAGCGATTCCGGCATGGAGACATAGGGGCCGTAGTTATCAATGATCTCAAATCCGACCTTCTTGTATACATGACAGGATTCCTTCAACAATGCTCCTGTTTCAAGTATTACGCACTGATAGCCCAGCTCTTTTGCCCATTCAATCAGTTCCAAAACCAGCTGCGTTCCAATCCCTTGCCCTTGAAATTCATCCTTAACATATACGCGCTTAAGCTCTGTCGCATTGCAAACATCGCCATACTGATATTCCCGAATTGCCCCTGCTCCAACTGCCCTATCGCCGATATATGCGACAATTACATGCTTGATCTCATCTAGCTGATTGTACTGTTTGTATTTGTCCCGTTGTATTTCTTTTCCGACTCTCCGATCAAGATCCATATCCAACAGTGTACAATTATCGATAAAATCCTGATTGGAACCGGTGCATCTGACAAATCTTATCGCCATATGTCTACTCTCACTATTCTGAAAATTCCACAACCCAACAAAGACTTATATCAATTTAGTTCTTGAAGCTGTGAACCGGGGCCGGAATTCTTCCGCCACGGTTAACAAAAGCATCACAGGAGAACTTGTTCACCGGCATGATCGGCGCGTAACCAAGCAGGCCTCCGAACTCCACGGTCTCACCCACGCCCTTTCCGATTACGGGAATCAGACGGACGGCGGTGGTCTTCTGGTTGATCATACCGATTGCCATCTCATCCGCGATGATTCCGGAAATGGTGGTCGCCTTGGTGTCTCCCGGAATGGCGATCATGTCCAGACCCACAGAGCATACGCAGGTCATTGCCTCAAGTTTTTCCAGGGTAAGCGCTCCGTCCACCACGGCATCGATCATGCCCTGATCCTCACTCACCGGGATAAATGCACCGGAGAGACCTCCCACGTAGGAGGAAGCCATAATACCGCCCTTCTTCACCTGGTCGTTGAGGAGCGCCAGCGCAGCGGTGGTTCCGGGAGCACCCGCGTGCTCAAGCCCGATCTCGCAGAGAATATCCGCAACCGAATCGCCGATTGCAGGGGTGGGTGCAAGAGACAAATCGATGATTCCGAAGGGAACGCCCAGTTTCTTGGAGGCTTCCTTCGCCACCAGCTGTCCCACGCGGGTCACCTTGAATGCGGTCTTCTTGATGGTTTCGCACAGCACTTCAAAATTCTCTCCCCGGACCTTCTCAAGTGCAGTCTTGACAACGCCGGGACCGCTGACGCCCACATTGATGATAGCGTCTGCCTCGGTCACCCCGTGAAATGCACCGGCCATGAACGGATTGTCATCCGGAGCATTGCAAAATACCACCAGCTTTGCACAACCCAGGGAATCATTCTCCTTGGTGCACTCTGCCGTCTCCTTGATAATCTCTCCCATAAGTTTTACCGCATCCATATTGATGCCGGTCTTGGTGGATCCCACGTTCACGGAACTGCACACCAAATCTGTGCTTGCAAGCGCCTTTGGAATGGAGCGAATCAAATTCTCATCCGCTGTGGTCATTCCCTTGGACACCAACGCGGAGTATCCGCCGATAAAGTTCACGCCCACCTGCTTTGCTGCCCGATCCAAGGTCTCTGCAATGGTCACAAAATCCTCCGGACTCTTGCAGGCAGCTCCGCCCACAAGGGCGATTGGAGTTACGGAAATTCGCTTGTTCACAATGGGAATTCCGTAGTTTTTCTCAATTTCTTCTCCGGTCGCCACCAGATCCCTGGCCAGGGTAGTGATCTTCTCGTAGATTTTTTCGTTCACCCGATTCAAATCCGAATCGATACAATCCAGAAGGCTGATTCCCAACGTAATGGTGCGCACGTCCAAATTTTCCTTCTCGACCATCTGATTGGTCTCAATTACTTCGCCGATATTAATCATGTTCTTCCTCCTAGATTCGGTGCATCATCTCAAAAATTTCTTCCTTCTGGCACTTGATGGACACACCAATCTGCTGACCCAATTCTTCCAACTGTGCGGAAATATCGGAAAAAGATTTGGTTGCCTCCTGAAGGTCCGTAATCATCATCATATTGAAGTAACCGGACACGATGGTTTGGGAGATATCGAGAACATTCACTCTGCTCTCCGCAAGATATGTACACACTTTCGCGATGATTCCCACAGTGTCCCTTCCCACTACCGTAATGATGACCTTGTTCATAGTTTTTTCCATAATCATTGTTCTCCTTTTACTCAACTCGAATAACCGGCGAAATGCTGTCCCGCTTGGCGACATAGATGGGAAAGTCCTCCGCTTTGTACGGATTGTCTCCCATGGTCACCTCCATGCGAACCGTCTCGTATGCCAGCTCCTCATAATTGTTTTCTTTGCTTAAATGGCCCAGCATGACAGAGCCAAAGTTATCATGAAGAAGTTCGCAGAGCAACTGCCCACTTCGCTCATTTGACAAATGTCCGTTTTTCCCCAGAATTCTCTGCTTCAACGGGTATGGATAGGGTCCCGTCTGGAGCATGCGGATATCATGGTTCGACTCCAGAAGTACGGCGTCAAGCCCCTGCAATTGCCCCACAATGTTCTCATCGTAGTCCCCCAAATCCGTAATTACGGCGAAGGTCTGCTTGCCGTTTGTGAAACGGTACGCCACCGGATCCGCCGCATCGTGGGAGATGGAAATCGGGTGAAATGACATATCACCGATTTGGAATTCTTCCTCCGGTCTGATTGGGTGAAACAGGCTCTCGTCGATTTTTCCCAGAGAGTGCATCCCTTTTATCGCTTGGATGGTTGCCGCAGTGGCGTACATGGGAACTCCCAATTTTCGCGCCAAGACTCCAAGTCCAGCCACATGGTCACTGTGCTCGTGGGTGATCAAAATGCCCTGCATATCCTCCCCCTTGAGCCCGAACTCATTCAATCCCGCTTCCACGCGCTTCCCGCTGATTCCGGCATCAATCAGCACATGGGTATTGTCGGTCCCGACACAGATACAGTTTCCACTGCTGCCGCTGGCAATACTGCATAATTCTAACATAAATTAATTCTCTTCCCAGTATAGTTCAATTTTATCCCCCTCGTGCAGTTCCTCGGTGTACTGCGCCTCACGGCCGTTGAGCATAGTCACAATCGCTCTGCCGTTGCCCGCACTCAGGTCGAAAGTAATCCGATCGAAAATATCCACAAAGATATATTTTTCCTTGCCGAACAAGGTCACCACTTCTCCGTTGACGATCACCGCAATACTCTTGCTCTGCACAGCCTCATTCTGTGCCGTCTCGTCCTCCGCAGTTTTCTCTTCCGTCACATGGTTACCCCAGGTTTGTGAGACAGGTTCCTCCTCTGCTACTGCATTCACGCCGGTTTCGGAAAGGTCTTCAGCTGACGCTGTCTCTGTTGCATTATAGGAGACCTCCGTCTCGGATGCAAGAGGAAATACCGAAACGGTCCAATCGATGCTGAAATTCTCATATACTAAACTGTCCAGATCCGCCTCCCGGTTGTTCACCAGAATCTGACAATCCGTATCAATCTGCACGTCCATAAATTCCGCCACCTGGCCGACTGTGTAGAAGCTTCTGGTCTCAATCACATCCCCCTCCTTGATCTCGTAGGAGGCAGGTTCCAGGCTTCCGTTCACCTCCACAAACTTGGGGCAGGTGATGGTTCTTCCGTTGACGGTAAAGGACACGGTGGCGCTTGTGTACTCCTCCAACTGTCCCACGGTGTACACCGCATTGCCGCCTGCGGTGGATTCGGTGATGGTAATCTCACAGTTGGGCTCCAAGGGAGTATTGATATTGGCAGGCTGTCCGTTCATGGTCACGATAGCGGGCTCCCCCGCCTCCCCTCTGACGATTCTGGAGGAACCATTCACCGTAAAATTAATTGGCATGCCGCGCTTGGGGAACAGAGCCTCCTTGGGGAATCCCGCGGAGAGAGCCGCATCCACAATGGTCAGCCGATTGTTGTCGTAGAGTTTTAACCGCTCGCCGTTAAAACGAACCATAATAAAGTTGTTTTTCTGGTCATAATAGTTGAGGCAGATACCGATTGGGGTAACCAAGAGAGGATCCTTCTTGATATCCTCCTGGGTGAAAGTCACTTCTCCAAGCACTTCCTCCCCTCGGAGGGCAACACGCTCCTGGGCGATATCCAGCTTCTCTGCCAGGGCCTCTGTAAATCCGTGCACTTTTCCGCCACCGCCTACGACAAAGCAGGCGCTGACGGTTTTATCCCCGTTGAGTTCCTTAATCTTTGCGGCAACCTCCGTGGTGATTTTTTCCACCACCGGCGCCACCAGATCCCAGACCTCCTGGGCCGGAATGGTATGCTCAATCCCCATGATATCCTTGTAGGTCACCTGCTCTTCCAGGGTGGAATTCAGCTTGATCTCCTCGGCGGTCTTAAAATCCACCAGATACTGCTGCACAATCACTTCGGTCAACTCGTCACCGGCGTAGGGAATCATGCCGTAGGCGATGATACTGCCCTCCTTTGTGATGGAGATATCGGAGGTCCCCGCTCCCACATCTACCAATGCAATGTTGAGCATCCGATAGTTTTCCGGGATTGCCACGTTGATGGCGGCAATTGGCTCCAGAGTCATATTCTCCACATTCAGGCCCGCCTGCCCCACAGCGGAATACAATCCGTCCACCACGTCCTCCGGCAGGAAGGTGACGATAATGTCCTCCCCGATCTTGTTGGCTTTGTGCCCTTCGAGACTGATAAACAATTCATCATTCAGGAAATATTTTACCGTGGAATACCCCACACAGTAAAATTTGTAGTTGGTATCGTTCTTCTCCTTGAGAATATCCTGGGCCTTCTCCACCCCGAGGAGATGCAGCGTGTGAATATCCTCATCGGTCACCACCGACTCTTCCGGAAACTCATATTCGATATGAGTGGTCACGGTCTTGAGCACACGGCCTGCGGCAGCGATACACACATCGTGAAGAGGCTCTTTGATCTGCCCCTCCAGCTCCGCCTTAACCGCACCGATTGTCCTTGCGACGCGGCCGATATCGTGGATCTGCCCATCCAGCATGGAACGGGTCTCATGCTGTCTGATATACTGAGCGATCACTACAAATTCATCATCCTCGGTCTTATATCCGACGGTTCCCACCACATTTCTTGTTCCGATATCCAATCCGAATACGTTATTGCTCATCTGCTTTTCTCCTTAAAGCTTTCTCAATTTGTTCATAGGATGCCTCTTTGGTCCCATTATTGTCAATCACCACTTTGCAAGTGGCCCGGTATTCTTCCTCACTGAGCTGACTCTCGAAAATACTTTGGATTTTTTCCTCCGAATAGCCCCTGGATTCCCTCAGGCGGGCCCTTCGATTGTCCTCACTTGTATTAATATACCAAAGTTCGTCACAAATTGCATCATAATGTTCTTCAATTAGCAGCGCAGCCTCCAAAAAAAGGAAGGAGAGCTCCCCCTTTTCCCGCTCCAGTCGCACCTGCTCCAACACATACTGCTTTACTGCAGGGTGGACAATCCCATTCATGACCCGCCTCTTTGCCTCATCGGAAAAGATAACCTCCGCCACCATCCCGCTGCACAAGCTTCCGTCCGCCTCAAAGATATCCTCATCCCCGAACGCCTGCCGGATTTTGGAAAAACAATCGGTTCCCGGCCGCATCAGCATATGGGCGATGTCATCCGCAAGCATCACGCGAAATCCCGGTTTTTGCTCCAGGTAGGATAAAATTGCAGATTTTCCGGCTCCCACGCCTCCGGTAATTCCAATAAAATACATATATCACGGTTCTCCTTGTATGACGATTCTCGGCCGTCACAAATCAGTGTGCATCATACCAATTTCGGCCGGTTTCCGTTCCAACTTCCATCTCCACAGACAAGGAGACAGCGTCTTTCATTTCCTTTTCCAACAGGGCGATGACCTGCTCTTTCTCGCTCTCCTGGGTCTCCACCAGCAGTTCGTCGTGCACCTGGAGAATCAGGCGTGAGGAGAATCCCTCCCGAATCAGCTGATCATGGACCCGAATCATTGCAATTTTGATAATATCTGCCGCAGTTCCCTGGATGGGGGAATTCATTGCCACCCGCTCTCCGAACTGTCTCTGCATAAAGTTGCTGGAGGACAATTCCGGGATGGGTCGCACCCTGCCGAACATGGTGTGAATGGCCCCCTGCTCCTTGGCTTCCTCCACGGTTTTATCCAAAAAGGCCTTGATCTTCGGGTAGGTCTCGAAGTAGGAATCAATGTATTCCTGGGCCTCCTTCTTGCTGATATTCAAATCCTGGGACAGACCAAAGGCGCTGATTCCGTACACGATTCCGAAGTTTACCGCCTTGGCGTTTCTTCTCTGCAGGGCCGTAACCTCCTCAAAGGGAACGTGGAACACCTGGGACGCAGTGGTTCTGTGGATATCCTGCCCGTTTCCGAATGCCTCAATCATTTTTTCATCCCCGGACATGTGGGCAAGCACACGAAGTTCAATCTGGGAATAGTCGGAATCCACAAACACATGGCCCTCCATGGGGTGAAATACTTTGCGGATTAATTTCCCCAACTCAATACGGATGGGAATATTCTGCAAATTGGGATCCGTGCTGCTGAGTCGCCCGGTTGCGGTGATGGTCTGGTTGAACGTGGTGTGAATCTTGCCATCCTCCCCCACAAACGCCAACAGCCCGTCCGCATAGGTAGATTTCAATTTTGCCAGCTGCCGGTACTCCAGGATATCCGCCACGATGGGGTAATCCGGGGCCAGCTTGTCCAGCACCTCCGCTGAGGTGGAGTAACCGGTCTTGGTTTTCTTTCCTCCCGGCAGTTGCATCCTCTCGAACAAAATCACTGCCAGCTGCTTCGGAGAGTTGATATTGAATTCCTCCCCCGCTTCCCGGTAGATTTTTTCCTCCAGCTTTGCGATGGATTCGGACAACTGCTGCCCATACTCCCGAAGAGCTCCGGCATCCATGCAGATTCCCTCCTGTTCCATATCCGACAGCACGAACACCAGGGGCATCTCCATGTCGTGGAAGAGGTCTTTCATCCCTTCCTCCCGCAATCTCTCCTCCAGAACCGGCTGCGCTTTCCATGCCACATAGGCCTCATAGCAACTCCAGTTTTGGATCTTTTCCATATCCTGCTCCATGGCCTGACTGATTGGAGTTTTTCCCATGATATCCTCGTAGGAAGGAACCAGTTGTCCCAGGTAATCCTTGGCCACATTGTCGTAGGGGTATGCTCCCAAGATAGGGTTCAGCAGGTACGCAGCGATGCCCGCGTCAAACATGTGTGTCCTCCTGCCGCTATATGCGTCCCAATCCTCCCTTGCCCGCTCATCGGAAAAAGCGTCCAAGTGCTTCAGTTGAGGTTTCAAATCGAAGGTGCAGAGCAAACCGTTATGCCCCATCAGTTTTTCGTTCAGGTAATCGCTGGTCAGTTCACTGTCCACCGCGACACCGTAAGCCCCGCCCGTGGGGAAGAAACCGATTTCCTCCTCCCCGAAAGCCACCGCCATTCCGAAGTATGCATTTTGGGGTTTCTCCACGGCAAACAGGGACATCTGCCCATTCTCATCCTCACAGGAAGCGCTCTTATCCCTTTTCCTTCCCCCCTCCTTGGGCTCCACAATCAAGAAAGAAAGAGGTTTTCCCTGTGCCCGACGCCAAAACTCATCCGCTTCTCTCACGGTGCGGATTGTGCGAAAATGCTCCTGCACGTTGTTTTTGGGTGCCTCCACCGAAAAGCGGGGGAGGAGATTTCGAAATTCCAATCTCTTGCACAACAGATAGGCTTCCTCCGTGTAGAGATCTTCCACCCCATGGATTCTCGCTTTGGAAAAATCGTAGGACAAGGGTGCCTCCTGCACAGGTGCATCCAAAATGATGGTGGCCAGGGTCTTGCTCATGACCGCTTGGTCCCAGAACTCCACGATGTTTTTTCCGGCACGGGGTGGTTTGATCACCGCCGCATGCTCGTGCACCGCCTCGATGCTTCCGTATTCCGCAATGAGGGCGGATGCGGTTTTCTCCCCGATGCCCGGAACCCCCGGGATATTGTCAGAGGCATCCCCCATCAGGGCCTTCACGTCGATAAACTCCTTCGGGGACACCAGGTAGCGCTCCTTCACATCTGCTGCGCGATAATTCTCAATCTCGGTTCCCGTCTTCTTAGTCTTTGGGATTCGAACCATGACATGGTCGGTTGCAAGCTGGAGCAAATCCCGGTCTCCGGACACTATGGAAACCTCCATCCCCTGCTTTTCACCCAGCACAGACAGGGTTCCCAGCACATCGTCCGCCTCGAACCCTTCCATCTCCACCACACAGATGCCCATGCTTTTTAGCATTTCCTTCATAAGGGGCACCTGCTGGCGCAATTCCTCCGCCATGGGCTTTCTGGTTCCCTTGTATCCGTCAAACATTTTGTGGCGAAAAGTCGGCGCATGCACGTCGAAAGCAACCGCCAGATAGTCCGGCTGCTCCTCCTCCAGTATCTTGAACATAATATTGAGAAAGCCGTATACCGCATTGGTGTGAAGCCCTTCCGAATTGGTCAGATCCGGCAACCCGAAAAAGGCTCGATTCAAAATACTGTGTCCGTCAATTAATACCAACTTTTCGCTCATATTGCTCTCCGTTTCTTAAATTGCTCTGGTATATTCCTTGAGGAATTCCAAAATCTCGCCCTCAAAATAAGGCGCCATGGTCTTGTATACCATTGCATGATAATCATTCAAACGCTTCCGTTCCGTCTCGGTCATAAGACTGGGCTCGATGGCATCCAAATCAATGGGAACATAGGTCACATTCTCAAAATACATAAACTGACCGAATTCATTCTTCTCCCCGTTGCGGCACACCAGCTCACTCTCCGTACGAATTCCGTACTTTCCTTCGATGTAGATTCCCGGCTCGTCGGTTGTCACCATTCCCTCTTCCAGAATTGCTCCCTCGGAGCGATCCGGGGTCTGCTTGTAGCGGAATCCGTTTGGTCCCTCATGCACATTGAGGATATATCCCACTCCATGCCCGGTTCCATGCTTGAAATCCAATCCCACTTCCCAGAAAGGTTCTCGGGCAACGACATCCAAATTTAATCCGCTGCAGCCGTGAAGAAATTTCGTCGCTGCCAGATTAATATTGGAACGGCATACTCTGGTAAAGTCCGCCTTCATCTCATCGGTCAGAGGTCCCAGCGCAAAGGTTCTGGTAATATCCGTGGTACCCTCATAGTAGTGTCCGCCGGAATCTACCAGAAGAAATCCTTCCGGCGCAAGGGGAATATCGGTCTCCGGGGTGGCGGCATAATGCATAATCGCACCATGGGCAGCATAACCGCAGATGGTGTCGAAGCTCAGTTCAAGATAGCCATCCTGCTCTTTCCGCATTTCCTCCAGATAATCGGATGCAGAGATCTCTGTCATAGGGATTTTTCCGATATTGTTCTTCAACCAGTACATGAACTTAATCACTGCCACGGCATCCTTCTCATGGGCCTTGCGGATATTGGCAACCTGGATTTCATTTTTGATAGACTTCATCAAAACCGTGGGATCCACTTCGTTTACAACCGAAACCCCTTCCGGAATGCTGTGGCATACGCGATAGTTTACTACATTTTTGTTGAGCAATACCACTTCCCCTTTGGAAAGGTTCCCCACATAATCGTAGAAGCTTTCATATGGTCTTGTGGTAATTTTGTTTTCATCCAAATATGCACGCAGTTCCTCGGTCAAAACCTTCTCCTGCACAAACCAAATACAGGTATCCTTTGTCAGGGCGAGGAAAGACAACACCACCGGAACATAGTTGATATCGTTGCCGCGCACATTGAGAAGCCATGCGATATCATACAAAGAAGACAAAAGATGAATCGTTGCCTTCTTCTCCTCCATCTTGGCGCGCACCCGCTCCAACTTGCTCTTTGTGCTCTCTCCTGCATATTTTTCTTCCAAAATCCAAACCGGTTCTGCCGGAAGATTGGGTCGATCCTCCCAAATCAAATCCACCAAATCTTCTTCCACATAGAGGGAACCGTTCTTTGCCTTGGCAATTTCCGCAAAGCGATTTCCAAGTCCGTCATTGATGACACGCCCGTCGAATCCAATCACTTCCCCTTCCTTCAGGGTCTTCTCAATGTATTCCGTGACGGTTGGAACGCCTTCCTCCCCCATCTTGTACAGGGTGACCGTGGATCCCTCCAACTGCTTGCCCGCCTGCAGGAAATATCTGGCATCTGTCCAGAGTCCCGCCTCGGTCATGGTAATCACCGCTGTCCCCGCGGAACCTGTGAATCCCGTCATATACTTTCTCGCCTTAAAGTATTCTCCCACGTACTCGGACTCATGAAAATCCGCTGTGGGAACCACATAAATTGCAATGTTGCGCTTTGCCATCTCGGCTCTTAATCTTGTTAATCTCTCCGGTATCATCTCTACATCTCATCCTTCATCTGAAAAAATTTTGTATCCAATTCCGGGTAGGACCGTTTCAGGGAAATCGGCTGCCCGGATCTCGTCAAGAAGCAATGGCTACTCTTCGCCACAGTGCGAAGCTCCCCCGTCTTCTTGTCGTACATCTCATATTCCACTTCCATCTTGATTCCGTTGTATTTTGTCAATTTGGTCTGGATTACTACCACATCATCAAAATGTACCATACTTCGGTACTCCACCTCCACGGACAGCACCGGACTGATGATCTCCATCTCCTCCATCTGCTTGTAGGAGAGGCCAATCTGCTCCATCAAATCCATGCGTGCTTCCTCCATCCACTTAATGTAATTGGAATGGTGGATAATGCCCATCTGATCCGTCTCATAATACTTTGCATGATGCTCATACGGGTGAATCTTCAAAGCCTGAGGATTGTGATCAACCTGTAGTTCCTGTTTTCCCATCTTTTTTCCTCCTTATCATTACCGTATCACACCTTTTGGTGCGGTATCATTATACTATATTTGACGCCAAAGCTACACAATTAACGAAAAAAATCAGTAAGTTCCGATTTCAATCTCCCGGTACCATCCGCCGTATCCGATTTCATAGGGTCCGAAGGATAGCACAATCTTTCCGTCATACATGTAGAAATTCAATTCTTCCACATTGTACTGGGAGATTATTTCCATGGAACTGTATCCGAAATCCGATTCCTGAAAATACTCATCCGGATTCTTGTTGATCTCCTGCTCACAGATGCCAAGCAGCATCTCCTGCACTTCTTCCTCGCTCATATCCGGGTACAAATCTACCACCGTGAGTTTCTTGCCTGTGGCAGAGTCAAACACATCCCCCATCATTCCGGAATTCATGACGCCGCCCGCATACCACACATACTGATTCATTACGCAAAAATACTCTCCGTCATTGCGTGAAACCGTACAGGCCGTGTAATCCTCATAGGGGAATTCCGACATGTCATCGCTGTACGCCAACGCTTGATCCAGATCCTCCAACACAGCGCTGTTCAGCGGAGAATATTCCACCTGAAGGCGATCATAGTATGCGTTAATGGCATCCACCGCATCCGTATCCCCTTTTACCACAGGATACTGCATGTAGATGCTTGCCAGAAGATTGCCCTCGTCGTCCCGCCTGGATCCGTCGATGGTTTCAATCTCCACCTCAAACACTTCGCCCGCGCTCTCCTCCTGACTCTCTGTCTCCTCGGTCACCTGGCTGTCTTCCGCCGTCTGCGTCTGTGTCGGGGTCGGATTCTCCTCCGGCACCGGTGCGTCCTTTTTGCCGCATCCCACCGCAATCACTGCCATCATCGACAGTAACGCCGCACTTGCTACCACCTTGCAAAATCTCTTCTTCATATATTCTTCTCCTCTTCTCTTCGACCGTCCGCCGGCCTTCGACTTAAGGCCGACTCGTCCGCCAACTAGTGAAACTCATGTCTGCAGCGTTTGCAGACACGGAACGGGGAATCCACAGGCAGAATGCGCCCGCAATATCTACATCTTAAGATGTACTCATGTTTGTCTTTGGATAGAAGCTGCATAATGCAATCCTGGGTTTTCTCCCGCGCTTCTTCCAACCACTGGTTATCCACCAGTTTGCCCAGACGCATGGACAACTGATAGTACAAATCCAACTTCTTGTAGTAGGATTCGTACTTCGCCAATCCCTGATACCGGCTGTGTCTGCTGGGTTTTTCCAGAGAGATATCCGCAGTGTAATTCATACAATACTCGCCCCACAAGCGCACCACTTCCCGATCCTTGATATCGATGGGGCAGGTAATCATCCGGTACAGCACGGATTTGTCCTCGAAGTCCGGGATAAACACACGCAGACGGTAGGCTTCCTTGTACAGAAACAACATCTCATCAATATTGATTTTCTCGAAGGGTTCCGGCGTCTTTGCGTCCTTCCAAAGCTGCAGGATCACATCCAGAGGTGCATTCATTGACAGAAGCACCTGAGGAAATCCCAAGCTTACCTTCTCTATGGGCTGTTCCCTGTTTTTCCACTGGTGCCGCAGGAAGTTCAACTTCCGTTCATCCATGGCGGTCACATATCCGGTATCGTACCTTCCGAAGCGCCCGGCACGACCTGCAATCTGACGAATTTCAGGCACTTCGAGAGCTCTGCTGGTTGTCCCGTCAAACTTTTCTACCTCCATGAACACAATGCGCCGAACCGGGAGGTTCAGTCCCATTCCGATGGCGTCGGTGGATACCACAACCTTGGTCTCGCCGCTGTTAAACAGCTGCATCTGCCTCCTTCGAATTTCCGGGGGGAGACTTCCGTAGATGACGCTGCACTCAATACCCTGGCTCTCCAGCCGCCCCGCCACATTGAGGACCGCCTTTTTGGAAAATACAATCAGTGCATCCCCCTCCTTCACATCCTCCGGGAAGCAAATCGGCTTCTCCTCCAGCTCCAGAGCTGTCTTGCGCTCGTAATGGTGCACCTCATAGTCATCCTTGGTCAGGGAAATCAAATGCAACACTACCTGCTCCGCGGCAGGGCTCATACACACATGGATTTCCCTGGCACGCACCCCGAGGATCGCTCTTGTCCAGGAGTGTCCACGGTCCGCATCCGCCACCATCTGGGCCTCATCGATCACCGCCACCTCATATTCCTTACTCAAATCCAGCATCTCCACGGTGGAGGCCGTCACCCTGCTGTCAGGATCCTCAATGCACTCCTGGCCGGTCAGCATGGTACAGGGCGTGCCGTACTCTGTCATGCGCTCGTACACCTCCAGCGCCAGCAGACGCAGGGGGCCTAAGTATACGCCGCTCTCTGCGTCCTTCAGGCGCTCCAGAGCTTGATAGGTCTTTCCGCTGTTGGTGGGACCCACATGGAGAATGAAGTGGCGCTCCATGGCAATTGCCTCCGGAAATTCCATCTCGGGCCTTGCCGGAACCAGCTCCACAATCTGTCTGCGCAACTCTTTCTGCATCACAGAGCGGCAGATTATTCCCAGGGTGCAGTTGCAGATCTCTCCCCGGGCCTCCTTGCCCAGCCTTGCCAGCAACTGCTCATCGATTTGTTCGATTTCCTCCTCCGTCATCATTTCCAGATCCAGACGCAACAATTCCGGCAATAGCTTCGTATTTACCTCGCGTTTTGCCTCCTTGTTGTTGGAAAAATAGGCAGCCATCACCAATCTCTTCACATCTTTGTGAATCTTGCAGGCCATCTCCTCCTTGTTGGGATTCAGATGGGTGCTTCGCAGCAGATTGCACTTCGCGCGAATCCGGTGCAGATATTTCTGCATTCGGGCTTTCTGCCCTGCATTGCCGCATACCTCCCGGAATTGCTCCACATAGAATTTCTCCAATAATTGAATTTTTTCGCGACTATAATTTCTCTTTTCGTTCATTTTCATGTTTCCTATATCTTGCTTCCAGTAATATCAACAGGGCAAACCCGCAAATTCCGATTACCGAAAAAAGAGCTCCCGTGCGAATTCCCGGAGTCTCATATTGTAAGCGAATACGGTGCTTGCCCTCCGTCAGATGCACACTTATCATAGCATCCTGAAATGCCTCTGCCTGCACTTCCTCCCCGTCCACATACACGCGCCAACCGCTCTCGAAGGGGATGGAGAAAATCAATCGTCCCTCCCAATCCACATGGATGTCACCCTCCACGTAGGTATCCCCGTAATTCAGGAGCTGCATAGTCTGCCGGGACAGGGTCTCATAAGCCTGCCGCACCACTGCTTCATCCAGCCGGTACACACTGTATTCTACCGCTTCTCCATCGGAATTGGTAAGGGAAATTTCCTCCCCCTGCTGGCAAAGGCCCAGCTCCAGAAGATACCGGTGGGTGGTTTTGGAAAAGACGCGGCTTCTCCCCTCGCTTGTGTTCATCTCCAGCCTGTCGGCGGAGCAGCTGCGATATGCGGCATAGTAATAGCCCTCGCTGTCCATGGTCAGGGTGGTCTCCCCCCCGTACACCGACTGCTGTGCACTCTCGGTGCAATTCACAAGCATGGGTTCCGAAGCCCCCAGCGCATAGGCAAGGCCGTTGAGATTGCCCAGCTTGTTGCTCAAATCACTGTTGTCCCACGCCTCGATTGCCTCCTCCTCCATCATATATCCCAGAGGAAGGCAGTAGGTATTTTCATACAGATACTGGTCCCCGCTTTGGGCTACAACATGGCGAAACGCATTCTCCTCCGTGCCGCTGTCATAGAGCATGTAGCGAACGGAGAGCATTGCAGAAGTCAGAGGTGTCGCGCCGTTGTAGCAATAATAATTCTTTCCGCCCTCCATGTACAGGCTCTGGTAAAAATGGCTGACATTCAGATTCATTAGGGAGGAAAAAACCGTGGCCCCTTTGTAATCGTAGAGCATATTATCGTTTTTGGTCATGCGCTGCGGGTCCTCCACGCGGTAAAACTGCAGACCTCCGTCAAGTTCCTTCTTTGCATTATCCTGCTCCTTAATCCACCCCAGAAGGATCCCATAATCCTCGGTTTTTTTCACGTACTCACTGCGTCCGGTGGTGTAAAATCCCGTCACCGAAAAATGGATAATCACCTCGCAGACCACCACAAAACAGGCCAGTATCATCACTTGCTTGCGCGTCACATGCCGTGCCAGCTTGTAAATGATCAGCAATGCCCCGTAGCACGCCACAAACAGGGCGGTCAGGGCAAAGGCGTACACCTCCGTCACTTCCTCGTCGGTGGTAACCGCCCCCGCAATCAAAATAGGTATCCACAGGACAACCGCCGCAATCGCCTGCCATATTTTCGTTCCCCGAATGTGCCGCAGTTCCTCGTAGCCGAGAATCAAAACCAGAAAAATGTACAGGTAGGACTGCCTTCCCGGCAGGGAATTGGGAAAATGGAATCCATGCCACATGTAATCCAATTGATTGTTGGAAAAGCTGACCAGAAAAAATGCCACCCCCGCAATTCCCAGTATACGCTTACGCAAACCGATTTCCCGGTTTAACGCAAAAAGAACCAACAGAAGGAGCACGAAGGAACCCGCATACAAATTGGGCCAATGGTCCCCGCCGGTGTATACACTTCCGGTGACACAGCTTCTTCCCACCTCCCCCAGGAAATTGAAATACCACTCCATGCGGCTCGGGAAGGTATCCGTGGAGGAGCCTGCATACGAGAGGAGAAGCATCTCCGGGATTAACAGAACCCCGCAGGTGGCTCCGGCGAGAAGGGAATAGCCCCCAAACCGGATCGTCGCCCACAGATAATCCAGAGGTCTCAAATGTTCGACAATCACAAGCTGGGCCACAAAGTAGAGCACTAAAAAGATGCAGAGCATGATACTGATATAATAGTTGCTCCAGATTGCCAGTGCCAACGACACATAGTAAACCGATGCTCTCTTTTGGCGGATCAACAAATCCACCCCCATGATTGCCAGGGGAGCAAACATCACCACATCCATCCACATGATATCCCAACTGTATGCCGCCACAAATCCCGACAGCGCGTAGGCAGTGGAGAAAGCAACCGCCACGCCACAGCGGAGGCTTCTGGGATTCAGTCCCCAATGCTCCTTCATAAACAGAAAAAAGGTAAGGCCGCATCCGCTGATTTTTATCCAGGTAAGCAGGGTCATAAACTCAATCACATGATTCTTGGGGCACAAGATCAGAAGGAAATTCAGGGGGCTTGCCAGATAGTAGGCATACAGCGCCACAAAATCCGTGCCCAGTCCCTGGTTCCAGGTGTACATCAGGCTCTCGCCACACTTCAGCTTGTGCATAAACTCCGTAAAAAACGGACAGTACTGGTGGTACATATCGATGTGCAGCAGGCATCTGTCTCCGAAGGGATATACCCCGTTTGCGATGCTGATAATCACAACCACCACAAAAGGAAGCAGGAAACTGAGCACATGCCAGGTATATTTTTGTTTCATGGTTCTCCCGCCTTCTTCTCAAACAATTGATAATATTGCAGTCGCCGGTATTCCTCCAGGGACTCCTCCCGGGCGTCTGCGCTTTTCCCGGTGTAGACGCTGGTGATAACCGGATACTCCTCCTGCAACTGTAACAGATAATTCTGATATGCGTCCGTGGGAACCCCCGCAATCTTAAGGGTATTGGCCGCCAGATAATTCACACTCATATCGTAGCCCACACTCTCCTCGATATCGTAGTTGGCCCAGATGATATAAGGGACAATATAGCGCGGATTCTCGGTATCATTGGCTATCACATCCTCCTCAGATGCATAATAGTAATCCGAGTCCGTGAGGGAGTCATTGATGCATTTTGT
This sequence comes from Lachnospiraceae bacterium, assembly GCA_029008875.1. GTDB lineage: Bacteria > Bacillota > Clostridia > Lachnospirales > Lachnospiraceae > Roseburia. Next base: position 2,819 of record JAQXJP010000036.1, on the reverse strand, counting down.
CACCGCATCCCCCGGCTGATGGTCCCCGAAAAATACCACCACTGTTTTCTCATCCATGTTGCCCAAATGGGTCAGCAGCTCCTCCAGACCGGCATCCGTCAGTTTGATCAAGGACAGGTACTGATTCAGCTCCAAATTATCCGCCCCCGTGGTCACATCCGGGGTGAAATTGGCATATTGATCGGAATAGCCCCCATGATTTTGCATGGTCACATTGAAGATAAAGAGCGGTTGCCCCTCCTGTTTTTCCTCCAGCAGATGCAAAATCTCCTGAAAATCAGAACGGTCGCTGACGTATTTTCGCACATATTCCATGAATGCCATATCTTCCTTGAAGATCATGTTGGAAAAACCCATGCGCGGGTAGGTCACATCACGATTCCAGCCGGAAGCATAGTAGGGATGCATGGCGTAAGTGGCATAACCGAGGGATTCCAGATGGGACGCCAGGGATGGAATCTCCCCCTGAATATACTGCTGATAGGGAACACTCCCCGCCGGCAAAAAAGCCATGGTGTTTCCGGTCAGAAATTCAAATTCCGTGTTGGCCGTATTTCCTCCGCACACGGACACATACAGATTGCCGGACACCGTATTTTCTGCCCCCTGCTGCAGGCTGTGCACATAGGGCATATAATCCTCGGAGGCATCCACGTCCCCCAGGAGCGACAAATCGGAAAATGCCTCATCCATAATCACAATCATGTTGGGATAATCCTGCCCCGCCAAATCCGTCTCGTACTCCCGAAGCGTCTCCTCACACTGCAGAGCATCGTATCCTTCCGGGCGCTCCACCTTCATGTAGGCCAAATCCATCACAAAGGTAACCGCCATCCCATTCACCTGCATCATATACAACGGGGTGAACAGATGAGGATACAGATAGTTGTCCAACTGGAACTTGCGATCCTGCAATCTCCCCGCAAAGGCGAAGAGAATTCCCATGCAGAGCAACAGCGGAAACACCCGAAGCAAACGCTTCTTCCATATTAGTTTTTCCCAACCCAGCAGAATAAAACACACCACAAAAAGCGTGGTTACCAAAACCACGCGAAAACTTGGCGTAAAATCATACTGGGTTGCAACGCTTGCGGCGGTCCTCACGGACAGAATATCCCATGGTACAAAAGGTGTGGAGCGAAAGGCCAACACATAGTGGTTGACCAGGCCAAACACCATGGCAAGAACCGTCTCAATCCGCAGCGCAATCTTGGCACTTCCACAGAGAAAAAAAAGAATCAACGCCAACAATTCAAACAGTACAATGTTGTAAAACTGTGCCATCTGACGCACTTCAGAAAATGGATTATGTTCATAGAACTCCATCAGATAGAACAATAGAATCGGAATAATCAGAAAGGCCACCCAGAAAAACAGCCTTTTTATGTTCCACTTCATATCTTTCCTCAGTCAAAATTACAGCAAGTCACATCACGCAAAAAAAGATGTGCTAAAGGGTATTTTAGCACATCTCAAAAAAATTTACATTAGTATATTAGTAATTGCTCAACACTAAATTCTTGCGACACATAATGTCCAAAGTGTCCAGCGCCCGCCTCGCCTGTCCGTACCGATGCGGATTGATGCTGATCACCCAAATCTGGTCCGCCCCATCGTATTCCTCCCTGCGGAAAAACGGAATCTTCTTGCTGTTTTTCACGAAGGGAATCTGCCTCTCCAAAAGGAGCTCTGCGGTGCGCTCTCCCACCTTCATGTCGGTGGTTCTGCACAGTTCAATGTTGTTCCCCGAATAGTTGCCAATCAAAACCTTTGCCATTTAATACCCTCACTTTACCTTCATCTGAATTTCCTTCCCCAGCCCGTCCGCCACCCGAACCAAAAAATCCAGGCTGGGATTGTACCTCCCGCTCTCCAGACGGGAAATGTTGGACTTCTTGGTGCCCACCAATTCGGCGAGACAGGCCTGCGTCATTCCCTGTTCCTTCCTGATCTCCTTCAGCTGCCTGACCACCGAATCCCGCGGCGATTCTGTCGTCTTCGTCCCCATACTTCCACGGATTGCCGCCCGGCAATCTCCTCTCCTCTTTCAACTAACATCCTCTTAAAAGTTATCATATATGATAACTTTTGTCAACAGAATGTCCATCATTTTTCTCTATGAAATTCCCCGCCGTTCCGCCCCTTCCCCCGGCCACTGCACCCCTCACCCCGAGGCCTCCCGCCGCACACTCGCGCAACCCCATTGCGGAACCTATTTGTTCCATCTTGTTTTCTGACGGCTTGCCTGTGCTTCTCTCCATACTTACTGTCCGCCAAGACGTGGACACCGCAGCGTCTTTGTTTGCTCGAGGGCGGAGTATTTCTGCAGAATACTTACTGGCTCTTGACGTGCCCGGACACTGATACCACCGCGGCGAGGACCTGTTTGACCGAAGGGAGTTCCACAGCCGCGGTTTTTCTCATAAAAGAAGTGGACGGCACGTCTTAGAGCCAGTTAGTGTTCGAAGCCTTACTCCGTCCCGGGCAAACAAAGGCGTCGTAGTGTTCACGGGTTGTCGTACAGTAATAAGAAGCACAGGCCACGCCTAGAAAACTACGATTCACAAAGCGGTTCCGCAGGGAGGCTGCTCGGGTGCCAGGCAGGAGGTGGTGGCGGGAGGTGTGGTGATGGCTGTGGCAGTAGGATGGACCCTGAGACCAAAGGGCGATGGCCGTGACAAAAGGAACGTCCCCACGAAAAAAGGGGCTGCAAATGCAGCCCCTTAAGGATTCGAAATTACTCGTTGTCTGTTCCGTAGAGAGCAACCAACTTCTGCAGGTGAGCGAAACGCTCGGTTGCAGCCTTTTCAGACTCAGCA
>JAQXJP010000035.1 GCA_029008875.1 Lachnospiraceae bacterium | reverse complement strand
TTTAAGAATCCGGATGAAGCATTTGATGCTCTGGTTGAGAATTATTCGGCCGGAATTGCGCTGATTCAGGAGGAGTATGATTTGGAGGAGCTCACCCGGGAAGACTACACTGCCTATTCAAACCTCGGTTGGCAGGTAACCACCGGAACCCCGGAGGAGAAAGAACAAGCCGCTTTTGTAAGTGGATTTTTTGATATCTATGAGAACAGCTACTAAAGGATAGGCTACGCAACGGATGTTAACGCAATTGTCTGCTTCCGTTGCCGGATTGCCATGGATGATTGGTGGGCACTCTTTTGCCCGGATGATATCCTGTATCCATCAAAATGAACTGGAGGATATAGGAATGAAAACAATAGGTAACATGCTGAAAAATATTAGTCCCTTCAACAATCGGGAAGAAATGCCAACTTTGGTGTACATAGCAAAAAAGCTACTGGCATTTTTCCTGATGTATTGGGTGGCAGCAGTGGCTGGCGAAGCCGTCATCATAGGAACATTAAGTGCTATGGGATATGACCCGTTGCACGGTGTGATGCCCGAAGGAAATTTTGCTGAGCTGTTGTCCTATTATGGATTTGCGATTTTTCTGTTGATAGCAGTATTGTATTGCAGATTGATTGAAAAAAGAGATTTCATATCGTTGGGCTTTACGAAAAGGGTTGCGGACTATCTGCTGGGCGGAGGAATCGCTGCGGTTTTGCTGGCCGCAATCATGGGTGTATGCTGTGTTACCGGCAGCCTGTCTTGGGGTGGCGTAAACAATAATTGCGATGCCGTGTATCTCATCGGTTTGGGAATTGGGCTTGTGATTCAGAGCGCGGCAGAGGAAGTGCTGAGCAGAGGATTTTTACAATTGTCCCTGCAGAGAAAAACATCAGTGCCGGTGGCAATCTTGATCAGCTCCACCGCATTTGCCATGCCACATTTTTCTACCTTGTTTGAGGCGGAGACAAGATATGCAATCGTCGGAGTGATTAATTTATATCTCGTATCCGCTATTTTCTCTCTGTTGGTGTTATGCCGCGCAAATTTGTGGATTGCCTGCGGATTGCATGGAATATGGAACTTCATCCTTTACGGGATTATGGGATTAACCTTAAGTGGAAATGAATCAACGGTAAAGGGGCTTCTGAAGTTTGAAGCAAAATCAGGGAACATCCTGAACGGAGGGGTGTATGGACTGGAAGCCGGGATTGTCACAACGATTGTTCTGGGAATCGCCGCTGCAGTCTTGACCTATATGTATCGTCGCTCGGCCCATAAGCCGATTGTGGCGACCGATGATAGTGTGAAGTGAAAAGGGGAGATGTAATCATGGAATTTAGCAACAGATTGTACCAATTGAGAAAGCAAAAGGGCATGTCCCAGGAGGAGCTGGCGAGCCGTCTAAATGTGTCCAGGCAGACCGTTTCCAAATGGGAGGTGGGTGATTCCACACCTGACATGGAGAAACTGGTTGCCATCAGCGACCTGTTTGAAGTCTCTTTAGACCAGCTTGTGATGGGGAAAGAGCCCGTCACGGAAAAATCGGGTGAAAAACCGACATTGGACAAATCAGAGTTTCTCAATGTTATGAATGAAAAAGTTCTGACTGAAGAAAATAAAAAGAAAACGAAACGGGGACTTAAAGTGGCGGGAATTATCTTGCTGCTGATGGTGCTCATCGATATGATATCCATGATTGTATACTTTATCCTTTACGGGGTTCCGCAATAAACCGGAATAATCTAAGAAAATGCAGGTGAAATTAACCTGCATTTTTAACGTCCGAAAATTTTATATTTCCTTAATTGACAAGAAAGCAGCAGGAAACGTATCATTTAGGACAAACGAAAATATTTCCGGTGGGAGGGACGAAAAATGGAATTGGCGATAAAGGTCCTGGTATGTTTTCTCGCGGGTGCGGGAGCAGGAATCGGAACCGGGTTTGCGGGAATGAGCGCGGCGGCGGTGATTGGCCCCGTATTGATTGCATTCCTGGGGCTCCCGGCATACGAAGCGGTGGGAGTCGGTCTGATCAGTGATGTATTGGCCAGCGCTGTGAGTGCCTATACTTACAAAAAGAATAGAAATCTGGACATTAAGAACAGTTTGCCTTTGATGATTAGCGTGCTGATTTTTACGGTTGTGGGAAGTCTTGTGGCGAGCCTGCTTCCGGAGAGGGCTATGAGCAACACCTCCCAGGTGGCAATGCTCATCATCGGTCTTCGCTTTTTGCTGAAACCGGTGAATCATACCAAAGAACAGATGAAGGAGGTGCCGCCGAGGGAGAGATTCATCAAGGCGGTAATCGGCGGAACCTTGGTTGGATTTATCTGCGGATTTGTGGGTGCAGGCGGAGGCATGATGATGCTGTTTGTGCTGACCACATTCCTGGGGTACGAGATGCACATGGCGGTGGGAACCAGCGTTTTTATTATGGCATTTACTGCGCTGACAGGAGGAATCAGTCATTTTGCCATCGGAGGAATTCCGGACATTACCTGTCTGATCCTGTGCGTGATATTTACTTTGATTTGGGCAAGGATTGCCTCACGCATCGCGAATAAGGCTGACGCAAAGACGCTGAACCGCGTGGTAGGCGTCGTCATGGTCGCAACCAGCGTGATTATTCTTTTATTATAGTTGAGGGCGGGGGACGTCCCTGATGCAGCGAAGCGTCCCCGAAAAGGAGGAGCAATGAAGGTAGAGTGGAAATCCTGTTTTCGAATTGGAATTACGGTTGCGTTGCTATATGTTTTCACCCAGTATTGGGGCAGTGTGTCTGAGTTTATCATGAGAATACTCGGCGCGGCGACACCGATTTTGGCAGGATGTATCATGGGATACATCCTGAATATTTTGATGAGTTTTTACGAGAGGCACTATTTTCCCAAGAGCCGGAACAAGATTGTGACAAAGAGCAGGCGGGCTGTGTGCATGGTGGCTGCCATGGTCACTTTGGTTGCAGTGATTGTGCTGGTGATTGCGTTGGTTGTGCCGGAACTGGTGTCCTGTGTACAACTCCTGATTGCCAAGGTACCGGAATCGATGACCCACTTGACGGAATGGCTGAATGAGATGGAGATTTTGCCGGAGAATATCGAAGAAACACTGATTGCCGTGGATTGGGAAAAACGCATGGAGCAAATCGTGAAGGTGTTTGTATCGGGGATTGGCAACATTACGGATTTCCTGGTGGGAACTGTCTTTTCCGTGGTGTCTGGGATTGTCACCTTCTTTGTGGGATTCATTTTTTCCATATATCTGCTGAGCGGCAAAGAGCGTTTGGGGGATCAATTGAACCGCGTCATGTATCATTACATGAAAAAGTCCTGGTGCGACAAAATAAAGTATGTACTGTCAGTTATGGATGACTCCTTCCACCGGTATATTGTGGGGCAGTGCACGGAGGCGGTAATTCTGGGAGTATTGTGCGCCCTGGGAATGGCAATTTTAAAACTGCCCTATGCCTCTATGATTGGAGCTTTGATTGCATTTACAGCCCTAGTTCCCATTGCAGGGGCATACATTGGAGGGGGAATCGGAGCATTTATGATTCTGACCGTCTCTCCGATTAAAGCGGTAATTTTTGTGATATTCCTGGTGGTGCTGCAGCAGATTGAGGGGAATCTTATTTATCCCCGGGTGGTTGGATCCTCCATGGGACTTCCGGCAATCTGGGTTCTCGTGGCGGTAACGATTGGCGGTGGCGTGATGGGAATTGCCGGAATGTTGTTGGGAGTGCCGTTTGCGGCTACCCTTTACCGGCTGATTCGCGAGGATGTGAATAAGCCGCAGCCTCAAACCGAACCGCAAACGCAAACCGAAACGAAAACAAAAAGCAAGCCACAAACCCAGGGAAAGAGCAGAGGGAAGAAATAGTATGTTCAAGAAAATGGTGATGGCGCTGCTGGTGGGATGTGTGACCTTAGGTTTTGCGGCCTGTGGAAGGGAAAACACGGAGGTAGAAGAGTCTCAAGAAGAGGCTGTAATCTCCCAGGAGACGCAGCAAAATCAAGAAGAAGCAGTAATTTCCGAAGGGGCGCAGCAAAATCAGGAAGAATTGTTCTTCCTGGATTATGAGAGCGAGCATGAGGGGGAAGTGATTCCATGCCGCTATGCGGATGAGGATTATTTTATTTTTTCGGCGGGAACCTTCGAGGGTTCCATGCATAATTTTTTTGGAAAGTTCTACGTGTATGACAGAAACGCACAAAGTTATGTGGCGGAGGAGACACTGACAGATAGCCCCACCTTTGCGGTGTATGATGGAAAAATCTATTATGATCGCTATTTTTTGACAGAGCTGGGATACCAATTGTGCAGGGTTGATTTTTCTCTGGAAAATGAAGAAGTTGTGAGCGAGGATACATTTCTCGTTCAGCTTGATGAGAACCATGGATTGATTTTTGCTCAAAGGACCCTGGAGGGGGATGAAGTGGATTCTCTGGTTGCGCTGGATCTGAATTCTCTGGAGGAAACAGTAGTATTTGATTCCTCCGATTTGGATTGGACCTTTGAGGAGTTGGATAAAGTTACGTATTCTGATTTGGATTATGACGGAACTACAGTTACGGCAACGGTGAGTCAGTTTGGATACCGAGAAGGCGAAAGCGTGGGCTGGAGGGATGTCCTGGTGGAGAGTATGGAAATTTCCGCACCGTTATGATACATTTATGAAAAAAGTACTAGTGTATATAGTGAGATTCTGCTATAATGAGAAGGCAAATGAATCAGTAAGGGAGAGGGACTATGGTTTGTGAAAAACTGCAAAGTGTAATTGATAGTTTACCGGAAATTAAGCAGATATTTGATGAAGGGGCGTTTGTCACGGTGGTGGATGAAGATGCCGTCATGTGCGGCTATGAAATCCCGGCGGGTGCCACTCCGCAGATCCAGATTGGGGAGAAGTTTGAGGATCCGACAGGAGTATTACAGGAAGCCCTTCGCACGGGGGAGAAGAAGCACAATAAACTTCCGGCCGCAGCGCTGGGGGAGGAATTCGAGGGAGATTTAATTCCGATTAAGGATAACGGGAAAGTTGTGGGCTGTCTGACCTGTACCTATTCCGTTGCGACCAAGGAGAGAATGATCACTCTTTCCGAACAGTTTGATGAGTCCATCGTCAAGGTGAGTACCTCCATCGAGGTGGTCGTAAAGGGGTTGGAAGATTTATATGAGATGCTCTCTGCCATGAATGAGAGGACGGAGGGAATCGAGAGCGATGTGAATGAAGCAATCAATGTTGTCAACAAGATCAGCAGCATCGCATCCAAATCCAACATTCTGGCGTTGAATGCTTCCATTGAGGCTGCGCGAAGCGGAGAGTTCGGAAGAGGCTTTTCCGTTGTCGCGGACGAGATGGGAAAACTTGCAAAGGATAGCGGAAGCTCTGCGGGGGAGATTAAGGCCACACTGGCTCAGATTACAAACCATCTGGGTGAGATTATTCAGGCAATTAAAGCGGCCAATGAGTCATCCAAGGGGCATATGGACAGCATCAACGAGATACAGTCCATCTTGGATGAGGCAATCCAATTATCCGCAGAGATGAAAAATAATATCAAATAATATCACATAGAACACCTCATTTGTCGGGCAAATGGGGTGTTTTTTTGTGCAATCATATTGACAAACAATTAAACGTATGTTTAAATGTTTTTAGATCGAGATAGGATCTGAATATTTTTTATGTATAAATTGATTGCAAAAATGCAGGAAAGGGTAATATATGAAAAAGACATATCAAATTGAAGTGGATTGTGCGGCATGTGCAGCAAAAATGGAAGAAGCGGCGAAGAAAGTCGAGGGAGTGGAGGACGCATCCATCGCTTTTATGACGCAGAAGATGAGTGTTACCTTTGCGGAGGGCACGGATGAGAAAAAGGTAATGAAGGCGGTGGAAAAGGCCTGCAAGAAGGTTGAACCGGATTGCGAAATTGAGTATTAATATTTGGGGAGATGAGGGATGACAAAGAAGCAGAGAAAAGTTTTCATTCGAATTATTGTTGCAACCGTACTTGTGGTTGCCATAGCGATACTGTCCCATTTCGTGCAGGGAATCAACCGGTATTTTCAACTGGTGCTGTACATGATTCCATATCTAATCATCGGATATGATATTCTGCGCAAAGCGTTTCTGGGAATTGTCCACGGGGAAGTGTTCGATGAGAATTTCCTGATGGCAATTGCCACGGTGGGGGCGATTGCTCTGGGGGATTATCAGGAAGGCGTTGCGGTAATGCTGTTTTATCAGGTGGGAGAATTGTTCCAAAGCTATGCCGTGGGAAAAAGCAGGCGCAATATTGCAGCCCTTATGGATATCCGCCCGGATTATGCCAACATTGAGGTGGACGGAAAATTGGAGCAGGTGTCGCCGGATGAGGTGGAGATCGGAACCACCATCGTTGTACAGCCGGGAGAGAAAGTGCCCATAGACGGTGTGATACTAGAGGGAAGCTCCACATTGAATACCAGCGCGCTGACGGGGGAGAGTGTTCCCCGGGAAGTGGGACCGGAGGATGAGATTATCAGCGGATGTGTGAACCTGACAGGGGTACTTCACATTCGGACGACCAAGAATTTCGGGGAATCCACGGTGTCCAAGATTTTGGATTTGGTGGAAAATTCCAGCATGAAAAAGGCAAAGACCGAGAATTTTATTACTCGTTTTGCAAAGTACTACACCCCGGCAGTCTGTGGCATCGCGCTGGCGATTGCGGTGATTCCTCCCGTTGTGAATCTGCTTATGGGGAATCCGGGAAATTGGATTTCGTGGGTTACCAACGCACTTACCATGTTGGTAATCAGTTGTCCCTGTGCATTGGTGATCTCCATTCCCTTAAGTTTCTTCGGAGGAATCGGAGGGGCATCCGCAAAGGGTATCTTGATTAAGGGCTCCAATTATCTGGAGGCGTTGGCAAGGGCATCCTACGTTGTGTGTGACAAGACGGGGACTCTGACAAAGGGTGTATTTGAAGTGGTGCAGACAGCGGCTGCCGATGGATTTTCGGAGGAGGAGTTGCTTGAGGCGGCGGCATATGCGGAAAATTATTCCAACCATCCCATCAGTAAGAGCTTAAAAGAGGCGTACTCCAAAGAGATTGACGCTTCCAAAATCTCGGAGGTGGAGGAAATCACCGGACACGGCGTCAGGGCTACGGTGGACGGACGCCAAGTCGCGGTGGGAAACCGGAAACTGATGGAACAGCTCCATATCCCGTATGAGAGCCCCCGGGCAATCGGCACGGAGGTACACGTTGCGGTGGATGGTGTTTACGCGGGATATGTGCTGATTGCGGATGTGGAGAAGCAGAATGCCAAAGAAGCCATTGACAGAATGAAAAAAGCCGGGGTAAAACAGGTAATCATGCTGACCGGCGATGCAAAATCCGTGGCGGAGGACATGGCCGGGAGACTGGGCGTGGACGTGGTCAAGAGCGAATTGCTTCCGGCGGATAAGGTGCGCGAAGTGGAATCCCTGTTGGTGGCGAAAGGGGACAAGGAAAGACTGGCGTTTGTGGGGGATGGAATCAATGACGCGCCGGTGCTCTCCAGAGCGGATATCGGAATCGCCATGGGAGCGCTGGGCTCCGATGCGGCGATTGAGGCTGCGGATATTGTGCTCATGGATGACGACCCCATGAAGATTGCAACCGCAATGAAAATTTCGCGAAAAACACTTCGGATTGTCCATCAGAACATTGTGTTTGCACTTGTGGTGAAGTTTATCTGCCTCGCACTTGGAGCAGTCGGATTGTTGAACATGTGGTGGGCAATTTTTGCAGATGTGGGAGTGATGGTTCTTGCAGTGCTCAATGCGACCAGAGCGCTCCGCAACAGAGAATAACGGATTGGATACAGAGATGGGAGGCACACTATGGCAGAAAAGAAATTACCCCATAATCACGGGGGCAAAGGGCAACATGCGCTGGAGCACATGCCCGGCATCGAAGAGAGTGCAGCGGTTGCGGAAATGTTCAAACAGGTCAGCGACGGCTCGAGGCTCCGTATTTTTTTGTTCCTTTGTCACTGTGAGGAGTGTGTGAGCGATATCGCTGCGGCGGTGGACATGAGCGACCCCGCAGTGTCCCACCATCTAAGGCTGATGAGGGAATGCGGATTGATTACCAGCCGCAGGGATGGAAAGGAAGTTTATTACAAACTGGCGGACAACCGCCTGGCCAGACTGCTCCACCATGCCTGCGATGAGATGCTGGAGATTACATGTCCCATTTGCGAAGAAGAGTCCTAAGTATTATAATGCTGTGGCAGGATAATTTACGAATGGGAAAGAAGATGATTTTGTGACAAAAAGTCGTTATGAGATAAATATGTTGGAAGGGGCGATTCTCCCCAAAATGCTGCTGTTTGCCATCCCACTGATGGCATCCAGTGTATTGCAGTTGCTTTTTAACGCGGCGGATATTATCGTGGTGGGAAAGTTTGCGGGGGACAACGCCCTTGCAGCAGTTGGGTCCAACGGTGCGCTGATAAATTTGCTGGTCAATTTTTTTGTAGGTCTCTCCGTGGGCGTCAATGTGCTGGTGGCCAGGTACTATGCTTCCAATCAGGAAGAGAATTTAAGGGAGACGGTACATACCGCAATGCTTCTTTCTGTGTTGAGCGGAGTGCTGTTGACCTTTGTGGGTTGCCTTGGGGCAAAACAGATTCTGGTCTGGATGAAATCGCCGGATGAGGTCATTGAACTGGCTGCGGTGTATCTTAGGATATACTTTCTGGGCATGACGGCAATGATGGTGTACAATTTTGGCGCGGCGATTTTGCGGGCGGTGGGAGATACCAGACGCCCGCTGGTATTTTTAATCATTGCCGGCGTAATCAATGTGGGATTGAACCTGATTTTTGTGATTGTGTTCGGTCTGGGTGTTGTGGGAGTGGCACTTGCTACGGTGATATCACAGTGTGTTTCCGCGTGCATGGTTATCGTATGTCTGACGCGGGAGACAGGAGTGATTCATCTGGATATCCAAAGCCTCCGCATCTACCCGGAAAAATTCGGTAAGATCCTCCAAATTGGATTGCCGGCAAGCTTTCAGGGGATGTTGTTCTCCCTGTCCAACGTCATCATACAGTCATCGGTAAATTCCTTCGGGGCCACGGTGGTGGCGGGAAGCTCGGCGGGAGCCAACATAGAGGGGTTTGTCTATGTGGCAATGAATGCCTTCCACCAGGCGGCAATTTCCTTTGTCAGTCAAAATTACGGTGCAGGGAAAAAGGATCGCATCATCAAAATTCTGATCTGTGCGCAGATTGGTGTGGTCATTGTGGGAATTGTCCTGGGCAATCTGGCCGTGTATTTCGGACATCCGCTTCTCGGACTTTACACTACCAGCCAGGCGGTAAAACAGGCTGGAATGAGAAGAATCCGCGTGATTTGCGGAACCTATGCACTCTGTGGGATGATGGATGTGATGGTGGGGGCGCTTCGCGGGATCGGTTATTCGATTATGCCCATGATTGTTTCTCTAGTGGGGGCCTGTGGGCTCAGGTTGTTTTGGATTTTTACTTTTTTCCGGATGCCAAGGTTCCACACGGAGAGATCTCTGTATCTCACATATCCCGTCAGTTGGACCATAACTTTTTTGATTCATGTGGTTTGTTTTTGCATTGTTTGGAGCAAAATAAAAAAAGCGGGACAAGAATGCCAGGTCTGAATTGCATAAGAAACGGATTCTGTGTATAATAAAGGAGTCTATACCTTACGGTATGGATTCCTTTTTTAGCGAAAATTTATGGAAATGAGGATAGAAGAATGAAGGCAAGTCATAGAAGAGATGTTTTTATCGCAAGAGCGGTGTTTGTACTTTTTTGTTTGATTGTTATAGGAATTATCGTTGGGCTCATCTGTGTGGGAGTTTCCAAGAAAAAAGCAGCACAGGAGACCCAGACGGAGACGGAGACCCAGAAGGAATTTGTCATGGATTTCAACAAGGATTTGGACAGCGAACTCGTCTTGGATACTGAGTATGCGGAGGAGGTGTACAATGAGCCGGATACGACAGATGCGACAACGGTGACGCTTAAGACAACACAGCGTGTCAACCTTCGTTCCCAGCCCAACACGGATTGCGAGGTCATCTGTACACTGGATGTGGGGACAACCGTCACCCTCCTGGGAGAAGAGGGAGAATGGGCCCAGGTGCAATATAACGATCAGGTGGGATACATCAAGTCGGAATTTGCAGCGGAGATTGAGATAGATTAGCAGGACGTTGCCGTGAATAGAGAGGGCAGATAAATCGATTTTGGAGGTAGCAGGATGGAATACGGAAAATTACTCTCATGGAAACAGGAAGATAACCGGTTTATGATACAGTTTGAAGAGCAGCAGGTTATCCTGTCTGTTATCACACCGGACATTATCAATTTCTTCGTCCCTTGCTGGGACAAAGAGCATTATTCGAAGGCCATCGAGGGGGACAAGAGTCAGCCTTGCACGGTGGAGGCAAGTCTGGAGAACGGACAATTTCGATTATCCACGGACAAACTCACGGTGATTATCGGGGATGAATTCATGACCGACGTGTACGACGCAGACGGTACATTGCTGTTGTCGGACTACCGTCAGGGAAGAACCGTGAAAAAGACGGTCAGCAAGCAGATTCTGGATATTTTGCAGGCGGAAGGGCATGACATTTCCAATCTTCTGCGCAACGATTATAAGGTTCTCACAGTCAAGGCTCTGGGGAAGACAGAGTGCTTTTACGGGCTTGGGGACAAGACCGGATTTTTGAACAAGCGCAATTATGAGTACGAGAACTGGAATTCCGATATTCCACAGGCGCACAATGAGGATTACCACGCGCTGTACAAATCCATTCCCTTCCTGATCTGCCACAGGGAGGAGAGCACCTACGGCCTGTTTTTCGACAACACGTTCCACAGCTATATCGACCTGGGCAAAGAGAATCCGGAGTACTTTTACTATGCGGCGGATGATGGAAATTTGGACTACTATTTCCTGGGAGGCAGTTCCATGGCGGAGGTGATTGGAAACTACACCTACCTGACGGGCACGACGCCACTCCCGCAGTTGTGGACTCTGGGATACCACCAGTGCCGCTGGGGATACGAGTGCGCGGAGGATATTCGCGAGGTGGCAACCATGTACCGACAGTTGCAGATCCCCTGCGAATCGGTGCAGTACGATATCGACTATATGGATCATTTCAAGGTGTTTACCTGGAATGAGGAAAAATACGAAAAGCCGGGCAAGCTTTTTGCAGAGCTGGGGGAGTCCGGCTTTAAGCCCGTGGTTATCATAGATCCGGGGACAAAGGTGGAACCGGGGTACTCCATGTACGATGAGGGTATGGAGCACGGGTATTTTGCACAAGATGTGAACGGGGAAACCTATGTCAACGAGGTGTGGCCCGGAGATGCCGTGTACCCGGATTTCGGGCGGCAGGAAGTTCGAGACTGGTGGGGAGAACACCATCGCTTTTTGACCGAGCTGGGAGTGCGCGGAATATGGAATGATATGAATGAGCCTGCAAGCTTCCGGGGGGAATTGCCCAAGGATGTGGTGTTCCACGATGGGGAGCGCACCACCAACCACGCGGAGATGCACAATGTCTACGGACACTATATGAGTAAGGCCACCTTCGACGGACTGAAGAAGCTGACCGGAAAGAGACCCTTTGTCATTACGAGAGCCTGCTATGCCGGAACCCAGAAATATTCCTCCGTATGGACAGGGGATAACCAGAGCCTGTGGTCCCATTTGCAGATGTTAATCCCCCAGTTGTGCAATCTTGGGATGAGCGGTTTTTCCCTGGCAGGGACAGATATCGGAGGATTTGGGGCGGATACTACGCCGGAGCTTTTGACACGCTGGATTGAGGCGGCTGTTTTCTCACCATTTTTCCGCAATCATTCCGCAAAGGGCGCAAGGCGTCAGGAGCCGTGGCAGTTCGGGGATGAGGTGGTAGATATCTACCGCAAATACGTGGAATTGCGCTATCGGTTCCTGCCCTATATCTACGACTTGTTCTATCAGGGGGAGCAGAACGGGCTACCGGTCATGAGACCCCTGGTGCTTCACTATGAGAATGATCCCAAGACTTACAATTTGAACAGTGAGTTTTTGGTGGGAGAAAATATATTAGTGGCCCCGGTTTTGGAGCAGGGGGCAACCGCCAGAATGGTCTACCTCCCGGAAGGAACCTGGTATGATTATTGGACCGGGGAGCGCATTGAGGGAGGCTGCAATATTTTGCGGGGGGCTCCGATTGATGTGTGCCCCATGTACATTCGGGGCGGCAGTGTGATTCCCATGTATGAACCGGTGCAGTATGTCGGGGAGAAACCCTACCGAAAACTGATGCTGCTCACCACTCCAATGGGTGGAGAATGGGTTCATTTCCACGACAACGGGGAGGACTATGCATACCGTCAGGGAGCATATACGTTGTACCGCTTTACCGTGGATGCAGATGGAACTCTTACAACAACATTGATGCACGATGATTACGAGACTTACGATCAGATTGAAGTGGTGATGATCGGAAAATAGATGGCCGGGGCACCTCTCACAATATTTGGCATATGATATAGAGATAATAGTGTGTGGGGGATTTTGTGAAGACACCGTTTTATATGATGTTCCCAATCCAGAATTTGTATCAGGCGGAGATGGAGTATGAGCAGGATATTGAACGTATGAAAAGTGCCTACGATCCGAAGACGAGAAGGCTTCTTAAGAAGATTGAAGACTATTGTGACGGGCTGGAATTTGAAGGCAGCAGAATTTATGACGAGTATCCGGATAATATGATGCTTCGGCGGGAAGCGGATCGGTTAAGTGAAGAAATGCATATGGAATATGCGAAGGAGAACGAGGATATGGAACGTTTGGATGAACTGATCTTTATCCTCTTTCTTGATGAAATTTATAGAAGAAGATGCCGTTTCCGCAGACAACATCGCTGGTGGTAAGACGGCGGCAGGGTGAAACCATGAAGAAAAAATGGATCAAGCCAACAGTACTTGTGACAGTGTTTTTTGTTGCGCTGATTTTTTTCAATCTAATAACGAAGCAGTCCAGTGAGGATATGACCACAACCATGGCCCGGGCAACAATGCCGGTCATGTACTTTCAGGAAGGCGATGTGAACATCAACGAGATGCACGGCTATGCACAGGAGATGAACGCCGCCATGGTAAGGGACTCCATCACTCCCGTTGGAGATGACCGGAATTTGACCCTTTTGGTGGATTCCTACGGACAGGACGTGCAGGAATTAAGCTATGAAATCCGAAGCCTGGACAAAACGCGTCTGGTGGCAAACGGTGATTTGACGGATGCGTTGTCCAAGGACGGAAGAAAATACACTGTGACTTTTCAGGTGCAGAATCTCCTGGAAAAATACACAGAGTACCTGTTGATCTTGCATCTGACGATGGAGGAGCAGGACGCATATTACTATACCAGAATTATACAGGCTCAGGATTATTACGCAGAGGAATGTCTGGACTTTGCCTTGCAATTCCATGACTATACTTTCCGGGATGATGCCGCGACCTTCATTCCCACATATATGGATCCGGCCACCGGAGATGCGACCACATTGGCATATGTGGATTTGAGCTGTTCCTTAAAACAGATTACATGGGCGGACTTTGATTGCAAAAAGCTGACAACCCCGGTTTTGTCCTTCAAGGAAATCAATTCTTCTTACAACGTGATTACTCTGGATTATGTGGTGGTGTATACCACGGAGTCCGGGGAGATGGAGTATTACAATGTGGAAGAATATTACCGTCTGCGGGAGACGGCAACCCGTATGTATGTGCTGAACTTTGAACGGAGAATGAACCAGATTTTCCGAAGCGAGAATTCTTTTGTCACGGATAAGACAAAGATTCAACTTGGCATCCGCGATGAGCATATCGAATACGCATCCAATGAGAGTGGGGATGTGGTGGCGTTTGTTCAGGAGGGAGACCTGTGGAGATTTAGCCAGTCTTCCAATGAACTGACCAAGGTATTCAGTTTCCGAGGGGAAGAGGGAATTGATGTCCGGGAAAACTGGAATCAACATGATATTCAGGTCATGGGAATCGATGAAGTGGGAAGTGTGGACTTTATCATATACGGTTACATGAACCGTGGCATCCATGAGGGGGAGGTCGGTATCGGTGTGTACCGTTACGATGGAATCTCCCACACCGTGGAGGAGGAAGGCTTTATTCCGGTGGACCGCTCCTATGAAGTGCTTGGCGCGGAATTGGGACAGCTGATGTACGGAAACGATCAAGGGTTCGTATACATTCTGATGGATGGCGCGGTGTACCGTATCGACATGCTTTCTCTGAATGCGGAAATTGTGTTGGACGGGCTTAAGGATGGTTGTTATGCCACTTCGGAGTCCAATCGTTTCTTCGCGTGGGTGGAGCCCGGAAAGAAATATTCCAGTGAGAAAATTCAAATCATGGATTTGAAGAACGGTGAGATTTTTGAAACCGAAGCCGATTCGGAAGGCTGTCAGATTCCCATGGGATTTGTGGGGGAGGATTTTGTATACGGCATTGCGGACAAGGACGAAATTCAGGTTGATGCGGCGGGGAATGTGACGTTCCCGATTAAGAAACTGAAAATCATGGCTACTGCGGAGGAGAAACACGGAATTCTGAAAACCTATGAGCCGGAAGGAAAAAGGGTGGCATCAATCAGTATTCAGAATCATATGATACAAGTGGACTTGGCAAAGGTGGTGGAGAATCATTTGGAAAGCTGCGGAACGGACACCATTATGAACCGGGATGCGGAGGAAGAGGAAATTGTAACCATAACCAGCACCGTCACCGATGTGAAGGAAACCCAGTATCAGTTAGCGCTAAAAAAAGAGATTGATACCGGTAAGACCAAACAGATTGTGGCCAAATCCATGATTGTGGAAGAGATTCCCATAATCAAATTGAAATCCTCGGAGGAAAAAGATCGCTTCTATGTATATGTGAAGGGGGACGTGCTCCTTGCAACGGACAGTATCTCCGATGCCATTCGAAAGGCTAACGATCAATTGGGAGTGGTTGTGGATGAGAATCAGAATTATGTGTGGATGCGTGCGAGAAAGCAAACGCAGAATGCATTTTCAGCTCTGAGTACCAACGAGGGAGATGCCGATGCGGATTCCATTGCCAGTGCAATCAGTATCATGCTTCAGCGCAATGATGTGGACGTGACCGTTCATACCCTGTTGGAAAATGGACAGACTCCGAAGGGGATTCTGGAACAATACCTCAAAGAAAAAACCGTTTTGGATTTGAGCGGCTGCACCGTGGAGGAGGTTATTTTCTATGTGAGTAACGGAAGTCCGGTGTTCGCTCTTGCAGATCAAAACCGCGCGGTTTTAATTGTAGGATATACATCAAATAATGTATTTTTATACAATCCAAAGACCCGGACAACGGAGTCCGTAACCATGGAAAACGCGTCGGAAATGTTTGAGAACGCGGGAAACGTCTTTTTCTCATATTTATAAAAATGCGCGAAATATGTTGTAAAATTGTACAAATCAACTCAAGGTTTCAAAGATGTGTCGTGTATTTGTCACAGAAATTTTTTTGAGTATTGTGTTTGCCTGCAAATTGCGCTATATTTCAAATTGTATGGAGAGAGGATTGGAAAGGACATATGTATGAGCAAGAAGAGCATTATTGTATCTAATGTATCAGAAGGTCATGATAATCCGATTGCGGAATTGGTTCAGGTTGCTTGCAGTTTTGACAGTGAGATTACGCTAGAGAGTGACAACCGCAGGATTAATGCCAAGAGTATCATGGGAATCATGGCGTTTAACCCAACGGAGGGAATGTCCCTGGATATCGTTGCCGAAGGTACCGATGAACAGGAAGCATTGTTGGCGATTGAGAAGTTTTTAGTTTGCGAATGACAAAAAAGGAGGAAAAGTGTTATGCAGAAGGAAGAAGTTAAGGTAACAGAAGTTAAGGAAGCAGCAAAGACAGCAGCAAAGGCTGTTGAGACAAAGGCAGCTCCGAAGAAGGCAGCAGCAACCAAGAAGGCTGTTGAGGCTAAGACAGCAGTTAAGACAACTGCAAAGAAGACTGTTGCAAAGGCAGCAGCAAAGACTGTAGCAGTTAAGTCTAAGACAATCATCCAGTATCAGAACCATGAGGTTGACAGCGCTCTTGTTGAGGAGAAGGTTAAGGCTCAGTTCGTTTCTGAAGGACACAAGGCATCTTCTATCAAGACCATCAACATTTACGTTAAGCCGGAAGAGTATTCTGCTTACTACGTAATCAACGAGAAGTTCAGCGGAAGAGTAGATCTGTTCTAATTTGTTCGTATTAATAATAAGAAGTTGTATAACAAAAAGAAGGCTGTTTTGCAGCCTTCTTTTTTGCGTAAAAATGGGTATGAAAAAAGCGGGTGATGGGAATCGAACCCACGTATCCAGCTTGGAAGGCTGGTGTTCTACCATTGAACTACACCCGCAAATGTGAACTATTCAATTCAACATGGATTATAATACATGATGCACCCGGGGATGTCAAGACAAATATTCAGAAAAAATAAAGTCTGAATATTTGTCTTGATGCGTGCACTATTTCAGATATGGTTTGATATCCTCCGTGTAGCTTCGCAGCACTTCACCCACGCTCCAGGCCTGAGCGTAACAGCCGCGGCCAAGATGGGGAGCATCCCCATCGAAAATCTCGCAGATAGAGCCGACACAGTTCTCTGTCAGATGTTCCTTTACCGGCTCTAGGAAATCCATCGCTTTTTGTGCCGCTTCCGGGGAGTGATGGTTCACTTTCATATAGGCGCTTAAGAAACCGCCCATGAGGAATCCCCAGGCAGTGCCCTGATGGTATGCGGCGTCACGCTTTGGCAGGGAACCGAGATAAATCGGATGATAATCCTTGTGGCTCGGCGCAAGGGAGCGGATGCCCGGACCTGCAACCAGCTGGTCCTGCACCACCTTTACGACGGATGCAGCCTGTTCTTCCGACAACATGGTGTAGGGAAGGGAGACCGCATAAATCTGGTTGGGGCGGAGACTGGCGTCTTTTTCCTCACCGTCCACCACATCATACAGATATCCGCCTTCCTCGTACCAGAATTCCCGGCAGAAGGATTCCCTCACATGTTGGGCCAGCTCGCCATACGTTTTTGCGTCGTTCCCATCTCCAAATTGGGTGGCGAGATCCTCCATGACACGCAACGCATTGTACCAGAGTGCGCTGATCTCCACCGGTTTTCCATGTCGGGGAGTGACAACCCAATCTCCCACCCGCACATCCATCCAGGTGACCTGATCGGTTCCGCTTCCGGCATGAATGAGATAATCCCGATCCATGTAGATGGAAAAGTCGGTACCATTTTTGTAGGCGGCGATAATTTCTTTCAGGGCAGGATAAATCTCCTTTTGGATATATCGCTTCGCCTCCTCGGTGCCGGTGTAGGTGAGAAAGCGTTCCACTGCATAAAAATACCAAAGGGAGGCATCCACGGTGTTGTACATAGGTTCCGCACCGTTATCCGGGAACATATTTGGAACCATCCCGTGATGTACATACATGGAAAAGGTTTTGAGAATATCCGCAGCCTCCTGAAAGCGCTTGGTGCACAGGGTCAATCCGGTAAATGCAATCATGGTATCCCGCCCCCAATCCGTGAACCAGGGGAGACCGGCAAGCACCGTCATGAGTCCGGTGGACTGGCGCTTGGCCAAAAACTGGTTGGAAGCCAGCACCAGGGTATTGGCAAAATCGTCATCGCTGTACTGAGCCTTTTCCAGTAGGTGATTGTAAAATTTCACGGACTCTGCGTAGTAGAGGTCGGCGTGGGCCAATACATCACGCTCCAGATTGCCTAGGTCGGCCGTCAGTTCTTCCTTTTTCCCAGTCTCGCAAATGATTGCATGGCGGCAATTGCCGTGGGCCGGGATGGAAAAGCAAAGTTGATATGGCGTGTAATTGCAATCCAGGCCGGAAACCTCATTGTCCACTTCCGTCTGAAACTGCATATCCACATCGTACAGGCTGTCGTTATCCCGGATATCGCAGGGACTGCCGGAGAGCCAGACGTAATACTCGTCGGGCTGATTCTTTGGATACAGCAGAACCCCGTTCAATTTCCGTGGATCCTCGCTCTCGATTTTTTGGGTATCGAACTGCAGCGTCTCCGGTGTGGAGGAACCGCTGTGATCTCGGAAGTTAAATAGAGGCGTGACAGAGAGCGTGGCCTCACCTCCCGCGTTGTCCACATCGTACAGGATGACCGTCTTATTATGCCCCTGGACCATAAATATGGTTTTGCGGATGGTCAGTTCTCCCATCTGATAGGTAAAATGCACATTGCCATCGTAGCAGAAATCTGCCAAAAACTGATTGCCGGTTCGATAGACCGGGCGCCGTGGCACGAAATCGGACTCCACATTGACCGTGTCGCTGCGCTTGTATTCTTCGGGGACATCTTCCCCTGACACTACGGTCCGGGAGATGGGCTCCCCAGCATACTGGCCTGTGGTCAGATCCCAGGTGGTATCGGCCTGCTCTATTGTCTCATTAGTCTTGGAAAAAACCATATAGCGCTCCACCGGTGGGTGGTAGCTGGCAATCAGGTATCCCTGGTGGGTGCGATTGTGTGCGCCCAGGACAGAGCTGCCGGCATAGCCTCCAATCCCGTTGGTGATAGCCCATTCACGGTGGATATTGGCGGTAAAATCAGATAGTGTATCTTTATTAAAATGAAATTCCATAGAAACCTCCCCAAGAAAGATATGTATTTATTGTAGCGGATAAAATATGAAAAATCTATAATCTTATAGAAAATTGGAACAAATAGAGATATAATGTTTTTATCGTTTTTGCAAAGGAGATAGGATTGATGTTTGAAGTATATGTTTTGGTTGCAAAGAAAAAATCCGTGGCAACAATTCTTCTTGCCAGTTTATTTTTGGCTCTGGGAATTGTATTTCTGCTTTTGGTGTGTACCGGCAATCTGATGATGCTCACTCTTTCGGTTGTGGCGTTCGGTCTGTTTTATTTTTTTCAATTTCGCACCAACAAGGAATTTGAGTATTCCTATTTTGACGGGGAGTGCAGATTTGCCAAGGTCATGAATAAGAGCCGCCGCAAGAGATTGCAGGTGTTTACCATGGATGATGTCATTCAGATTGCACCGGCAGGGGATCGCAGCGTATATAAGTACGAGAAGGATTCCTCCATCAAGACTTATAATTATACATCGGGTTTAAAGGGAACGCCCTACTATGTGCTTGTCCGCAAAAAGGGCGAGGCGATTGAGATGATCAAGTTTGAGCCGGATGATAAATACTTGGATGCAGTCTGCACAAAGTATTCCGCCAAGGTTGTTCGTCGTCAGGAGGCATAGAAAATGCACAGCGCAAGCTGTGCATCTTTTCTGTGAAAAAGCATATTACATATCAGGAATTGTGTTCTTACATATCATCCTCCCGGGAATCCAAGTAGTGCATACGATCGGAAGAACCGTGGGAGGTTGGTGTTCCCACAGCAAAGCCACGCTGCTTGGAACGGTTGAGG
This sequence comes from Lachnospiraceae bacterium, assembly GCA_029008875.1. GTDB lineage: Bacteria > Bacillota > Clostridia > Lachnospirales > Lachnospiraceae > Roseburia. The sequence continues at coordinate 382,393 of JAQXJP010000035.1, read as the reverse complement.
GCGTTCAGACATTTGGGACACAAGGTGCCGAAATTGATTCCGGAACCGCAATTCTGGCAGAAGATGCTATTGATGGTGCCGGAGGAATCTCCCGATTTCACGCGATATTCAATGCGTCCTTCACGAATCCATTCCTTGACCTGTCGGAGGGGGATTCCAAAGTGTTCAGCAACCTGGTATTCATTAACATCATTCTTGCGGATATATTCTTTGACTTCCTGAAGAAGCATCATATCCAGACATGCAGGGCAGTAGTCGTCCTTATAACTCAACGGAAGACGTTTTCCGCAGGACTTACACTGGTTGATGGTGCCGAAGAGCCCTTGTTTTTCGCGTTCAAGCATAATGGTCCCTCCATTAATTACGAGCAATAGCGACACAGTAATTATAGCATAGAAGGAATATTATTTTCAACAATCCCAGGAAAAGGAGTTGATTATTTGGAGCAGATTCAATTAAAGAAAAATGCCCCCATCGGGGTATTTGATTCCGGCGTTGGTGGAATCAGCGTTCTCAAGGAACTGATCAAAATTATGCCCCGGGAAAATTACATATATTACGGGGACAGCTTGCATGCGCCCTATGGGACAAAAACCTTGGAACAGGTGCGAAGTCTGACCAGAGCACACGCGGAGGAATTGTTCCAAAGAGGCGCCAAGGGGCTTGTGGTAGCCTGCAACACGGCCACAAGTGCAGCGGTGAGGGTGCTTCGTGAGGAATTCCCACAGATTCCCATTGTGGGGATTGAGCCTGCGGTAAAACCGGCGGCCACCTGTATGGAGAATCCCCGGGTGCTGGTTATGGCAACTCCCATGACCATTCGGGAAGAGAAATTAAAGCAGCTGATCGCAAAGTACAGTGACCGGGGAGAAATCATTCCGCTTCCGTGTCCGGGACTTATGGATTTTGTGGAGCGGGGAGATTTGGAGGGGGAGGATCTGCGCAGATATCTGACAGAACTTCTCTATGAGTACACGATTCATCCGGTGAATTCTGTGGTGTTGGGATGTACCCACTATCCCTTTGTAAAAGATATGGTACAGGAAATACTTGGCAGTGAGGTGGCTATCTTTGATGGAGGCGAAGGCACTGCAAGGGAAATGAGAAGGCGGCTGGAGGAGGCCGGATTGCTCACCGATGCGGAAACGGAGGGAACGGTAGTATTCGACAACAGTTTGAGCGGGGAAGCAAAAGAACAGAAGATTGCTCTGTGCAGGAAATTGTTGGAGAAAAAATAAACGATTTATAAATTTTTTATAGGAAGATTTTTATAAAGCTTTTTGAAAATGGACATATTATGGACACAAATTGTGCATATACTAATCATTGTCAAAGGGAAAAACCCTTTGAACAAATTCCCTTTTTATTTATAAACATTTTCATAACTAAACTCCTCGAAAAGACCCCGTCTGTCGGACGACAGCGGGGTCTTTTCACGTGAAATAAAAAGAACGATTACACAAACCATATTTGCGGATTCGTGGAGGATACACTGATGACTCCGGCATGGAGGAGTTCCATAACATCTTCCTTCTCGGAAACCAGCCCACCTGCAATAACCGGCGTGGAGGACAACTTACAGATTTTTGCCACCACTTTGGGCATCAGGGCAGGGAGAATTTCAATCAGATCCGGGCGGGAGCTTTTCAGCTGGCGCTCAATGTTCTCATAGGCCATGGAATCAATGACAAAGAGGCGAAGAATCGTATAGAGAGACAATTCTCTTGCCCGCTTAATCAGAGTGGGCTTTGTGGTGATGATACCGTCCGCCTTTGTGTATTTGTGGATGAAATCCACGGCAATTTCCTTGGAACTTAAACCGTTGATCAGATCCAGATGCACCATCGCGATTTTTCCGCATTCCTTTACCTCGTTTACGATATCCGCAATGTTACAGATGTCCCCATAGAGGATAAAGACGACACGGCTGTCACTTTCCTTGCATTTTTTCAATCCTTCATCGTCCTTGATGGCGGCGATGATGGGAGAATCTTCCAATGCCTCTTTGAATTCTTTCTTCATAAAATCCTCCGCATTTGTATAAACTATTCTCATCATAGCATAGGTGTGGAAGTCAGTCAAAAGCGCTTTTGAAAAATAGTTTGACAATCAAAATAAATCGTAGTATACTCCAAAAAGTAGTTTGATTGTCAAAATATTTTATGGTCGATGGGACGACAGATAAGGAGATTTATGGCAGTAAGAATTATTTCCGATTCCGGGTGTGATATTGTACCGGAGTTGGCACAGAAATGGAACGTTGAGATTTTACCGATTAAGACTATGTTCGGGGATGAGGAATTCTTGGATGGTGTGACCATGAGTCACGACCAGTTTTTCGAGAAATTAATTGAATCCGAGAAGATGCCGACTACCAGCCAGGTTCCTCCCTTTGAGTATGAGGCGAAATATGAAGAGATAAAGGAAGCAGGAGACACTGCTGTATGCATCACACTGTCTTCCAAATTGTCCGGATGTTACCAGAGCGCCAATATTGCGCTGGAGGACTATGAGGATTGCATCACGGTGGTGGATAGCAATAATGTGTGTATCGGACAGCGGATTTTGGTTGAGATGGCAGTTCGGCTCCGGGATGAGGGCAAGAGTGCTCCTGAGATTGCGGAGATTCTCAACCGGGAAAAGAATAATATTAAGCTGATTGCACTTTTGGATACGCTGGAATACTTGAAGAAGGGCGGAAGAATTTCCGCTGCGGTAGCAATGGCCGGTTCTCTGCTCTCCATCAAGCCGGTAATCGCCATCGAAGATGGGGAGGTCGTGGTACTTGGAAAAGCCCGCGGCTCCAAGAATGGAAATAATATGCTCAAAGAGATGGTAAAAAATGCAGGCGGTATCCGTTTTAGCGATCCGATCTGTCTGGGTTACAGCGGACTTTCCGATGCATTGCTCCAAAAGTACATCGAGGACAGCAAGGAATTATACGATATGCCGAAGGAGGAACTTCCCATAAGCTCCATCGGATGTGCCATCGGTACCCATGTGGGACCGGGAGCCATCGCGGTAGCATTCTTTGCGAAGCAATAGAATAGAACAGAAAAGAAAGTACCCCCAAAAGTCAGATTGCGATTTGACGATTGGGGGTCGTTTTATTTTATGACACAATATTTATTTTTCCGCGGATTCCACATTTTTGGTTGCCACAATTGCCACACCGGTTCCGGCCACATCGGGGAGCAGCACATCCCCAATGTGGACAGGGGCGGGAACACAGAGCCCTTCCAGAGCTTTGGTAACCGCAAAAATTTTGTCCTTGGGGATATCCTCCTTGGTCTTGCAGGATACCATCAGGTCCTTTCCTCCGGATACGCGAACCGTGGAGGTGACAATTCGAGTGGGATTGGTCACCTCCTTGCGGGCATATGCGTCACCCCGTGGGCAGGTATTTCCTGTTACCCGGGAGACTTGACCATCTTCTATTTCCACTGTGACAGAGCAGCCCAGAGGGCAGCCGATGCAGGTCAAATTTTTTGTTTCCATCTTCATACATTCCTTTCTGAAAAACTGATGCGAGGATTAACATTCTTCAATCCGAATTGTAATCTGTCTGAGGTTTGGATATTCCCCTAACTTTTCCTTGGACAGAACAATCTGCTCCATCTCTCCGGGAGCCATAACCGGACGTTTCCGCTTCAGAATGGGCTCATCATCCAGATAAGTGACAATCTGGCAATTCTTGTATACATTACCCACCCGGAACCGGATGGTGAGGGAATCCTCCATCTCGGTGGGGCGAACGTACTTGGGTACCGTGTAGCGCACACCGCCCTCCGGAACAATCTCAACCACTTTAGCATCTGCATTTTTTCCATTTATGATGTATTTGGCAGCGTTTTTTCCGGCAGCGGTTGCCTCCTGGGAGACATAGTCCACCAAGTCGTGTACATGAAGCACATTGCCACAGGCGAACACGCCCTCAATGTTTGTCTCAAGGCTGTCATTTACAATGGGCCCCGAGGTGACGGGGGAGAGCTCCACCCCGGCACTGCGGCTCAACTCATTCTCCGGGAGAAGTCCGCAGGAGAGAAGCAGCGTGTCGCATTCATAACGGATTTCGGTTCCCGGAATGGGCTTGCGGTCCGGACCCACCTGTGCGATGGTAACCGCCTCCACCCGTTCTTTTCCCTCAATGTCTACCACTGTGTGGCTTAATTTCAGAGGGATGCCAAAATCATCCAGACACTGCACGATATTGCGCTTCAAACCGCCGGAGTATGGCATAAGCTCGGCCACAACCTCCACCTTTGCACCCTCCAAGGTCATACGGCGGGCCATGATCAGCCCAATGTCACCGGATCCCAGAATGACCACTTTTTTGCCCGGCATGTATCCTTCCATATTAACCAGGCGTTGTGCGGTGCCGGCGGAGTAGATGCCGGCTGGGCGATACCCGGGGATGTTGAGAGCACCTCGGCTCCGCTCTCTGCAGCCCATGGCCAGGATAATGGCCTTGGCCTGTATTTCGAATAACCCGTCCTCCCGGTTCATGGCGGTCACCACCTTTTTGCCGGAGATGTCCATAACCATGGTGTTTAGTTTGTACTCGATATGACGCTCCCTCACCTGGTCCGCAAAGCGGGAGGCATATTCCGGACCGGTCAACTCCTCCTTGAAGGTGTGGAGCCCGAAACCGTTGTGAATACACTGGTTTAGAATTCCGCCCAGCTCTTTATCTCTCTCGATGATTAATATGCTTTCGATTCCCTGATCCCTTGCGGATACAGCAGCGGCGAGTCCGGCAGGACCACCACCCACAATTACCAAATCATAATTTTTCATAACAAACCTCCTAGACCTGCTTGTTTTTTCCAACGATGAAAACAGATTTTCCACCATTTTTGCTGATGTCTTCGATTGCCATTGGAACTTCCCGTTCCAATATTTCCATGGTTCTGGGAGAACAGAACCCGGCCTGGCATCGTCCCATTCCCGTTCGGGTGCGGCGTTTCACTGCATCCAGAGAGCGGGCGCCCAGCGGACGATGGATGGCATCGATAATCTCGCCCTCGGTAATCATCTCGCAGCGGCATATGATATTACCGTATGCGGGCTGTGCCTGAATCAGTTTGTTGCGCTCCTCCATATTCAGGGTGTCAGGTCTTAAGATGCCCTTCCGCACACCGACAAAGTCAGGATTTGGTGCAAGGTCCAGTTTATCCGCCACAAGCTTGGCAACCATCCCTCCGATGGCCGGGGCGGATGAGAGACCCGGAGACTCGATTCCAGCGGCGTTGAAGAAGCCTTCCGCATCCGAAGCTTCCCCGATGATAAAGTCATTGTTGTCCTCGTGAGCCCGAAGCCCCGCGAAGGAAGTGATCACCTGGCGGAGAGGAACATCCTTGACGCTGTGGGAAGCGGTGACGGACAGAAACTCAAGTCCATCAGCGGTGGTATTGACCCCTTCCTTATTGTTAATATCCGTTGCCGTGGGTCCGACCAGAAGATTGCCGTGAACGGTGGGAGTTACGAGAACACCCTTGCCCATTTTGCTCGGAAGCTGGAAAATGGTATGGCTTACATGGGTGCCTGCGGTTTTGTCCAGAAGCAGGTACTCGCCCTTGCGGGGAGTGATGTGGAGCTTCTCTTCGCTAATCATATTGTTGAACACATCCGCATACACACCGGCGGCATTCACCACGGTTTTGGCATCAATGACGGATGTCTCACCGGGCTTTCCGGCAGCGGCATCCGCACCGGTAGCTTTTTTGTTTACGGTGATTTTGTAACCGCCGGAGGTTTTTTCGATTTGGGTGACCTCCGTATTGAGGAAAAATTCCACGCCGTTGATATTGGCATTTTCCGCAAAAGCGATGGTCATATGGAAGGGGCAGACAATGCCGCCGGTTGGGGCATACAGTGCGCTTGTCACCTCATCTGCCAGGTTTGGCTCCATTTGAATGAGCTCGTCCCGATTTAGAATGCGAAGCTCGGGGACACCGTTTGCAAGGCCCTTTTCCAACAGTTGTTGCAGTCCCGCCGGATCCTGATCCTTGGTGCAAACCACCAATGAGCCGTTCCGGGTGAACGGAAAATCCAAATCCTTGGACAACTGGTCCATCATCTCGTTTCCGCGGACGTTGAGCTTGGCTTTCAGGGTGCCCGGTGTGGCGTCAAAACCTGCATGGATAATGGCACTGTTGGCCTTGGAGGTCCCGCAGCACACATCCTCCTCCCGCTCAATCACACATGCGCGGACCCGGTATTTGGATAGTTCCCTCGCGATGGCACTGCCCACAACGCCGGCTCCGATAATTGCTACATCATACATATTCTCTTCCCTTCCTCTCATAATTTGGATAAAAAAAGAGCAAAGAAATAAGGCGAAAACTCTTTCGCTCATTACCTTTGCTCATAGTCTCTAGGTTCCTCTGTTCGGTTATTGTCATTATATCACTGCCCTATGGGAAACGCAACGGGAAAATGTAGTGTCATGAAAACCTGTTACAAAATCCGCTTTTTGCAGATATCCGCCAAGACGCACCGATCACAGTAGGGTGCGGTTCTTGCAGTGCAGACGGCTCTTCCGTGATCCACCAGACGATGACAAAAATCATTGGCTTCCTCCGGAGGAAGAAGCTTCCACAGAGCCATCTCTACCTTCTTGGGCTCCTTCTCGGATACCAGGCCGATGCGATTGCACAACCGGATGCAGTGAGTATCTGTGACTACTGCCGGTTTGCCGTAGATGTCACCGAGAATGAGATTGGCGCTTTTTCTTCCGACGCCGGGAAGCTTTAGCAAATCCTCCATGGTATCCGGTACATGACTATCATATACATCTTTGAGCATTTTCATACATCCGCTGATATCTTTGGCTTTGCTTTTACCAAGGCCGCATGGGTGGACGATGGCTTCGATGTCGTTCACATCCGCATCAGCCAAGGCTTCAATGGAAGGATATTTGGCGAATAGATCCCTCACCACAACGTTGACTCTGGCGTCGGTACACTGGGCGGCGAGACGGACGGAAACCAGAAGCTTCCATGCGTCATCATAATCCAGGGAACAGCCGGAATCGGGATATTCGGTTTTCAGTCGTTCAATGGCTGCTAGAGCCAGTTGTTTTTTTGTCATAAGTTTTCTCCCAATAAAAAAAGCTCTCTTCCTGTAGTGTAGCACGAAAAGAGCATAAACGCCATTTTTTTCAAGTGTCAGTTCATGGGATTTTTGGCACAAAAAGAATATGACACACAAACTGCATGCCGGAGAGAATATCGTTGCATTCATTTGGATTTGGAACGACCCAACAAATAATCTGCGGAAACGTGATACAAATCGCAGAGGGTCATCATATCCCGTATATGTTTCGGATTTCGGGAAGAGATGCGTATGCGCCTATGCTTGTGGCGGCCAGTCACCATGAGAAGTACCTCAAGGAGATAGAGAAGAGGTTTGCGCTGGAGATTCAGGTGAATTAAAGGTTCGCCAAACGCATGCCAAGCAGGATGATTACGGTTATTTTTCGGGAAATGCGGAATATATACGTAGGGAAAGGCAGCTGGCTACGGATGAATTTTGGAAAATGAAGAATAGATACGTAGAAAAGGGCGGTCGCCTACGGATGAAATTCGGGAAATGCGGAATATATACGTAGGAAAGAGCAGCCGGCTACGGATATATGCCGCCGAAAGTAGAATACAACCGTAAAATGGAGGATACTAGGTCTACAAACAAGAAGGAGCTACATAGTAGCTCCTTCTTCCATAACTCTATGCTATTTCTCTTCAGACGAGATGTTGGCAATTGCCAGTATCTGTTCCAATGGAAGTCCCAAAATGCTAGCGGTTTCTTCCGGGGAGCGAGATTGAAGGACGTGGAGAATAATCTCGCGTTGGGTTTTTTCAACACCTTCCTTAATACCTTCTATAACCCCTTCCTCGAAACCTTCCTTCTTCATGGTACGTGCAAATTTCTTCTCATCAAATTCTGTTAAAAGCATACCTTTTACCTCCGCACGATTCTTGACTAAAAAATCCGATAGAATTCCTTCTTCGATACATACGTTGATTGAGGCGTCAATGGCATGATTTAGTGGGAGCCCTTGTGCTAGTCCGTCACGAACCTTCCCAATAAAGTAGGAATATTCATAGAGTAGGTGGCTCCTTGACATGAGCGCGTGGTTGTGACCGCGATTGATATTAATCACGTGGGCATGACATTCGACTGCCGGTTGTATGTGTCGAAATTCTTGCGAGAATGCATCCGATAGATGTAAATCACATTGCTCCGGGCAGTTTTCTTCGCCGTTATAGAAGACGATATATTGCGGAAAAGGAAGCGCAACTTGAGCGTGACCAAAGATGTCATATCCATTCCGAGCAATATACGCATCATATAGCCGGGCAAAGTACAACAGACCGCGGATGGGCATATTGGGATTCCAAGTGGATTGATGTTCATACAAATTCAGGGTCGATGAAATGATAAACGATTTATCATTTTTCATTGACATGTAGATGGCATCTTCGAGAGTGGTAATCTCCAAGTCTTCCCAATTGGTGTACTGGGTATCGTTCACGGCGTTATATAGTTCCAGCAAATCTTGCGGTGTATCAAAGATGCGTTGAAACAGACGATCCTTGTACTTGCGATTTGTGTGGAACGGGCGTGAATGAAATCCCCACCATTTGACCTCCAACAGTGATTTACGACTTCTTTTGTGCATAGATACTACCTCCATTATAGTAAAAAATTTGTGTGAAAACAACAAGTTGTCCTCATATGTATGATGAAATTGTCTTCATATACAAGGTAAAAGTTGCCTTTGAATACAAAATGCAAGATACCTTTATCTTCATGTATATGGCAAAATCAAATTTTACTTGGGATAGCGGCGACATGCCAAGGGATATGTCCAAGTAAATGATTGGTCCAGGTGGGAACCAACGGAATATGATAACAGAAGAGTATCATACCGACAGATGCGTCGCAAGATGGCATAATCTACAGTTTTTGAAGGGTTAATTTTGTGCAAAAATCGAGTAAAAATGACGAACATGCAAGAGAATACTTGATATTGGAGTGTCGGATGAGATATAATGACCAAGATGTTTTATTATAAATAAGAAAATAAAATGATTTCATATTTTTTAACGGAGGAATAAAACCGATGGTTGAATGGAAAAATTTAGATTCACTGGCATCATTTCAGGCTCTTCTGGACAGCGACTGCGTTGATCTTGCAGCAGTGATGAGCGGAGACAACGGAGCTGACCGCGCCAAGAACTATAGCGTTAAGATGGGCGCAGGCCTTGTGTACAACTATGCTGCAAAGGAAGTAGATGAGGATGTGATTGAGAAACTGGCAGCCCTTGCCAAGGAAGCACAGTTGGTTGACAAATATGCAGCTCTCTACAACGGAGAAGTTGTAAATACCGGAGAGAAGCGTCTTGTCCTTCATCAGTTGACCCGTGGACAGCTTGGAGAAGCTGTTACAGCTGACGGAGTTGACAAGAGAACCTTCTATGTAGAACAGCAGCAGAAGATTGCTGATTTCGCTAACAAGGTACACAATGGAGAGATTACCAACGCAGCAGGAGAGAAGTTCACTACGGTAGTTCAGATTGGTATCGGCGGATCCGACCTTGGTCCTCGTGCCATGTACCTTGCATTGGAAAACTGGGCAAAGAAGAACGGCACCTTCAAGATGGACGCCAAGTTCATCAGCAATGTTGACCCGGATGATGCGGCAGCAGTCCTTGCTTCCACCGACGTAGCACATGCGATTTTTATATTGGTGTCTAAGTCCGGTACAACTCTTGAGACTTTGACCAACGAGTCCTTTGTGAAGGATGCTCTTGCAAAGGCCGGTTTGGATGCTTCTAAGCATATGATTGCTGTTACCAGCGAGACTTCACCACTTGCCAAGAGTGACGATTATTTGGCGGCATTCTTCATGGATGATTATATCGGAGGACGTTTCTCATCTACTTCAGCAGTAGGTGGAGCAGTTCTTTCCCTTGCATTTGGACCGGAAGTGTTTGATCGTTTCCTCAAGGGTGCAGCTGAGGAGGACGCCCTTGCGAAGAATGCAGATATCCGCGAGAACCCTGCACTGATGGATGCAATGATTGGTGTGTATGAGCGCAACGTATTGGGATATCCTGCAACTGCAGTACTTCCATACTCTCAGGCACTCAGTCGTTTCCCTGCACACTTGCAGCAACTTGATATGGAGTCAAACGGTAAGTCCGTGAACCGTTTCGGTGATCCTGTGGATTACGTGACCGGACCGGTCATCTTTGGTGAGCCGGGTACCAACGGACAGCACTCTTTCTATCAGTTGCTTCATCAGGGAACAGACATTATTCCGCTTCAGTTCATCGGATTCAAGAACAGCCAGATTGGTACTGACGTTGATATCCAGGGAAGCACCAGCCAGCAGAAGCTTTGTGCTAACGTTGCAGCCCAGATTGTTGCGTTCGCTTGTGGTAAGAAGGATGAGAACAGCAACAAGAATTTCGAGGGTGGACGTCCGTCCAGCATCATCATCGGAGAGCAGTTGACTCCGGAATCTCTTGGTGCTCTTCTTGCACACTTTGAGAACAAGGTGATGTTCCAGGGATTTGTATGGAATGTCAACAGCTTTGATCAGGAGGGCGTTCAGCTTGGTAAGGTTCTTGCCAAGAAAGTTTTGGCACACGAGACCGACGGTGCCCTTAGGGTGTTCAGTGATTTGTTGAACATCTAATATGCAGAGGGATATATCAGAAACGGTGATATTTCTCTAAACAATTCGGAAATAAAAACAAATAATTGCAAGAGGGGCTGGGAAAATCAGCCTCTCTTTCGCTATATGGAGTAAAGGTATGGAGCCAAAGAGATTGTACGACGGCAATGATATGGTCAAGGTGGGATGCCACGATTGTGTCGGATGCTCCGATTGCTGCAAGGATATGGGAACTTCCGTGATACTGGATCCCTATGATGTGTACCGCCTGATGCGGGGACTGGGAAAAAACTTTGAACAGCTGATGGAACGGGAAGTGGAACTGCATATGGAAGACGGGTTGATCTATCCCAATCTGAAGATGGATGCTGCCACTGCCGCATGCTGTTTTCTCAATGAGCAGGGGCGGTGCGCCATCCATGAGTTCCGGCCGGGGATTTGCCGTTTGTTTCCCCTTGGCAGAAATTACGAGCCGGATAGGGTGCGGTATTTTCTGTTGGAGGGGGCATGCCCTGCGCAGAATAAGAGCAAGGTGAAGGTAAGCAAGTGGCTTGCCACGGGGAACCTGAAGACCTATGAGGCGTATCTGGTGCGGTGGCACAACTTTACCAAGATGTTGCGGGAGGAGATGAAGACAGAACTCATGACAGATGGCGGTGAGGAGCGATGCCGCCAGTTATCCATGCAGTTTTTGCAATATTTTTATGTCCTGCCCTACGAAGGGGAGGATTTTTTCCCGGAATGGCAAAAGAGGATGGACGCATGGGAGAGTGTAGGATGAAGTACAAAGTGATTCTGTGGGACTTGGACGGCACATTGACGGATTTTCTGACGGCGGAAAAGTCGGCCATTCGCAAATGTTTTGAGATTATCGGGCTGGGGGAATGCACCGACGAGATGCTCGCCAGATATTCCGCCATCAACGTGCGCTATTGGCAGCTGTTGGAGCGGGGCGAGATGACCAAGGCCCAGATTCTGGTGGAGCGTTTTCGGGAGTTTTTTGCCTTGGAGGGCTTGGATGTGGACAAGGCATACGCCTTCAATGAGGAGTATCAGCTGCGCCTGGGGGACACCATCGTATTCTGCGATGACAGCTATGGCATTGTGGAGGATTTGAAGGGAAAAGTATTGCAATGCCTGGTGACCAACGGGACGAGGGTATCCCAGGAAAATAAACTGAAAAATTCCGGATTTGACCGGCTGTTTGATTATCTTTTCATTTCAGATATTGTTGGATACGAGAAACCTGCGGTGGAATTTTTCGATGCGGTTTTTGCAAAAATCGGAGATTATTCCAAGGAGGATGTGCTCATCATCGGGGACTCCCTCACCAGTGACATCAAGGGTGGCAACAATGCAGGAATTGACACCTGCTGGTACAACCCCCGGGGGGAATACAACGATAAAAATGTACAGGTTACTTACGAAATCCGCGATTTGCACGAAATATATGATATAATGAGCGCAAGTGAGTCAACATGCGTGCATGATTGACGAACGGCGAATGTCGATTGTGACCGGTTTTGTCACGATATAATGAGCGCAAGCGAGTAAGCGAAGGAGAGGAACATGCCGAAATCACCGAGACAGAAGCAGAAGCTGTTGTACGTATTGCAGTATTTGTGGGAGCATACGGATGATAACCATATTGTCAGCACGCCACAGTTGATTGCATTTTTGGAGCAAAACGGAATCAGCGCAGAGCGAAAGAGCATCTATGATGATATTCAAACTCTCCAGAATTTCGGCGTGGATGTGATTCGCGACGGCGGAAAAAGAGGCGGATACAAACTGGCCAGCCGGGAGTTTGAGCTTGCGGAAGTAAAACTGCTGGTGGATTTGGTGCAGTCCTCCAAATTCATCACCACCAAGAAATCCAGAGAACTGATCAAAAAGCTGGAGAGCCTGGTGAGTCAAAATGATGCCCAGGGTCTGGCGCGGCAGGTGGTGGTTGCGGACCGCAACAAAACCGCCAATGAGAACATCTACTACAGTGTGGATGTGATTCATCAGTCCATGGCGGCCAACGTGAAGGTGCGCTATCAGTACTTCGCCTGGGATGAGAAGAAGGACATGAAACTGAGAAAGAGCGGGGAGTACTACGAAGTCAGCCCATGGCTCTTGACCTGGGAGGATGAAAACTACTACCTGGTGGCATACGATGAGGAAGCGGGGAAGATGAAGTATTACCGGGTGGACAAGATGCTTCATATCGAGACCACCGATTTGCCCAGGGAGGGGAAGGAAGCCTTCGAGAAAATCGATATTGCCACATTGTCCAAGAAGACCTTCGGAATGTTTGCCGGGGAAGAGCGGACTGTGACTCTGTGTGGAAAGAGAGATATGGCAGGGGTAATCATCGACCGTTTTGGGCAGGATGTGCCCCTCCGCATGGTGGACGGGGAGACGGTGCAGGCTCGGGTCAATGTGCAAGTCAGCCCCCAGTTCTACGGTTGGCTGGCAGGACTTTCAGGAAATGTGTGGATTCAGACACCAGATGACATGGCAGAAGCGTACAAAAATTATCTCAAAAAGATATTGGAAGAGATACCATGAAAAGCAGACGTAGAGATTTGGAAGAGCAGACATTTGCTTGCGGCGGGCTCCGCAAAAAGGAATTGCAGGTGGGAGAGTACCGCGTGAGGGTAACCCGGAAGCGGATGAAGAATCTGTATCTGCGCGTCAAGGAGACGGGGGACATTGTGGAAGTCAGCGCTCCCCTGTCGGTGACGGACCGGGAAATCGAACAGTTTGTGATGGGGAGAACGGATTGGATTGCCGGGGCGAAAAGGAGACTGGAAGAGAGACTGCGGGAAGAGGTGGAAAAACCGGTTCTTGTGCCCTTTCAGGAGCGGGAGATGCGCCGGATTCTGAAAAAGGAGATCGAGGAACTCCTGGCGTACTGGGAACCTCGCATGGGGGTAAGGTCGGAGGGCTTTACCGTGAAAAAGATGAAAACCCGCTGGGGCTCCTGCAATGTAAAGACCCATCATCTGAACTTTAATTTTTCCCTTGCGCAGGTGCCGAGGCCCTATGTAGAATACGTGGTGGTACATGAGCTGACCCATTTGCTGGAGCCAAGCCACAACAGAAGGTTCTGGGACTTGATGGAACAATATCTTCCCGGAAGCAGACAGCTTCGCAGGGAATTGAACGAGTACCGAATCGGATAAACTAGAAGGAGGACGGCACCGGGTGCCGCAGAAAAAGGATGGAATATTGGGATATCTATGACAGCAACAAGCAGAGAACCGGGCGCACCATGAAGCGCAACGACTGGATTTTGCAGGACGGGGAATATCATTTGTCCGTACTGGGAGTGATTCGCAGGCCGGACGGCCGTTTTTTGATTACCCAGCGGGTGATGACAAAAGCCTGGGCGCCGGGATGGTGGGAAGTATCCGGAGGAGGCGTTATGGCCGGGGAAGAATCCTATGAGGCGGTTCTTCGGGAAGTGCGTGAGGAGAGCGGTCTGGACGTGAGCGACTGTCGTCACAAGCTGGCGCTGACCTATCATCGGGAAAATCCGGGGAAGGGAGACAATTACTTTGTGGATGTGTATTTGTTTGAGATGGACTTCTCCGAGGAGGATGTGAAGGTGCAGAAGGAGGAGGCTCTGGGATTTCGCATTGCGACCCTGGAGGAGATCAAGGCCTTGGCAGATGAGGGAATCTTCCTGCATTATGACAGTATCCGGGAAGTGTTTGAAATGGAAATCTAATGGCTGGATGAGAGAGGGAGGAATACAATGAGTATGACAATGCCAAAGGATCCGGTTATGTTGTTGAGTTTCGTCAACACGCAGCTGCGGGATCATTACGCAAGTCTTGCGGAGCTTGCAGCTTCCTATATGGTGGAGGAACAGGAAATCGTGGAAAAGCTTGCCACCATCAATTACCGATATGATGAGGCGCAGAACAAGTTTGTGTGAGAAGGAGTGGACATGGACGCAGAGGTATTTGAGATTTTTTTCAGAGAAAATTATTGCCCGGTGGAGTATGGCAATGTGAAGGCAGATTTCGAGGAATTGGCGGGCGCGGGAATCGGGGAACTGTTTGCGGAAGATACGGATTTTTCCAAAATCACGGAGAAAAATTTTGTGGTATACATGGACGGAGCCGCTTATACGGAGTTTGAGCAGATTCTGGATGACACCTTCGACGCACTGAACCCGGAAATCCTGGATGCGGTCATGGATTTGAGCGATACAACCGGGAATCCGGATGAAATCACCGAGATTTACTGGGAGACCAAGAGCAAATTGCTGAAGGAATTTTTGAAAAATCTCTATGATGAGAAGTTGGCCAAAATGATTGAGGAGAATAAGTGATGGCAGTCAGTTGCGATTTTTGTGCATACAATGAGTATGACGAGGAAGATGAGGAGTATTATTGCTCCGTGAATATGGACGAGGATGATATGGCGCGTTTTATGCAGAGTGATTATCGCGAATGTCCGTATTATAAATCCGGCGATGAGTATCAGGTTGTCAGACACCAGATGTAGGAGAGAGTATGCGCAGTAGTGTGATATGGAAAATAGTGGCAGGTTTATTTGCGGTTGCCGTGGTTCTGGGGCTGTTCGTGTTTCAGCCGTGGAACGGGGGAGAGGACGCGGAGGTTGTGAACCGACAGGAGAGCGCCGCCACAGAACAGGAACTTTTGGAAAACTCGCAGGGACCGGAGGAGTCCCAGAGTACCGGCGATACACAGGATGCACAGGAGGAAACCCGGGACGTCACAATGGCCTTTGCCGGGGATGTGCTGTTTGATTACGGATTCCCTGAACGGTATGATGCCGGCGGCATCGATGCGGTAATCTCACCGGAGCTTCGGGCGGTTCTCACCGATGCGGACATCGCCATGGTGAATCACGAATTTTGCTTCAGCACAGGGGGCGTGAAACAGGATAAACAGTATACCTTCCGCGTGGATCCCAAATACGTGGGGGCATTCCATGAGCTTGGCGTAGATATCGTAACACTTGCCAATAATCATGCCCTTGACTATGGCAGGGAAGCCCTGTCCGATACATTTACCACATTGGATGATGCCGGAATTATGTATGCCGGTGCGGGAGAGACCAAGGAGCGTGCCAAGGAATTGCAGACCTTCCAATCCGGCGGCAGAACCTTCGGATTTCTGGCGGCATCCCGGGTAATCCCGGAGGGGAGCTGGAATGTGGACAATGCGCAGCCCGGCTTGTTCTGTACCTATGATGATACCCAGCTTTGCGCCGCTATCACCGAGGCGAAGCAGGAATGTGATTATGTTACAGTGTATGTTCATTGGGGAATCGAGCGGGACAGCATGCCACAGGATTATCAGGTGACCATGGCCAGACATTACATAGATGCGGGCGCGGATCTCGTCATCGGCTCCCACACCCATTGTTTGCAGGGGATTGAATTTTACAACGGCAAGCCAATCCTCTATGGCATGGGCAATTTTATCTTCAACACCACCATCAATTCCACCATGGCCGTTCAGGTGACGGTGGATGAGAACAACGAGTCCACGGTGAGAGTTTTTCCCGCCTATGCCAAGGACGGTTGTACGCAGCTTATGTCCGAGGCTTCCACCACGGACCTCTACCGCTATCTGGAGAGTATCTCCTTCGGAATCACCATCGATGACGGAGGGATTGTGTCTCCGGCACAGTAGCGGAGAATAGAAACTTCAAAAAAGCCCCGCAGGCCCATGCTGCAAAAGAGAGAAGCGCATGGGTGCGGGGCTTTTTCATCCTGTTTTTTATCTCGATATCTTGTTGGATGCGGCGATGAATCCGTGGAACAGAGGATGCGGCCGGTTGGGTCTGGATTTGAGCTCCGGGTGAGCTTGGGTGGCGACGAACCAAGGATGGCCCGGAATCTCAATCATCTCCACAATATGTCCGTCCGGGGAGGTACCGCACAATTTCATGCCGTTTTCTGCCAGGACAGCCCGGTAATCATTGTTTACCTCGTAACGGTGGCGATGACGCTCGTTAATCTCTGCAGTGCCGTACTCTTCAAAAGCCTTGGATGAGGGATCCAGTACGCAGGGGTAGGAGCCCAGTCTTAAGGTTCCGCCGATGTCCTCCACACCGTTTTGATCCGGGAGAAGTGCAATCACCGGATGGGTGGTGTTGGGATCCAGCTCGATGCTGTGGGCATCGTGGAAACCGCACACATGGCGGGCGTATTCGATGATGGCAACCTGCATGCCAAGGCACAGTCCCAGGTAGGGCAGCTTGTGTTCCCGGGCATATCTTGCGGCGGAAATCATTCCCTCCACACCCCGGGTACCGAATCCGCCGGGCACGATGATTCCCTGCACATCGCCAAGAATATCATCCGCGTTATCGTCGTCGATGGTCTCGGAGTCCACCCACTTGATATTGACAGTGGTGTGCTCCGGAATTCCACCGTGCTTCAATGCTTCCACAACGGAAATGTATGCGTCATGGAGCGCCGTGTATTTTCCTACAAGAGCAACGGTTACTTCCCTGTTCGGGTGGCGAAGGTCATCCACCATCTTAATCCAATCGGACAAATCCGGGTCCGGGCAGGGAAGGTTGAGACACTGGCAGGCAACCTTGGCCAGATTTTCCTTCTCCATTGCAAGAGGTGCTTCGTAAAGATATTCCACATCCAGATTCTGCAGCACATGGGTGCTTGGCACATTACAAAACAGTGCAATCTTGTCCTTGATTCCCTGATCCAGTGCATGTTCGGACCGGCACACGATGATATCCGGCTGGATACCCATTCCCTGAAGTTCCTTGACGCTCGCCTGGGTAGGCTTGGTCTTAAGCTCTCCGGATGCCTTGATATAGGGGATCAATGTCACATGGCACAAAATGGCGTTCTCATGTCCCACCTCATGCTGAAATTGGCGGATCGCTTCCAAAAAGGGCTGGGATTCGATATCTCCCACGGTTCCTCCCACCTCGATGATGGCGATGGTGGTATCGTTGGAGGTAAAGTCGCGATAGAAACGGCTCTTGATTTCGTTGGTGATATGGGGAATCACCTGGACGGTTCCTCCGCCGTAATCCCCCCGGCGCTCTTTTTGAAGAACAGACCAGTAAACTTTTCCGGTGGTGACATTGGAATTCTTTGTCAAACTCTCGTCGATGAAACGCTCATAGTGTCCCAAATCCAAATCGGTCTCCGCTCCGTCGTCGGTGACGAAAACCTCTCCATGCTGGATGGGGTTCATGGTACCCGGATCAATGTTGATGTACGGGTCGAATTTTTGCATGGTCACTTTGTAGCCCCGGGCCTTGAGAAGGCGCCCCAGAGAGGCTGCGGTAATTCCCTTGCCGAGACCGGAGACAACTCCACCGGTGACAAAGACATACTTTACTGGCATAATAATCCTCCTGTGTTATGCATATACTTTTATTCCTACTATAATTCTGACATTATACCTCTTTGAGGAAATGTTTGCACTGATTTGTAAGAAAACTTAAGAAAATAAAGTGAAAAAAATTTATAAATAATTTAGATTGATTTAGTGATTCTTCACGAAGAAAATATTGATTTGTAGGCATTTTTTACATATAATAAGGATGCTGTATTCCGAATATGGAATGTGATACTTTTTGAAGAAAACGGAGGACTTATGGATAACCAGTCACCTAACAATAATCAGTACAACAACGGACCAAACGGGGGAAACGGGCCTGAGGGCAACAACCGTAACAATCCGAACAATAAGAACAACCGAAGCGGGCAGATGATTATGAGTTTCATCATGATTGCGCTGGTAGTTTTGTTCTTTGTATCCCTGTTCAGCAACCGCTTTGCGGAGATGAATACCAAGGAGACCACTTACTCGGAATTCCTGGCACAGCTTGAGGACAAGAACATCGCATCGGTGGAATTTGACAATTACCAGATTAACTACACGCTGGTGAAGGAGGAGAATGCCTACGATGTGACTTATTACACCGGATACGTGGAAGACGAGATGCTGGTGGAGCAGTTGAAGCACTCCAAGACCTCCGAGGGCAATCCCATTGAGATTTCCGCAACCATTCCGGACAATACATCCTCCTGGATTATCAACATATTAAGCTTTGTGATTCCGGTCATCTTCCTGTGGATTCTCTTCGGTTTCCTCATGCGGCGGATGGACGGAGGCGCTATGGGCGTTGGAAAAAGCACAGCAAAGGTGTCCATGGAAAAAGCCACCGGTGTCACCTTCAAGGATGTTGCCGGACAGGATGAGGCGAAGGAATCTCTGCAGGAGATTGTGGACTTTTTGCACAATCCCAAGAAGTACCGTGATATCGGTGCGAGACTTCCCAAGGGAGCTCTCCTGGTGGGACCTCCCGGAACCGGTAAGACCTTGCTTGCAAAGGCGGTGGCGGGGGAGGCAAATGTGCCCTTCTTCTCCCTGGCAGGTTCCGAATTTGTTCAGATGTTTGTGGGTGTGGGCGCTGCCCGTGTCCGTGACTTATTTAAGGATGCCTACAAGGCGGCACCCTGTATCGTGTTCATCGATGAGATTGATGCCATCGGTAAGAGCCGTGACAGCAAGTACGGCGGGGGCAATGATGAAAGAGAACAGACCCTGAATCAGCTCCTGGCAGAGATGGATGGTTTTGACACCTCCAAGGGAATCATTATTCTCGCGGCCACGAACCGGCCGGAGGTGTTGGATAAGGCCCTGCTTCGACCCGGACGTTTCGACCGCCGCATCATCGTGGATAAGCCGGACCTGAAGGGCCGTGTGGAGACGCTGAAAGTGCATTCCAAGAATGTCAAGATGGATGAGACCGTGGATCTCGATGCCCTGGCCCTTGCGGCTGCTGGGCTTGTAGGTTCCGATTTGGCCAATATGATCAACGAGGCTGCAATTATCGCAGTGAAGAACGGCCGCCAGTTTGTAAATCAGTCCGATTTGTTCGAGGCCTTTGAACTTGTTGCCGTGGGAGGCAAAGAGAAAAAGGATCGTGTCATGAGCGAGAAGGAGCGCAAGATTGTCTCCTACCACGAGGTGGGACATGCTCTGGTTTCCGCCTTGCAGAAGAACACAGAACCGGTACAGAAGATTACCATCGTTCCCCGTACTATGGGGGCGCTGGGATACACCCTGCAGACCCCGGAGGAGGAGAAGTTCCTGGAGACCAAGGATGAGTTGATCGCCAAAATCACCACATTCATGGCGGGGCGTGCCGCGGAGGTGTTGGTGTTCGGAGCAGCCACCAGCGGGGCTGCCAACGATATCGAGAACGCCACCAAGATTGCCCGGGCCATGGTCACCATGTACGGTATGTCGGATCAGTTTGGTATGATGTGCCTTGCAACGGTGGAGAATCAGTATCTGGAGGGCCGGGCAGGATTGATCTGCGGAGAGGATACCGCCGCACAGATCGACAAGGTAGTCCTTGAGATGATTACCGATTGCTACAATGAGGCAATGCGGCTTCTCACCGAGAACCGTGATGTATTGGATCGAATTTCCGAATACCTCTTCGAGAAGGAAACCATCACCGGCAAGGAATTTATGCAGATGTTCCGCCAGATGAAGAACATTCCGGAGGAGGAAGAGGATATCTTCGAGGAATAATATGTTTGATATCAAAGAGGAATTAAGTAAACTCCCGGATCAACCGGGAGTTTATATTATGCACGACAAAAATGATGTAATCATCTATATCGGGAAGGCCGTGAGCCTGCGCAAACGTGTGCACCAGTATTTTCAGCCCAGCCATAATGAGGGGCTCAAGAAAAAGCAGATGGTGGAGCACATCGCATGGTTCGAGTATGTGATCACGGATTCGGAACTGGAGGCTCTGGTGCTGGAGTGCAACCTCATTAAGGAGCACATGCCCAAGTACAATACCATGCTCCGAGACGACAAGACCTACCCGTATATTCGGGTAACCCTGGGGGAAGACTATCCCCGAATACAGGTGGTTCGCCAGATGAAAAAAGATAAGTCCAGATATTTCGGTCCCTACACCAGCGGATACGCGGTGAATCAGACGGTGGAGCTGCTGAACAAACTGTTGGGGTTGCGCACCTGCAACCGCAAACTGCCCAGGGATATCGGAGCAGATCGACCCTGCCTGAACTACCATCTCCATCAGTGCCTTGCACCCTGTCAGGGCATTGTGGACAAGGAGGAATATCGGGCAAAAGTTCAGGAAGCCATCGACTTTCTGAACGGGAATCAAAAGCCCATTCTCGCCATGCTCCGGGAGAAGATGCAGCAGGCCTCCGAGGCCATGGAGTTTGAAAAGGCCATGGAATATCGTGATCTGATCAACAGTGTGAACCAGATTGCACAGAAGCAGAAGATCACCCAGAGTGATGGGGAGGATAAGGACATTGTGGCCGTGGCCTGCGACGACACGGATGCGGTGGTGCAGGTGTTTTTCGTGCGGGGCGGAAAACTCATCGGAAGAGACCATTTCCATGTGCGGGTGGGAACCGAGACGGAGCGGTCCACCATTCTGGCAGATTTTATCAAGCAGTTCTATTCCGGCACACCCTATATCCCCCGGGAGATTATGCTGCAGCAGGCGGTGGAGGAGGCGAAAGTGCTGGAGGAGTGGCTGACCAGAAAGCGGGGCAGCCGCGTGTACATCCGCATTCCCCGGAAAGGGATGAAGGAGCGGCTTGTGGAGCTGGCTGCCAAGAATGCGCAGATGGTGCTGGACCAGGATAAGGAAAAGATAAAGCGGGAGGAGGGGCGCACCATCGGAGCGGTCCGGGAAATCGAAAAACTTCTGGGCATGAAGAACCTAAACCGGATGGAGGCTTTCGATATCTCCAACATCAGTGGTTTTGAGACCGTTGGCTCCATGGTGGTATTTGAAAAGGGAAAGGCCAAAAAGAGCGATTACCGCAAATTTAAACTGCGCACCGTAACCGGGCCGGACGATTACGCTTCCATGCATGAGGTGCTGACCCGCCGGCTTCTGCACGGCCTCCAGGAGATGGAGGAACTGCAGACAGGCGATACCCCGGAGGAGGTGGGAAGCTTTATCAGATTCCCGGATCTCATATTGATGGACGGAGGAAGAGGACAGGTGAATATCTGTCTGCAGGTGCTGCAGGAGTTGGGACTCCATATTCCGGTCTGCGGCATGGTGAAGGACGACAATCACAATACCAGGGGATTGTATTACAACAATGTAGAGGTGCCCATCGACCGGCACAGTGAGGGATTCAAGCTGATTACCAGAATTCAGGATGAGGCCCATCGGTTTGCCGTCGAATACCACAGATCCTTGCGCTCCAAGGAGCAGGTGCACTCTGTGTTGGATGATATTCCGGGAATCGGTCCGGCCAGAAGAAAGGCCCTGATGAGGAGATACCAGTCCCTGGAAAAAATCAAGGAGGCGACCGTTGCGGATTTGATGTTGACGGACTCCATGAATCAGGCGGCGGCGGAGGCGGTGTACCGCTTTTTCCATGAAGTTGAAGAAGGCGGGAAATTGTGATAAACTTGGGGTAATCAGACATTAAGGAGGATGCTATGCCAAATACAAGTGGGGTAAGTGTTTCAAAAATTATCGAGTTGATGGATTTGAAAAATTACACGGATGAATTGGAGGTAAAGAAGCGCAAAATCACCAGTTCGGATGTGAACCGACCGGCGCTTCAGCTGACCGGATATTTTGAACATTTTGAAGAGTCCAGGGTGGAGATTATCGGAAATGTGGAGTACACCTATCTGGAGAAGTTGAGTCCGGAGGAAAAGGCAATCCGCTTTATGGAATTTTTGAGCTACGACATTCCCTGTGTCATCTACTGCAGAGATTTGGAGCCGGACCCGATTTTCCTTGAGGCTGCAATCAAGAACAATGTGCCGGTTCTCGGAACCAGCAGGGCAACCTCCGACTTTACCGCGGAGTTGATCTATACTCTGGGTGAGCAGTTGGCACCCTGTGTCACCATCCACGGAGTGCTGGTGGATGTGTACGGCGAGGGCTTGCTGATCACCGGCGAGAGCGGAATCGGCAAGAGTGAAGCCGCTCTGGAGCTGATTCGCCGGGGACATCGTCTGGTGACGGACGATGTGGTGGAAATCCGCAAGATTAACGAGCACACGTTGATGGGAACTTCTCCGGAGATTACCAGACATTTCATTGAACTTCGAGGAATCGGCATCATTGATGTCAAGACTCTCTACGGTGTGGAGTGCGTAAAGGAAAAGCAGCAGATTGATCTGGTCATCAAGCTGGAGGACTGGAAAAAAGATGCGGAGTACGATCGCCTGGGACTGGAGGAAGAGTATGCAGAGTACCTGGGCAACAAGGTGGTGTGCCATTCCCTTCCCATTCGCCCGGGGCGGAACCTTGCGGTCATCTGCGAGGCGGCGGCAGTCAACCACAGACAGAAAAAAATGGGATACAACGCAGCCCAGGAATTGTATCGCCGCGTGCAGGAAAACCTGACAAGAAATTCCGACGATGAGTAGGAAATGATGGAGGCATAGATAGAATGAGCAAAGACAATGCATGGATGAAATATCCGGAGGGAAAAAAGAGAGAGAAAGTATTCGCTTTCGCGGAGGACTACCGCAGATTTATCTCGGAGTGCAAGACCGAGAGGGAGTGTACAGCCGCAATCTATGAAGATGCGATTAAGCATGGATTTGTGGATTTTGATGAGGCGGTAAAGACCGGAAAGAAGCTGAAAAAGGGCGACCGAATCGTGGCCAACAACATGGGGAAAGGCCTCGCACTTTTTATCATCGGCAAGAAACCATTGGAGGAGGGCATGAATATTTTGGGGGCACACATTGACTCCCCCAGAATGGATCTGAAGCAGGTTCCTCTCTATGAGGACACCGAGTTTGCCATGCTGGATACCCATTATTACGGCGGAATTAAGAAATATCAGTGGGTAACCCTTCCCCTTGCGCTGCACGGAGTGTTCTGCAAGAAGGATGGAACTTCGGTGAAGGTGAATATCGGCGACAAACCGGGGGATCCGGTATTCGGCGTGAGCGATCTGTTGATTCACTTATCCGCAGACCAGATGGAGAAGAAAGGTGCCAAAGTGGTGGAAGGGGAGAACCTGGACCTGTTGGTGGCCAGCATCCCCATGGCAGAGGAGGAGAAGGAGAAAGCAAAGGATTTGGTCAAGGCCAACCTCCTCAAGATTTTGGAAAAAGAATACGGTGTGGAGGAGGATGACTTCCTGTCCGCGGAGATTGAGGTGGTTCCCGCCGGCGATGCCCGGGATTACGGATTTGACCGCAGTATGATTATGGGATACGGACACGATGACCGCGTGTGCGCGTACCCGTCCTACCGCGCAATGCTGGAGGTGAAGACACCGGAGTACACCAGCGTATGTCTCCTGGTGGACAAGGAGGAAATCGGAAGCGTGGGAGCCAGCGGAATGCAGTCCCGCTTCTTCGAAAACACGGTTGCGGAGCTTGTGAATCTCACAGGAGAATACAGCGAGTTGAAGGTGCGCCGCGCACTGAAAAACTCCAAGGTATTGTCCTCCGATGTGTCTGCGGCGTTTGATCCCAACTATCCGTCCGTGATGGAGAAGCGCAATGCTGCATATTTCGGGAAGGGCCTTGTGTTCAATAAATACACGGGATCCAGAGGAAAATCCGGCTCCAATGATGCCAATGCGGAATATATGGCCAAGCTTCGTAATATTATGGATACAAACGAGGTTGCATTCCAGACCGCAGAGCTGGGCAAGGTGGATCAGGGCGGCGGTGGAACCATCGCGTATATTCTGGCAAACTATGACATGAATGTCATTGACAGCGGAGTGCCGGTTTTGAACATGCATGCACCTTGGGAGATTATCAGCAAGGTTGACCTCTACGAGGCGTTGAGAGGATACGTTGCATTTTTGAAGGAAGCGTAATGAATCAGGAATTTTATCAGGAACTATGTGGACATATCCCGCGGGAGGCAATCCTGCTGCAGGAGCCGATGAAGCGGCATACCACATTTAAAATCGGCGGACCGGCAGACTATTATCTCGCGCCGGACCGACAGCAGATGCTGGATGCCCTCGCCATCGCAAAAAAGCATAATGTTCCGGTGACAATTATCGGAAACGGCAGCAATCTTCTCGTGAGAGACGGAGGCATCCGAGGCCTTGTCATGGAGATTGGACGCCCCATGTCGGAGGTGACGGTGGACGGCACAAAAATCCATGCGGGGGCGGGAGCGATGCTTGGCCGCATTGCAAATGCCGCGGCGGATGCCGGGCTTGGCGGTTTCGAATTCGCCGGGGGAATCCCGGGAACCTTCGGGGGAGCTGTGGTGATGAACGCCGGTGCCTATGGCGGAGAGATGAAGGATGTTCTGACCTCCGTGGAAGTGCTCACCCCGGAGGGAAATTTTTTGACCGTGGCAGTGGAGGAACTGGATTTGTCCTACCGGCACAGTTGCATCCCCGAGAATGGCTATATTGTGGTGGGAGGAACCCTTCAACTGAAACCGGGAGATCGGGATGAGATCCGGAGTGTGATGGCCGGATGGAGGGACAGCAGGTTGGAAAAGCAACCTCTGGAATACCCCAGCGCAGGGAGTACTTTCAAGCGACCGGAAGGCTATTATGCGGGCAAGCTTATTATGGATGCAGGCCTGCGTGGTTATCGCGTGGGGGACGCCCAGGTGGCGGAAAAGCATTGCGGATTTGTGATTAACCGCAAGGATGCCACCGCTGCGGAAGTGCTGCAGCTGATGGAGGACGTGCGGGAGCGTGTCATGGACAAATTCGGTGTGGAATTGGAACCTGAAGTCAAGATTATTGGAGAATAGACAGCGTGAAACTTGTAATTGTAACCGGAATGTCCGGGGCGGGAAAAAGCACAGCCATGAAAATGATGGAGGATATGGGATTTTTCTGTATCGATAATCTCCCCCTCCCGCTGTTAGACAAAGTGGCGGATTTATCTGAAAATTTTACAGAGACACAGAAGGTGGCAATCGGAATCGATGTGCGCAGCGGAAAGGGCTTTCGGGAGATTGAGAGCACTCTGAAGCTGCTGGATCAGAAGGAATGTCCCTATGAGATTCTCTATCTGGATGCGGACAATGAGGTGTTGGTAAAGAGGTATAAGGAGACCAGGCGCAATCACCCGCTGGCGGCGGGGGAGCGCGTGGAAAAGGGAATCGCCCAGGAGCGGGAGGAGCTTGCCTATCTCAAACAGCATGCCACCTACATCATTGACACCAGCCAGCTCCTCACCAGAGAATTGAAGGTGGAACTGGAGAAAATTTTTGTCCAGAATCAGGATTACAAGAATCTGTTTGTCACCATTCTCTCCTTCGGATTTAAATACGGCATTCCGGCGGATTCGGATATTGTGATGGATGTGCGTTTTTTGCCCAACCCCTACTATGTGGAAGGGCTTAGGGCCAAGACCGGCAATGATAAGGAGATTCAGGACTTTGTGATGCAGTTCCCGGAGGCCCGGGAATTTTTGGACAAATTGGAGGATATCATCAATTTTCTGATTCCCAACTACATAGCCGAGGGGAAGAACCAGCTTGTGATCTCCATCGGCTGTACCGGTGGAAAACATCGTTCGGTGACGCTTGCCAACGAGCTGTACAAGAGGCTGGAGGGCAAGAAGGAATACGGGCTCAAGATCGAACATCGAGACATGGGCAAGGATGCGTTGAGAGGAAAATAAATGTCTTTTTCAAGCGATGTAAAAGAGGAATTGATACGCCAGACCAGCAAGAGCAGGCACTGCCAAATTGCGGAGCTGGCGGCAATTTTGGAATTTGACGGTGTGGTGCAGGAGCATCCCATGAGGATTCATCTGAATTCCGACAATCCGGTGCTGATACAAAAATATGCGCTGCTCATGAAGCTGATTTTTGGCGTGGACATCTCCAAGCCGCTGGAGGAAGCGGATGTGATACGGCTGCTGGAGACGGTAAAGTGGGAGCGGGACCGGCAGGCGGGAAGCCGCACCAACGGACTTTTGGTGCAGCGGACCTGTTGCCAGAGAGCATTTTTGAGAGGCGCATTTCTGGCGGTGGGGTCAGTGAGCGACCCTCAGAAATCCTACCATTTTGAATTGGTGGCAAGGAGCGTGGAACAGGCATCCCAGTTGCAGGAACTGATGCAGAATTTTGAGCTGGATGCCAAAATTGTGGAGCGCAAAGGGCACTATGTGGTCTACCTCAAGGAAGGCTCACAAATTGTAGACATGCTGAATGTTATGGAAGCCTATGTGGCGCTGATGAATTTGGAAAACGTGCGCATTCTCAAGGAGATGCGCAATTCGGTAAATCGAAAGGTGAACTGTGAGACCGCCAATATCAGCAAGACAGTGAATGCGGCGGTAAAGCAGATACAGGATATTATGCTGATTCGGGATACCATCGGCTTCGATGGACTTCCGGAGCATCTGCGGGAGATGGCGCAGCTTCGACTGGACTATCCGGACACACCGCTGAAGGATTTGGGCGCACTTTTGGATCCCCCGGTGGGCAAATCAGGGGTGAATCACAGGTTGCGCAAATTGGCGGAAATCGCTTCAACATGTGAGACAAATATGGGAGGATAAGATGAAAAAAGAGATAACAGTGAACAGCAATTTAGTATTTGAGGCCCGTCCCCTGGCGGAACTGGTGGCGCTGGCGGGAAACTATTCCGGAAAAATTACCATCACCATGGATGATAAGATCATAAATGCAAAGAGTATTATGGGAGTTATGGGCCTGGGCCTTGATATGGGCAAAAAAATCGTTGTGGAAGCGGACGGAGAGGATGCGAAGGAAGCCATTGAGGCCATTGAAAATTTTTTGTCAAAGTAGGATATGCCGGAGGGCATTGATTGTATTTTGAGGTGGAGCGAATGAGTAAAAAACTGTTGTTTATTTTTAACCCACACTCCGGTAAGGGATTAATCAAAAACTATGTGGTGGATATCGTGGACCTTATGGTAAAGGCCGGCTTTGAAGTGACCATTTACACCACCCAGTTTCAGGGAGATGCAATTCAGAAAATCGCACAGGAAGCGGATCGGTATGACCGCATTGTGTGCAGCGGCGGAGATGGCACCTTGGATGAGGTGGTGACGGGTATGCTGCAAAACGGGGCGGACGTGCCCATTGGCTATATCCCTGCGGGAAGCACCAACGATTTTGCCAATTCCCTGAAGATTCCCAAGGGGATGGTGCACGCGGCCAGGGTTGCGGTGGGCGAGAACGGATTTCCCTGTGATATCGGATATTTTAACGGGGATTCCTTTGTGTATGTGGCAGCATTTGGCGTGTTTACCGAAGTGTCTTATCAGACACCCCAGCAGCTCAAAAATGTGTTTGGACATGTGGCATACATACTGGAAGGCGCCAAGCGTTTGAATGATCTGTCTTCCTATCAGATGAAGTTTGAAAGCAACGGGGATGTGATCGAGGATCGCTTTATTCTGGGAATGGTTACCAACTCCATTTCCGTAGGCGGATTTAAGGGGATTACAGGCAGCGATGTAAAGCTGGATGACGGGGAGTTTGAGGTCACCTTGATTAAAAAACCCAAAAATCTCATGGAGCTCAACGAGATTCTCGCAAGTCTCACAAATCTGATTGACGATACGGATTTGATCTACACATTCCGCACCAGCGAGATTCATTTTTCCAGTGAGGAGAAGATTCCCTGGACGTTGGACGGGGAATTTGGCGGGGAGCATGATGACCTTCTCATCAAGAACCTGAAGCAAAAAGTGACCATCTTTGTGCCGCCGGAGGGGGATGAGGAGACAGAGGAGGACTCCCATCTGGTGGAATTCGGGGACGACCTTCTGTTTTCCGACAATAAATAAATCTTGTACTTTCTTTTTGCAAATAATTGTAATATAATCTAACTAACTTATTGATTTTAGGAGGAAAATGTGATGTTAGTATCTGCAACAGAAATGCTCAAAAAAGCAAAAGCTGGTCACTATGCAGTAGGTCAGTTCAACATTAATAACTTAGAGTGGACAAAGTCTATTTTATTAACTGCTCAGGAATTACAGTCCCCTGTAATCCTCGGGGTTTCCGAAGGCGCCGGCAAGTATATGACCGGTTTCGGTACAGTGGCAGCAATGGTTAAGGCTATGGATGAGGAACTTGGAATCACTGTTCCGGTAGCTCTTCATCTGGATCACGGCAGCTACGAAGGATGTTACAAGTGTATCAAGGCCGGATTCACCTCTATCATGTTCGACGGTTCTCACTATCCGATTGAGGAGAACATTGAGAAGACCAAGGAGCTTGTTTCCGTAGCTCATGCCATGGGAATGTCCATCGAGGCGGAAGTGGGATCCATCGGCGGAGAAGAAGACGGTGTTGTGGGAATGGGCGAGTGCGCTGATCCCAACGAGTGCAAGGCAATCGCTGATCTCGGTGTAGACATGCTTGCTGCAGGTATCGGTAACATCCACGGAAAATATCCGGAAAACTGGGCAGGACTCAGCTTTGAGACTCTGGATGCCATCCAGCAGAAGACAGGAATCATGCCGCTTGTACTTCACGGAGGTACAGGAATTCCGGCTGATATGATCAAGAAGGCAATCGACCTTGGCGTATCCAAGATCAACGTGAATACCGAGTGCCAGCTGTCCTTCCAGGAAGCTACCCGCAAGTACATTGAGGCAGGTAAGGATTTGGAAGGCAAGGGATTTGACCCTCGTAAGCTTCTCGCTCCGGGTGCTGAAGCAATCAAGGCAACCGTTAAGGAGAAGATGGAACTGTTCGGTTCTGTTGGCAAGGCTAACGACTAATCAAATTAATTCCTTCGGGCCGGGAGATATTTCCACAAACGGAAATTTCTCCCGGCCCGTTTTTCTTTCATACAGCGCAAACTTCCCCTTCTGCTTCCCTCCCCCCTCCCGGCGGTCCTTACCCACCTCCTCCCGCAACACGTTTCAAATTGCGAATTTGTCGGTGCCTTTTTCGGCGTCTTCGATTGTTTGTGTTCATTCAGCGGCATACACTCTCGCGGGGGGGCCGTCTGCGGCATACGCACGATTTATGTCAAGTCTTGTGTGAATGAATACTCCCTGCGCCGCTCCACTCTCTTTTCACCACTTTGCAGCATCTTTGTTTTCTAAGTGCAGCCAGTGCTTCTATTTTGCTGTCCGCCAACCTGTGAACAGCCCGGGTCGCTTCGTCCGGCTATGGCGGAGTAAGGCTTCGAACACTAACTGGCTCTAAGACGTGTCCGGCCGCTTTTTTTATGCAAATAACCGCGGCTGTGGAACTCCCTTCGGTCAGACAGGTCCTCGCCGCGGTGGTATCAGCGTCCGGACACGTCAAGAGCCATTAAGTATTCTGCAGAAAAACTCCGTCATAGCCGGACGAAGCGGCCCGGGATGTCCACATTTTGGCGAACAGTAAATGATAGAAGAAGCACTGGCAAACTGTCAGAAAACAGGATGTTTGCAAACAGGTGAAAAGAGAGTGGAGCGGCGCAGGGAGTATTCATTCACACTAAACACAACAAGCTCGTGCGTACGCCGCAGACGGCCCCCCCGCGAGAGAGTCTGCCTGTGAATGGGCACAAACCGGAAGCCGAGAACAGGCACCTGACAAATTCATGCGATTTTCACGAAGTTGCGGGAGGAGGTGGGTAGGGACCGCCGGGAGGGAGGGAAGCAGAAGGGGAAGTTTGAGTTAATTATATGAAGTGAAAAGTGCCGAGAACTTTATTTTGTTCTGCGAAAACCTTGCTTTTTGTAAGGATTTAGGGTATTACTTTTATAGGAAAGTTTACAGGAAAGGATAGAATTATGGCAGATTATTATAATGTGGCAGATATTTTTGGAGAGAACGTGTTCAACGATGCCGTCATGCAGACAAGGCTCCCGAAAAAAGTATATGCTAAGCTTCATCAGGTGATGGAGGAGGGAAAAGAGTTAGACCTTGAGACAGCGGATGTCATCGCGCATGAGATGAAGGAGTGGGCCATCGAGAAAGGGGCAACCCATTACTCTCACTGGTTCCAGCCGCTTACCGGGGTGACAGCAGAGAAGCACGATTCCTTTATCACCGCACCCATGGAGAATGGCAAGGTGCTGATGAGTTTTTCCGGCAAGGAATTGATCAAAGGGGAGCCGGATGCATCCTCCTTCCCCTCCGGAGGACTTCGAGCTACATTTGAAGCCAGAGGATATACCGCGTGGGATTGTACCTCCCCGGCCTTTGTCCGTCAGGATGCTGCGGGGGCAACCCTCTGTATTCCCACCGCGTTTTGTTCCTACACCGGAGAATCCCTGGATCAGAAGACACCGCTTCTCCGCTCCATGGAGGCAATCAATGCACAGGCGCTTCGACTGCTTCGCCTGTTCGGCAACAACACCTCCCGGAAGGTGACTCCATCTGTGGGAGCGGAACAGGAGTATTTTCTGATTGACCGGGAGAAATATCTGCAGCGCAAGGATCTGATTTTTGCGGGGCGCACCCTGTTTGGAGCAATGCCTCCCAAGGGGCAGGAGATGGATGACCATTATTTCGGTACCATCCGGGAACGAATCGCCGCATATATGAGGGATGTGAACAAGGAACTTTGGAAGCTTGGCGTTTCCGCAAAGACTCAGCACAATGAGGTGGCGCCGGCACAGCATGAGCTTGCACCCATCTACGCACAGTGCAATGTGGCGGTGGATCACAACCAGCTGGTGATGGAGACCCTGAAGAAGGTGGCGGGGCGTCATGGCTTGCACTGCCTGCTCCATGAGAAACCCTTTGCGGGAGTCAACGGATCCGGAAAGCATGACAACTGGTCCCTGATCACCGATGACGGAATCAACCTGTTGGATCCGGGCGATACGCCCCACGAGAACATCCAGTTCCTTCTGGTGCTTACCTGTATCCTGAAGGCGGTGGATGAACACGCGGCACTTCTGCGCGCATCCGCGGCGGACGTGGGAAATGACCACCGTCTGGGAGCCAACGAGGCACCCCCTGCAATTTTGTCCGTGTTCCTGGGGGAGCAGCTGGAGGATGTGATTGAGCAGCTGGTGAGCACCGGTCTGGCAACCCACAGTTTGACGGGGGAGCGTCTGGATACCGGCGTTAAGACCCTGCCGGATTTCATGAAGGATGCGACCGATCGAAATCGAACCTCGCCCTTTGCATTTACCGGCAATAAATTTGAGTTCCGCATGGTGGGATCCCAGGATTCCGTGGCCCAGGCCAATGTGGTGCTCAACACCATTGTGGCGGAAGCCTTCTGCGAGGCCTGTGACGTGTTGGAAAAGGCGGACAACTTCGACCTTGCGGTACATGATCTGATCAAAGAGTACGCCACAAAGCATCAGCGGATTATCTTCAACGGAAACGGATATTCTGAGGAGTGGGTGGAGGAAGCGGCAAGACGCGGACTTCCCAATATCAAGTCCATGGTGGAGGCAATTCCCGCCTATGTGTCCCCGGAGAGCGTGCAGTTATTTGAGCGCTTTGGCGTGTTCACCAAGGCGGAATTGGAGTCCCGGGCGGAGATTGAATATGAGACCTACGCAAAGACCATCAATATCGAGGCCCGCGCCATGATCGATATTGCGGGAAAACAGATTATTCCTTCCGTCATCAAATACACAACGGTTCTGGCAAATTCTCTCTCCGCGGTGAGCGGAGCATGTGCGGATGCGGATGTCAGTGTGCAGACAGAGCTTTTGGTTGAGACCTCCGCACTGTTGTCCGATGTGAAGGTGGCCCTTGCAAAACTGCAGGATGTCACGGAGCGTGCGGCGGAGATGGCGCATGGACAGGAACAGGCCCTCTACTACCGCAATGAAGTGACTGTGGCGATGGAAGCGCTCCGCAAGCCGGTGGATCAATTGGAAATGCTGGTGGACAAGGAGATGTGGCCGATGCCCTCCTACGGAGATTTATTGTTCGAAGTATCCGCAATCTAGATTGATTATAAAAAATGCACAAAAAGTAGTCTGTGCTTTTGAAAATAATGTCAATTCACACAAAACTTTAAAAGTTTAAGTGATTGGGGTTGATTTTTGTAAAAACATGAGGTATTTTAGTTGCAAGCGAATAATGATGCAATGAACGAAGGCGTTCCAACAAGGGTTGGAGCGCCTTTTTTTCGTACTTAAGAAAATAAAGTCAATCATTATTTGAAAAATAATCACATCAAGGGGATTTGGATTTGATCGTGAGCAAAAGAAAGGATGTAGACGATATGAGCGAAACAGAGTACTACAATGTAGCAGACATCTTTGGAGAGAACGTATTCAACGATGCAGTGATGCAGACAAGACTTCCAAAGAAAGTTTACAAGAAACTCCATGAGGTGATGGAGGAGGGAAAAGAGTTAGATCTTGAGACCGCCGATGTCATTGCACATGAGATGAAGGAATGGGCCATCGAAAAGGGAGCTACCCATTATACCCATTGGTTTCAGCCTCTTACCGGAGTGACCGCAGAGAAGCATGATTCTTTCATCACTGCTCCGATGGAAAACGGAAAAGTATTGATGAGCTTCTCCGGAAAAGAATTAATTAAGGGTGAGCCGGATGCTTCCTCCTTCCCTTCCGGTGGACTTCGAGCTACCTTCGAGGCGAGAGGATACACAGCGTGGGATTGTACTTCACCGGCGTTTGTTCGCCAGGACGCAGCAGGCGCAACACTTTGTATCCCCACAGCATTCTGCTCATACACAGGCGAGGCACTGGATCAGAAGACACCGATGCTTCGTTCCATGGAAGCAATCAATGAGCAGGCTCTTCGCTTGCTTCGGTTATTTGGCAATACAACCTCTACAAAGGTTACTCCTTCCGTTGGACCGGAGCAGGAGTACTTCCTGGTAGACAGAGAGAAATACTTACAGAGAAAAGACTTGATTTTCGCAGGACGCACCTTGTTTGGCGCAATGCCTCCGAAGGGTCAGGAGATGGACGACCATTACTTCGGTGCCATCCGTGAGAGAATCGCTGCATACATGAGAGATGTAAACAAGGAGCTGTGGAAGCTCGGCGTATCTGCTAAGACACAGCACAACGAGGTTGCACCTGCTCAGCATGAGCTGGCTCCGATTTATTCCGAGGCCAACGTTGCCGTAGATCACAACCAGTTGGTGATGGAAACCTTGAAGAAGGTAGCGGGACGTCACGGTTTACAGTGCCTGCTCCATGAGAAGCCATTTGCAGGTGTGAACGGATCCGGAAAGCACAACAACTGGTCCATCACTACAGATGACGGAATCAACCTGTTGGATCCGGGCGATACACCGCATGAGAATATTCAGTTCCTTCTGGTACTTACCTGTATCCTAAAGGCGGTGGATGAGCATGCAGCACTCCTCCGTGCATCAGCGGCAGACGTAGGAAACGACCACAGATTGGGAGCCAACGAGGCACCTCCTGCAATTCTTTCCGTATTCCTGGGCGAGCAGTTGGAGGATGTGATTGAGCAGCTGGTAAACACAGGAACCGCAACACACTCTCTGTCAGGCTCCAAGCTGGAGACCGGTGTTAAGACCTTACCGGATTTCATGAAGGATGCTACCGACCGTAACCGTACCTCACCATTCGCTTTCACCGGCAACAAGTTTGAGTTCCGTATGGTTGGCTCACAGGCTTCCATCGCACAACCGAACATCGTGCTCAACACCATCGTGGCAGAAGCGTTCAGCGAGGCTTGCGATGTGTTGGAAAAGGCCGATGACTTCGATTTGGCTGTACATGATTTGATCAAGAAATACGCAACCGAGCACCAGAGAATCATCTTCAACGGAAACGGATATTCCGAGGAGTGGGTGGAGGAAGCTGCCAGAAGAGGACTTCCCAACATCAAATCCATGGTGGATGCAATCCCGGCATATGTTGCTCCGGAAAATGTTGCAGCGTTTGAGAAGTTCGGTGTATTTACCAAGACCGAGCTGGAGTCCCGTGTGGAGATTGAGTACGAGACCTACTCCAAGACCATCAACATTGAGGCTCGCTCCATGATTGACATTGCCGGAAAGCAGATTATCCCGGCAGTCATCAAGTACACCACGGTTCTTGCAAATTCGCTCACATCCGTGAAGGGTGCATGTGCCGATGCGGATGTCAGTGTGCAGACAGAGCTTTTGACGGAAACCTCCGCACTGTTGTCCGATGCCAAGGTTGCCCTTGCAAAACTGCAGGAGGTAACGGAGAAGGCCGGTGAGATGGCGGAAGGCGCTGAGCAGGCTGCCTACTACAGAGATGTGGTGAAAACTGCTATGGAAGAGCTTCGTGCACCGGTGGATGAGCTGGAGATGATCGTGGACAAGGAGATGTGGCCGATGCCATCCTACGGCGATTTGCTCTTTGAGGTTTCACCACTCTAAAATTGGGAATTTGAAAAAAGTATAAAATGCGACGCATTTTTCGAGCCACGAAGCTGTGGACCAACGGGAAATGTGTCGCTTTTTTTATTAAGGAGGAAAAGATTATGACTGAAGAAATTAGTGGAGTAATTTTCGGAGTCTGGTTTTTAATCGGAGCAGCGCTGGTGTTCTGGATGCAGGCCGGATTCGCAATGGTGGAGGCAGGCTTTACCCGTGCCAAAAACACCGGTAACATTTTGATGAAAAACCTGATGGACTTCTGTATTGGTACCGTAATGTTCATCCTGATCGGTTTTTCCCTTTTGCTTGGCGAGGATATGGTCGGTTTGATCGGAAAGCCGGGATTTGATATCTTCACATCCTATGCAAACTTTGATTGGTCAAACTTCGTATTCAACCTGGTATTCTGTGCTACCACAGCAACCATCGTTTCCGGAGCAATGGCAGAGAGAACAAAATTCCTGTCTTACTGCGTATATTCCGCAGTGATTTCCGGATTGATTTACCCGATTGAAGCACACTGGATCTGGGGAGGCGGCTGGTTAGCTCAGATAGGCTTCCATGATTTCGCAGGTTCTTGTGCAATCCACATGGTAGGTGGTGTGTGTGCTCTGATCGGTGCAAAATTCCTTGGACCAAGAATTGGCAAGTTCACCAAGGATAAGGACGACAAGATTATCAAGGTTAACGCAATTCCCGGCCACAACCTGGCACTCGGTGCTTTGGGATGTTTCATCCTCTGGCTTGGCTGGTACGGATTCAACGGTGCTGCTGCAACTTCTGTAGAGCAACTTGGTTCCATCTTTGTAACAACAACAATCGCTCCTGCGGTAGCAACCGTTGTATGTATGGTTTTCACCTGGGTAAAATACGGCAAACCCGATGTATCTATGTGTTTGAATGCATCCCTCGCAGGACTTGTTGCCATCACCGCTCCCTGTGATGTTACCGATGCTTTTGGCGCCATCGTGATTGGTGCAGTTGCAGGACTTTTGGTAGTGTTTGGCGTATGGCTGCTGGATTACAAGCTTCACATCGACGATCCGGTTGGTGCGGTAGCAGTTCACTTTATGAATGGTATCTGGGGAACCTTCGCAACAGGTTTGTTTGCAACCAACTCTGCTCCGGGATATGCTATTGCTGATGCAGGGGGAAATGAGCTGGTAGGTCTCTTCTACGGCGGCGGATTCAAGCTTCTCGGACTGCAGTGCATCGGTATTGTCAGCGTATTGGCATGGGCAGCAGTTACCATTACCATAACATTCCTGGTAATTAAGGCAATCTTTGGTCTTCGCGTTTCCGAGGAAGAGGAAATCACAGGACTTGATGCAACCGAGCATGGTCTTCCATCTGCATACGCAGGCTTCTCCATCATGGATGTATCCGGCGATGTCATGGATGTCAACGAGAACACAGACCTTGGAACAGACGATTATGCAGTTGCTTCCGACGCACAGAAGAGTGCTGCTGTTCCGGTAGTCTCCAGTGTCGGCATGACACCATCTACCGGTATTCACAAGGTGGTTATTATTGCAAAGCTCAGCCGTTACGACAAGTTGCGTAAGGCTATGAATGAACTCGGTGTCACCGGTATGACCGTAACTCAGGTTATGGGATGCGGAATCCAGAAGGGATCCGGCGAGAAGTACCGTGGAGCTGAATTGGATGCTACCCTCCTTCCGAAGATTAAGGTTGAGGTTGTGGTAAGCAAGATTCCGGTAGAGACAGTGATCGAAACTGCCAAGAAGACCCTTTACACCGGACACATCGGAGACGGCAAGATTTTCGTATACGATGTTGCCAAGGTTGTTAAGGTACGTACCGGAGAGGAAGACGTCGCTGCACTTCAGGACGTTGAGTAGTATGCACTAATCCTAAGTGATTAGTGAAATCTAATCCCCTTAGTAGTAGTATATACAGCAAAAGAGCCCGGCTTGGCCGGGCTCTTTTGTGTTAATCGCGTTAATAATTGGTGTAGAAGGTTGCGTAGTTGCCGGAGTCCATGTTGGCACCGTCAAAACCTTCCTCATTGGAATAACCATAGTAGTAGGTGGTGTAAGGATCGGTATAATATTCCCCGTCCAAGATGACCTCTTCGGTGTTGAGAATCAGCACCGTAAGATTCTCCTCGTTGTACAGTTCGCTTCCGGCATTTCTGGCATTAAAATCATCCAGCTCCTCGGCGGTTACACCGTATTCTGCCAGGTCCGTGGTCAACAACTCTCTGGCATCCGCACCGAATACAACGGTATAGGTTCCGGCCTTGATATTGTCTGTCCAATCTTCCGCATCCAGGTACCAGGCGAAGGTGCCGTCCGCAAAGAAATAGATGGTTGAGTCGTCTCCGCAGGTGTAATTGGTTCCCCAGAAATGGTCACCGGAGGAGGTGTAATCATCCTCATCATCATCCGTGTAAGCGTACAGGTCATAATCGTCGTTGTAATAATAGTCGTCGTCACCCTCGTAGAAGCTGGAATGCTCTCCGGTCTGTTCATAGTAAGACTCCTCAAATCCCTCACGGAATCCCTCCTGGAAGTCCTCGTCATTTACCATTGCCACAATCAGAATGATATTGACCAGAATCGCCAGAGCGGAAGTGATAATTCCGCCGATTGCCATCCCTTTTCCGCCCTGCTGCTTGGAGGCTACGGCGATGATACCGAGAATCAATCCGATGATTCCCGGGATGATTCCCATGCAACAGCAGATGGTCAATCCCACGATACCAAGAATCAGGGAAGCGATTGCCAATCCCTGCTTTTTCTTGGGAGGTTCCGGCTGCTGATATGGTTGGTACTGCGGCTGCTGGTACTGCGGTTGCTGATATGGAGGCTGTTGGTAATTAAAATTATTATTGTCCATTTTTTCCCTCTTTTCTTTTGAAACACATGTCGTTAACACTAGAATCATACAAGATGTTGCCTGCGTATTCAAGTCGTATTATACTTTATACAGGTAAATTTAATGTATTGAAAAGGATTGGTTATGGACAAAAGAGAGATACGAAGGGAAATGCATCAAAAATTGAAGGGCTTTACCCAGGTTCGGAATGCCTTTTTCATGGGGAACGCGGATGAGCGGGAACTGATGGAACAGACCACGCAGCCCTTCTGGCAGAGTATGAGATTGAGCCGGAAGCGACTGCAGGAGAAGGGGCTGACCGCGGAGGTTACTTTTACAGAGGATAAGCGCCGGACGGAAGGGAAAAAAGGGGAGATTTCTGTGGAATCCGACGGGGCGGATATTGTGGGAAAATGGAGCTCCGAGGTGACTGCGTGTCACAGCTACTATAAAAACGGCAAGCGCATACATAGGAAAAAGGAGAAGGAGATTTTTTCGGCCCGGTTTCTGAAATCCGATGTGCGGGACGGACAGGTGTGCTGTCCCAACTGTGGATATGTGGGCTCTGTCAGCAGCTTTACGGATGGCTGTGATTCCTGCGGCACCAAATTCTCGGTGCATGATTTTGAGACCAAGATCTCCGGATTCTCCATGGAGGAAAATATACCCAAGAAAATCGTTCAGACCATGCTCAACACCATGAGGGTGCTGTTGCTGTTGTCCGTTGGATTTATCCTGCTGGGTACGGTCACGTTCTTTGTCATTTTTCTGATGCTGGCTTCGGGACATGATTCCGGAATGGGGATTATCGGAACGGTGATTGCATTTTTATTCTCGCTGGATGCGGTACCGGTCACTGTGCGGAGTCTGATAGCCCTCTTGATGATTTATCTGGTGAGCGGAATCATCCTGTGGGGGCTGAATCAGGAGGTGCTTACCGGAGGTGAATACGCAAGGGCAAAAATCAAGAATTTTTCCGGCACGGAGTTTTTTCAAAATCTGGAATACAAATTGCGCAGCATTCACCTGACAGATATAGGGCCGGGAATACAGACCTTTGCCACCTGCAACCTGCAGGATGTTGTGGCCGACTATAAGGATGTGGTGGATTGTGATATGACCCGCCTGAAAATCACCCAAGTATCCCACAAGCAGGATAAGTTCTTCATGGACGCGGTGGCAAGGCTTCGCCTTACCACGCTGCGAAAAGACCGCATCCGAACCGCTTACGAGGACGTGGCGCTTTCTCTGGAATGCAGGGAGGCTGTGGCCATGGAAAAGGTGTCCGCCATTCGAATGTACAAATGTGATTGCTGTGGCAGCAGTATCAACATTCTGGAGGGCAGCACCTGCGAATACTGCGGTACCCGCTTCGATTACGCAAATTACGGATGGACCATCGGAAAATATGAAAAAATACCGAGGAAATGGAATCGGTACTATCTCATAAAAGGAGCCATGCTCCTGGTATATCTGCTGATTTTTGCAATCAATATTCTGACGGTACAGCGGCAATCGGGAAATGAAGACAACTGGCTGTCGGTTTACAAGGAGAGCAGGAATCAGCTGGAATTGCTGAACCGGTGTTTCGAGGAGGCAGTACTGCCGGATGAGGTGTGGCCCGATGCGGAATTGGTGGACAGCAAGGACGATGTCACGACCCGTACCTATCGATATCGGATGGAGGTGACGGAGGATACGCTGACGCAGTACTGTGATGCCTGCACGGACGCGGGATATATGATGTACATAAGCGGCCCCACTTACCTGGGAATGTGGAAGGAATACTATTACGAACCGGAGGATACCCCCTTTTACATTCGCATCAAGGCAGTGACCATGGAGGATGGTCTGGCGGTGCAATTGGAGATGGTTGAGGACCTGAATGAGGATGCCCAGGTTGATACCCGGGGAGCCGTCGAGCCGGAGAAGGGGACGGCGGAGGGTGTAACCCAAGGCAATGAACCTGAGGAAGTGACCTTGATTATGGTGGGGGATATTTTGCTCCACGATCCGGTGGAAGAGAGTGCAAGAACCGATGGTGGGGAATACGATTTCTCCGCCATATTTGCTCATACAAGGGAGGAGATCGAGGCTGCGGATGTGGCTTTGGTAAACCAGGAGGTCATCATCGGAGGGGAGGAGCTTCGGGTGTCCGGTTATCCTGCGTTTAATGCCCCTTACGCAATCGGTGATGAATTGGTGGAGAGCGGATTTGATGTGATCTGTCACGGTACCAATCACTCCCTGGACCGGGGCAAGAGCGGGATTGTAAATTGTGTCAATTTCTGGGACCAGAACTATCCGGATATCGCTGTGCTTGGAATTCACGGCAGTGAGGAGGACCGGGATAATCTCTTTATCTATGAGCAGGACGGAATCAAGATTGCCATATTGAATTACACCTACGGAACCAATGGAATCGAATTGCCGTCGGATATGCCATACGCCGTGGAACTGCTCCGGGAGGATGCGGTTGTGGCAGATTTGCAGCACGCGGAGGAACTGGCGGACTTTACGATTGTCTGTCCCCATTGGGGAACCGAGTACAATCTGGGCACGGACTCCATGCAGAGAAAGTGGACACAGATTTTTGCAGAGAACGGAGCGGATTTGGTTATCGGAACCCATCCCCATGTGATTGAACCCATTGAGTGGTTTCACGAGGAGGAAAGCGGCAATGATATGCTGGTTTATTATTCTCTCGGGAATTTTGTGAACTGGACATCGGGAACTGGGGCAGGAACAGCCAACCGCATGGTGGGAGGAATGGCGCAGGTTACCATCGGCCGTGACGGGGATGGCAATGCCGTCATCACAGACTACGGGGTAAAAGCCCTGGTTTGCCATGTCAGCGATGGATTTGGCGGGGTTACCACCTACAATTTGTCCGATTACACAGCGGAGCTTGCCGCGCAGAATCGGATTGCCGATCAGGATTCTGCCTTTTCCTATGAATATGCGGTTGATCTGTGTGACACTGTGTGGGGAGACTTGTGGGAGTAATTTTGTAGTCTTCCCCTCAGGGGGAAGGGAATCCGGAGAAGGGCACAAAAAAGGAGCTGAAAATCAGCTCCTTTTTCGCGTATAAAGGGACAGTTCCCTAATCGTTCAGATTGTCCCAGATCCAGTTCCAGCCACTTCCGTGGAC
This sequence comes from Lachnospiraceae bacterium, assembly GCA_029008875.1. Classification (GTDB taxonomy): domain Bacteria; phylum Bacillota; class Clostridia; order Lachnospirales; family Lachnospiraceae; genus Roseburia. The sequence goes on along the minus strand of JAQXJP010000035.1, from coordinate 341,461 downwards.
ATTGCATCGCGCATCCAAGAATTCTTGAGGTGCGTTCATGGAGTAGGCTGTGGAACCCTCGGATAAGCCGACCAGATAAATTGCTCGCTGGATTTGATCCTGCGGACATCCGGAATCGGCGATGAGCCCCGATGAAGTACAGATATCCAGAGCCACATGGTGGTTACAATACACATCTCCGAAAACTTCGTCCTCCGGTTTCGGCATGTTCTCGATGTCGAAATATTCGGTGATAAGGGTGGAGCCTCTCGGGTCTGCCTCGCAGACACCCGGAATCGGCAGCAGTCCGGATTGGTTACATACCACCTGGGTGGTGATGCCTGCCGGCTTGTCAAACTCCTTGTATTCCAGGTCTGCGTGAATTCGTTTCATGGTCTCACGCCAGATGTTTTTCGGGTAGGTGGTGTTGCTGCCGGCCTGAACGGCATTGTCGTCATTTCCGCCCCATACAACACAGGTGTAGTAAGGGGTGTAGCCTGCGAACAGGGCATCGCGGTTGCTTGTGGTGGTACCGGACTTTCCGGCCTGTGGCATGGAAGCTCCGAAGTAAGCTCTGGTACCGGTTCCGGCAACCATAACATCGCTCATTGCGCTGGTGAGAAGCCAGGCGGTGGTATCTTTCAATACCTCATGGGTCTCCTGGGTATCACGCTTGTCTAACAGAATGTTGCCATCGTGGTCGTACACCACGGTGTAGAATTTGGGCTCCATATATTCACCGCCGTTGGCGATTGTTGCGTAGGCTGCGGTGAGCTCCAGGTTGGTGACACCGTTGGTAAGTCCGCCCAGGGACAGTGCAAGGTTGCGATCATCCTCGCACAGGGTTGAGATACCGAATTTCTCCACATATTCATAACCCAAGTCCACACCGATCTGCTCCAGTGTCTTCACCGTCACAATGTTGATGGATTGGGTGATCGCCTGGCGCACGGTGGTGTAGCCGGTATATTCGTCATTGTAATTCTTGAATGTTTTGGTGCCAACTGTGTAGGGTGCATTGTCCTGCACGGACGCAAGTGTAAGCCCGCCCGCATCCAGTGCAGGGGCGTAGCAACCGATAATCTTGAAGGTGGATCCCGGCTGTCTTGTGGTATCCGTCGCACGGTTTAAGGTACGGTTTCCCGCTTTGCTTCCGCGGCCGCCAACCAATGCCTTAACCTCTCCGGTATACTGGTCGATAACGGTCATTGCAACCTGGGGCTGAAGGGAGATGGCGATGGATTCGCTTCCCTCTATAATGCTGTCGCCCTCCTCGAGGATGTCGGATTCAAATTGCGCGATGGCTTCCAATGCCGCTTCCTCGGTGCTGAAATTGATATTGTATTTCGAGTTGGACTGTTGATAGTAGGCCAGCATGCTCTGGTGGGTGTAGGTCTTGAGCGTGCCATCCGCCTTCTGCACCTGGAAATACAAACTGAAGGAATACTTCGGGTCGGTGGGATAGTTGCTCTGGTTATTTACCTCCTCGTCGCAGATCTGCTGAATCGCAAGATCCTGTGTGGAGTAAATGGACAGACCTCCCTGATACAGAAGCTTGGAGGCTTCCGCCTTGGTATATCCCGCATCAATCAAATCCTGATACACATCGTCGATCAGTGCGTCGGTGAAGTAAGAGTTGGTGTTGCCGTCATCGATGTAGTCCGCGTTGTAATTGGCGATGCGGTCGTACACATCGTCCGCCATGGCTTCGTCGTACTCCGCCTGGGTGATATAGCCCTGCTCCAGCATGGCATTCAGTACCAGCTCGCGGCGCTCCGCATTCTTGTCCGGATGGGAAATCGGGTTGTACGCGGATGGATTCTTGGTAATTCCCGCGATAACCGCGCATTCGGACAGATTTAACTCAGAGACTTCCTTGCCGAAATAGCGGAGGGATGCGGCCTGAACACCCAGGGTATTGTTGCCCAGGTTGATGGTGTTCAAATAATTCTCCAGAATCCAGTCCTTGTTGTTGACTTTTTTCTCCAGCTCCACAGCCAGGTACTGCTCCTGAATCTTACGCTGGACTTTTTCCAGCTTGGAACTCTTGCCGGACAACTCTCCGGTCCAGTTGCTCTCAAGAACGGAGTTCTTGATTAACTGCTGGGTGATGGTACTGGCACCCTGATTAAAATGAAATCCGTTTGCCACACCGGAGATCGCGGCGCGGACAATACCCTTTGGATCTATACCGTTGTGGGTGTAGAATCGTGAATCCTCAATCGCAACAAATGCGTGCTGCATATCCAGCGGGATTTCATCGATGGTGGCATACTTACGGTTCGCGCCGGATGCAACCAATGTGGCGATCTCTGTTCCATCGCTGGAATAGACGGTGGTAGAGTAGCCGGTTGGTGTTACATCCATTGCAGATATATCAGGAGCGGAATCTACGATTCCCTTCCAAACGCCGATGCCGGAGCTGATTCCCACAACTGCCAAAAGCAGGAGGCAGACCAAAACTGCCTTGCCGAAGAATACGCCGAATTTCTTACGAATCTTTTTGCCCCTGGCGTCGAGTTTTGCCTCCCGCTGCCTGGTGGCTTTTTTGCCGTAATTCATATTAGGCCTCCTTGCAATCAATATTGTTTTCTAAAGTACTACGTGTAAAAAAGTATACACGCTGATATTATAGCAAAATTTATAGCAAATAGGAAGATAAAAATCTCGACACACAAGGATTGAAAATGGAAAGCAAAGTGTGATATATAATTAAGGAAGAAACCCATGAAAACGGAAAGTGATGACAAATTATGGCAGATGGAACGACTCCTGTGAAAATTGTATATGAGGGCGGTGTGGGAGAAATTGTCGAGAAGAAATCCCGTTTTATCGCTACGGTCCGCCCGGTCAATTCGGAGGAGGAGGCCGCTACCTTCATTGCGGAGATGAAGAAAAAGTATTGGGATGCGCGCCACAACTGCTCCGCCTTCGTCATCGGGGAACATCAGGAGATCACCCGCTGTTCGGATGACGGGGAACCGGCACAGACCGCGGGGCGGCCCATGCTGGATGTGCTTCTGAAGGAGGGAATCACCAACACCGCAGTGGTGGTAACCCGATACTTCGGGGGCGTGCTCCTTGGAACCGGCGGATTGGTGCGGGCGTACCAAAAGGCCGTGCAGGAGGGACTTGAGGCAAGCCTTATTCTGGAAAAGACATGGGGCTATCGCTTATCTGTCCGCACGGATTACAATGGGGTGGGAAAACTGCAGTATCTTTTCGGGCAGAGGAAGCTCTCCATTGTGGATTCGGAATATGCGGAGAATGTGACCCTCCATGTGATGGTGCCGGAGGAGATGAAGGAGTCTGTGGCCAAGGCAATCACGGAGCAGACCAGCGGTGCCGCGCAGATGGATTGGGGGGAGCCGCTTGCCTATGCCCTTGTGGAGGGAACGGTGGAGATTTTTCCCTGAGCCGCCGTGCCTGCAACCTGCGGCCTGCATTGCAGGGATTGCGGAGGAAAAAGATTGGAGAAAAGTTGAAAAAAGGGTTGACACTCCTTGGGGATTCATGTATACTAGCATCTGTTGAAAACATTGGCCCATCGCCAAGCGGTAAGGCAACGGACTCTGACTCCGTCATTTCCAAGGTTCGAATCCTTGTGGGCCAGCTTGTAAGAGCACTACATTAGGTAGTGCTTTTTTTATATCTATCGTGCTATAATGCAATGAGTACAGATGATGGACAGCAATGAGAGGTGCAGTATGTATCAGTTTGAAAGTAAGATACGGTATAGTGAAGTGGATGCCGATTGCAATTTAACGTTGAGTGCGCTTATGAACTATTTTCAGGATTGCAGTAATTTCCAGTCGGAGGAACTTGGAATGGGAGTGCAGTATTTGGCAGATAATCATGTTACATGGATGCTGTCATCCTGGCAGATTTGTATCAATGAGCTTCCAAAGCTTACCGAACATGTGACCATACAGACCTGGCCCTATGATATGAAGGCATTTTACGGCTATCGTAATTTTTCCATGAACCGGCAGGACGGAAGCAGGTGCGCGTACGCGAATTCCGTGTGGGTGCTCATGGATACGGACAGCGGCAGACCGGTGAAGGTGCCGGAACATGTGATTGAAACTTACGGGGCGGAGCCACGGCTGGAGATGGAGTGCAGTGAGCGGAAGATTCCGATTCCGGAGGGGATGGTAATTCGTGGTGAGATGGTTGTGCCCAGCCATTTTATCGACAGCAATCAGCACATGAACAATGAGAAATACGTGGTGATCGCGCTGGAATATGTGCCGAAGGATTTCCAAATCGGGGAACTTCGTGTAGAATATAAAAAAGAGGCGAAACTTGGCAACAAAATCATTGTGGCCGTCAAGGAGACGGGGGAGCGCTTCACCATAGCGCTGAACGATGAGGAGGGTAAACCCTATGCGGTGATCGCCTTTTTGCGGAAAAACTAGAGGTGGCAAATGAAGTTAGGAGAATATCAGGACTTAATTTATATCAAGAGGGTGGACTTCGGCGTCTATTTGGCAGAGTCGAAGGAGGCCCAGGAAAAAGTATTGCTCCCTGCCAAGCAGGTTCCGCCGGATGTAAAACCGGGGGACAGCGTGCACGTGTTTTTGTATAAAGATTCCAGGGACCGACTGATTGCCACAACCAATCAACCGAAATTGTCGGTGGGGGGCCTTGGGGTACTCCGGGTGAAGGAAGTGGGCAAGATCGGAGCTTTCCTGGATTGGGGACTGGAGAAGGATCTGTTTCTTCCATATAAGGAGATGACGGGCAAGCCCAATCCCGGGGATGAGATCCTGGTCACGATGTACATCGATAAGAGTGACCGGCTCTGTGCAACCATGAAGGGAATCTACCACATGCTCCGTACGGATGCACCCTACGAAAAGGGGGAGACGGTGACCGGGCGCGTGTACGAGTTCAGCGATAACTTTGGAACCTTTGTGGCGGTGGACGATAGGTTTTCTGCCCGGATTCCGATTCATGAGGATCACAGAAACCTCCGTGTGGGGCAGGTGATTGAAGCCAAGATTACGGATGTGAAGGAAGACGGGAAACTGGATCTGACCCTCCGTGAGAAGGCATATATTCAGATGGACGCGGATGCGGAAAAAATCATGGAACTTCTGGATTCCTACGCGGGAGTGCTCCCTTTTTCCGAAAAGGCCAGCCCCGAAGTCATTGCCAGGGAGACCGGGCTCAGCAAAAACGCGTTCAAGCGGGCAGTGGGACATTTATATAAGGAAAGAAGAATCACACTTTCTGACGGCAAAATCCGCAAGGCATAAAATTGCACTATATATTATAGAAAGAAGAGGAACGAATATGAAGAAGGTAATCAGCACACAGAAGGCTCCGGCAGCGATCGGACCTTACTCACAGGCAATTGAAGTAAACGGAATGGTGTATACATCCGGAATTATCCCGGTGGTGCCGGAAACCGGAGAAATCCCTGAGGGCTCACAGGAACAGGCAAAGCAGGCTCTCACCAATCTCTCCAATCTGTTGGAAGCGGCAGGAACGAGCATGGACAACGTGATCAAGACAACGGTGTTTATCAAGGAGATGAATGATTTCGGGGCAATCAATGAGGTGTACGCAACATTCTTTACCGGTGCATTCCCTGCAAGAAGCTGTGTGGAAGTGGCAAGACTTCCCAAGGATGTCATGCTGGAGATTGAGGCAATCGCAATCAAATAGAAACAAAAAAAAGTGTGTATTTGCAAAACGGCAGATACACACTTCTTTTATTCGTCATGTCTATACGGATAGGTCAATGTTGCCACCGATGTAAGGGGTGACCGAATTCTCCATCATTTTCGCAAAGTCTGCTCCCATCTGTTCAGAAGCTTCGATGGAGTTGCTGAGCATTTTCATACTGGTAAGCCCGACTACGGAAGAAGGAGATGCAGAATTTACCGCAGAAAGAGCTGCATTCATACCGGAAATTTCCATATCATTACCACCTTTCTTCTCATTTGTAACAGTATTATGACACAAAAGTACCAGAAAAGCAATGTAATATGGCTATTTTTTCCATAGAAATGGAGTTGACATGATATATTACCTTTGCTATAATGACACCGTAACAATTTGTAACAACTTTGTAATAATTATCACAATCGCTTTTGATTGGAGGAAGAAATGAAGAGAAGGACAATGCAGATGGCTGCCTGTGTACTGACAGGTGCAATGATTTTGGGAAGCGCTTCCGTGAGCGCTACTGCAACTTCAACCGCAGGCATATCCACATATGCATCGAATATATTATCAGCGACAATTAATCCTACCGCGGGTGTCGCAGTTGCGCTGTCGCAGAATCTTTCCACAAGCGCTGAGGATCAGATTCTTGCAACGGCTCAGATCATGATGAACGAGACCCCCACCGTGACAAGCGAGTACGAGGATGTGGCAGTTGCCAGAGTGAACAATTTCGTAAATGTCCGTGCGGAGTCCAACACCGAGAGTGAAGTGGTAGGTAAGCTTTACGACAAGAACGCAGCCTTCGTTCTTGAGACGGTAACCGCGGAGGACGGTGATTGGTACCGCATCCAATCCGGCAATGTGGACGGATTTGTAAAAGCAGAATTCGTGGTTGTGGGAGATGAAGAATTGGCAAGAAGCGTCAGCAGACGTGTTGCCACAGTCAATACAGAGACACTCCGTGTGCGCACTGAACCCAATGAGGATGCAAGCATTCTGGGATTGGTTCCCATGGAGGATGACCTTACAGTAACCGATGAATCCGTAGACGGATGGGTCGGCGTAAGTATCGAGGAGGGAGACGGATATGTATCTTCCGAGTATGTAACTCTCTCCACAGAATATACCTACGCAGAATCCAAGGCTGAGGAGGAAGCTCGTCTGGCAAGGGAGGAAGCGGCAAGAGAGGCGGCAAGAGCGGCAGCTCGCAAGAGCTCTTCTGCAAGTAGTTCATCCTCATCATCCGCATCTTCCGATAAGACATACAGCGCACCAAGCGGTGCCGACGGTCAGGCTGTTGTCAACTATGCAGCACAGTTTGTAGGCAACCCGTACAAGTATGGTGGAACCAGTTTGACGGACGGTGCAGATTGCTCCGGATTTGTAATGTCGGTATATGCGGCATTTGGTGTAAGCCTGCCCCACAGCTCCAAGTCTATGAGAAGTGTGGGATACGGCGTAAGCGTTGAAGAAATGCAGCCGGGTGATATTGTATGTTACAGTGGTCACGTTGCAATTTATGCGGGCAATGATACCATCGTCCATGCGAGCACACCTTCCACCGGAATCAAATATTCATCACCGGTTGGTTACAAGACCATTCTTGCAGTAAGACGAATCTTCTAAAATGTGAATAACTTTTCAGCGGGGGCTTTATCGCTCCCGCATTTTTTTGTACCATTGCGGTTTCCCTGAGGAGAAATAAAGTGAGCAAAAGGCTTTCTCGGGACAGATTTTAACGATTTTTGTCATATGCTTTGTAAAATGTGACCAAATTACCAGATGAGCGCTGAAATACAGTAAAATCAAGGGCTTGGGAAAATGGTACCATAAAAAACGAGAGCAAAATTGCACGCTTTTATCCTCCAAATTTCGACTTTTTTTTCAAACTTATACAAAATGCACAAAAAGAAAATAATATCGAAAAATGTTAAAACAAGATTTTGCTGAAGCTGTTTTGCAACAGACTCCGTGAAAAACCGTGAAACGCTGAAAAAATGAGTTATACACAAAGTTATTCACATTATCCACAATCGAATAAAGAAAGTTTATAAATTAAATTGTCGAAAAAATAGAACAAATGTTTTGTGAGAAAATTATAAAGTTGTAACAAAACGATAAAAACCTTGACATTTCAAAAGTAAAAAAATGGTAAAAAAAGTGGAAAATAGTCAGACAAAAGCGCGGTTGATAAAACAAAAACGCTTTGCTATACTGAAAGGGCTTTTTTTTCGGGAAAAGTGGGAATGATAATGGAGAGATATTTTATTTGGAAAGAGGTTTCGTGAGATGTCTGAAAGTCATAAGAAGACAGCGATGTCATATTTATTTATACTGTTCGGCACAGGGCTGATGGCTTTTGCAATCCAGTGTATTTATGACCCTATCGGATTGGTAACCGGAGGATTTACCGGTATTGCCATTGTGATTAAAACCCTGACCGTGAATATTTGGGAAGGCGGAATTCCGCTCTGGCTGACCAATATCGTCCTGAATGTTCCGGTATTTATTTTTTCCTATATATTGTTGGGAAAGAAATTCGTGGGGAGAACCCTGTTCGGTACGCTGGTGCTCTCCATGTGGCTGTATATTATCCCCACTGTGGATATCGCAGGAGGGGATTATGTGCTGGCAGCGATTTTCGGCGGTCTGTTCTCCGGAGTGGGAATGGGATTTGTGCTGAAGGGAAACGCCACCACCGGTGGGACGGATATGGTTGCGGCGCTGATTCAATATAAGGTTCGCCATCATTCCGTGGCTGAGATCATGCAATTTGTAGATGGTGCGGTTGTGTTGATGGGTATGTTTGTGTTCGGTATCCGGCCTGCACTCTACGCAATTGCCGCGGTGTATATTGTGACAAAGGTCAGTGATGCCATCCTGGAAGGTTTCAATTACTCCAAGGCTGCCTATATCATCACCGAAAGGTATGAGGAGATAGCCCACATTCTAATGAAGGAATTGGATCGGGGAGTTACCGGGCTCCACGCCAAGGGTATGTATACCGGGGATGATAAATGCGTATTATATTGTGTGGTATCCAAAAAACAGATTGTCACATTAAAAGATATCGTTGTAAAAGTCGATCCGGACGCGTTTGTAATAGTATCCGATGTGAGGGAAGTTTTGGGTGAAGGTTTTCAAGAATATAGAGATATTCCGTCTTAATTCGTGAAAAATCACCAACAAAATGGAAATTAAGTCTTTATTTTTTTGGAATTATGCTTTAAAATAAGAATAAGTATTTGTTCAAAAAGTATAAAGAGCAAAGGAGAGCGCTTATGATTTCCAATCAGATACTTCAGAATACAATTGATGGATTGAAAGGAATTACCCGGACGGATTTATGCGTCATTGATGTGGAGGGCAAGGTTCTTGCAGCTACACTTTCAGACGCGGAGCAGTTCATTGAGTCTGCACAGGTATTTGCACAGTCACCGGCGGATAGCCAGGTGGTGAATGGCTGTCAGTTTTTCAAAGTATTTGACGATCACCAGTTGGAGTACATTCTTTTGGCCAACGGTGAGAATGAAGATGTATATATGATTGGAAAAATTGCAACTTTTCAGATTCAGAATCTTTTGGTTGCATACAAGGAGCGTTTTGACAAGGATAACTTTATCAAGAATTTATTGCTTGATAATTTACTTTTGGTGGATATCTACAATCGCGCCAAGAAGCTTCATATTGAGACAGAAGTGCGCCGCGTGGTATTTATCGTGGAGACAAACCGGGAGAAGGACGGCAATGATCTGGAGAAGATTCGCAGTCTGTTTGGCGGAAAGTCCAAGGATTTTGTCACCGCAGTGGATGAGAAGAATATTATCGTAGTCAAGGAACTTGGCGAGCATGAGTCTTATGACGATTTGAACAAAACTGCAGAAGTTATTATCAATCTCTTCCGCGGAGATGCCGATAGTAATGTACATATCGCATATGGCACCGTTGTCAATGAACTCAAGGACGTATCCCGTTCTTACAAGGAAGCCCGCATGGCACTTGACGTTGGCAAGATCTTCTTTGAAGAGAAGAACGTCATTGCGTATTCACAACTTGGAATCGGTCGTTTGATCTATCAGCTTCCCATTCCCCTTTGCAAGATGTTTATTAAGGAAATCTTCGACGGCAAGTCACCGGACGAATTTGATGAGGAGATGCTCACCACGATCAACAAGTTCTTTGAGAACAGTTTGAACGTATCTGAGACATCCCGCCAGTTATACATTCACAGAAATACTCTGGTATATCGTCTTGACAAGCTTCAGAAGAGTACAGGTTTGGATCTTCGTGTATTTGAGGATGCAATCACCTTCAAGATTGCGCTCATGGTTGTAAAATATATGAGATACATGGAGTCCTTGGATTATTAAGGAGATGTTAAATGATTACACTGGAACATATCAGTAAATCATATTCGGCAGGAATCCCTGCGCTGAATGACGTGAACCTCACAATCGAGGATGGAGAATTTGTTTTTATTGTCGGGGACAGTGGTTCCGGAAAGTCAACATTGATTAAGTTGTTGCTCAAGGAACTCAACCCGACGGAAGGAAGAATCGTAGTTGATAATATCGATCTGGGCAAACTCAGACACAGGAAAATCCCGAAATATCGACGCAAAATCGGAGTCGTATTTCAGGATTTCCGTTTGCTCGAGGATAGAAATGTCTATGAAAACATAGCGTTTGCACAAAAAGTAATCGGTGAGCCCACGAAGGAGATCAAGAAAAAGGTTCCGAAGATGTTGTCCATGGTGGGTCTTGCAGCAAAATATAAGCAGAAGCCCCGCCAGTTGTCCGGAGGAGAACAGCAGCGTGTGGCAATCGCCAGGGCGCTCATCAACGAACCCAGCATTTTGCTGGCCGACGAGCCCACGGGTAACTTGGATGTCAACAATGCATGGGACACCATGAAATTGTTGGAGGAGATTAACAAGAAGGGTACAACCGTAATCGTTGTAACACACAATATGGAGATTGTGAAAGCGATGAAAAAGCGCGTGATTACAATCCAGAAAGGTGTTGTCGCAAGCGACAGCAAGCAGGGTGACAGCGATGAGGATTAATACTTTTTTCTATACGATTCAACAGGGAATCAAAAATATCGGACGCAACAAGATGTTTTCCCTGGCATCCATCGCCACCATGTCCGCCTGCATATTTATGTTCGGTTTGTTCTATATCATTGTGGCCAACTTCAACAACATGGTGCGTGTTGTTGAGGAGAGTGTTGCGGTGATTGTGTTTTTTGATGAGGGAATATCGGAGTCGGAGATTGAGGCTATCGGACAGGATATTATCAAGCGCGTGGAGGTGTCCAAGTGCGTGTATGTATCTGCCGATGAAGCGTGGGATGAAGTGAAGGAGACCTACTTCGAGGGAAGAGAGGACCTGGCAGCTGCTTTCGAGTCGGATAACCCGGTGGCCAACTCCGAACATTTTGAGATATACCTTAACGACGTGTCCATGCAGGAGGCGCTGGTGACCTACCTGGAGAACACGGATGGAGTGCGCTCCGTAAAACAGTCACAGACCGTGGCCAATATGTTGACAGATTTTAACCGTCTGGTGGGCTATGTGTCCGCAGGAATTATCTTAATCCTGCTCTGCGTCGCAGTCTTTTTGATCAGCACCACGGTAGCGGTGGGTGTCAATGCGAGACGGGAAGAAATCTATATCATGAAATTGATTGGCGCAACGGATTATCTGGTCAGAGCCCCCTTTGTGGTAGAGGGAATGGCAATCGGACTGTTCGGTGCGGCAATTCCGCTTGTTCTGCTATACTTCTTATATGGTCAGATCACTGGGTATATCGCGGGCAAGTTCCAGTTTGTGAGCAGTGTGCTGGTGTTCTTGGATACCAACGTGTTGTTCAAGAATCTGCTTCCGGTGGCTCTGATTCTCGGAATCGGAATTGGCTTTGTGGGAAGTGCAGTGTCTGTGAGAAAACATTTGAGAAAGTAGTAATATTGGTCATGCTTTTGGGAACATAACCAAAAGCATGACTTTTTTAGAAAGAAGGGTATACATATGGATCAGAATAATTGGCAGCAGGGTTCCCAGTACGGACAGGGACAGCAATATGGACAGGGTCCGCAATACGGACAGGGACAGCAATATAGTCAGGCACCGCAGTATGGTCAGGCACCCCAGTATGGTCAGGCGCCGCAGTACGGTCAGGCACCCCAATATGGTCAGGCATCCCAGTGCGGGCAGGGGCCGCAGTATGGTCAGGGAGTGCAGTACGGCCAGACAACACAGTATGTGCAGCCGGCCCAAGGGAAAAAGAAGGCCGGTTTCGGCGCCGGAATTGGAGTTGGAATCTTGTCCGGAATCGTGGGCTGTGTTTTACTTTTTGTGATCGTGGTTAATGTCTACACCTCCATCTCCGGTGGCTATTTGGTGTTTGGAGGCCATGGAGCCGAGACGGTGGCGGACCAGAATGTGATTGATGATGAGACAGCGGCTAAGATCGATGAGCTGTCCCAGTATCTGGATGTGTACTATTACGATGAGTATGATATGGATGAAGTGAGAAACTCACTGCTGGACGGCATGGTGGCCGGATTGGGAGATCCCTACACGGTCTACTACACCCCGGAGGAATATGAAGGCCTTCAGGTATCCACAACCGGAACCTACTACGGAATCGGTGCGGGATTAACCCAGGACCCCAAGACCATGGAGGTCACCATCTCCAAGGTGTATGAGGGAACTCCGGCGGAGGAGTCGGGACTTCGCAAGGATGATGTGATCGTCAGTGTGGACGGCACGGATGCCACCAGCATGGAGGTGACTCAGCTGGTGCAGTTGATCCGTGGCGAGGAGGGAACCGTCGTTCGGCTGGAAATCTATCGCCCGTCGGAAGGGGTGGAATTGACCCTTGATGTGGAGCGCCGCAATGTGCAGCTTCCCAGTGTTGTGGGGGAGATGTTGGATGGAAAAATCGGTTATATCCAAATCAGTGAGTGGCAGACCAACACATCGGCACAATTTGATGCGATTTTGGCGGATTTGGAGCAGCAGGGAATGGAATCCCTGATTATCGACGTCAGGGATAATCCCGGTGGGCTGTTGAGTTCCGTGGCGGATGTGCTTGATACCATCCTCCCTGAAGGGACACTGGTGTATACCGAGGATAAGTATGGAAATCGCAGCACCCTGACCTCGGATGCAAGCTGCATCGATTACCCCATGGTGGTTCTCGTGAACGGCAACAGCGCTAGCGCCTCCGAAATTTTTGCCGGGGCAATCAAGGATTATCAGTATGGTACCCTGCTTGGTACCACCACATTCGGAAAAGGAATCGTTCAGACGATTTACCCTCTCCAGGACGGAGATGCTCTGAAAGTGACAACCGCCAAGTATTTTACCCCCAACGGGGTGAATATTCACGGAACCGGAATTGAGCCGGATGTGGAGCTGGAGTACGAATTTATGGGACCGGAGGACGGAACCTATGAGAAGCAGTATGACAATCAGCTTCAGGAAGCAATCAAGATGCTGTCCGAATAAGTACGGGAATAATTGCTAATTGGAAAGTGTCGCATTTGCGGATACAATATTTTTATAATATATAATGAGAAAGAGGTGATTTCTGTGGTAGAACTTGATAACTATAAAAGTGAGCTCTTGACTTACAAGACCCCGCTGCAGGAAGTGAGGGATTCACTTTGACCTGGTAAGCAAAGAACAAAAAATCCAGGAACTCGAGCGGGAGATGGAGGATGCCAATTTTTGGAACGATCCGGCTACCTCTCAGGCCAAGATGAAAGAATTAAAAAGCATGAAAGACGATGTGGCCACATATGCTTCATTAGAGCAGCAATATGACGACATTCTCACCATGATTGAGATTGGGTACGAAGAGAACGATGAGTCGCTGATCCCGGAAATCGGGGAGATGCTTGTAGAGTTTACTTCCACCTACGACAGCATCCGTATGAAAACCCTGCTGTCCGGCGAGTACGACAAGGATAATGCCATCGTGTCCCTGCATGCGGGGGCGGGGGGAACCGAGTCCTGCGATTGGGCGCAGATGCTTTTCCGCATGTATTCCAGATGGGCGGACAAGAAGGGCTTTACCCTTGAGGTGCTAGATTCTCTGGACGGGGACGAAGCGGGAATCAAGTCCATCACTTTTCAGGTCAACGGGGAAAACGCGTACGGCTATCTAAAGTCGGAAAAAGGAGTGCACCGGTTGGTGCGCATCTCGCCTTTCAACGCGAACGGCAAGAGACAGACCTCCTTCGTCTCCTGCGATGTGATGCCGGACATTGAGGAGGATGTGGATATTGAGATTCGGGACGAGGATATCCGTATTGATACCTACCGCTCCAGCGGAGCCGGGGGACAGCATATCAACAAGACTTCCTCCGCAATCCGAATCACCCACTTCCCCAGCGGAATCGTGGTGCAGTGTCAGAATGAGCGCTCCCAGCATATGAACAAAGATAAAGCCATGCAGATGCTCAAGGCAAAGCTGTTCTTGCTGAAGCAGGAGGAAAATGCTGCCAAGGCGGCCGGTATCCGCGGCGAGGTTACGGAGATTGGCTGGGGCAACCAGATTCGCTCCTATGTCATGCAACCGTACACTATGGTGAAGGACCGCCGAAGCGGTGTGGAATCCGGCAATGTGGATGCGGTGATGGATGGCGACATCGACTGTTTTATCAATGGATACCTGAAGTGGCTATCTCTGGGCTGTCCGGATAACATGGGAGGTGACGACGTTGAGTAGCAATATGACAGGAATCGGATTGATTGTGCTTGCGGTTGTGATCCTCGGGGTCGCAGGGGCAGCGGCATATGGAATCAATGTGGCGCGAAACAAGGTGCGCTCCATCTCCAGAGCCATGTTCGGGACCTCGGATCTGGTGGAGGGAATCCGCAATCAGGCCGACGTGCTGGCGGAGACCCCCAAATCCGTAAACGGGATGACCACCCTGATGGAACCCCAGATTCGCCGGGATTTTCCGGATTTCAACTGGGATGAATTCCGTCACAAAGCGGAGAATATGTTGACCTCTGCCCTGATTGCAATCGGGACGGAGGATTTGGGAAAACTGACTCCCGACGCGTCGGAGGATGTGCGGCAGCAGATTCAGACAAGAATCGACGACAACCGTGAAGCCCAGATTGAGGAGTATTACGGAAATATCCAGATTCACCGGACGGAAATTGCAAACTACCGCCATGCCGGTGGAAAATGTATGATTACCATACAAAGCTCCGTGGGCTATGACTTTTACAGGGAGCAGAATGGAAAAGTCATAGCAGGGACCAAGGAACGCAAGACCCAGACAAAATACAATATTGAATTGATTTACATCCAGGATGCGGATGCGGTGGAGTTTGACAATGCGATGGGAACCATATGTCCCCATTGCGGAGCACCGGTAAAAACCATCGGAAACATGTATTGTGAGTTCTGTGGTTCAGGAATTGTACCACTAAATATTAAGGTTTGGTCTCTTCACAAATTTTATGAAGTAGATTATAATCATATGTAGACCGTGCAAAAAGCGCGAAAAACAGTAGATTTCATACATAGGGAGGATACTTATGGGAATTATTAAGGCAATTGGGCAAGGTATCAGCGGAACACTGGCTGATTCTTGGAAAGAGGTTATTGAAGCTGACAATATGGGGGATCAGACAGTCTTTGCACAGGGTGTTATGATTCGCCGTGGACAGAATACAAAGGGAACGGTTGACACCGTCAGCAACGGTTCCATCATTCACGTATATGACAATCAGTTCATGATGCTTGTGGACGGTGGCAAGGTTGTGGACTACACCGCGGAACCGGGATATTACAAGGTGGATAATTCATCCCTCCCATCCCTCTTTAACGGTCAGTTTGGTGACACCCTGAAGGACGCTTGGGGACGTATCGGCTTCGGCGGTCAGACACCGACCAAGCAGAAGGTGTTTTTCATTAATCTGCAGGAGATTAAGGGAATCAAGTTTGGCACCCGCAATCCAATCAACTATTTTGATACATTCTACAATGCAGAGTTGTTTATCCGCGTACACGGAACCTACTCTGTCAAGATTGTAAACCCGCTTCAGTTCTATGCGGAGGCAATTCCGAAGAATGCGGATCATGTAGATTTCACTGACATTAACGAGCAGTACTCTACCGAATTCCTGGAGGCATTGCAGTCAACCATCAACCAGATGTCTGCGGACGGACTTCGCATTTCCTTCCTCAGCAGCAAGGCTCGTGAGGTTGGACAGTACATGGCTCATACCCTGGATGAGGAATGGAACCAGATGCGTGGTATGGAAATCCAGGCAGTTGGTGTCATCCCGTCCTACGACGAGAAGTCACAGGAGCTTATCAATACCAGAAACGAGGGCGCAATGCTTTCCGATCCGGGTGTTGCTCAGGGATATATGGTTAAGAATATGTCTGAAGGTGTTAAGGCAGCAGGCTCCAACTCTGCCGGTGCAATGACCGGATTCATGGGTGTTGGAATGGGCGTTGGCGCCATGGGCAACATGATGGGAAGTCTGAACCAGATGGGACAGAACGTTCAGGCACAGCAGGCTGCTCAGGCAGCACAGGCACCTGCGGCAGGAGCGGTAGTGGCAGGAGCTGCTACGGCAGGGGCAGCAGGTTGGACCTGCAAGTGCGGAACCGTGAACACCGGCAAATTCTGCAGTAACTGCGGAGAATCCAAGCCGGCAGAAGCCGGAACATGGACCTGCGAGTGCGGAACCGTGAATACCGGTAAGTTCTGCAGTGAGTGCGGCAAGCCGGCACCGGCAGCTGACTGGACCTGCGAATGCGGCACCGTGAACAGCGGCAAGTTCTGCAGCAACTGTGGCAAGCCGAGAGCATAGTTCGGTGACTGTGGCTGAATCAATAAATGAGCAATGGGACAGGGGGACATAAGCGCCCCCTGTTTTTTCGCGCACGTCCCGGCCTCCTCCACCTGCTCTGGCCCCCTGCGCCGCCCCACCCTCTTTTCACCTGTTTGCATGCATCCTGTTTTCTGACAGTTTGCCAGTGCTTCTTCTATCCTTTACTGTTCGCCAAGATGTGGACATCCCAAGGCGCTTTGTTCGGCTATGACGGAGTTTTTCTGCAGAATACTTAGTGGCTCTTGACGTGCCCGGACGCTGATACCACCGCGGCGAGGACTGTCTGACCGAAGGGAGTTCCACAGCCGCGGTTATTTTCATAAAAAAAGCGTCCGGGTACGTCTTAGAGCCAGTTAGTGTTCGAAGCCTTACTCCGCCATAGCCGGACAAAACAACTCGGGCTGTTCACAGGTTGGCGGACAGCAAAATAGAAGCACTGGCTGCACTTAGAAAACAAAGATGCTGCAAAGTGGTGAAAAGAGGGTGGGGCGGCGCAGGGGGGCAGAGCAGGTAGAGGAGGTTGGATTGGAGGGAGGAAAGTTCGGCGGTATGGGTTGCATTTGTTGCGTTGATGTGCTAAACTCTTCCATACGAAAACATTTGTCAGCCACAGACAAACATTTTTGCAGAGGGAGGATCCCTATGGCAGAAGAGACATCATTTTATGTGTTGCGTGAAAAAGCGGTTCCGGAAGTGCTTCTGAAGGTGGTGGAAGCCAAGCGGCTCATCGACTCCGGCAAGATGGATTCCGTGCAGGATGCAACCGAGGCGGTTGGAATCAGTCGCAGTTCCTTTTACAAGTATAAGGATGACATTTTTCCTTATCATGAGAATGCCAAGGGCAAGACAGTGACACTGGTGATCCAGTTGGACGATGAGCCCGGTATTTTATCCATCGTATTGACTACGATAGCGGAATTTCACGCTAATATCTTAACAATTCATCAGAGTATTCCGGTAAATGGCATTGCGTCCCTGACTTTGTCGGTGGATGTATTTCCGGCGACGGGAGAGGTTGCGGAAATGATTAATGCGATTGAACGATTAAGTGGAATATATTATGCAAAAATTATAGCTAGGGAGTAGAGAAATGAAGATTGCAGTAATGGGATACGGAACAATCGGTTCCGGAGTAGTGGAAGTTTTGAAGATTAATCGGGATAAGATTGCGAAGCGCGCAGGAGAACCTGTCGAAGTAAAATATATCCTGGATTTGAGAGATTTCCCGGGAGACCCCATGGAAGACAAGATTGTTCATGATTACCAGACCATCGTGAACGATCCTGAAGTGGGTGTGGTTGTTGAGACCATGGGAGGTGTTGAGCCTGCATATACCTTTGTCCGCGCCATGTTAGAGGCTGGAAAGCAGGTCGCAACATCCAACAAAAACCTGGTGGCAGCCAAGGGCGCAGAGCTGATCAAAATCGCCAGAGATCACGGCGTGAATTTCCAGTTCGAGGCCAGCGTGGGCGGCGGGATTCCAATCATTCGCCCTCTGAATAAGTGTCTGACAGGAGATGAAATTATTGAGATTACCGGTATCCTTAACGGCACCACAAACTATATGCTGACCAAGATGACGGAGGAGGGGGCAGACTTTGACGATGTGCTGAAGGATGCACAGAACAAGGGATACGCCGAGAAGGACCCCACCGCTGACATCGAGGGACACGATCCCTGCCGTAAGATTGCGATTCTGACATCTCTGGTGTGCGGAAAGCAGGTGGACTTTGAGGATATCCACTGTGAGGGTATCACCAAAATTACAGCCACAGACATCCAGTATGCCAAGGCTATGAACCGATCCATCAAGCTGCTTGCATCCAGCAAGCTGGTGGGGGATACCTACTCTTGTATGGTTGCACCGTTCCTTCTTCCGGCAACACATCCGCTCTGCGGAGTGAACGGAGTGTTCAACGGAATTTTCCTTAAAGGAAACGTATTGGGCGATGCCATGTTCTACGGCAGCGGCGCAGGAAAACTTCCCACTGCAAGTGCGGTGGTTGCGGATGTTGTGGACATGGTGAAGCATCAGCACACCAACATCTACATCGACTGGGTCAATGAGAAGATGGAGCTTGTGGATTACAAGGCAAGCAAAAATGCATTTTTTGTGCGCACCACTTCCGACCGTGCAACGGTGGAAGCGGCGTTTGGTGAAGTGGCTTATGTGGATGCCGTGGTGGACGGGGACGTTGCCTTTACCACCGGAACCATGACCGAGGAGGAATTCGAGAAAAAATCACAGCAAATTGTCATGGTGAACCGAATTCGTCTGGGATAAAATGGTACGCAATAAATTTCCCGGTAAATCGAATTTATCGGGGATAAAATAGTACACAAGAAAGAACTCTTGAAATTGTCGGAAACGCCGAAAAAACAATCAAGGGTTCTTTTTTATTTTAGGTAATGCTATAATATTTCCATCAATCAGATATGGTGGAATCGGAGAGTGGAGAGAGATGGAATAACCGAAAGAGACATTCGGTTTTCATGTTGTATCCGCTTTTTTATTTTGTCACCATGTGTTGGAATTTAGGAGGAGAGTATATGGGTAAGTACATTATGGCATTGGATGCCGGAACCACCAGCAATCGGTGTATTTTGTTTGATGAGAGCGGGAATATCTGTTCCATGGCGCAGAAAGAATTTCGCCAGTTTTTCCCGAATCCGGGATGGGTGGAGCACGATGCCAATGAGATATGGTCAACACAGCTTGGGGTGGCGGTGGAAGCCATGAATATGATCAACGCCAAGGCGGCCGATATTGCAGCAATCGGTATCACAAATCAGCGGGAGACAGCCATCGTGTGGAACAAGGAGACGGGGGAACCGATTTACAATGCGATCGTGTGGCAGTGCCGCCGCACCTCGGATCTTGCAGATGCCCTAAAAGAGAAGGGGTTGGAGGAATCCTTCCGCCGGAAAACAGGACTCATTATCGACGCCTATTTTTCCGCCACCAAGATTAAGTGGATTCTGGACAATGTGGACGGCGCCAGACAGTTGGCGGCGGAGGGCAAGCTGCTGTTCGGCACGGTTGAGACCTGGCTGATCTGGAAATTGACCAAGGGGCAGGTTCATGTGACGGACTACTCCAATGCGAGCCGCACCATGCTATTCAACATCAATACTCTGGAGTGGGATGAGGATATCCTGGCGGAACTGGATATCCCGAAGAGTATGCTTCCCACACCCATGCCATCCAGTTGTGTGTACGGGTACACGGACCCGTCATTTTTCGGGGATGCCATTCCCATTGCGGGGGCGGCGGGCGACCAGCAGGCGGCACTTTTCGGGCAGACCTGTTTCAATGAAGGGGAGGCCAAGAATACATATGGAACTGGATGCTTTCTCCTTATGAATACTGGGGAGAAGCCGGTATTTTCCAACAATGGACTGGTGACCACCATCGCCTGGGGATTGGATGGAAAAGTCAATTATGCTTTGGAGGGATCCATTTTTGTGGCAGGGGCAGCCATTCAATGGTTGCGGGACGGCATGCGCCTGATTGACTCTGCCGCAGATTCCGAATATATGGCAACGAAGGTAAAGGGTACTCACGGATGTTATGTGGTGCCGGCCTTTACAGGTCTTGGGGCTCCCCACTGGGATCAGTATGCCCGTGGAACCATTGTGGGCATCACCCGCGGGACCAACAAGAACCACATTATCCGCGCAACGCTGGAATCCATCGCACTGCAGGTGTGCGATGTCATCGATGCCATGAAGGCGGACGCAGGGATTGAAGTCCGGGCGTTGAAGGTGGATGGAGGAGCCAGCGCCAACAACTTCCTGATGCAATTCCAGGCGGATATGCTGGACGCACCGGTGAATCGCCCGGCCTGTGTGGAATCCACAGCCATGGGGGCCGCTTATCTGGCAGGGCTTGCGGTGGGTTACTGGACCAGCAAGGAGGACGTAATCAAGAACCAGCAGTTGGATCGGGTATTTTCTCCGAATATGGATCCGCAGGAGCGAACCGCCAAGCGCAAGGGCTGGAATAAAGCTGTAAAGTACGCGTACGGCTGGGCCAAGGACGAGCCGGAGGAAGAAGAATAGAGACGGATAGAGACGGATAAAGACGGATAAAGACGGATAGAGACGGATAGAGACGGATAAAGACGCAATGGGGGTGGGGATATGGTTTCATATTTTCAGCCCCATTCTTTTGCGTCCTTGCATAGATTTTTATTCAAAAAAGGCTGTAGCTTTTGCGCTGAAATGGTTACAGATTTATCCTAAAAAGGCTGTAGCTTTTGCGCTGAAATGGTTATAGATTTATCCTAAAATGGTTTAACCTTGGCCTATGTAAAATTGCGAATGACTAAAATATATCGTATTGGGTTTCTTGGACTTTCTCATAACAATCTCGCCCAAAGTAGCTTCCCTAAATTGGCAGCAAACGTACCATATTGGGTTTATAGGGACTTTTCGCGGCAATTCTGCCCAAAGTAGCGTCCCCAAACTGCTGAAACGTGCTATATTGGGTTTTTAGGGACTTTTCGCGGCAATTCTGCCCAAAGTAGCGTCCCCAAACTGCTGAAAGGCTGTCATATTGGGCTTTTTCGGCTGATCTATGACGATTCTGCCCAAAGTGGTGTCCCAACCGGTGAAAATCACTCTATTTTTGGGCGTGGAATGTCGGATTTTCTTCTCTACGCCCATTTGGTAAATAATCCAGGAAATCTATTCACTGATACAAAATTCTATTCGTCAATACCAGATGTTAATATAGTTCCGATTCATACCTAAAATATAAAGTCCCGATTCATACCTAAAATATATAATCCCGATTCATACCTAAAATCAGTTAAGGGGCGCATCCGAAGATGCGCCCCTTAACTTTAAGATTATTATGTTAACATAAATGATAAGAATCCTTACTCGGATGTAATCCTTCGAGAACGATTACCATCCTCAAGTACTCTTCTTAAATGCTATCCTCAAATACAATTCTCTAATATCACCCCAGCAATGCCTTGTCAGAAGCAAATTGTTCGCCGCTGACTTCCTCAAATTTCTGGAGAAGATCCTCCACCGTGAGAAGCTTTTTCTCATCGGCGCCGATGTCGAGAAGAACGTGTCCCTCGTGCATCATAATCAGACGATTGCCGTGGGCAAGAGCATCTTTCATGTTGTGGGTCACCATCATGGCGGTGAGGTTGTTCTCCGCAATGATTTTGTCGGTGAGGGACAATACCTTTGCAGCTGTCTTCGGATCCAGAGCAGCGGTGTGCTCATCCAGGAGTAACAGCTTCGGTTTTTGCAGGGTGGCCATCAGAAGTGTGATTGCCTGGCGCTGTCCGCCGGACAGCAAACCAACCTTGGAGGTCATGCGATCCTCCAGGCCTAAATCCAACTGCTTGAGCAATTCACGGTAGTGTTCCCGCTCCTTGGAGGTTACTGCCCAGTGGAGCGTGCGCTTTTTGCCGCGGCGTGCCGCCATTGCAAGGTTTTCGTCAATCTGCATAGTTGCGGCGGTTCCGGTCATAGGATCCTGGAACACGCGACCGAGATACTTGGCGCGTTTGTGCTCTGGGAGCCCGGTTACGTCCACACCGTCGATGGTGATGGAACCGTCATCCACCGGCCAAACACCTGCGATGGCGTTGAGGGTGGTGGATTTGCCGGCGCCGTTTCCACCGATGATAGTAACGAAATCACCCTCCTGAAGAGTGATATTCACACCGTTTAGTGCAACCTTTTCGTTGATGGTTCCGGGGTTGAAGGTTTTGTGAATATTGCGAATCTCTAACATCTCTAGTCCTCCTTCCCTGTATCATTGGAAGCCAAGGTGATTGCACCCCGCTTTGCGGCCTTGCGGAAAGAGTTCTTGCTCTGCGCCCGCAGATAAGGCACCGCCAAAAAGATTGCTACAATGATGGCAGTAAACAACTTCAAGTCGTTGGAAGGCATCTTTAGCCAGATTACAATGCCGATGACGATGTAGTAGATGACACCGCCCAAGGCAACAAAACTGAGCCTTCCGATAAAATTCATATGCTTACCTAAAATTGCATCACCGATTACTTCACCGATAATGATTGCGGCAAGGCCAATTACGATGGCACCGCGCCCCATGTTGACATCCGCGAATCCCTGATACTGTGACAGAAGTCCGCCGGACATTGCAACCATTCCGTTGGAAAGGCAAAGGGCAATCAATTCCATATTCTTGATATTGATACCCTGGGCTTTACTCATGGATGGGTTGCATCCGGTTGCCCGGATTGCGGAGCCCTGCTCTGTTCCGAAATACCAATACATGATGGCGATGAGTACGGAGCAGAACAAAAAGCCCATCAGAATGGCATGAGGAATGTTGCGGGAGGTAAGAATCAAATTGTACTTGTCAACCGGCAATGCCTTGTTGGCGCTTCCGATGATGTGCAAGTTGATGGAATACAGTGCAATCTGTGTCAGAATTCCGGAGAGAATCGGTGGGATTCCCAATTTTGTGTGAAACAAGCCGGTTACAAATCCTGCACAGATTCCCGCCAGGGTGGCTACCAAAATCGCAGCCCAGATATTCCAGCCGTTTGTGGTAAGTACAACGGTGACAGCGCCGCCTGTGGCCATGGAACCGTCAACCGTCAAATCTGCGAAATCCAGCAAACGAAAGGTGATGAACAGCCCGAGGGCCATCACACCCCAGATGAGGCCCTGGGCCACATTGGACGGCAGGGCATTCACCAAGTTCACCGGATTCAGTGAAGCAAAATAGGACATTAACATAAAATCTTTCCTCCAATAATTTTGGAATTATTCGCCGATAGCGACGTAATCTTCCGGAATGGTAAGCGCGTACTTATCGACGTTCGCGGGGTTGTACTTCTTGACAACTTCCGGTGCAAACTTAACTTCCATGGTTGCAGGATCAGCACCATTTGCAAGAATTTCGTAAGCCATAAGGCCTGCCTGATATCCGATATCATAGTAATCGATGGAAAGGGTGGCAACACCGCATCCGGAGCAGATGCCTTCCTCGCCTGCAAAAATCGGCTTGGTAGCTACGTTGTTGATTGCCTCGGTACAAGAAGCGGCAGTGTTGTCGGTCGGAATGTAGAGCACATCACACTCATCACAAGCGGACTGTGTCACGGAAGCAACATCGTTGGAATCTGCGAAAGTAAAGGTCTTTACAGAATATCCCATTCCGGTAAGTGATTCGGAGATTACATTTGCCTGGTACAGAGAGTTTGGCTCTGCGGAGCAGTAGAGAATTCCTACAGTTGCTGCATCCGGGAAGAGCTCCTTGATGCATTCTGCCTGCTTGTCAAGGGGAGCCAGGTCGGAGGTTCCGGATACGTTCATTCCGGTGGTTCCGCTCCAATCATCGATGGACAATGCGGTAGCATAATCGGTAACAGAGGTTCCGAGAATCGGAATATCGCTGGTGGCAGCCACTGCAGCCTGAAGTGCAGGGGTTGCGTTTGCGAGAATCAAATCATAATCGTTGGCAACAAATGTGGTACAGATGGTAGAGCATGTGGGTGAATCACCCTGTGCGTTCTGTAAATCGAATTCCACCTGATCACCAAGCTTATCCTTGAGCGCTGCCTGGAATCCCTCGGTCGCTGCATCCAGAGCCGGATGCTCAACCAACTGGCAGATACCTACCTGATATACAGTTCCCTCAGCGGAACCGCCTGTGGCTTGAGTTCCTTCGTTTTCCGGTGCTGAGGTTCCGCATGCTGCAAGCGAAAGTGCCATCACAGATGCAAGAGCGACAGACACGAATTTTGTCATCTTTTTCATAATACGTTTCCTCCTTATTGAACATCAACGCTTTAAAGCGTTGATTTGTTTAACATGCTAATTATAATAAGTAGAAAAAGAGAAGTCAATAACAGAAACTTCCATATGCACTGTTTTTGACGGAAAAAGTATGATATAGTCAATACAGAGATTGTGTGTGCGTGAGCCGGGAGAGTAGAAAGGCTCAAATATGTTTGAAAAAACACTGGATTTGCTTTTTCCAAGGCGATGCATCCTCTGCGATGAGATTCTCCAATATGGGGAGAGAGGAATTCACAAAAAGTGCAAGCCCATGCTTTTTCCGGTGGAGGAGCCGGTGTGCATGCACTGCGGAAGGCCGGTGGTGTCGGAGCGGGCAGAGTATTGCTTTGATTGCAGCAGGCACAAGGGGACCACCTTTGTCCAAGGGAAATCCCTGTATGTGTACCGGGGGCAAATCAAGATGACCATGTACCGGTTCAAGTACAGCAACAGGCGGGAATACGGGGATTATCTGGCCAAGGAGCTGGCGGAACGATACGGGGATTGGTTGATGAAAAAAGGCATTGAAGCCATCGCCCCTGTGCCTATGTATCGCAGGAAGGAAAAACTCCGGGGATATAATCAGGCGGCGGTCCTGGCCACAAAGCTGCGGCGGGAACTGATAAAGCGGCAGAGACGATTGCAGCGGCAACGACTGCAGCCCCAACCACAGCACCGGCGGCAACATTTGTCGTCGCAGTCGCAACTGCCCGGGATTCCGGCTCTGGAGAGAAATCTGGTGCTGCGGGTGCGAAACACCCGTCCCCAGAAGGAATTGAATGACATTGAGAGGAAAAATAATCTCAAAAACGCTTTTCAGACACGGGAAAAAGTTGTAAAATATAAGAAGATTTTGTTGATTGATGACATATATACCACAGGGAGTACGGCAGATGCGGTGGCAGAAGCGTTATACCGGGCAGGGGTGCAACAGGTTTTCTTCTTGAGTGTGTGTATCGGTCAGGGAATGTAGGAGGGGTTCACGATGAATGTAACTAATTGCAGAAACTGCGGCAGGTTGTTCAATGTAATGTCCAACGAGAAGATATGTCCTGCATGCAGAGCAAAGTTGGACGAGAAATTCGGTCAGGTGAAGGAATATTTGAGAGAGCATACCTCCGCATCGATCGATGAGGTTTCCAGGGAGAATGAGGTATCCGTGAAGCAGATTAAGCAATGGATTCGGGAGGAACGCCTCACATTTGCGGAAGGATCCCTGGAGGGAATTGACTGTGAGAA
This sequence comes from Lachnospiraceae bacterium, assembly GCA_029008875.1. Classification (GTDB taxonomy): domain Bacteria; phylum Bacillota; class Clostridia; order Lachnospirales; family Lachnospiraceae; genus Roseburia. Next base: position 315,914 of record JAQXJP010000035.1, on the reverse strand, counting down.
TTGCGGCAGAATGATTTTGACGGGAAGATTTTGCGACAGCTGCAAGGCGAAGCTGGCAAATAATCTGATGAGTGCGTATACTTCGCCCACACCCACAACGGGTTCCCCCAAGCGAATCGCAAGGGACAGCGACCGCATGAGATTCCTATAGAAGTTAATTAATTTTTTGAAATCCCCATCGCGGGGGAAGGCTGAAAAACAGGCCTTTTTCCGCAGTGGGGATTCTTTTTGGGGAAATTATTGGTTTTCATTTATATTCGTCTATGATATAATCATCATGAAAATTGCTGTCCTAGGCTCAAATTTAGGAAAAGCAGATTTTAAGGAGTGCGTATGATTAACGAAGAACGCGTTACAGAGATGTATCATATGGCCGTGTACGACAGGGATGCAAACCGTCACACCGAACAGATGAGAGCGTATTACGGAAGAGATTATGTGGGAAAAGAGGTGCTCAAGAGCATTTTTTCCGGAACAATCGCATATGGATTACTTTTAGTGATGGCAGGTATGGGGATGATGCAGGGCATGGATTCTGTCTTTGATTCCATGGACCTGGTCGGAACTATAGTGGGGTTGGTTTTGCTTTATTTGGCATTCGAAGTTCTGTACGTTCTCATAACGATGGCTGTGTACCGGAAGCGTTTCCGGGAGGGTCGTGCGGAATTAAAGCAATATGCCAAGCACCTGAATAAGGTGAATAAAATGTATGCCCGCGAGGAAAAAATTAAGGGCTAGGAGGTTTTTATGACACAGTTATTGGAAATTAAGGATAAGTTGATTCGCGTATTTGGCGCGTACGAGACATACATTGTTCCGGCGCTTAAATTTATCGTGGCTCTGACCATATTCCTTATGATCAACTCCAGCATCGGATTTATGGGGAAAATCAGCAGTGTGCCGGTGGCATTGATATTGGCGCTCGTGTGCTGTCTGCTTCCGGTGAACGGAACCATTTTACTTGCGGCAATTGTTATTTTATTGGATATGTATTCCCTTTCTATTGAGGCTGCTGCAGTTACATTTGTTCTGTTTGCAATTATCTATTTTGCATATTTCCGTTTTTCTCCGAAGGACGGATACGCAGCGATATTGACTCCAATCGCATTCAAATTCAATATGCCGTATCTGGTGCCGGTGGCGGATGGATTGCTGCGACCGGTACAGTCGCTGGTTGCGATGGTATGCGGAACCGTTGTGTTCTACTATATCGACGGGGTGCGCATGAGTGCGGCAGTGCTCTCCGACAGCGCATCTGAGGATGTCGGGGCATCCAAACTGAATGTGTTGACAGGGCAGGTGTCCGGCAACAAAGAGATGGTGCTTGTGCTTGCCATCATGGTGCTGGCGTACTTTATCGTGTATTTTGTGCGCCGCATGGAGATTGAACATGCTTGGGCCATTGCAATTACTGCAGGGCTCGCTTTCCAATTTGTAGGCCTTCTTGCAGGATATCTGATTCTGAATTTGTCCGGGAAAATTCTGGGATTAATTATCGGAACTGTGTTATCAGCTCTTTTTTCTTGGTTTATTAAATTTTTTGCGATGGATTTGGATTATGCCAGAACAGAGAGGGTGCAGTTCCAGGATGATGATTACTATTACTATGTAAAGGCAATCCCCAAGAAAATGGTACCTTCGCGATCAAAGACAGTAAAGCGTTTCGGAAACACATCTTCAATGGGCAAGAAAATCGGACATGAAGGAAGCAGGATCATTACAGATGATGAAATTGAGCGTAAGGTAATTGCCGAAGAGTTGGACATCGATGAGGACTTGCTGAAATAGAGCCAACTTCATGGAAAATTAAGAAGAAAATAAGAAACTATACAATACTTATTCACAAAAAAAGACTATGATTCGTGAGATGGAAGGGAGGACAATGATGGAAAGAATATCAGGGATGCTGAATCAATTTGGCGATAAAGCATCTGTTTTGCTTGGAATGTCCGACGTTATGATCTCATGGGTCGATGTCATTGAAATACTCATCATTTCCTTTTTGATCTACCACGTTTTGCTATGGGTTAAAAATACCAGGGCATGGAATCTGTTCAAGGGAATTGTCATTATTCTGTTGTTTATTCTTGTGGCAGCAATTTTTCAGATGACGACCATTTTGTGGCTGGCGGAAAACCTCCTGAACGTGGGATTGATTGCACTTGTGATTATCTTTCAGCCGGAACTGCGCAAAGCCCTTGAGAATCTGGGAACCAAGAACTTTTTTGGCCGCCTCTTTTCCGTGGCCAAGGCGGATTCCAGCAAATTTTCCGACAGGACCATCGAGGAGCTGATTCGGGCGTCCTACGCCATGGGCAAGGTGAAAACCGGTGCGTTGATTGTGGTGGAGGACGAGATTAATCTGGGAGAATATGTGAGAACAGGAATTGATGTGGATGCGCTGCTGTCCAGCCAGCTTCTCATCAATATCTTCGAGAAAAATACACCGCTCCATGACGGCGCAGTGATTGTGCGTGGGGACAGGGTGGTTTCCGCCACCTGCTATCTGCCTCTGTCAGACAGCCTGAATCTGAGCAAGGATTTGGGAACCAGACATCGCGCCGCAGTGGGTGTCAGCGAAGTGAGCGATTCCCTTACCATTGTGGTCTCTGAGGAGACGGGAAAGGTATCGGTTGCAATGCGGGGACAGATTTACCATGACATTGACGCGGATTTCCTGCGGGAAAAATTGCAGTATCTGCAGAACCGCAACCATGAGGCAACCGGCCTGGAGATTATCAAGAGGAGGATTAGAAATGGCAAAGAAGTTTCTAAAAACTCTAACCAATAATATTGGATTTAAACTGCTGGCCGTGGTGTTTGCATTTGTGCTCTGGCTGGTGGTATACAATATCGATGACCCGGTAAAGTCCAAATCTTATACCACCAACGTGATTATTGAAAACAGTTCCGTGATTACGGATATGAACAAGTACTATGAGGTGGTGGACGGAAGCAACCGCGTCACCTTCTCCATATCTGCCAAGAGAACCACTCTTGACAAATTGGAAGACAGTGATTTTACCGCAGTGGCGGATATGAGTACCCTGGTGATGGAAGATGACGGGGTACACGGAACCGTGGAATTGAAGATTACCAGCAGCCGCTATGAGAGTTCCATCAAGTATAACGGCAAAGCGAAGTACCTTCGGGTATCTCTCGAGAACCTGATGACCAAACAGTTTGTCATTTCTCCGAACACCAAGGGCAAGGTGGCGGATGGATATGCTCTGGGGGATGTGATTATCTCCGGGTCCAACATTCTCAAGGTTTCGGGACCCGAATCTGTGGTGAGTCAGATCAGCGGAGCCATGGCAACCATCGACGTGAACGGAGTGGCAACCAGCGTATCGGACAATGTCATTCCCACCTTATATGACGCCCAGGGCAATGAGATTGACACTACAAAGCTTACCATGAATATTTCGACCGTCTCAATAGAGGCGGCAGTTCTTGGAACCAAGGATGTTCCTGTGGTCTTTGAGACAATCGGAACACCTGCGGAGAGCTATGCTGTTGCGGAGATTACCGCGGACGTGGACACTGTCAAGGTGAAGGGATATGCCAGTGCTCTGAACGAGATTACATCCCTGAATGTTCCGGCAGAATTGCTGGATATATCCGAAATGTCCGACAGTCTCACAACCACCATTGACATCAGCGAATATCTACCTACCGGTGTAACCCTCGTGGACAACGGAGATGCAGTGGTAGAGGTAACGGTTGTGATTGCCAAGTATGAGACGGAAGTGTTCAATGTGTCCACTTCCCGCATCGAGGTGGAAGGATTGAGTGACAAGTATACCCTTGAATTCGTGGAGTCCACCATTCCGGTAACCATCGGAGGAACGGCGGACCAACTTGCCGGCTTGAGTGCGTCGAAAATTCTTCTGAAATTGGACGCCTCCGGGTTGACGGCGGGAACGCACACGGTTCATCTGACTCTGGCAGATGCTGATACCGGCTATAAACTGGCATCCGGAACGGCGGAGGTTACTGTGAAAAAGACAAGTTCTTCGGGCAATAATTCCGACAACAGTACAAACAGTGGTTCCGGTGAGAATACCGGTAACAGCGACAGTCAGGACACACCGGCCAGCGCCGAGGTGGAGCCTGAGGACGGTGCGCAAAATACGGATGGTACCGGGGATACTTCCACCGGAACCAGCACCAACAAAAATAATAACTAGGGGTGAATGATACGATGGCAAGAATGTTTGGAACCGACGGGGTAAGAGGAGTAGCGGGAACGGAGCTCACCATTGAACTGGCGACAAAGCTGGGGCAGGCGGGGGCTTATGTGTTGACCAAAGAGAAATCTCATCAGCCCACCATCATCGTCGGCTGTGATACCAGAATTTCAGGGGGGATGCTTGCAAATGCACTGATGGCCGGAATCTGTTCCGTGGGTGCGAATGCGGTCTATGTGGGAGTGGTTCCCACCCCGGCAATCGCATACCTCACCAGAAAGCATAAAGTAGATGCGGGCGTTGTGATTTCCGCATCCCACAATCCGATGGAATTCAACGGAATCAAGTTCTTCAACGGCGAGGGATACAAGTTATCCGACGAGCTGGAGGACGAGATTGAGGCATTGATCAAAAACGACATGGAGGATGTGGTATTTCCGGTGGGACCGGGAATCGGAAAAATCGATTACCGTTTTGACATCCGCGACGAATATGTGGAGTTTGAAAAAAAGACCGTTCCGGTAGATTTGTCGGGGCTCAAGATTGTCATCGACTGCGCCGAGGGGGCAAGCTACTATACCTCCGTAAAGACATTGCAGGATCTCGGAGCCAATCTGATTGCCATCCACACAAAGCCGGACGGAACCAACATCAACGCAAACTGCGGATCCACCCACATGGACGAACTGAAGGCTCGGGTGGTATCCGAGAAAGCCAATATCGGCATTGCCTTCGACGGGGATGCGGACCGTATGCTGGCCGTGGATGAGAACGGCAAGCTGGTGGACGGCGACGAGATTATGGCGATTTGCGGCAACTATCTCAAGAGCAAGGGAAGGCTGGCAAAGGATACCATCGTTGTGACCGTGATGACCAACCTTGGATTTACCTTGATGGGAGAAAAAGAAGGAATCAACCTGGAAAAGACCAAGGTGGGCGACCGTTACGTTCTGGAGAACATGAGAGAAAACGGATACAATTTAGGCGGGGAGCAGTCCGGGCATGTGATTTTCCTGGACGATAACACCACCGGGGACGGACTCCTCAGTGCCCTCCATCTGCTGGAGGTCATGGTGGACACCGGAAAACCGTTGTCGGAGCTTGCGAAGATTATGGAGGTTCTTCCGCAGGCACTGGTGAACGCTAAGGTTCCGAACCACAAAAAAGAGAGTTACATGGAGTACTCTGAAATTGCGGATGCGATTGCAGAGCTGGAGAAGAAATTTGCCGGGGAGGGCAGAGTGTTGATTCGACCTTCGGGAACGGAGCCGTTGGTTCGTGTCATGATTGAGGGTAAGGATCAAAAGGTAATTGAGGAAGAGGCAACAAAATTGGCTGATTTGATTCAGAAGGTTATGTTATAGGGGGCGAAAAAAGTGGTATCAAAGAAAATTGTTATTACCAATCCAACCGGACTTCATCTGCGTCCGGCCGGAAATTTGTGCAAAGAGGCAATGAAGTACAAATGTAAGATTACTTTTGACTATAGTGGGAATACTGCTAATGCAAAGAGTGTACTTAGTGTGTTGGGTGCCTGCATCAAGAAGGGGGACGAAATCACCCTGATCTGTGATGGGGAAGATGAAGAAAACGCACTTGAGGTTCTCGCCAACTTTATCGAAAGCGGATTAGGCGAGTAACCGGGGAGAGGTTACTATGTACAAGAAGATCAACCCGGGGTGGATTAAGCACTGGGATTTTGAACTCTTGGATGTTGTATGCTTGGAAATGGGATTCCTTCTGGCGTATGTGATTCGTCACAGGGATGTATTTCCGTACCTGCCGCACATGTATCTGCGTCTTGCAATTATGCTTGCCGCGTTTGATTTGGTAGTAGTTTTTTTTACAAACAATTACAAGAGTATTTTACAACGAAATAAAACTCAGGAGATGGTTGCTGTCGTCCAGCACATTACCATCGTGGAACTGATCCTGTTGCTGTTTGAGTACCTGATTCAGGAATCCAATGATTTTTCACGTTCTGTATTCTTCATGAGCTGGGGATTTGGAATGGCATTCAGCCTTGTGGGCAGACTATTCCTCAAGAAGCTTGTCCGCAAACGTATGACCTCGGTGAAGAATCAGTCCAGAATGATGATTCTCGTTACCCAGGGACATGCGGGGCAGTGTATTCGACAGTTATACCAGAAGACATGGCGGAGTTATCGCGTCACCGCAATCGGTGTGATCGATTGCCAGGAGAAAGAGGACGCAATCGACGCGGACATTCCGGTGCTGTTCGGAAGAGAGCATGTGTTGGAATATCTCCGACAGGGCGTGGTGGACGAGGTCTACATCGACACCTTTGTCAATCGCGAGGAGTTGAATCGTCAGGTGGATTTGTTCCTGGGGATGGGCATCACCGTTCATATCGGAATGGGATTTTTGCCCGAGAATCTGCCCAATCAGATTGTGGAGCGCATGGGGGATGCCTATGTGGTGACCACTGCGGTCAAGACTGCAAGCGGATGGCAGATTGCACTGAAACGTGCGGTAGATATCATAGGGGCTTTGGTGGGCCTTTTGCTGACAGGTATCATCTTCCTGTTTGCCGCACCGGCCATCAAGATAGCGTCACCGGGACCTGTCTTTTTCAAACAGAAGAGAGTCGGCAAGAACGGCCGAGTATTCTACATGTATAAGTTCCGTTCCATGCATGTAAACGCGGAGGAGATGTTGCCGCAGCTCATGGAACAGAATGAGATGCAGGGGCTGATGTTCAAGGTGGAAAATGATCCGCGAATCATCGGCAGCGAGAAAGGACCGGGCAAAGGAATCGGAAACTTCCTCCGCAAGACAAGCCTGGATGAATTCCCGCAGTTTTGGAATGTATTGCGGGGAGAGATGAGTTTAGTAGGAACCAGACCACCGACAGTCAACGAGTATGAACAGTACGACTTCCACCACAAGATTCGTCTGTCCATGAAACCGGGAATCACCGGCCTGTGGCAGATCAGCGGAAGAAACGACATCACGGACTTCGACAAGGTGGTGGAGCTTGATACAGCCTATATTGAGAACTGGAGCATGATACTGGATATCAAGATTCTGTTCAAGACAGTGGCGGTTGTATTGGGCAGAAAGGGATCGAGATAGTATGCAACATGTCTTTATCGTGGGCAGCAAGGGAATTCCGGCTGCTTATGGTGGGTTTGAAACCTTTGTGGACAAGTTAACTGCATATCGAAAAAGCAACGACATCTGTTACCACGTATCCAGACTCTCGGACCACAATGGTGAGTACGAGTGCAACGGGGCGAAATGTTTTGATGTCAAAGTGCCGAATCTGGGAGCCGCCAAGGCAGTGTATTACGATGTGGTGGCGTTAAGAAGAAGCATTACCATTTGTAAAAAGCTCCTGGAGCAGGAGAATCAGGAAAAAGAGGGCGCGGTATCACGCCCTGTTTTCTATGTATTGGCATGTCGTATCGGACCCTTTGCAAGGCACTTTGCCCGGAAGATTCACAAGCTGGGCGGGGTGTTGTATGTGAACCCGGACGGACACGAGTGGAAGCGCTCCAAGTGGAGTGCGCCGATCCGCGCCTACTGGAAATACTCCGAGAAACACATGGTAAAGCATGCGGATTTGTTGGTGTGTGACAGCAAGAACATCGAAAAGTATATTCAGGAAGAATATGCAAGTTTTCACCCAAACACCACCTTCATCGCATATGGATCCGACACCAGGCCCTCGGCCCTTCGGGACGATGATCCGCGGTTTGTGAATTGGATGAAGGAAAAAGGGCTGACACCCAAAGGCTACTACCTTGTGGTGGGGAGATTTGTACCGGAGAACAATTATGAGACCATGCTTCGCGAGTTTTTGCGGGCGAAGACGGACAAGGACTTTGCGATTATCACAACCGATAATCCCAAACTACACGCGGAACTGGATGAGGCTCTCCATTTTTCTATGGATCCCCGTATCAAGTTTGTGGGAACCGTGTATGATGAGGACCTGCTGAAGAAAATTCGGGAGCAGGCCTACGGATATTTCCACGGACATGAGGTGGGAGGAACCAATCCCAGCCTGTTGGAGGCACTGGGCAGCACCGATGTGAATCTGCTCCTGGAAGTAGGATTTAACTCCGAAGTGGGCGAGGGCGGAGCTCTGTACTGGAACAAGGAAGAGGGCAGTCTTGCTCACCTGATTGAGCATGCAGATTCCATGACAGCGGAAGAGATCGCAGAGCTGGGCCAGCGTGCGAAGCGCCGCATCACAGATGCTTACAGCTGGGATGCAATTGTGGATGCTTATGAGAGACTGTTCCTGGAGGGGAATGGATGACCGAATTTGTATAGAACGCGATATCGTGCTATAATAGATAGGATGGTCATAATAAAGGAGAAACCCAGATGGATACCATTACATTGGTGATTCCATGTTACAACGAGGAGAAAACAATCCCGTTGTTATATAAGGAAATAGTAAAAACTGCTAAAGTAATGCCATATGTGCAGATGGAACTGTTGTTTGTGGATGATGGCTCCAAGGATGGGACGCTCCAAGTGCTACGCAATCTACGGAGGGAAAATCATGCGGCACTGGAACAGAGTGCCGATATTCCGCGAGTGGATTATATATCCCTTTCCAGAAATTTTGGAAAAGAATCTGCCATGTACGCAGGAGTAAGCAATGCAAAGGGCGACTATGTTGCTATCATGGATGCCGATCTGCAGGACCCGCCTTCACTTCTCCCGGAAATGTACCGGGCTGTAACGGAAGAGGGATATGATTCTGTTGCGACAAGAAGGATAACTCGGAAGGGAGAACCTGCGATTCGTTCCTTTTTCGCACGGCAATTTTATCATGTTATGAAAAAAATCAGTGATGTGGAACTGATGGACGGAGCAAGGGATTATCGCCTGATGAACCGAAAGTATGTAAATGCGTTCATAAGCATGACAGAATACAATCGGTTCTCCAAGGGACTGTTCGGCTGGGTCGGATTCAAGACCAAGTGGCTGGAATTTGAAAATGTTGAACGTGTGGCGGGAGAGACCAAGTGGTCCTTCTGGAAACTGTTCAAGTATTCGCTGGATGGAATCGTGGCCTTTTCGGAGGCTCCGCTTTACATTGCATCCGTGTTGGGAGCAAGTATGTGCGGTGTGTCCTTCATTGCCATTATTTTCATCATTGTGAGACAGCTTCTATATCACAATTCCGCATACGGCTGGCCCTCCATGGTATGTATCATAATTTTAATCGGCGGAATCCAGCTGTTGTCCATTGGAATTTTGGGGCTATACTTCTCCAAGACCTACCTGGAAGTAAAAAAGAGACCAATCTACATTGCCAGTGAAAACACACTGGAAGAAGAATTGAAAGCGGAATAAATGATTATGACACCAAACAAACCTTTAGTCAGCATTAGCATACCGGCGTATAACAGTGCGGCAACCATTGCAAAAACAATAGAATCCATCCTGGCACAGACGTACTCCAACTTGGAAATCAACGTGATTGATGACCGGTCTAAGGACAATACCCTGGAGGTGGTGGAAACCTTCGATGACCCGCGAATCCGCATTATCCGGAACGAGGAAAACCTGGGGATGACCGGAAACTGGACCAAATGTATTCAGGTCGCAGGCGGAGAGTTCGTAAAACTGGTCTGCGCAGATGATTTGCTGGATCCCACGGCCATCGAGGAAGAGATGGATGCAATGCTTGCGAACCCTTCCGTGAACATGGTGGAGAGCGACACCTGGCTTGTGGACATTCATGGGAAAAAGACAGGGGAATTTCGGCGATACAAAACCGCCGGGCTGGTTTCCGGGAAAAAAGTGGCGAAGACATCCATTATCTGGAACAATTTTTTTGGAGCGCCGGTCAACAACCTGATTCGAAAAAGCGTATTTGATGAGGTGGGACTGTTTGATCCCGGCTTCACATACATCCTAGACTTTGAAATGTGGACAAGAATCGCATGTGCGGGGGATGTCTACATCATCCATAAATTGTTGAACAGCTTTACCATTCGAAACGATTCCAACACGGGCAATTTGATTGGGAACGATCGCAAGACCTATGTGGAGGAGCATCGTCGATTGGTATACAAATACAAGGAAGAACTGGGACTTTCGGAATTTCAATGTAAATTCAGTGTGTTCTTTCGAAAATTCCGCAATGTCGCCATAGGAGTTTATCTGAAAATTTTCTCGAAATAGAGAGGAATAGTATGAAAAAAATCGCAATTATTCCGGCCTACAACGAGGCCGGCAATATTGAAAAAACGGTAAATGATATCCTGCAGAACGCGCCGGAATTTGACTACGTCATTATCAATGACCACTCAGGGGACAACACCTTGGAAATATGCCGTAAAAACGGATTTCATGTGATTGACCTGCCGGTGAATCTGGGAATCGGCGGTGGGGTGCAGACCGGATATATGTATGCGTATGAAAACGGATATGACTATGCAGTGCAATTTGACGGGGACGGTCAGCACAATGCCAGTTATCTTGAGGCTATGGCACAGCAGATGGAAGAAGAGAAGTTGGACATGCTCATCGGATCCCGCTACATCACCAAGGAGGGATTTCAGTCAACAGGGTTGCGACGGTTGGGAATTCATTATTTTACCGGTCTTATTAAGATAATGACCGGCAAGAAAATCACGGACCCTACATCGGGGATGCGCATGGTGAATCGCAAGGTCATGAAGCAATTTGCGGAAAATTATCCGAAGGATTATCCGGAACCGGAGAGTGTGGTAACACTCCTTAAGCAAAAAGCAGAGGTAAGTGAACTTTCGGTTATCATGAAAGAGAGGGAGGAAGGTGTTTCTTCTATTTCCTCACCTTTCAAAGCTGTCTATTACATGATTAAGGTCAGTATTGCTATTGTGATAGCGGCGCTATAGTAATTGTGGGATAGAAAAGAGGAAAAGATGACATTTCGTTTTCAAATTATCATTGGAATAGCAATCGTTCTTGCCATGCTCTTAATTTTGTGGCAGGTGCGCAAGAATAAACTGAATTTGCGTTTTGCGCTGTCCTGGTTGATGCTCGGAATATTGATGATGGTGATTGACATTTGGCCGAATATTGTGGCGGCAGTGGCCAGAGCTTTGGGAATAGAACTTGCATCCAACATGCTGTTTTTCTTTGGCATCTGCTTTATTTTGATTATCGTTTACGGATTGACCCAGAAAATCTCAAAACTGACAGATGAAACAAAACGTTTGACTCAGGAGATTGCAATTTTGAAGGAGCAAATAACTGAAAACAAAAATGAAAAGTAAAGCAATGTTTAACAAAATTTCTTGTTTTTTTATTAAAATGTTTAACAGTGATAATATTCCCAAATTCTTTTTTTTCACATTTCTTGTTGTGGGAATAATTTATTCCGTAATTGTTCCTGTTATGCAGGTTCCTGATGAGGGGACACATGTGATAAATATGTGTCAAGCTATCGGTGCAGATAATTTGGGAGAACAATATTATGAATATGCAAAAGGCCTGGGTGCCATGGACGTGATATCAAACAGGCAGGAGGTTGACATAGAAAATTACCGGGATATGGCGAGCGTTCGGTTTGAAAATCGAGGGTTTGATTTTTCGCCGAAGGTATCAATCCTGGCGTATTTTCCTATGACCATCGGTTTTGCAATCGGATTGCTATTCAATCTGCCTATTTTGGGATGCTTGCAATTGGGAGAACTGGGTGCGATATTTTTTGGAGCGGCAATGGGATATTGGGCATTAAAGATCATTCCAATAAAAAAGGAACTATTATGCGCCATTATGTTGTTACCAATGAACTTGCAACAATGTTCATCATTTAGTTATGATGCGGTTTTGCTTCCGATATGCTTCTTTTTGGTCAGTTATTTCTTGTATTTGAAATATCGGCAGGAAAAGGTGGGATGGAAGGAACTGGCTTTGACGATTGCGTTGTTGGCAATTATCTCTGTAATTAAGATATTGTATGTTTTGTTGGGATTGCTTTGGCTGATTATTCCTATGGATCATATGGAATTCCGAATGGGTTCTGTGGATCTTATCCGGGTGATAAAAAAGCATAAACTGATATCGATCGCGGTAGCAATTGTCTGTGTTGGGATAGGAATGTATTTGATCAGAGACATTCCATATATTTTGGCGTTAAGAGCTTGCATAGTTGATTTGAATAAGGGCGCAGAGCTTATTTCCAATACTTTGCGAAGTTTCTCGATGGATTATGTAAGAGGAATGATCGGAACTTTCGGATGGCTGGATAGCGGAGTCGACATGAAATTCGCGCTGTTTGTCATCGGTGTTTTGCTTGTTTTGACACAGTTTCATAATGAAAATGGGTATAAAGTGGATGGCTTTTCAAGAATAGTCTTTGGGGGAACTGCTGTAATAATTGCTTTTTTGACTATTGTATGTATGATTACATGGACATTTTATATCTATGAGATTGAGGCTGCCTCCCTGCCGGAGTACTGTGAGGGAATACAGCAGATGGTATTGATACTGGGGGTGCAGGGGCGATACTTCCTGCCAATTCTGCCGGCGGCATTGCTGGTATGGGATAGTATCATCCACTTAAAAAATAAATGGATACCGCTAATTCAGGTAATTTATTACGGGATTGTATTGGTATATCCAATCTCTATTCTAATTGATCGATATTGGATTGTATAAGATGCTGCGAGGTTTAGTGAATGATTATAACAGCAATAAAAAATGGTAAAATGCTATGGTTCTTATCAAAAGATGATTTGAAGAAAAGATTTGCGGGATCAAATTTAGGACTGATATGGGCGTTTATTCAGCCGATTATTACGGTATTGCTTTATTGGTTCGTATTTGAAAAGGGAATTCATGCTTCGGCGACAAATTTGAGAACAGGGGTAACGGTTCCGTTTGTATTGCACTTGATGGCCGGACTTGTGCCATGGTTTTATTTTCAAGAAGCCATGTCCCAGGGGACCAATGTCTTTTTGGAATATTCTTATCTGGTCAAAAAAGTGGTATTTAAGATTGAACTTTTGCCCATTGTGAAGACAATCTCTGCCTCATTTTCACATATCTTTTTTGTAGGATTCATGATTGTCTTGTTCTGGATTATGGGCTATGCCCCGGATGGATATACCATTCAGGTCCTGTACTACTCAATTGCGATGTGGTGTTTTTCGATTGGATTAATTTACCTGACAAGTGCAATCACAGTTTTTTTCAGAGATATGTCCCAGGTTGTGGGGGTTTTGTTGCAGATTGGAACTTGGGCTACGCCGATTATGTGGACAATCGAGGGCCTTGAAAATATTCCCAATTGGCTGGTAATTATACTGCAAGCGAATCCAATGTACTACATAGTGTATGGATATCGTGACGCCCTGATCAACAAGATAGGATTCTGGGAACATCCGATTTTAACAGCATGGTTTTGGGGTGTGACAATTGTGATGTATTGCGTTGGAACTACTGTATTTAAAAAATTGCGAGTGCATTTTGCGGATGTGCTGTAGAGAGGTGTTTGGCATATGTCGGAGTGGGCAATCGAAGTAGAGCATATAAACAAAACGTATATGCTATATGAAAAAAATAGTGATCGAATAAAAGATGCATTGGGTTTTGGAAAGAGAAAGAGAGGGAAAGAACACCACGCATTGAAGGATGTATCCTTTTCCGTAAAAAAGGGCGAAACCATTGGAATCATCGGGACAAACGGTTCCGGAAAATCCACCATTCTTAAGATAATAACCGGAGTATTAACTCAGACTTCAGGCCAAGTAAAGGTGAATGGCCGTGTCTCTGCGCTTCTGGAGTTGGGAGCCGGATTTAACATGGAGTATACCGGAATTGAGAATGTATATTTGAATGGTTCAATGATTGGGTTTTCGAGGGAAGAAATCGACAAAAAACTCGATGCCATTTTGGGGTTTGCAGATATTGGCGACTATGTGTATCAGCCGGTGAAAACTTATTCAAGCGGAATGTTTGTGCGATTGGCGTTCGCTGTTGCCATCAATATCGAACCGGAAATTCTGATAGTCGACGAAGCTTTGTCGGTCGGAGATGTTTTCTTTCAGTCCAAGTGTTACAAAAAATTCGAAGAATTTAAAGCAAGCGGAAAAACAGTAGTTTTTGTCAGCCATGATCTGAGTAGTATCAGTACTTATTGCGATAGAGCAATTTTGCTCAATAAGGGGGAGATCATTCAGTCGGGTGATCCCAATACCATTATCGACCTGTACAAGAAAGTCCTCGTGGGGCAGTATAAACCGGAGAGCGAAGGGAATCATCCGGAAAAGAAGCAGGACACAAACGGGTGGAAGGAACAACTTGCCAAGAACCCCAATTGTCAGGAATATGGGGATCGCGCGGTGGAGATTGTGGATTATGCAGTATTGGATGACCAGGACAGACACTCCAACACATTGCTAAAGGGGAAGCCTTTTCGGATTAAAGTAAAGATATGCGCTCACGAAAAGGTTGATGATCCGATAGTTGCTATTACAGTCAGAGATGTGAAGGGGAATGAACTGTCGGGAACCAATACCATGATCGAACATAAAAACATCGGTCATTTGGAGCCGGGAGAACAGAGAGTAGTCACCTTCACGCAGATGAATCAATTTCAGGGAGGAGAATACCTGATATCACTGGGGTGTACAAGATATGAGACAGACAGTTTTCAAGTGTACCACAGATTGTATGATGTATGCAATATTATTGTGGTCTCCGACAAGGATACCGTTGGGTATTTTGATATGATTTCGACGATAGAGATTGAATAGGAAAAATGATGACGGAAAAAATCGAAAATGTAACTTTGAATTACAAATTTTACAAGGGTGAGGATATCTACAGCGACGGGGATATTGAGAATGATATTCTGGAAATCGTCAAAACCAAGTCCCCCTCAGAAATAGAAGAACTCCTGACGGAAGGGAATAATTGGCCGATACTTTATCATCTGTCGCCCATAAGACAGAATATTCTTCGATGGTACGATTTCGATAAAACAGAGAGTATTCTTGAAATTGGTTCGGGATGTGGGGCAATCACGGGCCTGTTTTGCGAGAAGCTAGGGAGGGTCGTCGGGATTGACTTATCCAAGCGGCGCTCTACCATAAACGCTTATCGCAATAAGCAATATTCCAACCTGGAAATCATGGTTGGAAATTTTGAAGATATCGTTATCGAAGAGAAATTTGATTATGTTTCACTGATTGGGGTTCTGGAGTACTCAATTTATTACATCAACAGTGAAAATCCGTTCATAGATATGCTCAAGAAGGCCAGAAAGTTCTTAAAACCGGGCGGGAGGCTCATTGTCGCAATAGAGAATAAGTATGGAATGAAATATTGGAGCGGGGCAAGAGAAGATCACACCGGAAAAGAATTTGATGGAATTCAGGGATATCGCGATGTGGAAAAGGTGAGAACCTTTTCAAGGGGAAAATTGGAAAGTATGCTTATGGAGGCCGGGTTTAAGACGAATGATTTTTATTATCCCGTCCCGGACTATAAATTGCCATTGGAAGTATATTCCGAAAAGTATCTCCCGAAGGAAGGGGCATTCAAAGAGATATCACCTTCTTACGATTTGAGCAGGATGCTGTATTTTGATGAGATTGCGGCCTATAATTCTGTATGTGAAGATGGACTATTTCAACAATTTGCCAATTCCTTTTTGGTAGTAAGTAAATGATAAAGGAAACGAAAAAAATGGTTTTGTACTCAAAATATAATTCGTTAAGACAACCTCAATACCAGGTGGAGACACGCATCGTAGAGTTAAAGGGACAGCAATGGGTAGAAAAGAGAGCATTATGTCCCGAAGCAAAGCAACATATTGACAATATTCCGTTGAATTACGAGAAATTGCTTGGACATTACGGAGAGAGAATCGTGCCCGTCGGATGTGAAAAAATGAATGACGCTATTCAGTTTGCATATATTGATGGGGCGCCTCTGATTGATTCCCGGATGCTTAAAAATATGTCTGTGGATGATATTGTTGAGTTGGTGAAGAAAACTCTCCAATTAATTATGGGAAATATGTCGGGAGAGCCGCATGCGTTCTCCATGAGTGATGATTTCTGCAAATTGTTTCCGGATTGTGAGCCGATGGGGATGCAATCATATGATATTGCAAATATGGATGCCATTTTTTCAAACTTTGTTGTTTCGGGAAATCAAGTGTATTGCATTGATTATGAGTGGATATTTGATTTTGACATCCCGATGGAATATCTGGAATATCGTGCAGTTTTATATTTTTACAGAGAAAATATATGTTTTTTGAAGGACAGAGTAACGAAAAATGATTTTCTTGTCATGTGCGGGATACGGGAGGGCAACATCCTGCTGTTCGACAAGATGGAATATTGTTTTCAGGAACTCGTTCACGGGAAAGAAACGAAATATATATATACGGAAAGATACAAAAAGCCTGTGGAGACAGTGGAAGAACTGCGTGGAATCATTCGGGATAAGGAAGTTCACATTCAGAATCTAACCGCCATGTTGGAAAAGAGGAAACGATATATTTCGCATCTGAAGAGTGCGATCAAAAATCCTAAATATGGCGTTGAACTACTGAAAAAGAAGAGGGCCGGAACCCAAGAAGGGAAAAGACGTGGATAATTGTAGTGCTTTATGCTATAATCATCCAATCGGTGTATATTAATGAATATACATTATTTGTGAGGAAGTAGAAAATGGAGAGTATGAAATTTCAAGAAAAACAATTGAATACAAGAAGAGCAATGCTGTTGTTTTACGATATAGTAGCAGTTGTTGCGTCGACGTATTTTGCATTGCTTGCAAGATTTGATTTCTCGATGGCAGGTATTCCTTTGCAGTATTTGAATATTGCGCTGGATGCGTTGATTCCTAATATAGTTGTCACGGTTATTATATTCTACTTTTTTAGATTATATACAAGCCTATGGACTTATGCAGGCAGCACAGAAATGCTCTATATGATAGGCGGGTGTGCTATGGATGCCTTCGTATGCCTCCTTATCATTCTGTTGATGAACCGCGGGGTTGCGAGTCCTATGCCGCGCAGTTATTATTTGTTTTACGGCGTAAGCATGCTGGCATGTACATTTTTCAGCCGTTATTTTTACAGATTGCTCCGCATGTTTAAGCGAGTCAGAAGTGACAGTAAGGACAAGAAGAATGTGTTGCTCGTCGGGGCGGGGGAAGCCGCCGATGCGCTGATTAAAGAAATTAAAGACAGCAATTATATCAACAAGAATATTGTTGGATTGATTGATGATAACCCTAATAAGTTAGGGAAGTATATGCATGGAATTAAAGTCGTTGGCAATCGCAACACCATACCGGAGATGGTGGAACGCTACGATGTCCATGAGATTATTGTTGCAATCCCATCTGCAAGCCCGAAGCAGATGAAAGAGATACTGGAGATCTGCAAGAGTACGGGCTGTGAATTAAAGCGTCTGCCCGGAATGTACCAGCTTGTAAACGGCGAAGTCGGGATCAGCAAATTGAAGGATGTGGACGTCAATGATTTACTTGGAAGAGATCCCATCAATGTCGATCTGAATTCCATAATGGGATATGTATCAGGAAAGGTAATCATGGTCACCGGTGGTGGCGGAACCATTGGAAGTGAGCTTTGTCGTCAAATTGCATCCCATAAACCAAAGCAGTTGATTGTCTTCGATATCTATGAGAATTCAACCTATGACATTCAGCTTGAACTGAAGAGAAAGTATCCGGAGCTGGACTTGGTGGTGGCAATCGGATCTGTGCGAAATACGAATCGATTGGATTGGATTTTTAAAACATACCATCCGGAAATCATCTATCATGCCGCTGCGCATAAGCATGTTCCTCTGATGGAGGATAGCCCGAACGAAGCCATCAAGAACAATGTGCTGGGAACGTGGAAAATTGTCCGGATGGCTGACAAGTACCAAGTTCAGCGATTTGTAATGATTTCTACAGACAAAGCAGTCAATCCTACCAATATTATGGGAGCCAGCAAGCGGATTTGTGAGATGATTATCCAAACATATAATAATCGCTCCAAAACAGAGTACGTGGCTGTGCGCTTTGGCAATGTGTTGGGTAGCAATGGAAGCGTCATCCCCATCTTTAAAAAACAGATAGAGGAAGGCGGCCCCGTCACCGTTACACATCCGGATATTATCCGTTACTTTATGACGATTCCGGAGGCGGTATCTCTGGTGCTCCAGGCCGGCGCCTACGCCAAGGGCGGCGAGATATTTGTTCTCGATATGGGGGAACCGGTCAAAATACTGGATTTGGCTACCAACCTGATCCTGTTGTCCGGCCATAAACCAAATGAGGACATCATGATTAAATTCACAGGTTTACGTCCGGGGGAGAAATTGTACGAAGAAATGCTGATGGAAGAAGAAGGACTGCAAGATACAGAGAATAAGCTTATCCATATCGGCAAGCCAATCGAGATAGACGAAGAGGCCTTCCTTAAGGAACTTCAGGATTTGGAAGAACATGTGGTGCAGGAACCGGATGACATAAGGGAGTGGGTACAGAGAATTGTTCCGACCTATGTTCCGACTGCAAACAAATTATAAGTAACAGAAAGGTGAATGCATAATGAAAATCACAGTAGCGGGAACCGGATATGTCGGATTATCAAACGCAATTCTCCTGGCGCAGAACCACGAGGTGATGGCGTTGGATATTATCCCCGAAAAGGTTGAGATGATAAATCGGAGAAAATCTCCGCTGGTAGATAAGGAGATAGAAGAATATTTAAGGGAAAAGGAATTGAATTTGACGGCAACCACAGATGTGGAAGCTGCATTGGATGGAGCCGAGTTTGTCATTATCTCAACGCCAACCAACTATGATCCGGAGCGAAACTATTTTGACACCTCTTCCGTGGAAGACATTATCGAAAAAGTGATGAAGTATAATCCCAAGGCCACAATGGTAATCAAATCGACGATTCCGGTTGGATACACTGCGCGTATTGCGGAGCATTACGGCATTCGAAATATTCTGTTCTCCCCGGAATTCTTGCGTGAAGGACGAGCTTTGTACGATAACCTGTATCCGTCAAGAATTATCGTGGGACAAATAGCGGGTGCCGGGATGGAAGAAAAGCAGAAGCAGTTTGCGGAACTGTTACAGGAGGGAGCCATCAAAACCGATATTCCTACCTTGCTTATGAATACGACGGAAGCGGAGGCGGTGAAATTGTTTGCAAACACATACCTTGCCCTGAGAGTAGCCTATTTTAATGAACTCGATACCTACGCAGAGGTCAGAGGGCTTGACACGAAACAAATTATTGAAGGGATTGGCTTGGATCCAAGAATCGGAACCCATTACAATAATCCTTCTTTTGGATATGGTGGGTATTGCCTTCCAAAAGATACCAAACAGCTTCTGGCAAACTATAAGGATGTCCCGAACAATATTATCGGTGCCATTGTGGATGCAAACCGTACGAGAAAGGATTTCATTGCAGATCAGGTACTTGCAAGAAAGCCGAGGGTTGTCGGAGTTTATCGTCTTACCATGAAGGCGAACTCAGATAATTTCAGACAGTCTTCCATTCAGGGTGTTATGAAGCGAATCAAGGCAAAGGGAGTGGAAGTGGTGATTTACGAACCCACACTCAAGGAACCCGAATTCTTCCATTCCAGAGTTATTACGGATTTGAGAGAATTTAAAGAGATATCGGATGTGATTATCTCGAACCGTATGGCAGATGAATTGAATGATGTGGTGCAGAAAGTGTATACCAGGGATTTATATCATCAGGACTAGCAGAACGGGGTAAGGACTACTTATGAACATATGGTTGCAAATATTGATTACAATCTATAGTCTTGGTATCATGCCATTTCTTGTCGGAATGATGTGGACAAGGAGGGGGGCCCTTCTCGGATTGGCAGAAACCTATGTGATGGGATACATTAGTATATGGGCTCTATTTTATTTATTTGCCGTTCCGATGATTGTTATGGAACTTCCATTATCAACACTGACAGGCTGTTGGCGCGGAATCATGGTGGCAGTCCCGGTTTTGTGGTTGCTACAATTTTTGATCCGGAGAAATACATTTTTGAGGCAGCTTCAGCATTATCGTTCCAATATGGAAAGGATTAGACAATTTTTTTCTTATGTCATAATTCTGGCTGCCTTATTTACTTTGATATCCATAGGATTCATTATGCCATCTCCCGAGGATGATGTGCCGGAAACCGTGGCAATTACGATAGATACCAATAGGATGTATCGGCAACAGCCGTATACCAAACTTGCTTACAGCGAGCCCGAACTAAAACAATATTCGCCGATTGAAATGTTTTATGCGGTAAATGTGGATGTGAGCGGAATGGAGGTTCCCATTTTCGTTCACAGTTTCCTGCCGATATTCCTTTTGGCATTTTTTTATGCATCAACATGGGAGATAAGCGGCGTTTTGTTCCGGGGAAAACCGGAAGAAAGAGGTCTGTTTGTGGTATTCGCGATGATTTTGTATACAGTCTCAATCGGGGCGGACAGAGCGGTATCTTTCAGTGTGTTCCAAAATATATGGAATGGTGCAACCATGCTTTGTTGTTGCATACTGCCGTTGGTGGTGGCATTTGGTTTTGAAATTATAGATTCAATTCAACAAAAAAAGAAATTGGATTATGAAATGATTGTTATGGTAATACTTACCATAGTTGCAGCGCAACTGATGCTGGCGAAGGGGGCGGTTTTGTCGGTTCTGTCCCTCATCTGTTGTGTGGGAATTTATGTGATTCGAAAGGGCTGGGAAAGATTTGGCAGTGTTAGAAAGCATTAGAAGTGACTGGTTGAACTATAGTCTGTCAACCATAAGCCTGGTGTTGTTTTGGCTGGTGTTAGCGTGGATATTTCTATTTGAAAAGAATAAAAGAAAGAATAATGTCTATGTTTTCAGCATTCTGGTTTCCCTGCTGATCCTTGGGATGGAAATTGTGGGCTTTCTCCTGCTGGAGGGGCGCGCTTTGGAAAAGATCTTCCTGCTGCTTCCGATTGGGATATTAATTCCGTATGGAGGGGTGCGGATGACGGAGACTACCCGCAACCACAGAAAGAAGTGGTTTGCCATTCTGCTATATGCTATAATAATCCAATCGGGGATTGGCTTCAGATACGCGGCGGAACCCCTGCAGGGAGGGATGAATATATATAAAGTGACTCCCGATGTCATGCATTACGTGTACTATATCACGGAGGATGCAGAGGATAATGAGGTGTTTCTGTTGGCGCCGGGGACGATTGCATCGCAGATACAGGAGTATGACGTGGATATTCGTGTCGCATATGGACCCGGATACGATTATTATTATGGGAATCTGGAACAACTTTTATTGCAAATGGATGCGTTTGGGTGCAATTATTTGCTGGTACCCATGGAATATAATGACGAGGCATATGTCAAAGCCCGAGATTATCGGTTGGTTGTAATCTTTGAAGGACATGCACTTTATGCCCGGGAATAGGTAGTAGGAGAGGCTTGGTCGGAAATCATGAATAAAAGAATCCTGTATTTTATCTTTGATATGGCGGCAGTCGTGTTTTCTACATATATTGCTATACTGGCGAGATATGGCTTTTCTCTGTCAGAGGTTCCGAAACTGTATTTATCAATCGCGCAGAAGGCGATTATCCCCAACTTTGTGATTACAATTTTGGTGTTTGGCGCGTTTGGCCTCTATTCGGAGCCGCGAAGTGCTGTCGGAGTAAAAGAGTTTATGTATGCACTGGCGGGATGTGTTGTGAATGCTATAATCAGCATGTTGTATATTTTTCTGGTGAATCGGGTATACAAGTGCCCGTTGCCAAGAAGCTATTATTTGATTTACGGCATTGGTATGCTGGCGTGCACCTGCGCCAGTCGAGGCTTTTGGCGGTTGATTAAGAGGAAAACTGATATGATTTATCCGAAAATGAAACGTATCGCAGACTTTATATTGAGCTTGATTGCGTGTATTATTTTATCACCGATATTCTTGATTCTGTGTGTGGCAATTAAGCTGGACAGTAAAGGGCCGATTTTATTCAAGCAAAAGCGCATTGGCATTCATAAAACGGAGTTCTATATTTTAAAGTTCCGCACAATGCGCATTGATACGCCTAAGGATATGCCGACCCATTTGTTGACCAATCCGGAACATTATATCACGAAGGTTGGTAAATTCTTGAGAAAAAGCAGCTTGGATGAATTGCCGCAGATATTCAACATATTGAAAGGGGATATGAGTATCATCGGGCCGCGCCCGGCGTTGTGGAATCAGTATGATCTGATAGAGGAGAGGGATAAGTACGGTGCGAACGATGTGATGCCGGGGCTGACCGGTTGGGCCCAAATCAACGGAAGAGATGAGTTGGAAATTCCGGTAAAGGCAAAGCTGGATGGGGAGTATGTGGAGCGCATGAGCTTCGCGTTCGATGTGAAATGTTTTTTTGGCACCATAACAAGCGTATTGAAGCATGACGGAGTCGTGGAAGGAGGAACCGGGACCATGAAGGACCGGTCTAAAGCAGAATGAAGAAAATATTAATCACAGGTATCAACAGTTATGTTGGTACCTCCTTCGAGAAATGGATGCAGCAATATCCGGATTACTGTGTGGATACAATAGATATGATTGATGGGAAGTGGCGTAATAAGAGTTTTGCGGGGCATTATGCCATTTTTCATGTTGCGGGGTTAGCCCATGCCGATGTGACCAGCGTCTCAGAGGAAGTAAAGCGCAAGTATTATGCCATTAACTGTGATATGGCCATTGAGACGGCGAAGAAAGCAAAAGAGGATGGGGTGCAGCAGTTTATTTTTATGAGCAGCATGAGTGTGTACGGGGAGAGTGCACCGGTGGGAAAGCAGCGCGTCATCACGCGGGATACTCCCACCTCCCCTGCGAACTTTTATGGAGACAGCAAGGTTCAGGCGGAAAAAGGTTTGTTGAAATTGAATGATGATAACTTTAAGGTTGTTATCTTGCGCCCGCCGATGGTATATGGGAAAGGAAGTAAAGGAAACTTCCCGATATTGGAGAAGTTTGCCAGGACGTTGCCGATATTTCCGGATATTAAAAACGAGCGTTCCATGATCTTTATCAATAATTTATGTGAATTTGTACATTTGGCAATTGAGCGTGAGGTGAGTGGAATCTTTTATCCGCAAAATGAGAGATATGTGACGACCTCCCACATGGTGGAGAAGATTGCAGCAGAACATCACAAGAGAATCTGGGTGACCCCGTTGTTTAACTGGGTAATCTACCTCTTTTCCCGCATGCATGGGCAATACGGGAAGATGTGTAATAAGGCTTTTGGAAGCCTGGTATACGATAAAGAACTGTCAGAGGGACCAATCAAGATTGAGGAATACCAGACGGTTTCCTTCGAGACATCCATCAGGTTGACCAGGACAGATGAGTAGAAAATGGGGCAGGAAAGCAGACAAATATGGAGATACAGCAGGATTTGGTCGTTAGCATTGTAACGGTCAGCTATAATAGCGAAAAAACAATTCGTGATACAATTGAATCCGTGTTACATCAGACATATACCAATATTGAGTATTGGATTATTGATGGGGCGTCCAAAGATGACACCGTTGCCATTGCAAAAGAATACGAAGCTGCATTTGCCGAGCGTGGCATGCAGTATCACATCATCAGCGAACCGGACAAGGGTATTTATGATGCCATGAATAAGGGCATAAAAAACTGCACGGGAACTCTGATCGGAATCATCAACAGTGATGATTGGTATGAGGAGCAGGCTGTGGAACGGGTGGTAGATACCTTTCACAAGACTGATTTTGATATGTTTTATGCAGACATTCGTCTCATCAAGGAACAGGGGGAGATGATTAAACATTCCAGATATCGGAAGTATGCCACCAGCAGAGATTGGAATCACCCCACAACCTTTGTGCGCAGAAGTGTATATGACCGTTTTTTGTACCAATGTGTTAGTGTACATGATGATTGGGATTTTGTATTAAAGGTGCGGAATGCAGGCTATAAGATTACCGTGTTAAATGAGGTACTCGCAAACTTCCGCGTAGGAGGCATCAGCAATAAGGGCAGTATGAGAGATGCCGTTTCCCGCTGTAAGGCCAGATATCGCATCTACCGGGAAAACGGAATGAGCAGACTGTATCTGTTGGAATGCATAGCCATGGAAGTGGCAAAAATGATTTTGAGATAAGAAGGAGCATGTGGGAATGAAGGTTTTTCAAATAAATACCGTGTGCGGGACCGGAAGCACCGGTAGGATTGCCGTGAACCTCGCCCGCATGTTGGAAGAACAGGGCAATCAGAGTTGTATCGCCTACGCCAGAGGGAATGCACCGGCAGATGTGGATACATTTCGCTTTGGCAATAAGCTTGAAATTTACTGGCATGGAATCATGACCCGCCTTACAGACCGTCACGGGATGTATTCGGGAAAAGCCACAAAGCAGTTGATTGCGAAGATTGAGGAATACAACCCGGATATCATCCATTTGCACAATGTGCACGGGTATTACTTGAATATTGAGATATTATTTCACTTCTTAAAGGAGTACAATCGCCCGGTGGTGTGGACTCTGCATGACTGCTGGACCTATACGGGACACTGTGCATATTATAGCAGTGCAGGCTGCGAGAAATGGAAAGCGCAGTGCGGGAAATGCCCGCAGAAAAGAGCCTACCCGGGGAGCCTGTTTTGGGACAACTCCGGAGAAAATTATCAGGTGAAAAAGAAGCTCTTTACTTCCCCGGAGAAGTTGTATCTGGTGACCCCTTCCGTTTGGCTAAAGAGGGAAGTGGAGCAGTCCTTTTTCGCAAATACCCGGTGTATAGCAATCCCGAATGGCATTGATACAAAATTATTTACACCCACTGAATCAGAGATAAAGAGAAAGTATCAACTGGAAAACAAGAAAGTAATTCTTGGAGTGGCGAATATCTGGGATGCCAGAAAAGGGTTATGCGATTATATACAGCTTAGCGAAATGCTTAGCGAGGAGTATCAGATTGTACTGATAGGGTTAAGCAAAGAGCAGATACAAAGACTCCCGGCTCGTATCTTGGGAATTGAGAGAACGCAGGATGTCCAGGAATTGATTGAGTGGTATTCTGCCGCAGATATCTATTTCAATGCAAGTATCGAAGAGACAATGGGAATGACAACAGGGGAAGCGATTTGCTGTGGAACGCCTGTAGTGACTTATGATTTAACTGCAGTTCCGGAGAGTGTGGGATCCGGGTGCGGTCATGTTGTGCCGGCGAGGAACGTTGCGCTCGCGGAGGAGGCGATTGCAAGAATTGAGTCAGACAGGGACAGTTATGTAGAAAAATGCCTGGCATATAGAGAGAACTTCGCGGAAGTGATTGCAAATGAAGAGTATACCCGATTGTATGAGAAGGCGTTGGAGGAAAGGTAAGTTGTTATGAATATACCTGTAAGGGTAAAGAATCCTTTTGGGACAATGAAGTTTGAACGAAAAGTGCAAAGCTGGGGAAGGGAACAGCTCATATATAGAGGACTAGAACTCCTATTGTATCTAACCTGTTTTTTTCCTTTTATTGAATTGGTATATATTGGTTCCGATACACAACCATATGGGCTGTTAGTGGCTCTGGCAATTGTACTCATTGGAGTTTGGAAAAATCCCAGAATACCGAGAATCGTCGTATTATTGTGCTTGTTGGGAGTTGCAATGGGAGTATTCGCCATAACAGGAATCAGGCAGATTTCTATCTATATGGTGTTCAGAAGTTATTTTACCTATGCTTCGTTGGTATTTATTCCCTATGCTACCTTTCTCATATTACAGTACGGGAAAGGCTTGAATGATAAGCTCATAAAATTGTGCATATGGATTTGGTTTGGAGTAGGCTTCATACAGAAATATATCAACAGCAGTTTCGGATATGGTTTGCTTTCGAGACATTCCACGAACCAGACGCGCGGAGTCGTTGGGTTGGCTACGGAGCCGTCCGCATACGGATATATGTGTGTATTCATGATACTTCTGGCAATTAATTTGAGAAAACATGCCCTGTTCTATGTGGGAATGTTGTTGGTTCAAATACTATTCTTTGCCGGATCCTCCGTTACCATCATCTATTTGGGCGTATATGCCGTAGCATTCATAATAAATGAGCTGTGCATGAGGAAAAAGTACACGTTTGTCAAGATCCTATTGTTGGCCGGATGTGCGGGAGCAGGTATATACTATGTCCGCAATTATGTATCCAAGGGGACTAGAATACGGATTTTGGTGGACTATCTCTTTGAGAACCCTGAGAGATTTTTGGAAGACGGCAGTATAAAAAGAAGGATTCTGGCAATCACAGACACGTTCGGAAGCTTTATCGAACATCACGGAATGCCCCAGGGCTTAAGTGACTACAAGTGGATGAGTGGAATCGGATGCATGTTGGTGGAAGGCGGTTTACTCTCGGTTATCATACTGGTTGTTATCGCTATGATTGTATGGCGCGGATATCCAAGACAATTTCGTATTTTTTATACGCTCGGATTTATGGTGATGATGGTGTCTGCAATCCCCTTTTCTTCACCCATAGTTGGATTTTATATAGGATATTGTGCATATCAGGGCTGGTTAAGGGAACAGGAGAAGAAAAATGAAAGTATTATGGATATGTAATGTTCCAATCCCGGAAGCAAAAGCGGTTATGGGAGATGAGGCGCAGGTTCGGGTATCCTGGCTTGTGGGAATAAGCAAAGCGCTGCGAGAAAAAGTAGATTTATATATCGCATATACATCTTGTGAACAAAAAGAGATCGCAATCGGGAAGGGAGAAAAGGTGACATTCGTTTCTGTCCCGAGAAAATGTAAGACCGTCAGTCGCTTTGATGAGAATGTAGAGGAAGAGTTTGTAAAAGTCTATCAGGAGATTAAACCGGATGTGATTCATGTGTTTGGAACAGAGTTTCCGCATACACTCAGCGTTATGAATGCCGGTGAAAAAACCGGATATCTGGATCACACAGTTGTGTCCATTCAGGGGCTTGTCTCAATCTATGCGGGACATTATGTGGCGGCACTTCCGGAATGGGTGCAACATTTTTACACAGTTCGGGATATTTTGCGACATTGCAACATTCTAGGTGCAAAGCGGGAATTTGCAGTCAGAGGAACGTATGAGATAAAAGCTTTAAGAAAAGCGAGGCATGTAATCGGGCGAACCGATTGGGATGAGGCATGTACGAAGATGTTCCGGCCGGAGGTGGTATATCATTTTAACAATGAGATTCTGCGAGACAGTTTTTATCAGGAGGAGTGGCAGTATGAGACCTGTGAACCCTACCGCATTTTTATGAGCCAGGGAGGTGTGCCATACAAAGGGTTTCACTTCATGATAGAGGCCTTGGCGATACTGAAACGAAAATATCCAAAGGTGAAGTTGTACATCACGGAGAGGGATTACTTGCATCCCGCGAATTGGAGAGAGAGACTCCGATTGAACAGTTATCAGTATTATATTAAGAAATTAATCAAAAAATACCATTTGGAGGAACAGATATTTTTTCTGGACACTTTAGACGAGAAGCAGATGTGCGAGCAATATTTAAAAGCAAATGTCTTTGTCTCACCTTCTGCAATCGAGAATTCCCCGAATTCTTTGGGGGAGGCAATGCTGTTGGGAACTCCCACTGTAGTATCCGACGTGGGCGGTGTCAAAAATATGATTGCCCATGAAACAGAAGGATATGTCTATCAGCATGATGCACCATATATGCTTGCATACTATGTGGAGAAATTCTTTGAGATGGGGGCGGAAGCAAAGAGGATCACAGACAATGCCAGAGCTCACGCAGCCCGGATATTTGATGTGGATAAAAATATCTCTGACTTGATTCACATATATGAGGAAATAGAATGCAAATAAACAATTATGCACCGGTAGTGCTCTTTGTCTATAACAGACCGGAGCATACCCGCAAGACGGTAGAGGCATTAAAACAGAATATCGGAGCGGAAGAGACCGAATTATATGTATTTTGTGATTATCCCAAGAAGGAGCAGATGAGGGAGAAGGTAGAGGAAACCCGGGCATATGTGAGAAATATCACCGGTTTCAAACAAGTGCATATTACCATGAGAGAAGAAAACTGGGGATTGGCAAGATCCATTATCCATGGGGTGACAGAGGTTGTAGGGAAGCACGGCAGAGTCATTGTCATGGAAGATGATCTGGTCACGGACAGGTATTTTCTAAACTATATGAGTACCGGTTTGGAACGCTATGAAAAGGAAAAAAAGGTTTTCTCCATTACAGGATATTCCCATTATCCAAATGGAAATCCAAAACTCCCGGAAAGCTACTTCCTAAAAGTGTTCTCATCCTGGACATGGGCCACATGGGCAGACCGTTGGGCAACCTTTGATGAGAATGCCACGGGCTGGGAAGAAACCAAAACCAATCCCAAAGTGAAGAGGGCCTTCGACTA
The DNA here is from genome assembly GCA_029008875.1 of Lachnospiraceae bacterium. Lineage (GTDB taxonomy): Bacteria > Bacillota > Clostridia > Lachnospirales > Lachnospiraceae > Roseburia. The sequence continues at coordinate 287,289 of JAQXJP010000035.1, read as the reverse complement.
TGAAAACTGTCTGGATAACAGCTTGATGATGAAACAGCAGATGGAAGAGCATAGTATCGACTCCTGGGCAATCAGAGCTTACTGGACGATGTTTCGGCAGGATGGGATGACCCTTTTCCCGAATAAACGCCTATGTGAGAATATTGGGTTCGACGGAACGGGGGTACATTGCAATACAGAGGGTGACTACAATAACGGAAGTCTTGCGGAACACGAATTGACAGAGTTCCCGGCAACAGTAGAGGAGACGAAACTTGCAAAACGGGAATTCATACGACAGATACATCGCAAAAAACGTGCATACAGGAAACTGCGGATTCGCCATTATTTATGTCATCCGGTTGCAGCGTTCGAAAAAGTGGTAGAAAAAATGAGGAGACGTTAATGGCAAAAATTTGTCTTGTGGCATCATCCGTATTCACCCATGGAGGAGAGCAACGGGTAACCGCAGTGATTGCAAACGAGCTGGCAAAGAAGCATGAAATTATTATTTATACGATGGATACGGAGCAGGAGCGCGCTGCCAATCCGTACGGATTGGATGACAAAATAGAAATTCGCTATACCATGCAGCCGAGGTTTGGGATGATCAATCGAATCACAAGACGGATGATTCGGGATGTGAACGAGAAGACGAATCTGTTGTATCGCAATAAATGTTTTTACAGATTATTGGAATATGCATATTTCCAGAAGAAGTGGCAGGACATATGGGTAGAAGAACTATCCAGGGAACCTTATGATATAATCATAGGTGTGTCCGGAAGTAATTCCATGCATCTGGGGTTAATTGCGGATCGGCTGAATTGTAAAACAATCGGTTGGGAGCATAATTCCTATGAGGCATATTTCGAGACGCCGGGATTGTACTTCTGGCATATGGATCAGGTGTTTGGAGCCGGTGCCGCGAAACTGGATCATTGTGTTGTCCTGAATCAATATATTGCAAAGCGATACAAAGAAGCGTTTGATGTGGATTGTGATGTAATATATAATCCCAGGAGTTTTGTAAGTGTGGAAAAGAGTGCGCTTACGAATAAGACTTTTGTCGGATGTGGGAGAATAATCAGGCAAAAGGGGTTCGATCTTTTGCTTCGGTCATTTGCCCAGTTCGCAAAATGGAATGCAGAGTGGAAGCTGGTATTGGTAGGAGACGGGGAAATGCGTCCTGAATTGGAGGCGATGATAAAGGATGAAGGATTGGAGGAGCGCGTCCGTATCACAGGCTATACGAATGAGGTGCGAAAACACCTGCAGGAAGCTTCTATCTATGTTCTTTCCTCCAGATGGGAAGGCTTTCCAATGGTGTTGACAGAGGCCTTTGAGATGGGGCTTCCGGTAGTGGCATATGATATTACCGCGGTGGAGCCGCTGGTGACGGATGGAAAGCAGGGCATGTTGGCAAAGGCTTTTGATACGCAGGAATTTGCAGAAAAAATGCTTGCCATGACAAAGCTACCCCGGGAAGAATTAAAGCAGATGGCGGAGGAAGCGAAACGGATGGCGGAGTCGCTTGCGATTGAACATATTATCAAAAAGTGGGAAGCTATCATAGAGGAGTAAGGCATGAAGGAATTTATAAAGAATCATTTCCCTGGTGCGATTCGGTTTGTACGAGACATACAGACCCTGTTCGTTTATCGGAGGAAGAAAAAGGAAGTAACGAAAAGAAACGAAAATTTGCATGAGGTTTATGTAAAAAACTTGAGCAGGTTCCATGACGTTCATAAGGGTGAGCGCTGTTTTATCGTTGGAACCGGGCCAAGCCTTCGGTTGGAAGATGTAGACTTGCTTAAGGGGGAATACACATTTGCTGTCAATTCCTGTCTGACCATGTATGATAAGACCGATTGGCGTGGAACATATTATGGCATCGTGGATTCCCATGCCGTTGAAATCATGGGAGATCAATTGAAGAGGGAAGATATCCCGGTTTTCTTCTACACGGATATGGATGCGACCTACGATGGGAAGAATGGAATCGCATTTCCCAAAGATGACACGGCCAATATGATGACGGATACCTTCTGGAGACGCCTGTTTCCGAAAGCATTCCCGGAGACCGATTTCAGTGGTGATATCACACAGGTTGTTTATACGGGGAAGTCAGTGGTATACGCAATGCTTCAATTTGCTGCCTATATGGGTTTTTCTGAGATCTATTTGTTGGGGGTGGATTGTAACTACGCGCAACCGAAAATGTACAGTGAGAATGTGACGTATATTGATCACAAGACGAAATGGACGCAGGAACGTCTCATAAAGAATGGGAATCAAATGCTTCCGCAGTTTGAGATTGCAAAAGATTACGCAGATGCGCATGGTTTTACCATCTACAATGCAACCAGGGGCGGACAATTGGAGACATTTAAACGAGTGAATTTGGAAGACATTATTACGCGATAATTTGAAATAGAAAAGAGGTAAATACGTATGAAAATTATTGGAGTTATTCCATCCCGCTATGAATCATCCCGTTTTCCGGGTAAACCGTTGACAGATATCTGTGGGAAACCTATGATTTACTGGGTATATCAGCAGGCAATGAAGGTTGAGGCCTTTGATGAAGTGTATGTGGCAACCGATGATCAGCGGATTGAAGCGGCATGCAAACAGTATGATATGAATGTCATTATGACATCGAATACTCATCAGACCGGTACAGACCGTCTCGGTGAGGTGGCAAGGAAGATTGAGGCAGACTTTTATGTGAATATCCAGGGCGATGAGCCGATGATTGAGCCGGAGACCATCAAGAAGGTGGTGGACTATAAAATGGAGCATCCCGAGACAGAAGTGATCAATACCATCACGCCCATCAAGGAGGAAAGAGAGATCACTTCCAACACCTGCGTAAAAGTAGTGACTAATGCAGAGGATGATGGAATCTATTTGTCTCGCTCTCCAATCCCGTACCCGAAGAAAGGGCAGGATATCACATATATGAAGCATCTTGGGTTATATGGTTTGACAAGAAAAGCGTTGCTCTATTTTGCCGAGACAGAAAGGGGAAAAATTGAGAAAATAGAAGATATCGAAATGATGAGATTCGTGGAAAATCATATCAACATAAAGTTTGTGACGGTAGATTCATCTACCATTGCCGTGGACAGACCGGAGGACGTAGCCAGAGTTGAAGAGGCAATGAAAGGCAGACAATAGCAACCGGTATAGAATTAAACAAAAACAGAAAGGATTTTCTATCATGAATATTCAGATTTTAGATTGTACTCTGCGAGATGGAGGTTGTGTGAACAACTTTAATTTCGGGACGGAATACATGGAAGCAATTCTACATAGTCTGGAAGCAGCCGATGTAGACATCATCGAATGCGGCTATATCGATGAGAAGAATGGCTCGGAGGAAGGTCGGACCCAGTACTGTTGTGAGGAAGTGATCCGTGATCACTTCCTGACGGAGAAAAAGCAGGGTGTGACCTATGTAGCCATGATGGACTATGGAAAATATGATGTGGCCCGTCTGCCACAGCGCACGGATAGGGATATCGATGGTATCCGCCTGGCCTTTCATAAGAAAAACCGTCATGACATTATTGCAGTGGGGAAGATGATTATCGAAAAAGGCTATCAACTCTATATTCAGCCAATGACCACTATGCGCTATTCCGATCAGGAACTGCTGGACCTGATTGAGGAGGTGAACACCCAACTGCCACAGGCGACAGCCTTCTACATTGTGGATAGCTTTGGAGAGATGCGCGCAAATGATATGAGTCGAGTTTTAAATCTGGTGGATCACAATCTGATTTCTGAAATGAAACTGGGCTTTCACTCACATAATAATCTGCAATTGTCCTACTCTAATGCGGTTTCATTTATTGAATTTAATACAATGAGAGACCGCATCGCGGATGTATCTGTCATGGGAATGGGCAAAGGCGCGGGCAACTTGAACACGGAATTGTTCGCGGAGCATTTAAACCTGTATTTTGGAAAGAATTATCAGATACAACCCCTATTGGAAGTGATTGATACGGTAATTAACCAGATTCATTCGGAATTTTATTGGGGATATTCGGTAGAGTATTATTTATCTTCTATCAACCATTGTACTCCAAGCTATGCCGGTCACTTCTTCAAGAAACATATGCTTCCCATTGACCAGGTATCCGATTTGTTGAGGATGATTCCGGAAGAAAAGAAGATTTCTTTTGACAAGGAATTTGCGGACCGATTGTATTTAGAGTATAACCAGGAAAAACAGTTGGACGATGAAGTGGTTGTTGCGGCATTGAAGGAAAAGATTGCAGGTAAGAAGGTGCTTCTTATCGCGCCGGGAAAACATCTTACGGATGCAGATGCCGTCATCAGGGAAATGCTTGCAGATGAGAATGCGATATCCATAGCGCTTAATAATGACAGAGCATATTTGACCGATTACGTGCTCGCCACCAAGCAGGAACGATATGAGAAAGCGATTGGCCGGGGAAAACATGTGATTGTCACAAGCAATGTGACAAGAACGCCTGTAGCGGAGTTTGACGGGCAGGTGCAGGTAATCGATTACAAAGAGTGGATTCACACCGAGGACGGTGTGAATGATTCTGCTCTGGTAGTGGTGTTTAACCTTTTGAGGGAAATCGGGGTAAAAGAAGTCTATTTGGCCGGATTTGACGGATTTTCCGTCAACATTAACGAGAACTACATGGATCCGAATTTGAGACGTCCGGTCACCGAGGAGCAGGCAAAAGAGCGGAATGAATTTTTCAAAAAGTTTATTGCAGAAACAAAGAAAGATATTCAGCTTATTTTCTTGACAGAGTCTATGTATAATGAATGAAGCAAGGAGTAGTAAAATGGAAAAACAAAGTAAGGGGTATCTTCAAACTAGGGAAATTGACATTAGGAAAATGATTTTTGTTGTGTTGAAGAAATGGCGAACAATAATGCTGTTTGCGTTGATTGGGGCAGTTGTGCTTACAGGTTGGCAGTATTATCGAGATTATACGAATGCAAAAAAAGAAGCCCAAGATAAGATATCAAGCTTAGAGTATGAAAATACAACAACGGAAGAACTAAGCCAAAACCTAGACGACTTAGAGAGACAGGGGGTTATGAATGCCATAAAGTATAGGATTCTTTTAGATGAGTATAACGAGTATATGGAAGAGTCTATTCTAATGCAGATAAATCCATATGAGGAGAGAGTGGTTTCTCTAAATTTTCAGTTGAGTGGGATGGATACAGAAAACGCAATCAGTGAAATATATGGTATGGTCAAGAGTTGTAGTACTATAGAAGAGATTTGTGCGGATATAAATTATGAGGAAAATACAAAGTATATTGAAGAACTTATACAAGTTGAAGTTGTGCAGAAAACAATCCAAATAACGGTACTTGGGGACACTGAAGAAAGAGCGAGTGGCATTGCAGAAGCACTGGAGAATATTGTAAAAGAATATGTGACAAAACTCGCTGAAAGTGGTTTAGATATCAGTTTGCAGGATATAGAACAAAGAAATGAAATCGTTGTAGATTTGGAACTGCTGACAAATAAAAGTGAAGTACTAAATGCTATGCATTTAAATAACAGTTATTTTGCAAATTACTACAACAATTTTAGAGATGACCAAAAAATATTATATGAACGTCTCACGGACGCCGAAACTGTAGAAGAACCATCGGGGAAACTATCGGAGGAACAAAAGGAAATTCTGATAGCGGAATATAGTGACATTCATGTAACTGTCAACAAGAAAATGGTGATATTGGGAATTATTAGTGGAATACTTCTTGCAGTTGTTTTAAATGCCATTTTGTATACCTTTAGTGGAAATATACACGGTGCGGATGAGGTAAGATATCTTTTTAATTCGAGGGTACTGGGTGATATTAATTTATCGCATTTGCAAAAGAAAAAATGGTCTGTCCGAAAGGGGGAGCGTTATGAGCAACAATTATGTCTATTAGTTGCAAATATCTATCTGTCTTGTAAGAATTTGGGAATATCAAGGGTTTATTTGAGTGGAAGCAAGATAGAGTGTATACCCATAAAGTTTATCGAGCAAATGAAAACATGTTTAGCAGAAAAAAAGATTGAGGTTGTATCAGGAAAAGATATTATTCATGAGGCAGATTCGCTTATGGAATTGGCGGAGAATGGAACAGCTATCTTTGTAGAAATCGATGAACGTTCTAATTGTGAAGAAATAAGAAAAGAATTAGAATTGTGTGCACAAAATCAAATTCGAACATTAGGTGTGATTATGGTGCAACAATAGTGTGGAGAAATAGACAATGTTGGAAACTGTAAAAGGATTACTGGGAGTGATGATTTTATTCGTATATCTTGGTATTGTTCCGATTGCATTGGGCCCGCTTTTCACAAGTAACATTAAGCGGAATGTTGTGGGAAGCCTCATTTTTAACTATTTTGTTGGAATAATGGTGGAAGTTGCATTAATGCAATTGATTTCGGTTCCGTTGACATTAACGAAATGTTCATTTTCCTTGTTGGTGATAGTGTATTCCGCAGTGATTTCGGTTTTGCTTGTACTTGCAGCATTATTCAGGTATCGAGTAATCAGAAATATTTTCGGGGACGCGGCACGGAGGATCAGAAAGGCAAGTAAATGCTGGATATTGGTATTGATAGGTATATATGTGCCTATTTTGGTACTGTCTTTTCAGAATCTGTATATTTACGGAGATGACAAGACATATATAACGATGATAACGGATATATTGAATTCCAATACACTGTATTTGAGAGATGTAGATACGGGGATTCCTGTTGGTTGGATACTCTCAAAATATTCCTTGTCATCCTATTTTACCTGGCTGGCGTACATGGCAAAAATTACCGGGTTACATCCGCTTATTTTGTGTAAGACGGCGCTGATGTATATTATTATTCCCATGGGCTATGCGGTGCAAGGCTTGTTAAGCGCCTATCTGTTTAGAAACAATGAACGAAAGATGCTGGTTTACATGCTATGCGTAATTTTGGTAACCATCATGGGAGGCTTTTCCAATTATACGGTTACGTATCGATTTTATACCTGGGTGTGGCAAAGCAAAGCGTTTTTGGCAATTGTGGTTTTACCATTTTTGTTTTACTACTGCAATCTTGTGTACGAGGATAAGGCAGGTAAGCGTGAATATTTGATTCTCTTTATCGCTATTTTGGCAACTTGCGCGACCACGCTGACCGGAACCGGATTGGCGGTGGGGATGGTTTTGTTTTTGGCTGGAATGTATTCAATTCGCAACAAAAATGTATGGAATTTGATCAGTGCGGTTGTCGCATGTTGTCCGGCTTACGTCCTTATGGTTATTTATTTGCAGTATGACAGGTTTCTTTCGTTGATAGGTTTCTAGATTGTTGACAGGTGGAAAGGTATTAACATTTGATGGAAGTAATTGATTTTTTAAATAGTACCTTCTGGAAGGATAGTTCATATGCATTGCTTATGGCATTTGCAATTGTATATATCTTTATGAAAAGAGATGGGGACGCACGAGGGAAGTTTATGGCAGTTTATGCTACCCTGATTTTCTTTTTGGTAATCTGTAACCCTGCGGTTGCCAAAATCGGGTTGCGGTTTTTTGGGGAGGATCGTTGGGCATATATGCGCATCTTTTATTTGCTGCCACTCATGACGATAATTGCATATGCAATCACCGAATGGTACACGGAGCATGTGCAATTCAACAGCTCTGTGAAAAAGAAGACGGCATATATTCTCGTAATCATAGTGACGGTGGTATTGTGTGGCGAGGTTTACCCCTCCTCTATGTATAAAAAGGCGGAGAATATCTATAAGATAGACCAAGATGCCCTGGAGATGAGCGATTTTATATTGGAAGATAGTTCGGGAGAAGAGATATATGTTCTGCTGCCGGAGGTGGAAGATATTGTATATGGGGTTCGACAGTACACCGGAAAAATTATCGTATCGGGCTTCTCGGAAGGCCTTGAGGACACAACAAGATTTCAAAATGCATTGAAGGAAAAGTCATTTACATACATTGTATTTCCCAAAACTGTGGATGCTACGGATTCGATGAGACAAGGGAACTTTTATCGCGTGGGTGAGACAGAACAATATTACATATATAAGAAAGCAGTGGAATAAATATTGAGAAGAATATTATACATAGCCAACTACTATTTAGAAGATGTGATAGAACAACGCCAATCCAATGCTTTTGTCTCTCAAGCGGGGCAGAATAAGGGGCAATATATCATTGATGTGCTTCGGATGGGTGGGAATGAAGTTGTTGTCTGGTCCAATGCGTGGACAAGCAGCAGAAGCATGAAGGTATATCGAGGATTTCAGTCAAAAGAGGATCCCAATGTTTACTATGCCGATATCATCGGATTCCCGATGCTAAACGTGTGGGCATGTCGACACAGTGCAAAAAAGTTTCTGCGTGCACAGATGCGAGAGCGGGGACTTGATGTGATTGTTTTCTATAATATGCGTCTGGAGAACGCACCCGTTGCGCTGTATGCGAAGAAAAAGTACGGATTGCCAATTATATTACAGTATGAAGATGGCTTAACGACGGACGCGAATATTGGGAGCATAAAGCGCATGTTTTACCGTAGAATGGAGCGCAAGGTACTCCCGGCCCTGGATGCAGCTTTTTTGGTTAATTCCAAAATCCGGGTTCCGTGTCCCAGTGTGGTGATTCGAGGAGCTTTGCGAGATAAGGGTGTAATGCAGACAGAGGATATGAAAAAGCATGAGATACCAATTGTATTGTTTGCAAGCACGCTGGATCGTCAGAGAGGAATCTATGTATTACTGGAGTCATTGAAATGGACCGATGCAAAGTTTGAACTGTATATTACCGGGAAAGGGGAGGCAATCTCGGAGATTGAGGCTTGCCGGGATGAGAGAGTAAAGTATCTGGGTTACTTGGATTATGATAGGTATCAGAAAGTATTATCCGATGCGGACATTTGCATTAACGCACAATTGGCATACCATGAATTCGGCAATTTTTCATTCCCGTCTAAAATCTATGAGTATTTGTCTGAACGAAAACTGGTGGTGTCCTCTGATGTGGCAGATGCAAAAGAATCATTGGGAAATGTGCTGTTTGTGTATGAAAATGACAGTCCGATATTATTGGCAGAGCAAATGGAAGCAGCCATAGAATGTTGGAAAGATAGGCGAGCATTTGAAATTCGACAATACGCAATTGAAAAAGTCCTTAAAGAGAACTCTATTGATAAGGTTGCAAATAGGGTGAATCGAATGCTGGAGAGTATTGGAGTAAATTAATGAAGAATTACTTAATCACATGGTTTTATTCAGAACAAGCAAATGATGAAAGTTTCTATCCATCTGTTGGAGGGAGTTCAAGCAGTGCTGAATTTCAATATGTATATTGGCGTTGCATTTATGTGTTTTACCGTTCGGCCATTGTCACGAATCGTGATATTATTTCAGAATATTTGTTTTTTACAAATGTGGAAAACCTGCCAACTGTGGATGGGGTGAATTTTGCGCTTTTTTTTAGAGAAAATCATATAAAGGTTATTAATTTAGAACTGACGCGGAAAACTCCAAAAGATTGGTATGGTGCTTGGCGCAATCAGTTCTATTTGTTTGATGTGATTGAATACCTGAAACCAATGGAGGGAAATTTTCTTATTTTAGATTCTGACTGTGTGGTGATGAAATCGTTGGATGGACTATATCGTGACATTGAACAATACGGAATTTTGACGTTACCTATCCGATATTCAGAAAATCGTGAAATTAACGGATGTTCAATAAGCCAAATGCGAGAATTATATCATACCTATTTTAAGGCGGAATATCCGAAAAAATTAGGATATATGGGGGGAGAGTTTATCGCAATCAATTCGCGGTATTTTGTGCCGTTGATGGAGACCTTTGAGAAAATATGGAAGGAAAATTTTATTAGATATGAGAGGGGGGAGAAGAAATTAAATGAAGAAGCGCATGTGCTTTCTTTATGTTATTATTACTTAAACTGTCAAAACGAATTGGGGAGCAAATATATTCGACGAATATGGACGGCATTAAATTTTGATAATGTAATAGAGACGGATTGGCAATTGCCTATCTTGCACCTTCCTGCAGAAAAAAAATATGGTTTTCATGAATTATTTGATGATTTATTATATCATGATAACATTGGACAAATTCAATTATTGAAATTAGTAAATAAGAGAATGTGGATTCGAAAATGTAAGTTTTTAAGAAAGATTAACTGGTATTTTCGATATGCGAAGCAGAAATTGAAAGTTCTTCATGGAGCACAGAAAAATGGATAAATCGTATTGTATATTAATGTCAATCTACAATAAAACGACGGAGAAAGAATTATCTCAGAGCATAGATAGTATGTTGAATCAAACATTGAAGGCTTCTCAATTTATTATAGTCTGTGACGGAAGCATTAGTGAGGAGATTGAGGGGATTCTCCTGGAATTCGTAGAAAGATTTCCTGAATTGTTTTGGATTATCAAACTGGAGCAAAACGTTGGGTTGGCGGCCGCTTTGAATGAAGGAATTAAGGTGGCAAAATACGAACTGATTGCTAGAATGGATAGTGATGATATTTCTTTGCCAGATCGATGCAGACAACAAGTTCAGTTATTTTGGGAGAATCCAGAGTTGGCTTTAGTCGGAACTGCAGCAAGAGATTTCAATGGAGATGTAAATCAAGTAAGTGGAAAAATTAGGCTAAAACCTGAGTCACATGAAGAGATAATAAAAGAGATGAGAAGAAATAATCCGTTTATTCATTCCACAGTTATGTTCAAAAAATCAGTGGTTTTGGAATGTGGCGGATATGACAATTCTTTAAGAAGGCGACAAGATTATGATTTGTTTTCTAAAATAGTATCAAGAGGATATAGGGCGGCTAATATTAGGGAACCACTGTTGTTATTTCGGGTTGATGATAATTTCATTGATAGAAATCGTAATAGAGAAACTTGTGATGCAAGGCTTACTGTTCAGAAGAGAATTTGGAGAAGAGGAGAATGTTCTATTGGAGACTATTTATATGTTTTTTTGGCTATGAAAATTTCTCCGATGGTATCATCCGGTTTATATAAGAGAATATACTCACTTATTAAAAATAGTAAAGGGTAGCCTGTTATTTTGGGGAAGAAGTTAAAATGGCATTATTTGGTTGCTAACAATCACCTTGTTTTAGTTCTCTATTTCAAATCATTAGTTATTCTCTTGAAAAATTCACTTGGATAAAGTGTATATTTTTTCGGGAAAATTGCATGAGGAATAAGTTGAAATTTGGCTAATTCATTTAAGGTTTCATATATATATATATACGATTCGGAAAATAGTGGGTCATCTCTTAAAAAGGGGTTATTTGAAATTAGTACTTTTTTAAAAACAATCGCATCATTTACTCGAACAGAACTCCCCCTACTGTTTTTTTGGACAACTTCTAGTATGACTTTGCTGTTTTGGACAATCTTAAGGTATCTTTTGTAGGAAATCCAGTTACAATAATGAATTTCTTTTTTTAAGATTTGTTTTTTTCGGGGAACTCCTACCACATAGAAATCACAAGTATAGCCTTTATCGCGAAGAATTGTGTATGCATCTACAATTTCATTTAAACGATTCTTTGCCTGTCCCACAAAAGATATGTCAAACATAGGAGAATGCTTGGGGTAAATGTCGGAAATGTCTGAATACGGAAAGTGATAGTAGCGCAAGTTATACTTACGAGCATCCCCTAAATCGTATGTGTAAATCAAATCAATAGAATTTGGAATCTCTTGTACAAATTTTTTCCTAATAGGATTTATTTCGACAAGGTCGCTAAAATAGTATATAATTTTACAATCGGGAAAAGTTTTTTTTAGCATTGCAGAAAAGTCAAATTTTTCCCATGGAACACAAGTAGAAAACAGGAGAAAACAAATAGGTTTCTTGGGGGCTGGCATAGATTCTCTTAACTGAATAAATTTTTTTATCTTATGTTTAAGCCATTTTTTTTTGAACGGAAGTGTTATGTATTGATTAATCTTTGTTGACCAATACAGGCGATTGAATAAACTGACTATTTTGTTTTGGGTAAAACTGCTATCAAAAAAGGCATAATCTAAAGACTCTACTTGCATGTAGGCATAGCGATACAATTCAAGTGGTTTACCCACTAGAATAAAATTATAATTTGAATCACTGCTTTGGGTTTTCATTGGGACACAACTCCTTTGTATTACTTACCTCTATATTAATTTATGAAGGAGAGAAAAGCAATTGATTATTACAGCGAAAGGGAAAAAATGGAGTATTTTTGGAAAAAGAAACTTATAGTTTCGTATCTATGTGCGATTCTAGTGGTGCTTATACACACTACACAAGTTGAGGCCAACTATAATATTAATGCATACAGTGGAATGTATGAAGTGTTGAGATTTTTTCAATTTGATTTATCTGCTGTTGCTGTACCAATGTTTTTTGTTATTTCAGGGTTTCTCTTTTTTAGAAACTATTCGCATGCAAGATATTTTACAAAACTCAAGGATAGAATAAAAACTTTATTTGTTCCGTATATTCTTTGGAATACGCTTTATCTATTTTACAATATCATTACAACCAAACTTTTAGGAAATTATTTTGTGGGAAGAAAACAATACTATATATCTTTACAAAATATATTTACATCCATATTTTTATATAAAGGGAATGAGCATTTTTGGTTTGTTTTTGACCTTATTGTTTTCACAATAATTTCACCTATTTTATATGAAATGATAAAAAAGAAAACAAGTGGTGCGATTGCAATTTTAGGACTGATTATTTTACAACATTTTGGAGTTGGATATGAAGGAATTTTTTTTAGGAGTGATGCTATAGTTTTTTTTGTATTTGGAGGGTTTGTTGGGATTCATGCAATGAAGCTAATGATAGAAAAAAGGGGGAAAGTGCATATTACTTTGGCATTATTTTTACAGATAGGTATTTGGGTACTTTTATATATGGAGGAAATGCAATATATTCATATATTGCCGGAAATAATGACAATAATACTTCTTCTAGATTGTTGCATATTTTGGGTGATTTGTGATTGCTTTATTGGAACGATAAAGCAACGGGAAATGATGAGAGATTCTTTTTGGATTTATGCAATGCATGGTATGATTCTTCCGGTGGCGATAAAAGGGTTATTTATTCTGCTTCCCCAGAATTTACTTTTTGCACCTATAGTGCTAGTATTTTCTGTGATTGCAACATTATTTGGAATTCATTTGATTTGCTATGTTTTGAGAAAAAAAAATAGCAGGATATATATTGTGCTAGGGGGAAGATGATACGGGATTTTAATTAATTGTTAGAAATGAGGTGTAATTATGAAGGTTGTAATTTTAGCGGGTGGATACGGAACGAGAATCTCCGAAGAGAGTATGACGAAGCCAAAGCCCATGATAGAGATTAACGGAAAGCCAATCCTGTGGCATATTATGAAGGAATACTCGCATTACGGATTTCAGGAGTTTGTGATTTGTGCGGGATATAAGCAACATGTGATTAAGGAATTCTTTGCAAATTATTATCTGCATCGTTCGGATGTGACATTTGACTTTACAGCGGAGAATTCTATGACTGTACATAACAATGTGGCAGAGCCCTGGAAGGTTACCATAGTGGATACCGGTTTGGATACATTAACCGGTGGGAGAATTAAGCGGGTAAAGGAATATATCGGGGATGAGACGTTCCTATTGACCTATGGGGACGGTGTATGTGATGTAAATATCCGGGATGTACTGGATTTTCATAGAACTCATGGCAAGCTGGCTACGATGACGGCGGTTCAGCCAGGAGGACGTTTTGGTACATTGGAAATCAACCAGAATAATACGATTCAACGTTTTGCAGAAAAGAGAAAAGAAGATGGCGGTTGGATAAATGGTGGTTACATGGTATTGGAACCGCAAGTGTTAGAGTATATTGAAGGCGATCAGACAACTTTTGAAAAAGAGCCCTTGGAGAGGCTGTCAGAAGAGGGACAGTTAGTTGCTTATAAATATGATGGATTTTGGCAGTGTATGGATACAATGAAAGATAAGATGTATTTGGAAGAACTGTTATCAGTCGGACAAGCTCCATGGAAAGTGTGGGAGGATTAATGGATTTATCATTTTACAGAGGGAAAACGGTACTTGTAACGGGACATACCGGATTTAAAGGCTCGTGGATGTGTAAAGTGTTGAAGATGCAAGGGGCCAAGGTGATAGGCTATTCTTTGGAACCGCCAACGTCTCCGAGTTTGTTTGCCATGACACATATGGATGAGGGAATGGAGTCTGTTATCGGCGACATCCGGGATTTGGACCATTTGAATCGGGTGTTTGAACAATATCAGCCGGAAATAGTGATACATATGGCAGCTCAACCCATTGTGCGGGAAGGCTATGTGAATCCCGTGTATACATATGACACAAACGTGATGGGTACGGTGAATGTGTTGGAGGCAGTACGACTGCATCCCTGTGTCAGATCATTTGTAAATGTTACTACTGATAAAGTATACAAGAATAATGAATGGGAATGGGGATATCGGGAGATGGATACGTTAGATGGATATGATCCGTATTCCAATTCCAAGTCGTGTTCGGAATTAGTGACCGGTTCTTATGTGAAATCCTTTTTTTCGGATAGGGAAGTGGCGATTTCCACATGCAGAGCCGGAAATGTGATTGGCGGTGGCGATTTTGCCAAGGATCGGATCATACCGGATTGTGTGCGCGCAATGGAATCGGGAGAAGAAATTATTGTGAGAAATCCTTATTCCACGAGACCGTATCAGCATGTGCTGGAACCGGTGTGCACTTATCTTGAACTGGCCAGGTTGCAATATATGGATAGAAAGCAGTATGCCGGAAGTTATAATGTGGGTCCCGATGAGTGCGACTGTGTGACGACGGGGAAATTGGTAGACTTATTCTGCGAACTTTGGGGGGAAGAGGCCTGCTGGAAGGACGTGTCGGAAGAGAATGCACCACATGAGGCAGGTTTTTTGAAATTGGACTGCTCAAAGATTAAGCGGGTTATGCGATGGGCGCCAAGATGGCATATATCAGAGGCGGTAGAGAAGACCGTGGAGTGGAGCAAGTCCTATTTATATCATGGAGATTTGAATAGTGTTATGGAAAAACAGATTCAAGAGTATTTGAGATAGAGGGCATTCAGAGTGAAAAAGGCAATCGTAACAGGAGCAAATGGATTTGTTGGCAGCGCGCTTACAAGGGAGTTGATAGAACATCAGATAGAGGTTATTGCGCTGGATATGGAGGGGCACAGTGATAATTTGCCGGAAAGTAACCTGGTGAGTTTTTATCCGTTCTCCTTGGACAAGGCGTCGGAGGTAAGAGATACACTATCCGGTTGCGGAGCCGATATTTTTTACCATTTTGCGTGGGCCGGCTCTGCAGGCCCTGCGAGGGCTGACACGGCTCTTCAATTGCAAAATGCCCAGTGGACGGTGGATTGTTTGCGTTTGGCGAAGGATTTGGGGTGCATAAGATTTGTCAATGCGGGCAGTATTATGGAACTGGAGACAATAAAGGCGGCCTTTCAAGCGGAGAATCAACCGGGACTTGGGTATATTTATGGAAGTGGCAAGCTGGTGGCACATACCATGTGTAAATCTGTGGCGGCAGACATTGGAATCGATTTATTGTGGGCCATGATAACGAACGCATACGGTGTGGGGGAACGAAGCCCGCGCATGGTGAATACGACAATTCAAAAATGCATCCGGGGTGAGGCGCCACAGTTTACCGCAGGTACACAGAATTATGATTTTGTATATATCGATGATGTGGCGCGAGCATTTCGGTTAATCGGCGAAAAGGGCAGACCGTTTTGTGAGTATTTGATTGGATCTTCACAGGCCAAACCATTAAAAGAATTTTTGCTTGAGATGAAGGAGGCAATTGCGCCGGATTTAAATTTTATCTTTGGGGATATTCCATTTACCGGAGTAAACCAACCGTTGGAAGAATTCGATTGCTCAAAGACAGAAGCAGACACGGGATTTAAGGCTCAGATCAGCTTTGGGGAGGGCTGCAGGAGAACAAGGGACTGGTGGCTGGAAATATTGGAAGAGGAAGGAAAGTTATGAACCAAAAATTTGAATTCAAAGAGACGGAGATTGCCGGATTGATGGAAATAACGCCATTTAATGCGGATGATATTCGGGGGTGTTTTACGAAGGATTATTCCAAGGAAGTATTTGAGGCAAATGGAATAAAACATGATTTGGCGGAGGTGTTTTACACAACTTCCCACAAAGGGGTTATCCGGGCGTTACATTTTCAACGGGAGAAACAGCAACCCAAATTAGTGAGGTGTATCTATGGACATGTCTACGATGTGGTGGTAGACTTACGCAAGGATAGCCCCACCTTTATGAAATGGCTAGGCTTTGACTTAATTGGAGAGTTACATAATGAGATATTGGTTCCGGCAGGCTGTGCACATGGGTATTTGGTGCTGAAGGAATCGATTGTCAGCTATAAGTGCTCGGAGAAATTCTATGGGGAATATGACGATGGAATTATGTGGAACGATCCGGATATTGGCGTGGAATGGCCTCTTGAAAGAGTTGGGGGGATAGAACATATCATATTGGCAGATAAAGACAGAAATTTGCAGACATTTCAGCAATTTATCGAGACATACGGAGGCTTTTCATGACAGAGCAGTATGATGTGGTTGTGGTGGGATGCGGATTGTCCGGGGCTGTTGTAGCACGGTATTTCGCGGAACGGGGAAAGAGCGTGCTGATTCTTGAGCGTCGTGACCATATCGGGGGCAATATGTATGATTATGTGAATGCTGACGGAATTTTAGTGCATCAATATGGTCCGCATACATTCCATACGACGAAGAAGGAGTTGTATGAATATATGTGCAGGTTTTCGGAGTGGGAGGACTACAAGCTGACCTGCGGAGCTGTCATAGATGGAAAATATACACCGACGCCTTTTAATTATCAGACAATCGATGATTTTTATTCTGAGGCTCGGGCCGGAGAAATCAAGGCATCGATAGAGGCTGCTTTCCCAAATCAGGAAAATGCCACTGTGCTGGAACTGTTACAGCATGAAGATGACAACATCAGGGAATATGCGAATTTCCTGTTTGAGAAAGATTACAGTCTCTATACGGCGAAACAATGGGGCGTTTCGCCGGAGGATATCGACCCTAGTGTGCTTAAGAGAGTTCCCATTCGTTTCAACTATAGGACAGGATATTTTGATGATGAGTATCAGGTCATGCCCCAAGAGTCCTATACTGCCTTTTTCCGGAATTTGTTGCGGCATGAAAATATTACAGTGCAGTTGGGAGTGACGGCAGAGTCCAGAATAGAACTTGGGGAAGAGACGAGAGAAATCTATCTCGATGGACTGTTGTACAGTGGGCAAATAGTCTATACCGGTGCAATCGATGAATTGTTCGGGAATAAGTATGGGCAATTGCCATATAGGTCATTGCGCTTCGATTGGAAGAGCGAAAACAGGAAAAGCTTTCAGGAAGCCCCGGTAGTAGCATACCCTCAAGCAGAAGGTTTTACCAGAATCACAGAATACACGAAACTTCCAATACAGGATGTGGGAGAGAGGACGACATATGCGGTAGAATATCCGTTGCCATACCGGCCGAATGTCAAGACGGAGCCATATTATCCGGTTTTGACGGAAGAATCGAAAGCATTATATGAGAAATACAGAAGAGAAGCAGAAAAATACTGTAATTTATCTTTGTGCGGAAGATTAGCGGACTTTCAATATTATAACATGGATCAGGCCCTGGAGAGGGCGCTGTCTGTGGCAGAAAAGATGGGAGAGGGCAATGCGTAATATCAGATTGGCAGTGTCAGGTGTGGCGTTATGGCTTCTTATGATGCCTGCAAACCTGTACGGATTACTTGGAATACTTCTTGTTTTTGGGGTGTTTTTGGCGAAGGGTGACAGAATAATTCCGGAAAGAGGCGATGTAATCAGAAGATTGAGATGGTATCACTTTTTGCTGATGCTGTTGCTC
Source organism: Lachnospiraceae bacterium (assembly GCA_029008875.1). Taxonomy (GTDB): domain Bacteria; phylum Bacillota; class Clostridia; order Lachnospirales; family Lachnospiraceae; genus Roseburia. The sequence goes on along the minus strand of JAQXJP010000035.1, from coordinate 269,251 downwards.
TACTATGTTCTGCTTAACAATTTTTACCAAAGGTGGGTTATCTCCGGCATTGTGGCACGGATTGCAGCCGTAATAGGATGCAAAACCGGTATATTATTGGTAGTAGTGGAATTGTTGCTTGCTGTTTTAGCGATTTATGCAATGTGCCTGGCAATGGGAACTTTGTTGACCCATTGTGGTAACCGGGAAGAATCTGTGACGGCGGCTTGTGGCAGAACTCAACCGAACATGAAAATGGCAGATGTCTTTTTCCTGTTGGGGATTACCTTGTGTATGGCATTTCTTCTGGCCTTACAACCGTGGTCCAATGTGTATCCGGGCTCGGATTCCACCGTTTTTTTGTATATCGGGCGAAGGATGAGCCGGGGAGGGGTTCCTTACAGGGATTTATTTGACCATAAGGGAATCGTGCTATATTTTTTAGAATATATAGGGGCGTGTATCACACCGGACAGCTTTACCGGAGTGTGGCTAGTGGAGATATGTAATCTATTTCTAACGGCACTTGGAATATTTTGTGTGGCGGGACTGTTTACCGAGAGAAGGGGCGTCAAGTATACGGTGTCGATGTTGGTTTTGGCCACATTTGATTGTTATCTGGCATATGAAGGCGGCAATTTGGCGGAGGAGTACGCATTGCCATGGCTGATGTTCTCACTTTATATTTTCTTAAGATATTTTATAACAAAATCTTATAAAATATATGATATTATGTTGTTGGGAATAGGGTTTGGGATTGTTTTGTTCCTGCGTGTGAACATGGTGACCGTATGGGTTGCGTTTCTTCCAATTATCTTTTTTTCAATGTTATGGAATAGACAGTGGAAGGAAATTGGGAAATGCATTGTGGGATTTCTGGCAGGCTGCGCGATTATTGTTGTCCCAATCCTGCTATATTGTATCAAAGCAGGTTGTTTGGAGGATATGCTCCAATATTATATTCAATTTAATTTTGGATATAGCGAAAGTGAAGGAAGTATGATGGCAAATCTGGGTGCCGCATGGTTTTTGACCAAATTGTCCTTTGTCTTTATTGGCACGATTGTGGTTTCGACCATGAGACATTGGAAAAACCGCATTTTCCTGCTGAATCTATGGTATTTCGTTGTCACGATTGTTCTTGCATCTATGTCGGGACGGAACTATCATCATTATGGAATTATATTGATGCCCACCTTGGTGGTTCCCTTGGCAATGCTGTTGAGAGATTTGCCAGAGGGTATTTTTCGAAATTCAGGGAAGGTGCTGCTTGGAATTGTGTGGAGCACGTTGGTTCTACAGATTGGGACATCGATAGCCGGTTACCAGAAGCAGGAATTGTCCGAAATGGCCCGTTATTTTCAGGAGAAGACAACTGCGGAAGATAATGTGCTGATTATAGGGAATGCTTGCAGGGGCTATTTGGAGGGAGGACGAGAGACGACTAATCGGTTCTTCTATCAAACGCCTCCGATTAATATCAGCGACGAACTATATCAGGAGTTTGTGGCGGAACTGGAAAAGGAACGACCGGATACGGTGGTCGTGGTAGGAACCAAGGAGAACCTGCTGGCACAGGATAATAATCTGGCTAGCGCCTGCAGATTATTTGAAAAGTATGTGGAGAAGGGTGTATATTGTACAGAAGAAAAGGATACCTTTTTTGCATATAAATTACAGGAGTAAAGTTAGGTATGGGAAAATTACAACGAATGTTATTTGCGATATCAATGACTGCAGTATGGTGTTTGCTTATGCCTCCTTATCTGTATGGCGTTTTGGGAGTACCTGTGACAATGGTGCTTGCTTATGTGATAGGGAGACAATTGCCGGATATTAAAGCGACCATAAGCACAAAGTTTAAGTGGTATTATATCTTGCCATTAGCGCTAATCTTTTATATGTTCGGCATGGAATTCTATGATAAATGGCGCTTGTCCGGGAAACTGCTATTTTTTGCAAATTTGTTCGGGATGAGCGTGGAAGCATTCCTATTGCTTGTTATCGTGCTGGGGTCAATCGCAGGAAGTCTTGCGGTGCTATACTTAATCTGTATTGTGATGAGGACGGAATCATCAAAGGAATTTCCCGAGGAGAATATCCCCGTATCCAATCGGAAACTCTTACCTATGGATATCGCTTTCGCAGTTGTGGTTACCTTATGTCTGGGAATGCGGTTGGCGCTGAATCCCTGGTCGGATGTGCTGACCGGCAATGATTCTGCTGCATATATTTATGTGGCAATGATGATGAAGAAGGGTTCTGTCTTATATGTGGATATATTTGAACACAAAGGAATCTTTCTTTACCTAACCGATTTGATTGGGCTGTTGCTCACAGAGGGAAAGCTGACGGGAATCTGGATACTGGAATTGGTAAATGCTTTTATCACGGCGCTGTTAACATTTAAGGTTACCAAACTCTTGACAACAAAGCGACCTGTTCAATATATTACAGTTGCGGCATCTGTGGCAGCGTTGACAGTATGTATGCTTTTGACGGACGGGAATCTGTCGGAGGAGTGGGTGTTGCCTTGGATTACGCTTGGGCTGTATATTTGCTTGAAATATCTGATTGATAAAACCTATCGCTTCTATGAGATTATCCTGCTGGGGGTAGGGTGCGCCTATATCATATTTATGCGTGCGAATATGATTGCTGTATTCGCCGCGTTCATGCCAATTATTTTAGTGCAAATGATTATAAAAAAGGATTGGCGAAATATTGGAATCTGTGTGGTAAATTTCATTTTAGGTCTTGCGATAGTTACAGTCCCTGTAATTGTTTATAGTGTTATGTCAAACAGTTTCGAGGGAATGTTAGACTGCTACTTTTTGTTCAGTCTGTCCTATTGCGAAAAGAGTGCGATGCCAATCTGGAAGGTGATTTGGCTACTCTTCCGGCGACAGACAATCTATTCGGTTCTACTGCTGGCTGCGACCAAATTGTTCTATAAGAATCATTTGTACCAGATGAATTTGTGGTTCTACATATTATCGTTGGGGGTAGCGTCTATGTCGGGACGGGCACATGCGCACTATTCCATTATCTTAATTCCGGCATTAATCCTCCCGATGGTAGTTTTGCTATCAAGAATCAAGGGGATACATATGAAGAAACCACTCGCGATGATGATGGCATTAGGAATTGCCCTTTGGGGAGCGCAATTTGCGGTGTCGGTAATCACCTATCAGGATATTCCACTATCCCCGGTAGCACAGTATCTGCAGGATTATACGGAGAAGGATGACAATGTATTGATGATGGGGAATAATTGCATTTACTATTTGGAGGGCGACAGATATACCACAAATCGTTATTACTATCAGACGCCGGCAGTCAATGTGAGAGATGATTTGTGCGAAGATTTTATCGAAGAACTCCAGGAGACAAAGCCTGAGGCAATATTTGCGATTGGGGACAGAGAGCAACTGCTTGCGGAGGATGAGAACATTACGAAAGCCTATCTCTTGTTGGATGAATGGGGAGAAATGGGTGAATATACGCGTGAAGAGTATGACGCGTTTACTGTATATCGCCGCAACGATTAGTAAATTTGAAGGAGCGCATATGAAGAAAATCTCAATAGTTATTCCAACCTATAATGAGCATGAGAATATTAATTTGGCATATGATGCAGTGACACAGTTATTTAAGGAGCATCTTTCAAATTACGATTATGATATCATTTTTGTGGACAATTGCTCCACAGACGATAGTAAAGTGATGATACGCCATTTGGCTGAAGTGGATGCACAACATGTGAAGGCTATTTTCAATGCACGAAATTTTGGACAGGCCAGATCTCATTTTTATGGCTTGACACAGGCGGATGGCGATTGCGCGGTATTGTTACATGCCGATTTGCAAAATCCACCGGAGGTTATTCTGGAATTTGTAAAGAAGTGGGAAGAAGGTGCAAAGGTTGTCATCGGAATCAAGGATAACAGCAAGGAAAGTCCAATCCTATTCTTCCTAAGAACCTGTTACTATAAACTATTCGCAATGATATCTGACGTGGAACAGATACAACATTTTTCGGACTTCGAGCTGTTGGATCGCGATTTCTTAAAAGTGCTCCAGGATTTGGATGATCCTTCCCCGTATCTAAGGGGAATTATATCAGAATTAGGATTTAAGATGGAGCGGGTTCATTATTCTCAGAATAAGAGGGAACACGGCAAGACAAAGGCAAATTTCAGAACCTTATACGATTTTGCTATGAATGGGATCACATCCTATTCCAAGAGCATTTTGCGGGTTGCAACCATAGTGGGGTTTGCGCTTTCGGTCATTAGCGTTATCATAGCTATTATCACGTTCGTTAAAAAAATTATGTTCTGGGATTCCTTTGACGCAGGGATTGCAGCAATCAGCGTTGGGGTTTTTCTGTTGGGATCTGTCCAATTATTTTTTATTGGGCTCCTCGGAGAGTATATACTGAATATGAATGTACGAATTTTGAATAGGCCATTGGTGATTGAAGAAGAACGTCTAAATTTTGACGATGAGAATCTCAAGTAAAAAGGGGGAAAAGATGGAAAAATTATATATTATTATACCAGCATACAACGAAGAGGAGAATATTAAAAGGGTCATTGATGATTGGTATCCGATTGTAGAAAAACACAACGGGAATGGCGAGTCCCGTTTGGTTATTATTGATGATGGAAGTAAGGATTCTACATATAAAATTATGCAGGAATACGCAAAGGAACGACCATTGTTCCACCCGATTACAAAACCCAATGGAGGACACGGGGCGACGGTATTGTACGGATATCATTACGCATTAGAAAATAATGCGGACTTCATTTTCCAAACGGATTCGGATGGACAAACTCTGCCATCGGAGTTCGACCCTTTTTGGGAACAGAAGGAACAGTACGATATGGTGATTGGATATCGAAAAGGGCGTGAAGACGGTTTCTCCCGTGTGTTTGTGACCAAGACCTTGAAGGCAGTGATTAAGGTATGTTTCGGGGTGGATGTTACGGATGCAAATACACCATATCGATTGATGAAGGCGGGGACACTTCGCAAATATATCGGATTGATACCGAAGGACTTTAATCTTTCCAATGTTCTGGTATCCGTAATTTTTGCCCAAAAGAAGTGTGATGTAAAATATATTCCGATTACGTTCCGGCCACGTCAAGGTGGTGTAAATTCCATTAATTTAAAAAAGATTTTCAAGATTGGCATAAATGCTGTCAAAGACTTTAGAGCAATCAATAAAGCTATTCGTTAGGGGAGAAAATGATTCAAGTGCTAATAGAATTAATGAGAAAACATAAAGCATTCATCATGTATGCAATTTTCGGAGTGCTGACAACTTTGATTAACCTGATGGCATATTATGTTTTGTATAATGTACTTGCTTGGGGCAATATGTCAAGCACGGCCTTGGCGTGGTTCATAGCAGTTATTTTTGCTTTTATAACAAATAAAAAATGGGTTTTTGATAGCCAGTCGATGGCACTCAAGGTTCTTGTCTACGAACTCCTTACCTTTTTTGCGTGCAGAATCGCAACAGGAATTCTTGACATGGCGGTTATGTATGTGGCAGTTGATGTCATGTCATGGAATGAGATGGTGTGGAAGTTATTGTCAAATATCATCGTTATCTTACTGAACTTTGTAGCCAGCAAATTGGTGATTTTTAAGAAGAAATAGGTCAAGTATGAAAAAAATAGCCTTTGTAGTTGTGTGGATGGGGAGTCTGCCAAATTATTTTCCATTATGGTTATCCTCCTGCGGAGTGAATAATACAGTGGATTTTTTTCTCTTTACAGATGATAGTCATCCATATGACGTTCCTTCAAATGTAAAAATGATCTATAAATCATTTGATGAAGTAAGAGGAATGATCCAGAAACATTTTGATTTTCCGATAAGTCTGGAGCGTGCATATAAACTTTGCGACTATAAACCTACATATGGAGAAGTGTTTAGAGACTACCTTGTAGATTATGATTTTTGGGGATATTGTGATTTGGATCTCATCTGGGGAGATATTCGCCGATTTGTGACAGACGAAATATTAGAACAGAATGAAAGAATCTTTACACGAGGACACTGCTCGTTGTTTCGCAATAATGAGAAAGTTAATGCATATTATCGCACACTGTCACCTAATGGGCACTTGGATTATAAAATGGTGTATCAGTCGCCGGAATCATGGTGTTTTGATGAATGGGCAGGACATTGCGGAGGTGGCATTTCAATTATTTTTCGAGAACATGATATAAAAACCTATGATGATGTGGTAATGGCAGATATCACAGTAGGTTATGGATCTTTTTATGTGAATCGTAGACCTGAACTAGGTAAAGTAAAATGCTTTTTATATTATGATGGAAAAGTGTTTGCACGAATAAAAAGTGGAATCGAAGAGGTTTTGTATTGTCATTTTCAGAAAAGAACATTGCACATAAAGATTTCTTCTGAAGATTATCAGCGTTATAGTCTTGTTCCTATTGGAAGAGTTTTAAGATTTGGAAAGAGAGATTTATCTCTCGTGAATTTGTTAATAAGGCTATGGCTTGATTGTAAAAGATTTTTAAGAAGGATAATAGTGACAAAATAAAAAGGGAAAAAGATGTAAATGTGTACGAGAACTACAGGAAAAGAAAACATGCAGCCGTTATTAAGTGTTATAATACCTGTTTATAAAACAGAAGACTCTTTAGAGAAATGTGTTAAGTCCATACAGGCATCGGAATATAAGAATCTTGAAATTTTGTTGATTGATGATGGCTCTCCTGATCAATGCCCGCAACTATGTAATCAATTGGCAAAGGAGGATAAACGCATTCGTGTTATTCATAAAGAGAATGGAGGGGTGTCTTCTGCCAAAAATTGTGGGCTTGACATTGCGACGGGAGAATATGTAGCATTTTGTGATAGTGATGATACGGTTCCTGCAAATGCCTATCGTTTATTGGTTGAAAAGGCCGTTGAATCAGATGCGGATTTAGTAATGGGAAATATCTGTAGAAGAATTGTAGATTCGGGAGAAACTCGTGAAACAAAAAAGGATTTAAATAATTTGTCAAATTTAATTGGAGGGCATACGGGAAATATATATCGTCGACTCTTTTTAAATAAGCACAGCATACGCATTAGTCCCTATAAGATGGGGGAAGCTTTTTTGTTTATGCTAAAAATATTGGATAAGACAAATAATATTCAATATATTCAGGACATGACATATAATTATGATATTCGTTCATCAAATGCAATTCACCAATCAGCAGTACAGATGCAATTTTGTAAATTTGAACTGTACTATGATGATTTTGTATGGAGGAAAGAAGTTATAGAATATGTTTACAACTCTGAAAAACTAAAAAGTAGATTTCAAGACCAACTTAAAGATTTTTGCAAAATAATCGATGAACATTGGCTCTATTTTGAGCCTAAACAACGTCAAGAATGCTTTGGGGTTTTGAAGGAGACAGTTGCTTTGCTGCTTCAAAGTAATCCTAAAATAAACTTAAAGGGATATCTTAAGGTGAAGGCAATAAAAATTATTAAAATGAAAGAAAAAGAATATACGCAACATATATTTCTCCGTTACAGTATAATTGAACCAGTTAAAAGATTGATAAAGCATTAGAGAACTATAAAAATTTGAAAGGGCAGAAAGGAAAAAAGGCAGAAATGAATGGGAAAGAAAAACTATACAATATAGTCATCGCACCAAACGGCGCCTATACCAAGTATGCGTTGGTATTGTTGAATTCTCTTTTTGAAACAAATTCTGATAAGCGATTTCGAATTTTCGTGCTATATAATTCGTTAACGGAAGAAGAAAAAGCGATGATTTCGAAATTTGTAAAGGAAAGGAATTCAATAATTGAATATATTCATGTAAATGAGGGAAAATATAGGGTATTTCAATGGAAGAATCGTTTTTCTGTCGAGACATATTTTCGGTTAGAAATACAGGACGTTTTGCCAAGAGAGGTGGAGCGTGCGCTTTATTTGGACATTGACATGATTATTTGCAGTGATATTTCAGAATTGTATAATCTTGATTTTGAAAATAAATATATGGCAGCTTGCGGATTTTCTCCGTATTGTGAGCGCGGGGATGAGTTTAACGCGGGAATGATTTTGTTTAATATGGAGAAAATGAGGAGGGATATTACCTTCGATACATACACAGATTTGGCAAAGAAACTTAGGGGAGAGTTCTATCAGGATCAAGGATTATTAAACGCACAATTTGGAGATGATGGCACCAAATATGTGTGGAAACAGAAATACAATTTTACATGTGCTTTTTACAGGAAATATATGGAGGAGGTTTTGAAGGAAGACCCGGATTTTTCTTTAAATGATGTTGTTGTGCTTCATTATCCGGGACCTGGGATTAGACCATGGCAGGCGTTAATTACGCAGGAGGAATATGAGCGCTTTGTAAAAAATAATCTACTTGAACTGTTTTCGTTGAAGGGGTATCTGATTGATGAACTGTATGTGGAAGTACAGAGAAAGTGGTGGGATTTTGCGGAAAGAACACCAGTTTATGCAGATTTACTTGCAGAGATGAATCGGTCAAAGTCGTTAATACTTGAAGAAGTACTTATAGCGGCTGTTAATGCAAAAGACTATCAGTTGGGAAAGAAAATACTCAAAATTCCTCGAATAATAAAAAAAGTTTGCGGAAGAAAACAGTGAACTATAAGGGCTTTGCTGTGAGTCGGAAAGGATAAAAATGATTAGGATCTTAAAAAAATTTAATTTAATATTAAGTAGTGCTCAAAAAAGGAAAATTCTTGCTATTGTTGTCTTGATGCTGGTTGGAGCGATATTGGAGACATTAAGTGTTTCTTTGGTTGTTCCACTTATGACGGCACTAATGCAGAAGGATTTTCTTGAAACGAATAGATATGCAATATTAGTATGCAGAATATTTGATATAGAATCTGAAAATTCGTTTGTTCTTATGGCGATTGCTGCATTGATTGTTGTTTTTATTTTAAAAGACTTTTTTTTGTATTTTGAGTATTATGTGCAGACAAGATTTATATGTAATAACAGGGTGTTAACTCAGCGGAGATTGATGGAAGTCTATTTGGAACGGCCTTATGAATTTTTCTTGAATGCAAGTTCAGGGGAGATTATTCGAGTAATAAAAAATGATACGGCAGGAACTTTTTCCTTACTTTCTACAGTGATGAGTTTTTTTACAGAGGCAATAGTTGCAGTTGCTTTGCTGTTTGCGCTTATTGTTGTAGACCCATATATGGCGGTTATGGTTTCCGTTTTACTTTCAATTATTATGGTTATTGTATATAAACTTGTGAAACCGACTTTGCGGCGCGTGGGAATTGAATCGCAGCATAATAATGCAGTTGCCAATACTTGGATTTTGCAATCTGTGGCGGGTGTAAAGGAGATGAAAGTTTCTCATAAAGAACAATTTTTTGTCGCACAATATTCCTTGTATGCCCAAAAAGCAATTGATGCGGAAAAGGTATCTACAGTTTTGGGAAATGCACCTAGACTAATTATTGAGGCAATCACAATTAGTGGTATGTTGGGTTATATTGGATTTATGATTTATCGTGGCGCAGCGGTAAGTGATTTGTTACCGCAATTGTCAGCCTTTGCTGTGGCAGCGGTACGCCTTCTTCCATGTGCGAACCGCATGAGCACAGCGCTCAACTCGATTGCGTATCAGGAACCCCAACTCGACAAAACGATAGAAAATTTGAAAGCGGCGGATGCTTACGAAAAAGAAGATGAAAAAGTGATTTTAAAGAAACAGAAGGCGGTTGGAGATATTACGCTTAATAAATCTTGTAGATTAGACAAAGTAGTATATGCATATCCTAATACAGAGAAAAATGTGCTTGATTGTGTGGACATGGAGATCCCAGTGGGAAAATCAGTTGGAATTATTGGCTCTTCAGGAGCGGGGAAAACAACTGCAGTGGATATACTTCTTGGGTTACTTGAACCGAAGAAAGGTACTGTATTATCTGATGAAGTTGATATTCAGGATAATTATGGTAAGTGGTTATCGCATTTGTCCTATATCCCGCAGATGATATATATGTTGGATGATACTATTCGTGCAAATGTGGCATTTGGATATGATAAAGATAAAACAGATGATGAACAGGTATGGAAGGCGCTTGACGAGGCCCAACTAGGAAACTTTGTTCGTTCTTTGCCAGAGGGCCTCGATACATCCATTGGAGAACGAGGTGTAAGGCTTTCAGGGGGGCAGAGACAGCGTATAGGAATTGCACGAGCACTATATACAAATCCAGAGATGATTATACTCGACGAGGCAACATCTGCGCTTGATAACGAGACGGAAGCTGCAATAATGGAATCAATAAATAGTCTACATGGAAAAAAGACATTAGTAATTATTGCACATCGTCTTTCAACAATAAAGGAATGTGATATTGTATATAAAGTAAATAATGGAAAAATTGAGAAGACGCAGATTACTACTTAACAGAAATCAGTTTGGAGAAACTTATGTTAACTAAAAGAATAAAACAATATTTGAAGAACTTTCGTTGGGAATTAGGTCAAGAACAGATAGAAAATATGCTGATTGCGCAGCAGATAATTGATACTAATACAAAAAGTTTTGAAAGATATAAAAATATGTATCAGGGAGAAAAAGTTGCTGTGGTTGCAACTGGTCCTACGCTGGCGCAGTATGTACCGGAGGGGGATATAATCTATGTGGGCGTAAACAAGGCATACAAGAGTGATAAATTGAAATTGGATTATCTATTTTGCCAAGACTACTTAAATGGAACACCACGCGAGATTATGGATGAGATTGGAAAACTTGACTGTATTAAATTCTATGGTAAATTTAAGTCGCCAAAAGATATTCAGATACCAGAGAGCCTAATTGTGGAGCATGGAGCGAATCCATATTATGTAGACGATTGCCCGCCGACATTGAAGATATATGAGGATATATGCCATCATCCATTAATGAACTGTTTCAGTGTCGCTTTTTCGGCATTGCAGTTTGCAATATTTACGAATCCGGCAGAATTATATTTAATTGGGTGCGATTGCAGTAGTACGGGATATTTCTATGATAAAAGTAAAAGCACATCGATTATGGACAAACATTTACATGATATGTATGAGGGATATGTAAGATTTAAGGAGTTTGCGACAAAAATGTATCCAGATACAAGGATAATTTCGATAAATCCTGTTGGGTTGAAGGGGATATTTGAAGACAGATACATTAAAGAAAAAAAATGATCTGATAAATTGTTGGGCGCTATGACTCGAGAAAGAAATGGAGTTAGAAAGAAGATATGGTAATAAATGTTGTTGTTCCTGTGTTTTTGGTTATATTGGTCGGAGCAATTTGTGTGCAATTTTCGCATTATAAGAATCAATTTCTATTTATAGCATGTGTATTTGCCTTAACATTGGCAGTGACTTTCATTATAAACGAGTTTCATTTTGCGCTTGTTGTTGATACAATATGTTTATTAATTTTGCTTATGTGGTTGGTGCTTCAGAAGGTTTTTTCTGCTTATTTTTGGTATAACGGCTCTCAATTTCAATCAAATATATTTTATAAAAAAAGAGTCATGGTTCTTGTGCCGCATCAAGATGATGAACTAAATCTGGCTTCAGATATATTAGAACGTTATTTACAAAACGAAAGTGAAGTTTTTATCGTTTATGCAACCAACGGGGATTATAATAATTTTGGAACTATTCGAATGATGGAGGCTTTAGCTGTATGCAAAGAGATTGGAATTGACCAGGAACACGTGATTTTTCTTGGCTATGGAGACCAGTGGCAACCATATACCGAGAGTAATGGAGAGAAGATAAGACATATTTATCACGCAAATGGAATTGTTCAGATGACTTCCCAGGCAGGGTATCAATCAACGTACGCGCTAGAGACAAAAGCCCCCTTTTCAGACGGAGTAAAATATACGAGGGACAATTTCTTTGGTGATATAAAAAAGGTCATAATGACAATACGGCCAGATGTGTTGTATGTGGTGGATTTTGATTCGCATCCGGATCATAGAGCTGTATCGCTTTTATTTGAAGAAGCGATGGGAAGTATTTTTAAAGATGATGTTTTGTTCAGACCCAAAGTATTTAAGGGCTTTTGTTATCCTACTGCATATTACGCGTCAGATGATTTTTTAGAGGAGTGGAACTTAAAATCGACAGTATCGCTTTCGGAACATGGTTACATGGAAGAGAATCATACCTTTTTTTGGGCAGATCGTATACGGATTCCAGTAGTCATTGAAAATGTCAGCAGAAGTCTTTCGAAGTGTAAAACATACCGACTGCTTTCGAAATATACGACGCAACCAGCATTAGGAAAGGCTGGGCGAATCATCAATGGGGATAAAGTATTCTGGGAGAGAAATACAGGCAGTATCATTTACGATGCGGAGATTTTGGATGGTCATGGAAATATAACATATTTAAATGATTTCAAATTGCAAGAGTGTAATGACATTATGAAAAAGAATGTTACGGAGTACGATCGTTTTTATGCTCCGTTAAAAGAAGACTTGTCAAATGGTAAAGCATTCTTAAAAGTTATGTTACCAGAAAAGAGAAAAATATCTTCAGTATGGATTTATGGCTTTTTGAAACATAGTACTAGTAGGATTCGTCTTGCATTAAAGACAGAGAATGAAAAACGGTATTGGGTAGATTTATTTCCTGGAATAAAATTTCCTGTTAAAATCACATTTGAACAAGAAGAACTTTCTGAATTTACTATTGAGTTTGAAGAATGGTCAGAGGATGCTGGAGGTTTACTTGAAATTGAGGCGTATGAGCAGGAAAAAATCTCGGAACTCGAATTTGTCAAAATTATGGATTCTAAAGAGAATTTTATTTATGAGGATTTCTTTGCCGAAGATAAAAAGAAATATGAAATATATACATATCCAAGATTAGACGGAAAAAGAATTTGGCAAGATATTGAAGTCTCTCTGGAAAGTAAGAGGGGAGATTGTAGTTATACTTTTGAAGATGATTGCATTTGTGTATTGTGCCCGAAGGGGGCACGAGGTAGATTAACCGTGAAAAAAAGGGGAAATGACGTAATTTCAGATACAATCTGCTTTTCTCACATGTCCAAACTCAAAAATAGAATTGTACGATACATAGTAAGGCATTCGGCAGCAGATATCTACTTGTACTATAAAACATTATTAAGTATTTTTACACATCATCTAAAATGAGAATATGGAAAGCAAATCTAGGGTATGGAATCTCACAGTTTCGCAACCATACCCTACAACACGAGTGTACTAATGAGTTAGTTTCCATCGGATTTTCTCATCGAGAATAATAAAACTGTTCATAGAAGAGTAAAGAAACGGATGCTTGCGTAAAGCGGAAGCAATTTCTTCTTTTACAGGGTCTGACTCATTTGGATATTTTATAGGCGCTTGTTTACTCCAGAATATATTATCTGTATTCATTTTTTCAACTATGCCATGCTGAATTAGGAAATTCTCAAAGGCATCATATTTACTGCTAAATTCTAAATTAAATTTGCGAAAATCGGCATTTTGATAAATATCATAAACGGACTTTTGGAATTTATGTTCAGGAAGGAAATACGGGATATTATAAAATTCTGCCATTTCTCTAGTTCGGGTATCTTGCGCATAAATTATAGCAGGAATTCCACTTAGTAGTGCCATTATATTTCCATGAATCCGCGAGCCTAGTGATAAATTATAACCATTTTGTTGTAGAAAAGAACGCCATTCTGGAATGTCTACAAAAAGTTTGAGACGATTAGATACTAACAAATTTAAGTATTGTAGTTTATACTTTTTTATCAATTGATAAATACCATGGTTACTAATTTCAATATTATCCCAAAAACTTGGAGCGTAAAGTTCATTAAAATAAAAATTTTGATCTATATATATGCTGTCAGGATATTCCTTGAAAACATCATTTTTAAATGGGAGAGAACCATTAAAAACGGGTTTTATAAGATGAGAATCCAACTTTTCTTCGCTAATTTTTAAGGTTCTACCATTCTGAAAAAGAGAAGGACATCCTGTTACAACAGCAGTATTCGACATAAGGCAATCAAAAACTTCTTTTGTAAAATAACCACGCAGTCCAAATTCACCACCTGTATTATAAATTGTATCAATGAACTTTGTTGCAGGTTTGCGTATATCAGCACAAAGATTATGCAAATCATCATAAGAATTAGCTTGTGCACCACACGAAATTACAAATACTGGGATTTTTATTTCGCTGAAAAAGGAAGAATATTCTTCCATTTCATCGAGAAATTTTCTGCAAAACAAATTTGCAGTTGAAAATAAGACCATGTCAAAATTAGCATTAATCTGTTCAAAAGTCATTTTGGGGTCATAGTAAACAAGTTGGTTTTCAGGTGTAGATAACTCTGAAATAATACCTTGCATCCAAACCTTGTTTCCGGTATTTCTGCATTTTCCATCGTAGTAGGTTTTATTTACCTGATACAATTGGGAATAGTCAATAGTTCCCCATATATCATATTCGCCCATCGGAACAATTGAGGTATAAACTAAAATGCGTTTCAAATTAATTCTCCCTTCGGTACAGAATTTTAGGCTATTGTACTATTTTTTGCTTTATTTGTCGAGAGATTTTTGTGGGGTTATTTTCCCTAAAATATTTAATAAAAAACATATTTTGGACTTTTGGAATACTGGAATATGATATATAATAAATGTAAATGCAATTCGTGCAGAAAAAGCCTGCAAAAATATATGTTCATATTTTTAGCTGGGCACACAAGAAGTATCTGCTAGAAGTGTCTGTTAATTGATAGTTTTTAATAAATGTCGTAAAACGACAGAAAGAGAGTATTAATATGAAAACAGTAGCCTTTGTCCCGATAAAAATGAATAATGAAAGAACACCGGGGAAGAACACAAAATGTTTTGATGATGGAACGCCTCTAATTCACTGTATATTGCAATCACTGAAAGAAGCACGTGAGGTTGATGAAATATATGTTTATTGTAGCAAAGAAGATATTAAGGGGTATCTTCTACCTGATGTACATTATTTAAAACGGGATGAAAAATTCGATTCGGCACAAGCTGATGTAAATGACATGTTTTATACTTTTTCTACAGAAGTGGATGCGGATATATATGTTTTGGCACATGCAACGGCTCCATTTCAGACGGCTGGAACAATTGATGAAGGTATTAGAATAGTAAAAGAAGGTCAGTATGACTCTGCAGTTGCAGTTAAGAAGATGCAAGACTTTATGTGGCAAGACGGTAAACCTTTAAACTACGTGATTGAACATATTCCTCGAACACAAGATTTAAAACCAATATATATTGAGACCACTGGATTATATGTATACACAAAAACGGTTATTCAAGAAATGCGGCGCAGAATAGGTCAAAACCCATATTTGCTGGAAGTGAGTGAAATTGAAGCAATAGATATAAATAATCCGGTTGATTTTGAAATTGCAAATGCAATAAAGATGAATATTATTAATAGATAATAATTGGGGGAAAGGGACTGTTATGGCAACTGTTCAACTTTTGGATTGTACTTTGCGTGATGGAGGGTACTGTAATGAATGGAAGTTTGGCTTTCATAATATAGTAACCATCATTGATAATCTGGTACAAGCAGGGACTGAAATAATTGAATGCGGATATCTACATGAAAAAGTAGAGGGGGATTCCGATAGATCATTGTTTTGCCAAATATCTGATTTGGAGAAGGTTTTACCAAGTTCTAAAGGAGAAAGCAAAGTTGTCTGTATGATTAATTTTGGACAGTATAATATAGATAATCTTCCTGAACGCAGTAAAACAAGTATTGATGGAATAAGATTGGCTTTTCATAAAAAGGATAGAGAAAAGGCTCTTGAAGAATGTAAAAAAATAAAGGAAAAAGGTTATTTGCTTTTTATGCAGCCAATGGTTACGTTGAACTATTCGGATGTAGAATTTATACAATTGATAGAAGACGCCAATATAGTTGAACCATATGCTTTTTATATAGTAGATAGTTTTGGCTCTATGAAACAAAAACAACTCTTGCATCTGTTTTATATGGTTGAAAAGAACCTAAGTGATTCCGTAATTATTGGTTTTCATGGACATAATAATCTTCAGCTTGCTCTATCAAACGCACAAGTATTAACTGGGATGCAGACTAATCGTGAATTATTGATTGATTCAAGTGTTTTCGGAATGGGAAGAGGAGCAGGAAATCTTAATACGGAATTGTTTATGGAACATCTTAATTGTTCCTGTGGAAAAAGCTATAAAATAGATTTCGTGCTGAAAACAATTGATGAAATATTAAATAGATTTTACGAAGAAAATTATTGGGGATACTCCTTGGCGAATTACTTGTCTGGAACGTATAATATTCATCCTAATTATGCCAGCTTTTTGGAGGAGAAAAATAAATTAACACTTCAAAACATTTCCGATATTTTTGCACTAATGGATTCGGATAAGAAGTGGGAATTTGACAAGGAATATATAAAAGACATATATCTTGAATATTTAGGAAAGGGCTTGGAGGATAGTGATAAGTTAATTAAATCCTGGCAAGGAAAGGAAATATTAATTATTGGACCGGGAAGAAGCGCGGAGGTTGAACGAGAGAAAGTATGCCAATTTGCGAGAGAGCATTCGGTAATTGCATTTAGTTTAAATTTTATTTATAGCTACTTGGATGTGGATTATATTTTTGTTAGTAATGTCCGTAGATATCATGAAATGAAGCAAAAACCTTACCAAAAGTTGATTGTAACGTCGAATATAGACGATTCAAAAGTACAACATAGGCTAGATTATACTATGTTAATGAATGACTTTGAACTCATTGCGGATAATGCCGGGATGATGTTGCTAAAATACTTGGTCGATTCAAAGGCAAAAAAAATCTGGTTAGCTGGAATTGATGGTTATTCATATAACATGGATGATAATTATATTAATAATGATATGACTATCAATATTAGAAAATGTGATATTAAGCAAATGAACAGTGAAATGAAAAAATTAATTTCTAATCTGTCAGAATATGCAGAAATAGAATTCTTGACGACAAGCATCTTGCAATAATTTTGTTTACTAGTGAAGAGGAAAGGCATGAGGGAAAACAGTATTTTAGTATTCGATCTTGATGGAACACTGCTTAATTCAGCACAAGACATAATTGCGGTATTGAATAGAGTAATCGGGGAATATGGGGGAGATAGTATTCAGCCTTTGGATGCGATGAAATATATTGGGCCTCCGGTAAAAGTGTGTTTTTCAGAAGAATTAGGATTGACTGGAGAAGAATTAGATAATGCAGTGAATCGGTATCGCAAGATATATATTGAAGAATACATTGCAAAAACGCATGCATATTACGGAGCATCAAAGACGTTGAATTATTTGAGAGAAAGTGGTGCAAAATTACATGTTGCTACAATGAAAACAAAGCAACAGGTAGATGCAATAATGCATATATTTGATTTTATGCAATTATTTAGTAGTATATACTATGTAGGTAGGGGAGGGTGCTATACGAAGGAACAAATGCTTCATGCAATTCGGAAAGAAAATTGTGGAGATAAGTTTTTTATGATAGGGGATACGCAATCTGATTATGATGCGGCAGAGGCAACAGGGTATGAATTTATCTTTGCCTCATACGGATATGGAAGAATAAATAGAAAAAATATTGATTATGTTTCGATTAGCACAATCACGGATTTGCAGAATAATATCTTGTTTATCTAGAGATGATATCCACCCTTTTCTTAATATAAAGATGCATATATGTCAGACAATACTTAAATGATCATACAGACTTGAATAAAGGAGGATGAGAGTTGGCGGTTAAGAATATTAAAATTCTCATATTAGATGTAGATGGCACATTGACAGATGGAAAAGTATATATGGGAATAACCGGGGAAGTGATGAAAGCATTCGATATTAAGGATGGATATGGAATAGCAAATGTTCTACCGGTGCTGGGAATTACTCCGGTAATAATAACCGGTAGAAAATCAGATATATTAGTAAACCGCTGTAAGGAACTAAAGATTGTGCATATATATCAGGACGTATCAGATAAAGTTTCAAAGCTTCGTGAAGTAATGGAACTATTTTCTGTTACGGGTAATCAGGTCGCATACATGGGGGATGACCTGAATGATTTAGAGAGTATGAAGCTGTGCGGATTGACCGCTTGTCCCGCAGATGCAGTAGAAAAGGTGAAATCTATTGTTGATTTTGTCTCTGATAAAAATGGTGGAGCAGGTGCGGTTCGTGATTTTATTGATTATCTGGAGCTCATTTCCAGGCCACAGATGGAAGAAGCATTTGCTTTTTTAGAAGCAAACAGAGGAAAAGAACTGAATGATGGTAGGATCGAAATCAATGGTGATAGGATATATGCAAATGTAGATTCCTATGAGACAAGAAGCTATGATAACACACGTTTTGAATCACATGAGAAGTATATTGATATTCAATATATGATTTCCGGAACTGAAACGATAGAAGTTACAGAAAGGAACAGAGTAGTTGTGTCAGAAATATATGATACAAATAAGGACGTAACATTTTATGCCGGTAATTGTGTGGGAAGATACCGCACAATTAAGGATGGAGAATTTTTGATTTTTCGTCCGGAGGATGTACATAGGCCTTGTATTGCTACCGATAGTGTAAGGCAAAACGTAAAAAAAATGGTTATTAAAGTAAAAATTAAATGAAAAAGGTCAGACATAATTATGTGGGGGTTCATATTGTAAATGGGACTGGAACTATTGGACAAAACGGAGAAATCTGATGGTGAGAAGAATCTTGGTGACCGGCGGTGCTGGTTTTATAGGAAGTAATCTTGTGCTTAAGTTGATAAAGGATATAGATGAGATACAGATTTTATCAGTGGATAATCTAAATGACTACTATGATGTAAACATAAAGAAATGGCGGCTAATAGAAATCGAAAAAGAATTTGGAAAACACCCAAATTCTTTTTATAGTTTTGTTATAGGGGATATTTCAAATCCATCATTAGTGAATCAGTTGTTTGTGGAATTTAAACCCGACATTGTGGTAAATCTTGCTGCCCAAGCTGGGGTGCGGTATAGTATTACCAACCCAGACGCCTATATTCAGAGCAATATGATAGGATTCTATAATATTCTGGAAGCATGTAGGCACAGTTATGATGTGGCAGATGACGGGTATCATGGAGTACAGCATTTGGTATATGCATCTTCATCATCAGTATACGGTTCCAACAAGAAAGTGCCATATTCTACAGAGGATAAAGTAGACAACCCGGTATCTCTGTATGCAGCCACAAAGAAATCCAATGAGTTAATGGCCCATGCCTATAGCAAACTCTATAACATTCCGTCTACTGGACTACGATTCTTTACAGTCTATGGGCCGGCCGGCAGACCGGATATGGCTTATTTTAGTTTTACTAACAAAATGATAAAAGGTGAGAAGATACAAATTTTTAATTATGGGAATTGCAAGCGCGATTTTACCTATATTGACGATGTCGTGGAAGGGGTAATCCGTGTGATGCAGTCTCCACCGAAACAGGAGGTTGGAGAGGACGGTTTGCCAATACCTCCGTATGCCATCTATAATATTGGTAATAATCATCCGGAGAATTTGTTGGAGTTTGTGCAAATACTTCAGGAGGAACTGGTACGGGCAAAAGTTTTTCCCGAAGATTATGATTTTGAGGCACATAAAGAACTTGTTGCTATGCAGCCGGGGGATGTTCCGGTGACTTATGCAGACACAAGCGCGCTGGAGCGGGATTTTGGAATTAAGCCGTCGACTCCGCTACGTGAGGGATTACGGAAATTTGCAGAATGGTATAGAGATTTCTACTTATAAAGGATAAATATTCTAGAAAGGAGGAAATCTAAGAACCTGTATTAATTTGTTATTGCGGATGTTAACTAGTGGGATATGGCACGGAATAGGTTGGATCTTTTGCGTGTGGGGATTATAGAGTGGAGTTATAAGTTGTGTCTATCGCTGATATGGTACACATCTTGTCCATGTCATCGACGCCCTATCTCCCCAATATCTTTGGCTTATTAATTCCTTAATGATTATGTGGCGGTGCTTTGGAGTACCACAGATAAATGTGATGGATTAAATTTTACCGACAAAAGAGGAGGATTACCATGCAGGCAAAATTCATTGAAATAGATAAGAATTGGAAGAAGATTTGCCAACTTTTTTTAATTGCTTTTTTGACAGGGCTTTTTGTGCATATGTACATTCTGACAAATAAACTGATTAACTATGATGAAGCATCTTGTCCATTTGGTGGAGGCGGAAATGTAACATTTGGAAGATGGTTCTATTTTATTTTGATGTATTTGACAAAAAAGATAATGGGAATCTATAGCGCGCAATGGTTGTACGGAGTTATTTCAATTGTGTGCCTGTCAGCATCTGTTGTATGCATATTATTAACATATGATGTAAAAAATAGAGTTAACCAGGTTTTAGTGATTTTTTTATTTATGAGTTTTCCAGTAATACCTGTAACACTGGCTTTTATGTTTTTATCTCCATTTTATTGTTTTGGTATTTTCCTTGGAAGTTTGTCAGTATTATTAGCTACAAAAGGGGAAAAAAGGTTTTGTTTTTTAGTATCAGCAATTTTATTGGCATGTTCAATGGGCATTTATCAAGCATATGTTGGGTATATTCTGGGATTACTGCTTCTTTATCTGATTTCCTTATGCAAAAATTCATCCTATCAGCTTGTCTTGAAAAGAGTGGTACTTTTTTTAGCGGTTGCCGTCGTTGGGGGACTTTTTTACTATATAGCAAACAAAATGATGCTGTTTATAACACATACAGAAATGACGGATTATAAGGGGATAAATAGTGCTGGTAAATTGGCAATTGGCAATTGGCTTCAGAGAATTACCCATAGTTACAGAGTCTTTTTTCAATCATTTATTTCAGATTATTACGGGTTGACAGAAAATACAGTATTTCGAATTGCTTTTCTAATTACAATTATAGTTTCTGTTGCGTTCATGTTTATAAAAATTATGGACAGAATTGTAAAAGTTCTATATATGTTTTTCCTAGCCCTGTTACCATTAGTGATAAATATGATGTTTGTTGTATGCGAGGAAAAGGATATCTATACATTGATGGTTTTCCCTTTTATTGTGATTTTGATAATGCCAATAATTTTGATTGATGTTATCAATCTTGAGAAAAAATCCATAGCATCAACAATTATTGTTTTAGCTGTCATTTTTGAAGTGGCAGACTATGCAACTCTTGACAATGAAATATATATGAAGATGCAAATGGCATATAATCAGGCATTCTCATATTATAATACTGTGGTTACCCAGATTAAGAGTTTGGATAAATATGAGGCAGATATGCCGGTGGCTTTTGTAGGAAATGTTTCGGATCCAACGTTGACATCATGGGACGAATTTTCCAACATTAAAAATATTCATGGAATCGGAGAAGAAGATGGATTAATTAATATCTATAGCAGAACGTATTTTGTACAAAATTATGTGGGATTTTCTCCAGCATGGATTGTAAATACGAAAGAAATCGAGACTACTGAAGAATTTAGAAATATGTCGGTATATCCTGATGCAGGTTCGATTCAGATAATAGATGGTACAGTAGTTGTTAAGTTCGAGTAATGAGGGATATCGATTATGAAAAATTGGTTAAGAGAACTTAGAATTTCGCATTATGTGAAAAACATGATTATTATTTTACCGGTTGTTTTTAGCGGAAATCTGATGCAAAGAGAATATTGGATGGATATAATCCTTGGATTTTGTGCTTTTTCAGCGATGGCATCCAGCATTTATATTATTAACGATATTCATGATTGTGAAAAGGACAAGTTGCATCCTGTTAAAAAAAATCGACCGATAGCTTCCGGGGCTATTCGTGTTCAACAGGCATACATAATGATAGGTGGATTATTAGTATTAACAGTGCTTTTGGGAGTAGTTTTATCACTGCATCAAAACTCAATCACACCAGTAGCCATTATGGGCGTTTATTATTTTGTTAATATAGGTTATAGTGTTTTTGGGTGGAAAAATAAAGCAATTCTTGATGTTATTATTTTAGCTGGTGGATATTATTTACGTTTATTATTTGGATCAGCAATTTCCGAAATACAACTTTCAAATTGGCTATCTCTTGTTATTATAGCTGGCGCATTTTTTATGGGATTCGGAAAGAGGAGAAATGAGTATAAGGAAAGTGAAAATGAAACAAGGACAGTGCTAAAAGAATATAGTTATTCTTATTGCAATAGTTGCATGTATTGTTGTATGACACTTGTAATAACATTTTTTAGTTTTTGGTGTTTGGAAAAAGATAGTGTCGGGAAAAACTATATATTATTGATTCCCTTGTTTTTAATCTGGTGTTTAAGATATGTATATGATTTGGAAGTACAGTCAGATGGTGACCCAATGAGTTTATTATTGCATGATAAAATACTAATTTCCTTTTCGGCATTTATTGGTATCGTTTGTATGATACTAATTTACATCTGACTTTATTATGTTAGAGCAGTGGTATATATGAACTTCCCAGTTTTGAGGGGGCTTAAGTAAGGGTCTGGCAGATGTCAGACTCTTTATTAAGATATACTACATTTTTTTTGAAATGTGGGGAGTTGTATGTTCTTTTCAAAAATACGATGAGCAAATACTGTTTACTAACAGATTTTCAAGAAGGATGATTTCCTTGATTTGCGTAAGGTATTGTAGTAACATATATTTTGTGTAATTAGGCAAAAATGAAGAGTACGAAAAACACTTTTAGAATAAGGGGCGGAAATTTGAGGCTGAGAAATCTTGAAATGAGGGATGCATGGCTAATGTATTCATGGATGCATGATAAATCAGTTGTTGGGAAAATGCAAACGGATTTTGAAAAAAAAACTATTGATGATTGCAGGAATTTTATTGCTAATAGTCAAGATAAAAAAAATATTCACCTTGCGATTGTAGACAATGAAGATGTTTACCTAGGGACAGTAAGTTTAAAACATATTACTACAGAATCTGCTGAATTTGCAATAGTGGTGAGAAAAGAAGCTATGGGTAAGGGATATTCTATTTGGGCCATGAATGAAATTATCAGAATCGGGTTTGAAAAGTATAGGGTAAAGAAAATTTATTGGTGTGTTGCTAGAGATAATTTTCGGGCTCGTAGATTTTATGATAAAAATGGATTTGCAAAAGTATCTGTTAGTGAAATAAATTCTGTAGACGGCTATAGCCGAGAACAGATAGAGGACTATATATGGTATGCAGTGATTTCAGAGGAATCCCATGAATGTTATTGATAAATGAAATTTTATTTAATAAAGAAAAAATAGTACGACAATAAGAACATATTAGTTGTTTCAAATTTTAATTATTAAGGAAGAAGAAATATGAACGTACCATTTTTAAGTTTAATTCCAATGGAGAGAGAACTTGATGAGGAACTTAGGGGGGCTTTTGAGAGGGTATATACTAATAGTTGGTATATCGAAGGAAAAGAAAACCTAGATTTTGAAAAAGCATTTTCGGTGTTCTGTGGGGTAAGATATTGTGTGGGAGTTGGTAATGGTTTAGATGCTTTGATGCTCGCACTTAAGGCACTTGGAATTAAGGCGGGAGACGAAGTTATTGTCCCTTCAAATACGTTTATAGCCACAGCTCTTGCTGTTACATATGTTGGCGCAACACCTGTTTTTGTAGAACCGGATATCCGAACATTTAATATTAATCCGGCACTTATAGTAGAAAAAATAACAGAAAAGACAAAAGCAATTATGCCAGTTCATCTATATGGTCAATCTTGCGACATGGATCCGATTATGGAGATTGCAAGAAAGTATGACTTATATATCGTGGAGGATTGTGCCCAGGCGCATGGGGCGACGTACAAGGGGAAAATGGTAGGCTCATTTGGAGATGTGGCGGGATTTAGTTTTTATCCGGGTAAGAATTTAGGTGCGTTAGGAGATGCGGGGGCGACAGTGACTAATGATAGAAAACTGGCTGATAAAGTTAGAGCATTAGGAAATTATGGGTCGGATTATAAATATCATCATATTTATCAGGGAAATAACTCGAGACTAGATGAAATTCAGGCGGCATTTCTTTTGGCTAAACTTCCCTATCTGAAGAAAATGAATGAAGAAAGAAGCCGAATTGCGAAGAAGTATCTCGAGGGCATTACAAACCCCCAAATTGTTCTTCCATATGTTCCAGAATATTCAAATCCGGTATGGCACATTTTTGGAATCAGATGTAAAAGGAGAGATGCACTTGAAAAATATTTAAATGCAGCAGGAATAGGAACAAATAAGCATTATCCGATACCGATGCATATGCAAGAATGTTATATAGAACTTGGGTTTGCAAAGGGTGATTTCCCAGTTGCGGAAGAGATTAGCAGGACAGAACTTAGTTTGCCCATATATTATGGGATGACGGATGAACAAGTAGAGTTTGTTGTTGATACAGTGAATAATTTTTAGTATAGGAGGTTATTGTGAGTAATATCTTGGTTTTTTCAAAAAATCGCCCTATGCAATTGCATGCATACCTTGAAAGTTTAATGATGTTTTCTAAAATAGAGTGGGATAAAATATCTGTATTATACTCCCATAAGGATAATATATCATATGAAAAAGTTAAGGGGTGCTTTCCGAGGGTAAATTGGATATATGAGATTGACTTTGAAAAGCAATTGAAAAAATGGATAAGTGATTGTAACGACGAGTTTATGATGTTTGGATGTGATGATGTTGTTTTTAAAGATTATTTTTGCATTGCTGAAATGGAAAATTTCTTAAAAAATCACGAAGATGTTTTTGGAGTTTCCGTAAGGCTGGGAAATAATCTCGTGGATTATCCAAGAAATGTATGCCATGAAGATGGTTTTTGCATGTGGGATTGGCATGCGATTAATGCCGACAATTTTCATTACCCATGGGAACTTGATTGCACCATATATAGAACGTGTGATGTAAAGAGCATTATAGAAAAATGTATGATTCAAATCAAGAATCCGAATTATTTTGAGGAGTTTGTTGAACTATCACCTGATACATACATTTCTCGTGATAAATTGGCTTGTTATGATGGACAAGGAAAAGCAATAGTAATAACCGTTAATAGAGTACAGGACACACATTGCAATCCGATAGATGATAGTAGGCGAACGGATCCGGAGACGTTGAGTTATTTATATAATAAAAAGGGATATAGACTGGATATCGTAAAAATTTCTAGAAAGAAAAACAAAGTTATTCATGTAGATTCTTCATATTTTATTCTGATTCCAAAATTGCCAAAAACAAAAAGGAATGGAAAAATCATTAGAAGATGCAAAAGGCTACTTAAAAACCTAGTTTATTTATCTTCTATAGATTTGAGGCGTGATAGTTTCAATGAGTTTATAAACTCTAAAGATGTAGAGATATATAATATTGCAAAAAAATATTATAGCCCGAAAATACTGTCACCAGAAGCAACTTTGGAATTACTTGAAAATAACCCTAAAAGTTTTACAAGATTTGGGGATGGAGAATTGTCAATAATGACTGGAACGTCAATTCCTTTTCAAAAATTTGAAATAGGTCTACAAGAGTACTTGCAAAAACTTATAAAAAATAATTATGAAAATATATATGTTGGTTTGCCATATTTCTACTATCAGCCAACATTTCCGTTAACCTCAAAGGTTCGTAGTTTTGTATTATCATCTGGGAAAAAATATCGTGATATAATAAATAGACATTCTTCTCCTGACAAAATATACATTGATACAGCAATTACACAATTATACCAGACTTATGATGAATATGACTTTTCGGATTATTTTAAGCGTGTCCGCAAATTATTTAAAGGGAAAAAGATATTATTAATTATTGGTGAAGGAATATATTCAGTTTATCAACACAATCTTTTTGTAGAGGCTGCAGAATTTAGTTTATTAGAAGCTCCTAAAAAAAATGCGTATACCGAACTTGACAAAATAATGAATCAAATAAAAGAATACGATAAGGAGTGGCTAATATGTACAGTATTAGGTCCTACTTCAAAGGTCATAACAGTTGAGGCGACCGAGTTAGGATATATGGTGTGGGATATTGGACATCTTGTCAAAGATTACAATTATTATATGGAAGGTATGCCTAGAACTAATGATGTAATAGAGGATTTTTATAGACCAGACTAATCGGGAGGGATAAAAAGGTGTTTCTTTCGAAATTAACGAAAAAAATAAGTATGAAAAAACGATTTATGAATGATGTTTCGAAATATAATGGTTTGCTTAGGGAGAGTCGATTTGTAATAAAACGATATAATATGATGCCTGTTTATCAGGATGATGAGATTGCTGCGGTAACAGATCAACATTATTTCCTAATGGACTTATATTTTTCCAAAATAATAAATGAAAGAAGACCTGAAATGCATTTTGATATAGGAAGTAGGGTAGATGGCTTTATTGCACAATTATTATCTGCAGGAAGAAGTGTAACGCTTTTAGATATAAGACCTTTTCCGATAGAAATCCCTAATTTGAAATTTGTGCAAACAGATGCAACATCGCTGAATGAAATACAGGACAACTCTATAGGGAGTATTTCTTCATTACACGCGATAGAACATTTTGGACTTGGACGATATGGGGATAGTATTGATCCATATGCATGGGAAAAAGCCTTGATGTCGATACAAAGTAAGGTAAAACGTGGAGGTTTTTTTTACTTGGCTGTGCCAATAGCAAATCATGATGAGGTATACTTTAATGCGCATAGAGTATTTGAACCTAAAAGTATAATAAATGTATTGACAGAAATGGAATTAGTTAGCTTTGCATATATCTCAAATTATAGAATTATTGTTCCCAATAAGGAATTGACGATTGATTTGATTACAGAAGAACTTGGAGAGTATGACTGCGGGTTATTCTGTTTTAAAAAAATGTAGTTATAGGACTAAAAAAATGGATAGGAAGTCAATTGTGAGAGTGAGTGGGATAATAGGATTATTGTCTCAAGTTGTTATTACAGTACTTTCATTTGTTAATAGAAAAATTTTTCTTGAGATAATGGGAGTAGAATATTTGGGGATTACTTCTACTCTTTCGCAGATTCTAGGCATGCTTGCACTTTCTGAAATGGGCATACAAACGGTTATTACTTATAGATTGTTTAAGCCCATAATAGAAAATGATTATGTAAGTGTAAACAGGATAATGACGATATATAAAAGAATGTATAAGTATATTGCATTATTTATATCTTGTGCTAGCCTCTTAGTCACTCCATTTTTAGGCGTTTTCTTGAAGGGCATTACTGTACCGTATTACATGATAGTCATTATATGGTTATTGATGTCAGCTTCAACAGCTACAACATATTTGATGTCATATAATAGAGCGCTGTTTATGGCAGATCAGAAAGAGTACAAAATAAAGCTAATAGATTTGATTTGTAATCTTTTCTTTAGCATGGTAAAGATAGCTATTGTTGTACTTTATAGAAATATTATTCTCTATATTTTGGTTGATATAGCAAATAATGTTGTTTCAAATACATTAATACTCTTAACAAGAAAGAAAATATATCCTTGGTTCCATAAAGAGAAGCCAGTAAATGAACTTAAAAAAAATGTTTTCATTGATATAAAAAATATCTTCTCGGGTAGAATAGCGGCATATGTCTTTAATTCAACCGATAGTATCGTTGTTTCATCTGTAATTGGGGCATCATCTGTAAGTATTATGGGAAACTATACAACAATTACAGTTGCTATAAAAAGTCTTTTAGGAGCTATAGCCTCTCCTATTCAGAATATTATAGGTAGTTATCTGGCTGAAAAAAAAAGCAAAAATGCCGAGAAAATTTTCTTGAACTACACATTTATAATTTTTGTGATAGAGATGTTTTTTCTTCTACCTGCAATAATATTAGTTGACGATTTTGTTGCATTATTTTATGGTTCGGAGTATACTTTGAACGCTAGTTTTATATGGCTTCTTATAGCATCGGAATATATTTCGGTTATTCAAATTCCTGCAGGGGCAATGGTGGATTCTTTTGGACTATTTGCGGAACAAAAAAAGTTTTTATTTACAAGTGCAATAATAAATATAGTTTTTTCTATACTCGGTGCATATGCTATTGGAATTTCAGGCGTTTTAGTTGGAACATTCATTGGAAATGTATATAATTGGGTTATGAGAACTCGATTGGTATATAAAAAGGTGATTGGAGTTGACGCAAGTGTGGGGAAAGAATACAAATCGCGGAATTTTAAATACATACTCATTTTTTGCGGGCTATATTTTGTGTTGAATTGGTTTTTTTCTAGAATAATTACGGATGTTACTCCGTTATCTTTTGTTTTTAAAGGTTTAATTACTGTTTTAGCGGTTTTATTTTTGATTGTATTTATTTTTGGTAAGACTGAGGAGTTTTCATATTTGTGGAGTATAATTTTTAGGAAATCACGAGGTTAGGACATGGTATTGGGTTTGTTGTAAGAGACTGGCAATAGCATTAAATAGATAATTATTGGGGGAAGTGGATAGGTAATGAATATTACAAAGTATACATTTCAAAAACATGGAGATGATAGGGGACAATTAGTCGCAATAGAAGAGGGAAAAGATATCCCATTTGATATAAAACGAGTGTATTATATGTATGATACAGGGAAAGGTGTTAGAAGAGGATTCCACGCCCATAAGAAATTAGAGCAAATTTTAATATGTGTTCATGGAAATTGCAAAATTATGCTTGACGATGGGCACGAACAAAAAGTAGTTTTATTAGATTCTCCGTATGAAGGGCTCTATGTGCCAAATTCTATTTGGAGAGAAATGTTTGATTTTTCGGCGGATGCAGTACTACTGGTTTTAGCATCCGATATTTATCAGGAATCAGACTATATTAGAGATTATCAGGAATTTATTAAATATTTAGGAAAGTAGTGAGTATAGTAAGCAATTCTTTTTTTTTCTGATTATTATGTGGGAATAGAGTGTATTTTATGGACGAATATATTACAGTTGCAGTTTGGTGTTATAATTCAAGCAATACAATAATTGAAACATTAGAGAGTATTTTTTCTCAGACATATCGCAATTTAAATCTTGCAATTAACGATGATTATTCACAAGACAACACGATTGAAATTGTTGAAAATTGGATAGATAAACATAGGGAAAGATTTGGAAAAATAATATTGAATTATAATCAAGAAAACCACGGAATAAGTTATTGTTTTGATAGTTTACTACGACTATGTGATACTAGATGGGTGAAGGGAATCGCTGGGGATGATATACTTATGCCGAATTGTTGTGAAAGTAATATGCGATATTTGCAAGAAAACAATATTGATACATTAGTTTATTCAGAATGCATTCCTTTTTCGAATTGTGGAGAACAACTCGTGATAAATCCATATAATTTAAGATATGCAAAAGAACTTGGGAAAATGCCGGTGGAGAAGCAATATAAATTTTTGCTAAGGCGTGATATGCCGTTTTCACCAACTTTTTTTATAAATGTAGAAAGATACGTTATGCTTGGAGGAATTCCTTTAGATATTAGAAATATTGAGGATTGGCCGTTAAAATTATTGTTTTCTTCAAAAGGGGAAAAAATATACTTTATGGATGAGAAGACCGTTCTATATAGGGTTGGAAATTCAATATCACATAGTGAAAGTAAATTATATAATGAAGACCATATAAAACAAAGAAAACAATTAAAAGAGAAAATGGTATATCCGCATATTCCAAGATATCATATTGTATATTATGGCAGAGAGATTTTGGATGAGTTTAGGGTTTCTTTTGCTATAAAAATCTTAAAAAATAAAAAAAATCGCGTAACAATAATGATTGATTCCTTCTTAAAAATATGTAACATATTTAGATGGAGGGAATATGTAATGAGATTAATTCGATAAGGTAATCGGTGCGTATTTTCTCTGAACAATTTGGAAAACTCTTCTATCAATTACCATGTCTAGACAAAGAAGAAATTTCAGTGTCAAATAGAAATCAGACCTTGTAATCCAACGTATACCCTCAATTGCGAGTACTATCTCAATGGATCAAGAAAATGCCGCTTTTAAATAGTTTGTTATTTGGCAATCGATCGAAAAATGGGTAAGTCATTTGAAGAACTGGTTATGTGTGTATTAATAAGTCGAAAGAAAACAAATGTAAATTATTTGCGAAATGGCTCTTGGGTGGTAGATGTAAAAAATCCTATGCACTTTTCAGAAAGATAATGAACAATTACTGTTAATAGTCCCATAATTGCAATTTGGACGAAAAACAACACAAGAACGCCCCAGTTTCCTGTGAGATACGGTTGAACCAGGGGGGTAATCTCATAAATTACAATATGGTGTACTAAAAATAATTCATAGGAGTATTTACTCAAAACACCAACTATTTTTATATCATGCTTGCATAACAAATCCTCGAAATAGGAAAATGATACGAAAAAGGCAACTGCCAGTAATGTGATTTTCAATGCAGTATTCAGGTTCAGTGCAGTGGACGATGTGAAGAAAAATACCACCGTAGGAATGGTTATCAGCATCCACTTTGAAGAGAATTTTGTGTAATAAGCACCAAAATACATTCCTAGAATGAATTCATAGCCTTTAATTATGAGATTCATATGCATAGGGATATTGGATGAATAATTATAGATTATGATAATGTATATTGAGGTGGCTACTACAAAAAATAAATTGCGGTTTTTTCGAATTAGGTATCGAAGTAGGGGAAACAGCAAATATAGAATAATCAATGCGCCCAGGAACCACTCGCCAATACTGAGAGAAAAAGTGGGTATTCCGTGCATGCTTACCCATTCATCCATTCCCAGAATCGTAAAAATTATCCTCCATTTAGGAATGGCCGGTGAAAATACGCCAAATATAGATCCTGCCTGGATTGCTTTTTTCGCAAAGTATAAGATTTCAACGACATAAAAAGGAATAAGTAATCGTAAAAGTCGTCTCTTATAAAACTTTTTTATATCAAAATTATCTTTGGTGGTATAGGAAAGGCTGGCTCCTGAGAGCATAAAAAAACTGCAACGGCTAGTGTTGCAATATGCATATTTACATTTGAATAAAAAGTGGAAATTTTTTCATTAGGATAAATCCCATTTATTGTCAATTGCACCATCATATGATAGAAAATGATGAAGCAAAAGCAAACAACTCTCAACAAATCATAGTATTTAATCCGTTTCATATGTACTTTATCTCCCCGGTGTCATTTGTATATCTTATGTCAACAGTATCACATAATTTTTTCTCTGTAAATATGATTCTTGTGTAGTTAATTGGGCTGGGTATTCTACAAGTTACAACATTTTTCGACAAAATATATACTGTATAATACCATTGTGGAAGTGGGTTTTTACATATGGGAGGTATATGTGATGGGTATATTGATGGAAAGTGTTCAATTACAGGGTTTACAGCCGCTATACAGTTGGCTGATGGAAGTGTACGCTACGAGACAGTACGTAAGGCCATGGATTCCTATCATGGAGGAGCAGCTTATTCGCGGCTTGGAGGAGTTGTCCCGGGAGATGGAGGAAAAGTATCCGGTTCAGGGACGCGAACTGCGGGTTTATGCGCTCAATTTGTTCAACCGTTCGGTGATGGATCCGGTGGTGCTGGGGGAAGTAATGGAAGTGCTACGGGTAGTGAAACGGATGGAGGGGGAGATATAAGAGGAAAAAGTTTGACTTTTATTGCGTAACAGATTTTCTGCTGCGCGTTCTTTTCCTCGATTGCTGCGAATTGCCGGGGAAGATTCTTTAAATGCAAAAATTGTGGGCCACGGGGCTTGAAGCGATAAAGGATTCTGCAAGAAAAGGTGGAGGAATGGCAATGCCCCAATCGTAACCTGGCTTAGGAACAGAGATAGGGTGGGGAGAAATTTTGGGCATGTCACCCTATGGAGATGAGAGCATTATTGCGATTAGAAACCGTATTGATAAGGTAAGGGTATTTGTGCATCAATGGGATTCAAACCCGTAGACAGAAGGATGGAAGAAACGGTTGACGGGGCGGTATGAATTGTTGGATTCGACGGAGATGGGGTGAGTTTTGAATAAGTGGAGAGTTGTGAGGCTGCCGCGTAAATGCGGCGGCCTTTTTTGCAACAAAATCTAACAAAATCCAACAAAAATATAGGGGAGAACTAATAGGGGAGAGGGAGGGGGAGGGGTATAATTAGTGATAAGGAGAGGTTAGATGTGGGATGGCCGGATGCGGTTCATGGAGTTTGCTTTTCAAAATATGTAGACAGCGCAGTAGAACGGCAAAATAGTATCGATGAGTATACTATTCGGAAAGAAATTTAGTTTATATTTTTGTATGCAGATATAAGAAGGGAAGAAGGATAAGACTATGGAAATACTGGGCAGAGCAAATGTATATGCGAGTTTGTTACAAAGTGATAATGTTAGATTAATCATGGAAATAAAAGTTCTCTTTGCTCTAAATGAAAGAATACTAAGAAATATCGAGCCACTTTTTTTGCGGGAAAATGTATTGGAAGATCGAGAAGCAGCGTTTTTTAATGCCCTTCAGATGATAGTTGACGAAGGATATAATTTAGAAGAAGCAAGGAATATTCCAAATTATGGAAAACTATTAAGCGAATTGATTTCAATAGAAAACAGAAAGAAAAAACTGCCTAATCGATTTAATGCATTGATAAAAGCATTAAGTGATTTTAATGACGGAATAATAGAAGACATAGTCAAACAGAATAAATCAATTTTTGAAGATGACGATTGGAATCTTAATGAATATAAAAGAAATGCATACAAAAAATATTTAGAAGCAAATTATATAAAAAAGAAGCAAGTGTTTCTCTCATATGCATATGAAGACAAATTGTATACAATAGCGCTGTTTTTTTCTTTCAAAAATACAATATTTATCTATTCGTAGATTGGATGAATAATGGAAAAGAAGAGGAGGGTATTTTATTAAAGAAAAAGTTACATAAAGCATTAAATGAATCCGAAAATTTGGTGTTTCTACGAACTCCTAATAGTGAGTTGAAAATTGGCGGGAATTACTATATAAGACCTTGGTGTTCATGGGAATTAGGAATTTTGTATGACAAATCAGGACTTAGGGAAAAGTATTTTATTGACTTATATGAACATGGGGAAATTGACAATTTACAATTAGCGGGCATTAAGTTGCTAACAAATGTAGAAAATGAAATTTTACATGGGAAGGAAATATAAAGTCATATGGAACGGATAAACGAAGCTGTTTGACAGAATAAAGTTTTTGTATAAATTGGGGGCACTTATGGCAGACGAAATTAAAAATATTTTTGTATCTCATCAGCATAACGATGCAGATAAAATTGAAGCATTTAAAAGTCTTATTGGTAAACATGGAATAAGTATGAGGGACAGTTCTATATACGAGAGTAAATTGAAAAATAATGCGACAAATGAGCAGTATATTAAGCATGAACTAATTAAGCCCCAAATGGTATGGGCGGGAACTGTTGTTGTGCTTATCGGAAAAGATACAGCAAAAAGTGATTATGTAAACTGGGAAATTAAAACAGCTGGTGAAATGGGAAAAAGAGTTGTTGGGGTTTACTTACAGGGAGCTAAAGAAGAGGATGTTCCAGCGGAACTGAACGTATATGGACATGCACTGGTTGGATGGAATGGGGATAAGATTGTTCGAGCTATTGATGGGGAGGATATGGATTGGGAAAAACCTGATGGGACTCCTAGGGAAAGTAATCCTATGGGCATGAATCATTATACATGTTAGGAGTATAAAAACTATGAAATTGTATTCATATGTTATACCGAGAGATTATGGATTTGCACCGAATCCGTATTTTAGATATTGCACATTGGCGACCTGTAAACCTGTCATTAGAAGGTGTGCGCAAGTTGGGGATTGGGTCGCAGCATTTGGGGCCGCGGGGACAATAGTACATGAGAAATTGGTGGTTTTAATGCGGGTAGAGGAAACACTTACATTTGATCAATACTGGGATGATAGTAGATTTATAAGTAAGCGTCCGGTCTTTAGTAAAGGTGTGATACATATGTATGGGGATAATATATATCATCACGACGGAATGAACTGGGTGCAGGAATTATCGCATCATAGTATGGCAGATGGAAGTACGAACTATATTAATCTGAATCGAGATACGGGAACCGATAGAGTGTTGGTTGCAACAGAATTTTTTTATTTTGGCAATAATGCAATTTCTATTCCAAAGAAATTTGACAGTCTAATAGCACATGGTATTGGTCATAGAGTAAGTAGAGATACTGATGTTATAAACAATTTTATAAGTTACATGCAAGATAATTATAAAAAGGGAGTTCAGGGGACTCCTTACAGTAGAAAAACAGGACAATTTGCACATTATAAGGGGGAATAATTATGAATGTTATTTTCTGTAATCCAGAACTTACAATGACAGAGTTGAAAGATGCTACAGAATTCTACAGGGAATGTTATGAAATATTAAACTCATATGTTGCTAATGTGCAGTATATTTCAACGTCATTTCAAATAAAGCAATTATTGGCACAAGAGGTAGATAAAAATGATATACTTGTGTTTTTTACATCTGAAAAAGGGGAATATTCAGATGAAATACGTAACTTAATAGGAAAATATAATGATGCGCAAAGTAGAATATGGGCTATTGCAGTAGAAGGGACTCCTGAATGTAGAAGACCACCAGAACCGGTTACAGATAGGCAAAGTTTTGATGTTTGCAGTCGGAAAGAAAATAGAAATCCGTTGAGGAATAATATAAAGGCAATCGCACAAATATTTGCACGAAAAATTGTAGCACAAACATTATCTCCCCTCTATCGAGATGAGGTTCTCTATTTTATCAGTCATAGAAGAATAGATGGAGAGCATGTGGCAGCAAAATTGGCCGATGGACTGCGCTTGTTAACCAGAGAACGAAATGTATACAGGGATGTTGTTAATGTCAATGTGGGTGATGATGCACAAGCGGATATCGATAAGCATCTGGCAGTAAGTGATGTAGTAATTTTTTTGCAGACTGAACAGGCACAATATTCTACATATATTATGAAAGAATTATGTTATGCACTTGTAAATGATATTCCGGTTTTATGGATTCAAATTGATAACGCGTCATATGACAAGATGGAAATACGCCCTGGTCAAGCACCGGTTCTCTGCTATAGAAGTGAAGAATTTGAGGATAAAGATAGACTTGAGGAAATTGTGGATGAAGTCGAGGATAAGTGTTTTGAACTTATTATGAATTCATCTAATCAGGTATACTCATATATTGAATATCTGGCCGAAATGAGTTGCGCGGGAAAAATAAAACTGGCAAATGATAATAGTTCCGTATTAGCATATGAAATTGAATATCATGAAAAAACGAGAGATTTATATGATTCTGGTATACGAAAACATTATATACAGTGTTTTGGACGAAATCCGAAAGAAGATGATATACAGAAGTTTATTGCTAGAGTAAAAAATGAGAAAAGCTATGACACACATGATCGGCTATTTTTGCTATCTAATCATGGATGTCGTGATAAACATATTTTAGAATCAAAAATAATAGAAGAAAATTATGATGATTATTTGATGAACTTGGAAAATGTTTCAGGTGAAAAAAGAAAAAGACGTAATAAGCGGATTATTTTGTCAGGGGCGTTTCCAGATTGTGATGAGATTTACCAAGCGTCTTTGCTGGAAGCTTTAGTTGTGTATTCTAGAGAAATTATCAAGAATGGCTACACACTTGTTTTCGGTGCTCATCCTACATTTCAAAGACTTATATTTGATATTGGAAGTTTATACGCTTCTGATATGAAGTATTCTATTGAAATGCATATGTCTAGAGAGTACTTGTATCAGTATAATATTGATGACTTGGAGGAGAAATGTACACTTATATTATCAGATAATATTTCGAAAATGAGGGAAAGAATGATCTGCGGAGAGGCAAGTGAGCTGTTAATTTGTCTGGGAGGAAAAATCAAATCTGATAAATTACAACAGGGGGTAGATATTGAAATTGCCTTGGCCCAAAGGGCAAATATCCCAGTGGCGTTGGTTGGTACTGTAGGTGGAAGATCTAGTGAGTATGCTTTTGAAAAACTAAAAAGTGAAGATTGGTCAAGTATAAATCCATGGGATAAATCGATAAATGAGGGGTTATTTTATAATATGAATCATCGTCTGATGATAAAACGATTATTGAGTATTATAGGATAGGGGTAAGAACAATGGAACGCCAAAACGAGAAGCATTCAGGAATATATGTGTTTGAGGGAATAGATAATGTTGGAAAAACTACTATTGTTGGTAAATTAAAGGAAAAGATATATGAATCTGTGGGATGTGATTGCGTGGTCGTTACATTTCCAGGAAATGAGCCTAGAACATTAGGCAATCTGGTTTACGATATTCATCATAATCAAGCTAGATATTTTGATGAAAAATTAAATGAAACTAGTTTGCAATTACTGCATATTTCGGCTCATATTGATTTGATTGATCGGAAATTAAGAGAATTGAATCAGAAACAATCTCTTGTTTTGTTAGATCGTTACTGGTGGTCTACTTATGCATATGGAATAGCAAGTGGAATGGATGAAAGTGTTGTACAAGCAATTCTTGAGGTGGAGTTAATGAAATGGAGAGATTTGGATGTTAAAAAGATTTTTTTGATAGAACGTGAATTGCGCCAACGGGATTATGAAGAGGAAAAGGATAAAAAAATTTTAGAACTTTATAGGGAGTTGGCAGGTAAGGAATCAGAAAGTGTTTTGATCGAAAATAATGGAAGAATAGAGGCGGTGGTAGCAAAAATATATGATTGCATAGTGGGAGCAGATTAAAGTTATGAAATTTGAAGAATTGAAGCCTACACCTGTATATGATACATATTGGAGTTTTGCGGCAAAACGTCAAGAGGTATTTTTTAATCGATTATATGGGCGAGCTTATCCATGGACAGATGATAAGATTATTCAGAAATACAAGTTTACAAATGCTTATAGAGCATCAGATCGAGTAAGTCAGTATTTGATTCGAAACGTTATTTATGAGAATGATTACTTTACACCAGAGGATCAATGCTTTAGGATACTTTTTTTTAAATTATTTAACAAAATAGAGACATGGGAGTATATAAGGGATGCGGTGGGCGAAGTTACGTATTCCTCATATAATTACGAAAGATATAATCAGTTGTTGATGGAGAGAATGTGTTGTAATGCAAGTATATATTCGTCTGCATATATTATGCCATCAGGAAAAAGTTATTTTGGCTTTGAGAAAAAACATCAAAACAATTTAAAACTTTTGGAATATATGATGAATTCTGGTTTGCCGAAGAAAATTGCAAGAGTACGTAGTTTGAAAGAATTGTATGAGGTCTTATTAAGCTACCCAACGCTTGGAACTTTTTTGGCATTTCAATTTGCAATTGATATTAATTACAGTGAGTTGTGTGATTTCAGTGAGATGTCGTTCGTTGTTGCTGGGCCAGGAGCGAAGAACGGAATACGAAAATGTTTTGGGGATATAAAGGGATACAGTTATGAAGATGTTATTAGATGCGTGGCAGATAGACAAAATGAGGAATTCGAGAAACGAGGGTTGCGCTTTCAATCATTGTTTGGTCGGGAATTACAGCTAATTGATTGCCAAAACTTATTTTGTGAAACTGACAAATATGCACGAGTGGCACATCCAGATATTTGTGGAGTGGATGGACGGAAAAGAATTAAGCAACAATATAAGAATCGTGGACTGGAGCAGATAGTTTTATTTTATCCGCCTAAATGGGGAGTGAATAGCAAGTTACAAACCTGACATCGGGAAAGGGGAAAAAGGATGTGGCTAATTGAAGGAAGAACGGCCAATGAAGTATGGAAAAAGGCGACTGATATTCTATTGAAGCAAGAGACTACATTGAAAGGACGAAATGGAGACGTATATGAATTGTTGCATGCGTTTGTTTCTGTAGAAAATCCAAAACAAAAATGGGTGTATGACCGTATTCCGCCGATGAGCATTGGTTTTGCATTGGCAGAATTGGTATGGATAATGAATGGTAAAGAGCAATCAGAGGTTATTAATTATTGGAATCCGAGTTTACCAAAGTTTGCAGGTGCTGGGGATATCTATTATGGCGCCTATGGAAAACGAATACGTTCTCATTTTGGCTTTGATCAGTTAGAAAGAGCATACCATGTTTTGCAAAATGCTCCCGAGAGTCGACAAGTGGTAATACAGATTTATGATGTTGAAAAAGATTTTCCTATGGAGAATGGGCAACCAAGAAGTACGGATGTGCCATGTAATGTTTGTTCATTGTTGAAAATAAGAAATGGGAAACTGGAGTGGTCTCAAATTATGCGAAGCAATGACATACTGTTGGGAATGCCATACAATTTTGTTCAGTTTACGAGTTTGCAGGAAATATTGGCAGGATGGCTCGGTTTAGAAGTTGGGTCCTATATTCACTATAGTGATAGCCTGCATCTGTATAACTATGATGCTAATAAAATTGGAGTAGGACAAGAGAGGGAAATAGAAAATCTGGATTCTCTTTCTTTGTGTAAGGAGGAGTCAGAAAGAATTTTTAGGGAAATATATGAAAGAATGATTTCATTAAAGGATGCAAGTATTTCTGAACAGGAGATATTTTCTTTGGGACAATTGGGCGCAGAATATACCGCATATAATAATATTATGTTAATGATTGCCGCGTATGTGGCTAGGAAGCATCATTATAGTGATATGGTCGAAGAATTGGTGCACAGATGTAGAAATGAGGCATATACATACATGTGGAATCGATGGACAAATAAGTCAGTTGAACAGGACCGTTAGGATAAAGACGTGCTAATGGGGGGAGAGATTGGATTCTTTCATGTGGGGTATAAGTTTAGAAAAATGGTAAAATGTGCCACACATTTTGGATGATGTAGTAGCAAGATTTTTTCTGCGATCAAAGCATGTGATTGGTTCAAAGAAATAATAGATGAGTAGGTGTAAATAAAGGATAATATAGGATTATCCTTCATTTGCTAATTGGCATATGGAGGTGTAAAGATGAAAGAAA
Source organism: Lachnospiraceae bacterium (assembly GCA_029008875.1). GTDB lineage: Bacteria > Bacillota > Clostridia > Lachnospirales > Lachnospiraceae > Roseburia. The sequence goes on along the minus strand of JAQXJP010000035.1, from coordinate 230,015 downwards.
TATTTATTAGTTGGTCTAAATCTAAAAGTGGAGAATTAGCCAAATATACAAAGCATATTTTAGAAGCTTTGTTGCCAAACACAAGATTTTTTATGTCAGAAGAGGACATTCATGCTGGGGAATGTGTTCAGGATACGATTATCCGGCACATTGAACAATGCGATATCTTAATACTTTGCTTTACATCAGAAAACAAAAAATCTCCTTGGTTGCTATATGAAGCTGGATATGCAAGCGGATTACATAAACGAGTTATTCCATTTTTATTTGATCATGATTCTTTATGGCATTCATGGATTGATAATCCAATGAATATAGCTAAAGAGATTGATTTTTCTAATGATAGTTTTGAAACAGACTTCCTTGATGCCTTTTCCTTATCTGATTCACCTTATACAGAATCTTGTATCAAGGAATACAGGGAAAAAGTTCATGTAATTAAGGAAAAGTATCGCCAAGTCGATGTTCAATGTGAAGATCTTGTTGAAAAGTTAATTGCAGTTGATAAGTTTACGATAAACAGCCCATATTATCGGGATAAAGTTGCATACTTTTTGTCTGGATTTGAAACTTTTGAATTATGGAAGGCAATAATACAATCCTTTCTATTTACCGGAAAATATTTGTGGATATATGGACGAAAAAATATGAAACTTTTTGGAGGCAATTTTAATGATTTATTTGAATATCTAGATAAAAAAGCGGTTCAACCTAATATGGGAGGAATCGATTTTAAAGTTCTATTTTTAAATCCTGAAGCTGAAGAAGTGCATTACGCCCATAAAGACCAGGATATATTTGAATCCGAACTTCGCACAACTATTTCCCGGGCGAAAAGGATTATAGGTTCAAATAAAGTGCTGCAGCAATGCTTTAAAATGTATTCAAACAGACGAGAAGAAATTATCATAAGAGTCGATAATTGTATAATCTATGCCAAACCACACTTTGATATGTATGGAATGCCTAATATTATGACTAATAGCAAATTTGAAGTGTTTAGTGCTTCTTCTGAAAAAGGCAAAGAATGTATAAAAAAATATCTTGCAGTATGGAATGAGGCTATATATATGTTTGACTAATAAATTTGAATGTTCTGCATGGAAGTAAATGACTTTTATATAAATTGATTGACTTGACACACCTAATATGGGTGTGTCAAGAATTAATGTTCTTTTTAGGGTGACATATTTTTTATATGTTCAATAATTTGATTCATAGTATTTTCAACACTTAATCTCGTCACATCTACATTAATGACGTTTCTAAATTCTAATGAAATTCTTTTGGTACTTAAATACTGTTCGGTGTTAGTATGAAAAATAAAGGGTATATGCTCCAACATATATGAAGTGGAATCTCTCTTAAAGATTCTTTCATAAATTTCATGCTCATCTGTTACATAAAGATTAACAAAAATTACGTTGTTTTTTTCTGCAATGTCACTCAGCACTTCTGGAATTATGTGAACTCCATTAATGATGGTTGATATCCCCTTTCGCTGCTGCCGTGCAATAATCTGTTCAAATGATTGTTTCATAATTTTGCATTGGAATTTTGCCTCTTCGAAAGTTAAGAGTTTTGTATGATCCGTAATATATATTTTTTCAAATAAAAAATCCACCTGATTACCAAATTCTTTTTTTAAATGTTCATTATATCCTCGTAATATTTCTCTAATCAAATCCGTCTCTTCAATTATTCTAAACTTATTATACTTTTTAAGTAATTCATATGAAATTGTTGTTTTTCCCATACCTGGCACGCCTGAAATGAAAACAATTATACCATCGGGCATAGTCTCTTGATTAACTACTCTTTCGTCTTTCAATTGTATTCTTCTCCAATATAAATCCGTAAAATACAGCTTACCATAACAATCATCCGTCCAAATTTTACAATGTTACAACGGATAATCCTATATTATCCGTTATTGATTGACATTAGGTTGCGAGGATGCTTATGAACAAGAATGTCTTTTTGTTTAGTATTGGATACATGAGTATATATTTCTGTTGTACTAATGGAACTGTGACCAAGCATTTGCTGTATATATCGTATGTCAACATCCTGCTCTAGTAAAAGTGTGGCAAAGGAGTGGCGGAACATATGTGGAGTGATGTGTTGGTCAATACCAGCTAGATTACAATAATGACTTATCATGAGGCGGACGGACTGATCTGACAATTTGTGCCCAAGCCTATTGACAAAGAAAAAGCCACAAATTTTTATATCTTCTCTAAATTTTTCGCGATATGAGGTTATAGCAGAAATGACTTCTGGATTTTCGAGTTGTATAATTCTTTCTTTGGAGCCTTTACCATAGATGAGTATATTGTGGCTTTCCATATCAATATCCGAGGGCTTTAGGGAACATAATTCTGATATTCGCATACCGGTAGCAAACAATAATTCAACTACAGCAATATCTCGGATACGACAGCGGAGTTGATATTCCGATTTGGCTTGATTCTTTTGAGAATACATGGTAGATAAAAGCAAACTAATAGAATGAAAAGGTATAACCTTTGGTAAGATTTTTGCTTCGCGGAAATGAAGATCCAATTTATTTATGGGGTTCTCTGGTAATATTTCTCGATAGACTAGGTATTGAAAAAATGCTTTAAGACTTGAAATCTTTCGCTTAATAGTTTTGGGGGCGAATTGTTTGTGCAGGTTAGTTATGTATAGATCTAATGTTTCTTTGGTTAGGCACAATGGTAATTCAGAAGAAAAATTGCTGTATTGTTTTAAGTCAATATAGTACGCTTTTATTGATTTTATATCTAAATGTTTTCTGTACTGGCAGTATTCAATATATTCCGTAATGTAGTTATTTATGGTTGTCATATGTGGACATTCTCCTTTGTTTTTTATTAAGATTATGAGCGCAGACTTATGATTTTTTTTTGTGTTATTAGAAAAGACCTTTAATATCTAAACGTCGAGACGGTCCGTAAGGCCATGGATTCCTATCATGGATGAGTAGATTATCCGTGGATTGAAGGAATTGTCCCAAGGGATGGAGGAAAGGTATCCGGTTCAGGGACGTGAACTACGCGCTCAAATTGTTTAACCGCTCGGCGATGGGGAGATTTGAATTCCAGTATCTGACTTTTTGAGGGTTACAGTTGTAATTATACTTACATTGGAATGCAAGAGGAGTTAGGTGGGTGGAGAATAATATGAGCAGAAAAACAAAAGAAGAGCAACAAAAGATACTTTAACAGAGGAAAAGCCCGCTACAGAAAATATTCTATGGGGTACGGAATCGTGGAATTAATAAAATACATTGGAGACTTGTCGAGTGGCGGGATAAAGTGGCTTTTATTCTATGGTGCTTCTTTGTAGTATTGATGGTGTTATTTTTATTCTGTCGGCGATATCTTTTTCCAGAGAAACGGATAATGAAAAAATCAGGAATTTTTCGGCGAGTTTTTTCTATGGCTAGTTGTATGATTGCCGTAGTTGCGCTGCTCTTGAAATTTTTATAGTGTACTAGGCGGAGGTATGAATTCCTCCGCCTTAGTTCTATATATTTTCTATGTACATATCAAAACGATTAGTTAGTTTTGTCAATTCTTGCTTTCGATTCGTGAATACCACGTATTTATTCTTACCATCGAAGATTATACTCAACTGCTTGGTGTAATTTCCCGGTTGGGGAAGTTCTTTGATTATCATGGATGCTTTGCTTTTTATCTTGAGTTGCCAAATGTCCATCAAACCGATTCCGGATCCGCCTTCGTCGAGATGTGTGGAACATGGCGCTAATCCAAGATTTTGCAATACTTCCGGCGAAAACTCTGTTCCGCTGTCCATCACGGATATGGTAGGATTGCCGTTTATCATATGAAGACTAATAAGTAGGTTCTGTTGGGCGGTGGCCTTCATTGCGATGATTGCATTCTGGATCATGTCTGCCAGAATGTGTGCCAATTCTTCGTCGGTCAGATATGTTTCAATCGTGGCCATGAAGTTGCTATCAATATTGTATTTGGTGCAGATGCCGCTGTGGCGCGCATTTTTGACTTCATAGGAGAGCACGGCTTCTACTAACTTGTGGGAGTTGCCCAGCGGTGATACTTCTGAAGTCGTTGATACCAACAGTTCTTGGCGGTGGAGACTCAATTCACTGAGTTCCTTGTGCAGGGAGTCACATTGAGCGAGGAATTCTTCCCGGTCGTATTCCGGCGCCTTTTCCAATAGCGTCAGTACGGATGATGCCATTGCGGATACCAGCTTATTGTCTTTGTGGACAATGCGGGACAAGCGCTCGTTGTCAGCCGACAGGTCGTTGATTTGTTGGTGCAGCTGTGTCAGTTCAAATTCCCGTAGGTAGGCGAGATAAGATTCCTTGATCTTGTGACGCCACCAGACGATGAGTGGGATGAACATGGCGATGATGATAAGTTGAAATAAGACGGCATAAAAATGGTGATCGGGACCTAAAACGTAATTTAATAATAAGCAACAGAAAACAATTATGCAAATACACATTCCAACATTTATTTTATTTGATGAGTTAAGAAAGGGCATTCCCTTTTTTAATCGAGGAATCCGAAAAATACAAAGGAGAACAATCGGATGAAGAATACATGTTATAACCGTCACAGCTACGTAAGGAAAAAACGTATAGTCATTCCAAATGAGGGTAAAGAAAAACGAAACAATAAGGCTTATTGTTGAGAAAATAATTTGATTAATACAGTATGAAATTGAGGAAATTGAGACACTGACTCTTGGGTTATTAGAATTAATAGTTTGGGAGAAAACAAATAGAAAAAATGGCAAAATGAGATAATTATACGGAAAAAAGTATTTATAGACTATTGTCACTATAGTTAGTAAAAGCGAAGTCAAAAGTTTTCTTGCAGTGGAACAAAAAATGCGTGGGAAGATAAGTTTATCGAAGCAAATGAAAGAATTAAAGAACAAACACAAATATTTGATTGATGAAGAAAACGTTACTGGATTAATCGAAAAATCTAACATAATCTAACAAAAATATCCATCCTATTTTAAATTTATAGAGAACAGCAAAAATTGTAATCTCCACCGTAAAGGAGGTGGGGATTATGTGGAACTTTTTCGTGGAATTAATTTACATAATTTCTATGTTGTAATATTAGAATTCAGTTTTGAGTAAACGAGCATAAAAGTGTATGAACTCCATTACAGTCGGAACTCCTCGTTCGGAGTTGATAACTGCAGTATAGTGACTTTGGAGATCTTCTGGATTGGCAGTGTTCCATGCTCTGTTTATTGCATTTTGCATTGCGCGTTCAATACTCGTTGGTGTTGCTTTAAATTGCGAACTAAGTAAAGTGCTTACGTTGGGTTGTGGATTATTATAGACAAGAAGGATTGCTTCGGTGAGATATTTGTATCCTTTGTGTTTGTCATTTACTCCCACCAAAGAGAGTTCGCGTTGGATTCTTGCACGCAATTTTTGCTCATACTCAGCCGGAGATTCCGGCACCTTTGATGAGTCTGTTAGAGTCGTTTTATGCATTACGTTCTCTAGCAGACTTATTGTTTTTACTACATAATTAGCAGAATAACCAATTTCATATTTGGTAATTATCATATCTGCTCCTAGTAATCTTGCTGCTTCTAAAGTGAGTTGGCTTGAGTTTTGGGTTGAGACAAGTATGTATGGTTCATGAGTAAGGTAAAGACTCTGAAGTTGGGCAAGAAACTCTAGCCCATTCCCCCCACCTTGATGTAGTTCTAAGTCCAGAATAATGACATCTGGCAAATGAAATCGAACTAATTCAATCGCTTCTGTCACGTTGTTGGTAATTCCAACTAATTTCATATTGGCTTGCTTTTCTATACAGCGGGATAATGCCTCACATTCTGTGGCATCATCTTCAATCAGTAATATTGTGATTTCCATAATGGAATTTCTCCTTTATACGCGTTGATTATATTACAAATTTCGAGTTCTTTCAACAAAAACTAACAAGAACTAACAAAGGCTATGGAGAGAACTAATATGCAAGAATAGTGTAGGTATTATAATATACGGACAAAGGGGAATTTATATGGAACAAGAGGATGATTATAGGATTCAAAATGGCCATTAGAAGTTTGATGATGGGGTGCTAAGCAAAAAATGATTTTGAGAGGATAGTAAATGAGAGGAAGGAAAGCGGTAAAAAACAGTCAATTTGAACATTTAAATCCAGAAAATAACATTGATCTTGGAGTATACGAAACCATTCTTGACGAAGCAATGGATGATGAGGAAGTATGCAATATTGCTCTTGCTGGTGGATATGGCGCTGGTAAAAGTAGTATTATATGTTCATATGAAGAGTTACATAGGGATAAGAAATTTATCCACGTTTCATTGACTCATTTTGCGTCAAATAAAGAGATGGACAATAATATTACAAGTAGAGAAATAGAAAGATTCCAGAATGGGGGCGGGCTAAAAAAGGGTGTAGGTAATAGCAATGATAGCGAGCAGTTAGTCGGTCGTATTATCAATCAACTGGTACATCAGATGCGTATGTGTGATATCCCACAGACCCGTTTCATGATCAAGGAACTTGTTACAACAAGAAGCATTGTAAGCTATACAACGGCAGTGTTAGGAATAATGTTGCCATTATTGTATTGGACAAATTATTCAAAAATAGGTTTTCTCGCAATTTGCCTGAACAATAGTTTTCTAAAATTTTGGTGTGGGAATCTAGGGTTGATTCTTATGGGAATTATTTTTGGTATTTCTTTAGTCTTTTTAGTGTATCGAATTATTCGTCGGCAATTCTTACATCCGTTTATTACGCAGTTCAATTTTAAGGATAGTTCGATTCCAATGAATCAAATGGAGAGTGATAAGAATTTTGACAAATACCTAGATGAGATTATTTATCTTTTTCAAAAAAGTAATGTGTTTGGAGTGGTTTTCGATGATTTGGATCGATTTGACGACAATGGAATCTTCGTAAAATTGAGAGAAATGAACTATCTTATCAATAAACGGAGAAATCCATATTATTCGGATAAGTGGTTGAAGAGAAAGAAGAGGAAAAATGAAAAGAAATGGGAAAAGGCAAGGGCTGATGGAAAGGAAGGGAGTTTCGAACCGAAGAAAGTCAGTAATAAGGTAAAGTTTTTGTATTTGCTTCGAGATGATATGTTTGAATCGGAAGATAGAACCAAGTTTTTTGATTTGATTATTCCAGTAATTCCGATTGTTGATGGTTCCAACTCCTATGATAAATTTATAGAGATATTTGAACAACATAATTTGGTTTTAGAGAAGGCGGACAAAAGCTTTCTTAAAAAAATAAGTGTGTATGTGGATGATATGCGCATTGTCAAGAACATTTTCAATGAGTTTTTGGTATATACCTCAAAGCTCACCGAAAAATATGAGATTGGGTTGGAGAAACGTAATATGTTGGGTTATATCTGTTATAAGAATCTGTTCCCGAAGGATTTTTTGGCGTTGCAACATGGAGAGGGCTTTCTATGGACGGTAATTGGTGGGAGAGAACGAATTGTTGATTATCGTGTGCAGGCGTATCAAGAGGAAAAAAGTCAAATCGAAACAGAGTTGGAGCAGCTAAAAAGTCAAATCGCGCAGGAGCGCTGTAAGAGAGAAGAACAATTGCTAGTGGAATTGTTTCCGGCAGATGATTATGTTGTAGATGGGAAGGCTGCAAATTCTTTTCCAAATTTCGTTGAATTGGTGAGCATGGCATTAAAAGGAGAGCGGGTTGAGGTTGGAAGAGTAGTTTCTGGCGGTATTTATGGAAAACGGTGGGAGTTAGAAAGGATTAATGTCGCGGATATTGTTGAGGACATAAAAGCATCAGATGAATATCAGCATCGAATCGCATTAATTGGCCCAGATTCTCAAACAATTCGTCATATACAGGAACTGCAGGAAAAGATTACGGGGCTGGATATGAAAATTGCCAGTGCAGTGAATGCTTCTGCAGAAGAACTTTATGGGGAGAAAGAGGTTTTCTATGCTTTTACTTCGGATGAGATGACAAAATATAGAAGCTACATAGAGAATCCCAAGATTGATTTGGTTTCCTTTTTAGTGAAGGAGGGAATTATCAATGAGGGATATCATGACTACATTACATATTTTTATGGGGTATCGCAGTCTGTGGTTGACAAGAATTTTGTGCTAAATTTTAATGCCCGAAGAGAGAATGATTGCGAAGTGTCATTGGATAATCCAGAGGAGATTCTGCGAAATTACTCCGTCGAGGAATGTCGACGCGTTTCTGCCATGAACTATAGCTTTTTAGGAAAGGCACTGGAAGTGGATGTGGAGAAAGCTTCGGCTATTTTGCAGTATGTGCGGGATAATGGAGAATATATTTTTTTGAAAAATGCATTTGTGAAATGCGGAAATGATCTCTTGATGGCAACGATGGTGGAAGTTTTGCTAAAGATTTGGCCAGATATCATTATGGAGTGCCGAGACAGTATGCTGGCGTTGCAATTATTATCGGACATTGCAAAGTACGGAAAGGGAGACAACCGAGGGTTCAATGTAAACCACATAATTAGTCATAAAGTAAAGAATTGTATTGCGCAGATTGGGTTACAGAATGCAGACGCCCAGGAACGTAATAATATAATTCGCAATCTGCAGTCTTGGGAAACAGAATTTGTTGATTTTTCCGATGAACTAAATGATGAGATTAGAATCATGGTGTTGGAAGCAGGACTATTTATAATGAACCGGTATATGATAGGAGAATTCCTGCGGTTAATCCGTGGAGCGAAACTACAGCAGGGAACTTTTCTAACGCAGTGTATGGCTATTGAGGATGTGTTGAGCGCGAAGATTGTAGAAAATCCAGATGATTTTTTTAAATTGGCTTTGGACGGACAAACAGTAATGGAGGATGAGGAAAGCATCATACTGGAATTTTACGATAGACTTGGGGAGAACTATAGGGCCGCCGTCTTGGACAAATGGGTAGGAAAGATCCGGGATATTCGCGTCGTTGCACAGGACAAGTGGAGTGTATTCTATCAGGCAGGTGTTGTTACGTGTAGTATTGATAATATCTTGTGTTATTTTCAATTTTGTGGTGAGAAAATTGACGATGTGCTTGTGGATTTCCTGAATGGGAATATTCGTGGGGATATTAATTTGGGGGTAAATGCGACAGATGAGTCTTTACGAGATCTTAGGGGGGCATTTTTTGGCGAATTAGTTATCCAAAGCCAACTGAACAATGATGTCTACCGATGGTTAGCGGCAGGATTAAATCGTTGCTATGTAAAGGGGTTTGCTACGGAGGGGATTGATTCAGACAAACTTGATATCCTGATTGATGTTGATGCAATCCATATGACAAGGGACTGCTTGGCTGGATTAAGGAGCATCTATCCGGATCATGTGTCCCACTTTATTGCTCATGATGTGGCGGAGTATGAAAAAATTGTTGCGTCTTCAGAGGCAGGGAAATTTGAAGATGAGATTCGCGAAGTTATTGAGAGCGGAGAACTTAAAGAGAAAGAAATCCGTAAATTGTTGCCTCATTACGATGGGGCAATTCGATTAGACAAGAAATGGAGTAATTCATTACGATATGAAATTGTTAAAAATCACTTGGACGATGAGGATTACAAATTGCTTGTTCGGGATTATGGTGTGCAGAAAGGAAATGCTAAAAAAGATAGCAGTAAGAAAGATAGGAGTCGGAAATATAATATCGAGGATGTAATTATGGACAATTTGAAATTGTACGCGGCAGATATTGCAACGTATGATTTTAAAATAAGTGATGAAATCCTAAAAAGTTTGTTTAGTAATCGAAATATTCCGGAGGATGTGCGGAAAGCGGTGTATATAGGGCAAGTGCCATATATGAATCCTGAAAAAATGCAAGAGTACTTGAAACTGCTGGTCGAGACAGATTGCGAAGCTTGGTTGAAAATAATTGGGGGGAAACAGGCAAGAGTGGAGGCAACAGAATTCAATAAAGAAATATTGGCTAGACTACAGAGAAAAAGGATGATTTCATCATTTAAATATGATCAGACGATGGATATGTATTGTGTATATATGCCTAGAAAGCGAGATAAAAAATGATACATAATATGTGCTATGTAATTTTTTAATATACAAACATAGAGCAGTCGGCAAAATTTGTCAATAATACATGGTTTTCATTGGGATGTGGGATTGCAACAATAATAGGATTATTTATGACAAGACAATCTGCTATGTCAGCTGAAGCAAAGAAAACCTACTGCAACGACCTCAACTCCTGGGCATAGTAATGTATAAACTCCATGATGGTTGGAACCCCACGTTCTGAGTTCACAACTGCTTGATAGTATTGCTGTAAATCCTCCGAATCCGCTGTGTTCCAGGTGCGATTGATGGCATTCTGCATCGCGCGTTCGATGCTGGAGGGGTTGGCTCCGTATTGTTTTCCCAATTGCACACATACATTCGGCTGGGGATCCTGATATACCAAAAGGATTGCATCTACCAGGTATCCATAACCTTTGTACTTGGGATTAATTCCCAAACGGGTAAGCTCCCGTTGAATTCTTGTTCGAAGCTTATGCTCAAATTCTGCCGGGGATTCCGGCGTATCCGATGAGTCTGTTGGAGATGTCTTATGTATGACATTCTCTAACAGACTTATTGTGTTTATGACGTATTCCGCAGAATAGCCGACTTCGTATTTCGTGATGATCATGTCGGCTCCAAGCAGTCTTGCAGCATCCAATGTTAATTGACTGGAGTTTTGTGTTGTGATAAGGATGTATGGCTGATGAGAAAGACAAAGGAACTGTAACTGAGAGAGGAATTCCAAACCGTTTCCTCCACCTAAATGCAGTTCCAAATCGAGGATAATAACATCGGGGAGATGATATTTTACCATATCCAATGCTTCAGAGGCGTTATTTGTCATGCCTACAAGCTGCATATTTTCTCTGTTCTTTATGCATTTCTCCAATTCCTGGCAAGCTATCATATCGTCTTCAACTAATAAAATGGTTATTTCCTTGTGCATTTTTCGCCTCCGTTCGACAAAATTATAGTACATTTTGGAATTTCACACAACAGTAACCAACAAAAACCAACAAAAGATAGAGGGAGGACTAATAGGTTTTTGAATGGCTTTAAGATAGCATTAGGATTGTTATTTTAGGTATTTTCCTATGCTACGATTATTTGTTATAATACAAGAAGTATTTGGCTTATATGCGCAAGATTTTGAACCGGACGATGCTATCAGAGATAATCGGGGGGACAAAAGAGGAGGATTAGATGAAACTGGCAATTTCGAATATAGGATGGGAGGCTGCGCTCGATGAGCAGGTATACGGGTTGATGCAAAAATATGGCTTTTCGGGCATTGAGATTGCACCGACGGTTTGGGTGCCGGAGATGCCGTACGAAAGTGAGCAGGTGGAGAAGGCCAAGGAGATTGCGAATGATCTTCGGGAGAAGTATGGATTTCAGGTTTGTTCCATGCAGTCCATTTTGTTTGGGCGCACGGAGCATATCTTTGGCATTGAAGATGAGCGGGATGCATTGTTTGATTACATGATCAACGCCATTGACTATGCGGTGGCTCTCGGTTGTGGAAATCTGGTGTTTGGCTGCCCGCGCAACCGGAGTTTTCCTCAGGGGTGGACCTACAATGAGCATATCACCAATGCCATTGAACTGGCCTTTTTTCAACGGTTGGGCGATTATGCGGAGAGCAAGGGGACGGTGCTTGCCATGGAGGCGAATCCGCCATTCTATAATACCAACTATATGAATACCACCTACCAGGCGCTGGAACTTGTGGACAGGATGGATTCTCCGGGATTTTTACTGAATCTGGATGTGGGAACCATGGTTGAGAATGTGGAGTCTGTGGAGTCTCTCCGGGGGAAGGTCGGCAAGATCAATCACGTTCATATCAGTGAGCCCAAGCTTATGCCGATTAAGAGGCGACCGCTGCATACCAATTTGGCGAAGCTGCTGCGCGAGGAGGGATATGATAATTATATCTCTATCGAGGTGGGCAAGAATAATTTGGGCGACGATCCGCTGAAAGTGTTGGATGCGATGATGGCATATGTGGCGAAGGTGTTTGGATAAGGTGCCCCGCCGGAGGAACGGTTAGGTTTAGGAGAGATAAGAAGATGGCAAGTTTATTGATACTGACTGCCGGTGGACACGGGCAGGTGGTTGGCGAGACCGCAGCCTGCGCGGGTTATGAGAAAATTGGCTTTTTGGATGACTTCAAGGAGATTGGTGTCGGGAAAGTGATTGGTGGAACGGGGGACGTGGACAGATTCCTTGATTCCGGAGAGTTTGATGCTGTTTTTCCGGCCCTTGGCAATAATTCGGCCAGACAGAAGTGGATGAGAGAGCACGAGGAGTTGGTTCGGGGACGAGGTGTCATGCCGGCGCTGGTTCACCCCACGGCATGGGTGAGTCCCTCCGCAAAACTTGGCTCTGGCGTGATTGTTGAGGCGATGGCTGTTGTCAACGCAAATGTGATTGTGGGGCAAGGAGCCATTATCGGAATCGGGGTGAAGGTGGATCACGATGCAGTGATTGGGGAGTGCGCCCATCTTGATGCTGGAGCGATTGTCCATGCCCGTGGTAAGGTGAACGATTTGGCGAAGGTGGAAGCCGGAACTGTGGTGGGAGAATAGAGAAATTCAAAGTTATTTAAGAATTGTGTTATATAGGATTTGATGTGGCAGTGGTAAGTGAAGATAAGCAAAGAAAACAGAATAAGAGATTGAGTCTGATCGTGGGCGGGATTCTCGGGGCTGTGCTAATTATTCTTGTTGCCGTGTTGATTCGGGGCAAGGTGATTGCAGATAAAGAGGAAGCAGTTGCACTCGCCATTGAAGAGACAGTGGAATCCCAACAGCGGCAGCAGGAGGAATTTTTGATTTCATCCGGGTATGTGCCACTGGTAGAGCAGATGGAAGAATGCGGATACGCCCTGGTGGCGGATGCAGATCGGGAATATACATTTCATAAGAAAAATGCAAATATGGATATCCATGTGATATTTGATATGGAACAAGAGAGTTGCAGCAAAAACGAGTATGATTTCGATCTGACAGATAGTCTGATGAAATTGCGTGACGTGTGGTACATTCGGGAGGATAAGCTGGATGCCATTACGAATCGCAGTGCACAGAGTGTTGATTATTCCAAACATCCATGGACGGATTTCCGGGTGATTGCCCATGCGGGTGGCGGGTACCGGGATGCAGAAGGCGGATATTTTTCGAATTATACTAATTCCTACGAGGCGATGGTGCAGAATTACAATCTGGGTTGCCGGGTGTTTGAGTTTGACTTTGCGCTCACCACGGATGGAAGACTTGCTGCGGTGCATGATTGGAAATACCACGGGAATATGGATGGCGACCCCGTATCTTCGGAGGAATGGGATGCCATGGATGCGGTGGCAAAGCCTGCGACTCCAGGAGCGTACACCACAATTTTTGTGGAGGATATCCTGGATCAGATGCTGGTCAATGAAGATATGTATATGGTTACGGATGTGAAGTTTGAGGATTTGACGGAGGAAGAGGTGCGCCTGCAGTTTGATATTATCTGTCAGGCGGCCGTGAGCAGGGATGCCTCCCTTCTTAATCGTATTGTGCCCCAGATTTATTCGGAGGAAATGTACGATTGGCTGATGGATATCTACCCATTCCCAAGCGTGATTTTTACCTGCTATAAGACGGATGCAAAGGCTGGAGAGATTATTGATTTTTGTGCGAGCAAGGATAATATCCATGTGATCACCACACAGTATGAGGCACTTCCAACTTCGGGAGATGTGACAACTTCGGGAGACGGAACGGCTCTGGGAGAGGGGACAGATATGGTGGATGAATCCGGCTTGCGGTTCAGCTCGCTGGATATCGCCAATTTGCATTCCAAGGGATTGCTGATATATAACTATACCGTATCTTCCTTCACTAAAATGTACGATTGTATGTCCCGCGGAGTGGATGGGATTTATTCCAATAACTTATTACCCCAGGATTTTGCGGTGTATGATGCTGTGAAATAGTAGCCGGGAGAATACGGCTTCCGTAAACAGAAAGCTTAGAGGAATGGAGATATGGATATAAGGAAGAATTTGTTATGGAATACTGTTGGCAGCATTTTCTATAGCATGTGCCAATGGGTAATTACAATTATTGTGGTATATGTGGCTTCTTACGAGGATGCAGGATATCTGTCTCTTGCTATGACAATGAGCAGCAGTTTCTCTGCAATTTCATTGTTCAGTATGCGCAATTTTCAGGTATCCGATGTTCGGGGGGAGTTTGCGACGACACAGTATGTGAGTAGCAGAATCTGGACTTGTGGAATAGCCTTTACAGTGTGTGCTTTTTGTGCTGTATTTGGGAATTCTACATATCAGATGTTATGTATTGATGCCTTTATGTTTTTGAGAGTTGCGGAGGCAATGGCCGATGTATTACACGGGGTAAACCAGAAGCATGATCGTTACAATCTTATCGGAATTTCCTACATCCTCCGTGGAATAATAACGGTGGGCGTGTTTTCTTTTGGCCTGTTACTTGTTGATAATCTTTGGCTGATATTGTTTCTCATGGCGGGAATGAATTTCCTTGTCGTTGTCTGCTTTGACTGGAAACAGACCGGAAAATTGGAAGCAATCAAAATAAATCTGAAAGAAAGAGAGATTGTTGAATTATTAAAAAAGTGTGTCCCGCTGGTTATTTTCTCATTTTTGCTGAGTTTGGAAAATTTGATTCCCAAAGATGTTCTGAAGCTGTGCTATGACACGGAAACTTTGGGGATTTATTCCACTATTGCATCGCCGGTTTTGGTGGTACAGTTGTTCGCATCTGTGGTGTTTAGTCCGTTTCTACCCAAATTTTCACAGATTTACAACGATGGGAAGATAGATGTTTTCCGCAAATTGTTGCACAAGGTATATATGTTTTTGGGGATTTTTGGCGTCGTGGTTTCTGTCGGGGCAATGTTGCTGGGAAGATGGGGACTTCGACTTTTGCTGGGAGAATCCATACTTGATTATTATTATTTGTTCATGCCAATAGTGTTTACTGCACTTTTGACAGGCATTGTATGGATTATTTCTGCAATTGTGATTCTCCTTCGAAAAATAAAGGCATTGCTGATTGCAATTTTGGCAGATTTTGTGATTTGTGTTATAATAACCTATCCCATTATCTCCGGATTCGGGGCGAACGGAGTAAGTATCGTACAGATAATTTCACTTTCGATTTTGGCGTTGTTTTTAATCGCAATTTGCGAACGGGAGGCTAGGAGATGAGAGCGACGATCATCATTCCTGTGTATAATGTGGAGAAGTATCTGAAAAGATGCCTGGATAGTGTGTTAGATCAGACGATAGATGACTATGAGATTATTTGCGTGAATGATTGTAGCCCGGATGGTTGCCAGGACATTCTGGAAGAATACGAAAATAAGTATTCATCCAAGATGAAAGTTCTGGAAAATGAGGAAAACATGGGGCAGGGTCGGAGCCGCATGCGGGCGGTGGAGATAGCGCAAGGCGATTATATATTGTTTGTGGATAGTGATGACTATGTGGCCAGAGACTATATTGAAACTTTCTTGAAGTATGCGGATTATGATATGGTGATTGCCGGGTACACAAAGGATGTGGAAGGTAAACTGGTGGTGCATGATGTGATTGAGAGTCCATGGACGCTGGTGTGCTATCCGGTTGCCTGCTGTAAGATGTATCGCAAGGCGTTCTTGCTGGAGCACGGGATTGATTTTTCCGAAGTGCGGGTTGGAGAGGATATTTACTTTACGCTGGCACTGTTTTGCTGCAATGCAAAAACGAAGTTCATCCACTATTTTGGCTATTATTATTATCTGAACCAGCAATCTACAACTCAATCGCTTAACTATGATGGCAAGCATGAGCGTTATGTTTCCGTAATGTTTGGAAAAATATTGGAAAAGTATCCTATTGATGTTTTGGATACGAAAAAGCAACAGATGGTGGAATATGCCTATGTCGCAAATATGGTAAATGCACTAATCACATATGGGCATGGCTGCAAACCAAGACTTATGAGGGAAAAATATACGTTCTTTCGCGAGGATTTGAATGAAAAGTTCCCAAATTATCGCAAAAATCCCTATTATCGGGTAATCGGAATGGTGGGCCCCAATTCCAAGATAAAGTGGGGGGTGAGTGTTACCATGCACATGATAAAGATAGGGCTTGGGTGGCCAATGTATTGGCTGATCTCTTTGATTTGATTACTCACTTAGCCACAGTTTGCGGTATTCAGAAGCTGTGCAGCCTTCCAAATTTCGAAAAACTTTATTAAAATAACTTGCATCCTTTATCCCTGCGCGGACTGCGATTTGCTCGATGGGCAAATTGTCGTATCGCAAGAGCTCCTTGGCGTATGTGATTCTCTTGGTCAATATGTAAACGACGATGGTAGTGCCATATTCTTTTTTGAATTCACGGCACATGTGATATTTGCTGATAAAGAATTTGGCGGATAGCGAATCGAGCGTCAATTGTTCTGTAAAGTGGTTGTCGATATATTCGATGATTGCGTGCAGCTTTGGATTGACCGCATGGGCAATATTATTGTTATCATGGTGCGTGCAGGCCAAAGTGAGAATGTTGACAATTTCATTGGCCACAAGGATATCGGAATTATCCGGATGGCTTTCCTGTAATGATAAAATCTTTTCAAGTCCGGCTACGAAATTGGATGTGTCGGGCTGGGTGAAATGCCAAGGGCTTTGGTTGCAGAAGTACTGGTAGTACGCCTTCGCTTCCGGACCATTGAAATGCATCCAAAGTAGCTCCCAAGGATCGTCAGGAGTACTTATATGGGAGTAGGGATTCTGACAATCCAGGAAAATGCAATCATTTGCATGCGCCTGGTAGATGGTATTGTTATATGTGAACTCGCCACTTCCGGAGAGGACAACAATGAACAGGAAGGAGTTTAGGCCTTCTCGACGACTCAAATGGGGTTTCTTGCTTTTTAGGTACCCGACCTCCTGGGTGTAGAAGAAATGTTTTCTGACATAATCCGAGGGCGTGCAGATAATGCGGCGAGTTTGTGTGACTTCTGAAGTTGTATAGTTTTCAAAATATAGTTTTTGCATAGCAATATAATACTATTTTTGGGCAATATATTCAATTGAAAAAGAGATAAATATGATTTATCCTTAATAAAAATGTTCACATGTATAAGGAGAATTTTGAAATGAAAAAAGCATTAATTACCGGTGTGACCGGCCAGGATGGAAGTTATTTGGCGGAATTGCTGTTGGAGAAAGGATATGATGTCCATGGTATGGTTCGTAGATCTTCTGTTGAAAAAAGAGAACGTATCGATCATTTAAATGGCAACCCTAATTTTCATCTTCATTATGGAGATTTGGCTGATTCCATGAGCTTGGTCAAGATTATTTCCGCGGTTATGCCTGATGAAATATATAATTTGGCTGCACAGTCACATGTACAGGTGAGTTTTGATGTGCCGGAATATACAGCGGATGTGGTTGCAACGGGCGTGCTGAGAGTCCTTGAAGCGGTGCGCGTGTGCGGTTTGGAAAAGAAGTGCCGCATTTATCAGGCATCAACCTCTGAATTGTTCGGAAAGGTGGAGGAGGTGCCGCAGAGAGAGACAACTCCATTCCACCCATATAGCCCTTATGCGGTAGCAAAGCAATATGGTTACTGGATTGTGAAGGAATACAGAGAAGCATATGGAATGTTCTGTTGTTCAGGTATCCTGTTCAATCATGAATCGGAAAGAAGAGGGGAAACCTTTGTGACAAGGAAAATTTCCTTGGCAGCGGCAAGGATTGCGCAGGGGAAACAGGACAAATTGTATCTGGGAAATTTATCATCTCTGCGAGATTGGGGATATGCGAAGGACTATGTTGAATGCATGTGGCTGATTCTGCAAAATGATGTTCCGGATGATTATGTGATTGCGACAGGGGAGCAGCATTCGGTAAGAGAATTTTGCGAGTATGCTTTTCGCGAAGCCGGCATCGAGTTGGAATTCAAGGGTGAGGGAATGTCGGAGGTTGGAATCAATAAAGCAACCGGCGAGGTTGTGATTGAGGTGTCACCGGAGTTTTACAGACCGACGGATGTAGTTAATTTGTGGGGAGATCCGACAAAAGCAAAGACGGAATTGGGTTGGAACCCTACCAAGACTTCATTTGAAGAGTTAGTAAAAATAATGGTTAGATCTGATATGGAACTTGTATCTAAAGAATAACGATGGAGTGTTAACGGTATGATGGAAAAGAATGCGAAGATTTACGTTGCAGGGCATCGAGGGATGGTCGGTTCGGCCATTGTAAGAGAATTACATCGACAGGGCTATACGAATATTGTTACACGGACCCATGCCGAACTTGATTTGTGTAGACAGGCTGATGTGGAAGCGTTTTTTGCAAAGGAAAAGCCGGAATATGTCTTTTTGGCCGCGGCGAAGGTGGGCGGAATCGTGGCCAATCAAGAGGCGTTGGCGGATTTTATGTACTACAATATGATGCTCGAGATGAATGTCATTCATGCCGCCTGGAAAAATGGATGTAAAAAATTGGAGTTTTTGGGGTCGTCCTGTATTTATCCACGTATGGCTCCGCAACCAATGAAAGAGTCTTGCTTGCTCACCAGCGAATTGGAGAAGACGAACGAGGCATATGCACTGGCCAAAATCAGTGGATTAAAGTATTGTGAATTTTTAAATAAGCAATACCAAACCGATTTTATCTCGGTTATGCCGACAAACCTGTATGGGCCGAATGATAATTACCATCCAACCCATAGTCATGTTCTTCCGGCTTTGATTCGAAGATTCCACGAGGCGAAAGAACAGGGCTTGGCGGAAGTGACTTGTTGGGGAGATGGGTCGCCGTTAAGAGAATTCTTGTATGTGGATGATTTGGCAAATTTGTGCGTTTTTCTGATGAATCATTATAGCGGTGATGAAACCGTTAACGCAGGAACAGGGAAAGAATTGTCTATCAAAGAACTCACGGAATTGGTTGCAAAGGTTGTGGGATATACCGGAAAAATCAACTGGGATACCTCGAAACCGAATGGGACTCCGCGAAAACTGTTGGATGTCTCAAAGGCCAAATCATTAGGGTGGTCGTATATGACAGAACTCGAAGATGGAATCAGAATGGCGTATGAAGACTTTTTGAATAATCCCATGAGAGCAGAACGATAGATATGGAAAATTTCATTTTAGAGAGAGTGCGGTTCCACTTGACGCAGCCGGATACAATCGTTTTTTCCGGCTGGTTTTTGCCGATGGTTAATTCCGACGCAAAATTGGTTGTTTTGTGGGAACGCACGGAATTGGAATGCGATATCAAAGTAAAAAAAGGCGTTGATATTCGCCAAAAACATATCGGGGAACGGTATGAAATTAATGAGGAAATTGAAGGAATAGTGAGGCTTCCGGCTGATTGGCAAGATGGGGGGAAGCTTTTTTTCGCGTGTAGAATTGGTGATACACAGGAGAATGTAAGGGTATTTACTGCAAAATATTTGTGTAAGAAAAGCCAAAGGGTCGACTATCATATCGAAAACGTTAGGGCGTATGATGGAAAAGTTGAAATCAGCGGCTGGGCTGTTTCAGATCAAAGGGTTGACTTTGGTTTATCCAAAAATGGAAAGGCAATTGACTATGAAATAAACTCTTTCCCTCGAAGAGATGTGGAGAATGTTTTTTTTGAGATGGAGTCCGGCTATCCATGTGGATTTAAAATCAGTGTTCCGTGGACAGATGGAAATATCCGCGGGTTAAAATTGCAATTGCGTTCCGGCCATAAAAAAGCGGATTATGCGGTTTCTATGTCGGACAACCGGGATGATCAAAGGGTTTGGAGATGGAAAAATATTGACAAGGGGATTCGGTATCTGAAAAAGTACGGCGCGATGGAAACCATACAGAAGCTTCGTGTCAAAATGGCTCCCGAACCATACGCTTTATGGAGGAGCGAGCATGAGATAACCAGGGAGGAATTGAGTAGGCAAAGAGAGACGGAATTCGAACAGAACATTCTGTTTTCCATTGCGGTTCCACTGTTTCATACGAATCCGAAATTTTTGACAGCAATGGTGGAGTCTTTTCGCAACCAAACTTATTCAAATTGGGAATTGTGTTTGGCAGATGGATCCGGGGATGATTCTCCTCTCCGCTCTATATTGGAAAGTTACTCCCAAAAAGATAAAAGAATAAAATATAGAATTTTGCCTGAGAACCGGGGAATAGCGGGAAATACAAATGCGGCCTTGGAAATGGCTACAGGACAATATATTTTGTTGGCGGATCACGACGATCTGGTGCCGGCAAACGCTTTGTATGAATTCGCAGATGCCTTGAGCAAAGATTCGACTATCGATGTGATTTATACGGATGAGGATAAAGTCAGCATGGACGGAAAACGTTTCTTTGATCCTCATTTTAAGTCAGATGCAAACATTGATCTTTTGTGTAGCTTGAATTATGTTTGCCATTTATTTGGTGTGTCCCGAGCAATTCTGAACATTGTTCAGGGACAGGATCCTTCTTTTGACGGAGCACAGGATTACGATTTTATATTGAGGTGTTTTGAGGCTGCCAATCACATACATCATATTCCAAAGATTTTGTACCATTGGAGATGCCATACGGATTCAACGGCAGAGAATCCTGAAAGTAAGAGATATGCATTTGAGGCGGGACGTAGAGCTGTGGAGGCCCATTATTCGCGGATAGGGGTTCCTGCAAAGGTTGAGCATAGCGAGTTTTACGGGATGTATCGGACCCGGTTTGAGTGGCCGGAGAAACCGCTTGTTTCAATTATCATCCCCAATAAGGATCACGTCGAGGATTTGAAAAAGTGTCTGCAATCTATTGAGCAACAGCAATACACAAATTACGAGATTGTTATTGTGGAGAACAACAGTACAGAGCAGGAGACGTTTGACTATTATAAAGGAATTGAAAGTGATCATATTCATGTTGTGTACTTCGAGGGAGATTTCAATTTTTCCAAAATCAATAACTTCGGTGCGAAATATGCCAAGGGCGAATATTTGCTGCTGCTGAATAATGATACGGAAATGATTTATCCCACATGTCTTGAGGAACTGCTTGGTTATTGTATGCGCGATGATGTCGGGGCGGTTGGGGCACGTCTGTATTATGAGGATGACACTATTCAGCATGCCGGAGTGGTCATGGGATTTGGAGGAATTGCCGGTCATACATTCATCGGGAAGTCGAGGTATGATATTGGCTATTTCGGAAGAATAATATGTGCACAGAATTATTCGGCAGTTACGGCTGCCTGCCTAATGACAAAGCGTCAGGTCTTCGACGAAGTGGGGGGATTATCGGAAGATTTGAAGGTGGCATTCAACGATATTGATTTTTGCATGAAGATTATTTCTACCGGAAAGCTTATTGTTTATAATCCATACGCGGAATTATACCATTACGAATCGAAGTCTCGCGGCATGGAGGACACCCCCGAGAAAATAGAGAGATTTCATGGGGAAATGGCACTGTTCAACGAGAAATGGGGAGAATATATTGAAAAAGGGGATCCGTATTATAACGTAAATCTTACTTTGAATAGTTCGGACTTTTCTTTGCGTGTGTGAGGGAGATTTTGATGAAAATAACGTCAAACATTATAGTTAAAGGATTTCGTTACTGGAAACATTATGGGTTTCGCGAATTTTGCATACGGATTAGAGAGAAAAAACAGCGGGAGTTGGTATCGTATGACGAATGGAGAGAGAAACATACTGTTTCAGAGAATGAATTGACGAAACAAAGGATAATCAGTCGTTCCTGGGATTGGAAGCCAATGATTAGCATTGTGGTTCCACTGTATAACACACCGGAATTGTTTTTAAAACAGATGATTGAATCTGTTTTGAAGCAATCCTATGAAAACTGGCAATTATGTTTGGCGGATGCGAGCGACAACGATCGTGCAATGTCGGTAATTCAATATTATTCCGATGCACGAATTGTGTATGTCAAGTTGAAAGAAAACGGAGGAATCTCAAAAAATACGAACGAAGGGATCTCATTGTGTGAGGGAGAGGTGATCTCTTTTCTTGACCACGATGATATGCTTGCGGAAAATGCGCTGTATGAGGTGGCCTTATTAGTGCGGGATGGGTATGACATGATATATTCGGACGAGGATAAGGTCGACGAGAGCGGAACTGCTTTTTTCGAACCCCATTTTAAACCGGAATTCAATGAGGATTTGTTACGCTCAAATAATTATGTGACACATTTTTTGGCTGTTCGAGCGGAACTCTGCAGAATGGTTGGTAAGTTGGAGCCCTCATACGAAGGAGCTCAAGATTATGATTTCATTTTTCGGTGTTCGGAGAACGCTGAAAAAATCGGACATGTTCCAAAGATTCTGTATCATTGGAGAACCCATGCGAATTCGACCGCAGAGAATCCTTTTAGCAAAATATGTGCGATAGAATCGGGAAAACGTGCAATAGAGGATCATCTCATTCGTATGCACGAGAAAGGAACCGTGGAGCCCACAAAGCAGGTGGGATTCTATAATGTGTCATATGAGGTCCAGGGGAATCCGCGGATTTCTATTGTAATTCCGAATAAGGATGAAGTGAAATGCCTTAAAAAGTGTTTGAAATCCATAGAAGAGTCCTCATATGAAAATTATGAAGTTGTGGTGGTTGAAAATAACAGCAGCGAGGAAACGTTTGCTTATTATGAAAAGATTGCTCCAAGAATCACGATAACTGAGAATGGGGTAAAGATTTACGAAGGCAATCTCCGAGGCGGACAAAAAATTCGTGTTGTCGTGTGGGAGAGAGAGTTTAATTATTCTGCGATCAATAATTTTGGCGTGTCATTTGCAGAAGGAGAGTATCTAATCCTACTGAACAACGATATTGAGGTTCTTACAAAAGACTGGATGCAAAAGATGGTTGCGAACTGTCAGAGAAAAAATGTGGCGGCCGTCGGGGCAAAACTGTATTATCCGGATAATACGGTGCAACATGCAGGCATCGTTGTGGGAATAGGAGGAAAAGTTCGAGGAATTGCCGCCAATATGTTTGTCGGATTGCCCAGAGGGTTGGGAGGATATTTGCACAAGGCGAACATACAGATGAACTATTCTGCTGTAACTGCGGCATGTTTGATGGTTTCCAAATGCGCATATGAAGAAGTCGGGGGATTCGATGAAAAGCTAAAGGTGGCGTTCAACGATGTGGATTTTTGCCTGAAACTGCGAGAACTCGGAAAATTGATAGTGTATTGCCCTTTTGTTGAGGCGTATCATTATGAATCGAAATCAAGAGGGCAAGAGGATACGCCGGAAAAATTGGAGAGGTTTCAAGGGGAAATCGAGTATATGCGAACAAAATGGATTGACATATTAAAACAAGGGGATCCATATTACAATCCAAATTTTTCGCGAGTTTATGTAAACTATTCACTGAATGATGATTGATAAAGGAGAAAATATGAACATTGTATTATTATCCGGAGGTTCCGGGAAGCGGTTATGGCCCCTTTCCAATGACATTCGCTCAAAGCAATTTATTAAAATATTTAAAGATGAAAATGGAGACTACGAGTCGATGGTACAAAGAATGTACAGACAAATTCGCGCCGTCGATGAGAATGCCACCATTACCATCGCAACATCAAAAAACCAGGTTTCTGCAATCCATAACCAATTGGGTGAAAATGTAGGGATTTCAGTGGAACCATGCAGGAGGGATACATTTCCGGCAATTGCTCTCGCAACTGCATACTTAACTGATGTGATAAAGGTTGACCCGGAGGAACCGGTTGTGATTTGTCCGGTTGATCCGTACGTCGAAATGGATTATTTTGAGGCACTCAGTGATTTGGCTGATATTGCAAGGCGTGGGGAAGCCAATTTGGTGCTTATGGGAATAGAACCTACTTATCCGAGTGAAAAGTATGGCTATATTATTCCCAAAAATGATGATGCAATAAGTACCGTTTTGTCATTTAAAGAGAAGCCGGATATGCAAACAGCGAGACAGTATATTGAAAAGGGCGCTTTGTGGAACGGAGGTGTGTTTGCATACAAATTGAAATATGTATTGCAGCGTGCCCATGAAATGATTGATTTTACGGACTACCAGGATTTATATGCAAAATATGATACGCTGGAAAAGATCAGTTTTGATTATGCTGTAGTCGAGAAGGAGCCCAGTATTCAGGTAATGCGTTTTTCCGGACAATGGAAGGATTTGGGCACCTGGAATACATTAACGGAAGCGATGGACGAGAAGGTTGTCGGAGATGCTCAGATGAACGAGAATTGTTCCAACGTCCACATTGTCAATGAAATTGGGGTTCCGATTTTGGCAATGGGATTAAAGGATGTTGTTATTTCGGCGAGCCCGGAAGGAATTCTGGTTTCCGACAAGGAACAATCAAGCTATATAAAGCCATTTGTCGATGAAATGGACCAACAGATAATGTTTGCGGAAAAATCATGGGGAAGTTTTCGGGTGATAGATGTGGAAGATGAGAGCTTGACCATTAAGATTACTTTGAATGCCGGACATCGAATGAATTATCATTCCCATGACTATAGGGATGAAGTCTGGACAATTATCGAAGGCGAAGGAAAAACCATTGTTGATGGGATGGAACAACCGGTAAAGGCCGGGGATGTTGTCACGATTGAATCCGGATGCCGCCATACCATCATTGCAGATACGGAGCTTAAAATAATTGAAGTTCAATTGGGCAAGGAGATAAGCGTGCATGATAAACACAAGTTTGAGTTGGAGGAATAAGGAGGGAAATTATCCATTCTTATTAAGCCCCGTCGGAAAAGACTACTTGTGGGGAGGAAGTCGTCTCAATGATGATTTCGCAAAGAATATTAATCTTGATCCTCTTGCGGAATCCTGGGAATGTTCGACGCATCCGGATGGATTGTCCGGAGTCGCAAATGGATTTTTTTCCGGTAAAACATTGGCAGAAGTGCTGAAAGAACATCATGAATTTCTGGGCTCCCATTTTGGAAATAGAATTGATAAGAATTCGTATAATGGGGAATTGCCGATTTTGATTAAGTTGATTGATGCAAAAAAGGATTTATCCGTTCAGGTTCATCCTTCAGATGAATATGCGCAGACCTTTGAAAATGGTCAATTGGGAAAAACGGAAATGTGGTATGTTCTGGATGCGGCTCCCAAAACATCGCTGGTTTACGGCTTTTTGCGAGATGTCACAAAAGATGAAATTCGCAAAAGCATCGAGACCGGAAAGCTTGAAAATTATTTGCAAAAAGTGGATGTTGAAAAAGATGATGTATTTTTCATAGAATCGGGCACAGTCCATGCAATTGGGGCAGGAGCTCTCATCGCCGAGATTCAGGAAAACTCGAATTTGACTTACAGACTATATGACTATGATCGCAGGGATAAAAACGGAAACCTGAGAGAGTTACATATAGATAAAGCACTCCAAGTAGCAAAACTTGAGTCTGCGAAATCTCCCAAGCAGCCACTGCGGGTTTTGAAGTACAAAAAGGGATGTGCCTCCGAACTTTTATGCAGATGTAAGTATTTTGAGGTTGAACGTATGTTGTTCAATACGGAGAGACAACATGATTTAGTTCCGATGAAGACAGGAGATAATTCTTTTATGGTGCTCTTGTGTATTGCGGGATGCGGCATGCTGTTCGTCGATGAAGATGTCCGGATGCCCATATTTAAGGGAGATTGCATTTTTGTTCCCGCAAACTCCTCGACGATGCGAATTCACGGGAAAATGCAGATGTTAAAAGTGACATGTTGAATTTATTGTTAGAAACGGGAGGAATGATTCTGATGCAGCAGTGTATTCTTGATGAATTTGAAAGATGGAAAAAGAGCGCAAACGAAGATCCGGTTCTTGCTCTGGAACTTGAACAGATGCAGGGGGATTATGCAAAGATTGAGGATGCATTTTATCGGCAACTGGAATTTGGAACCGGTGGATTGAGAGGCGTGATTGGCGCCGGAACGAATCGGATGAATATATACACGGTTGCGAGGGCATCGCAAGGATTGGCAAATTATATTAATATTTCAGGAAAGCAGGAGAAAACGATTGCAATCTGTTTCGATTCCAGAATCAACTCGGAATTGTTTGCAAAACAAGCTGCCGGCGTATTTGCTGCCAACGGAATAAAAGTATATATTTTCTCGGAACTGATGCCTACGCCGTGCTTGTCCTATGCAGTGAGGACATTGCATTGTGATGCCGGCGTGGTAGTTACAGCTTCACACAATCCGGCAAAGTATAATGGGTATAAAGTGTATGGCCCGGATGGATGTCAGATAACTTCAAAGGCTGCAAAAGAGATCTATAGTCAGATTCTGAAAATTGACTTGTTTACCGGCATTCATAAGATGTCCTATGATGAGGCCTTTGAGAAGAAGCTGATTGAAAATGTACCCGAGTCGATAATTGACTCATACGTTAATGAAGTCAAAGCTCAGGAACTTTGTAAAAATGCACAGATCGATAGGAATATTGTGATTGTATATTCACCTTTGAATGGGACCGGGTTGAAACCTGTATTAAGAGTTTTGAAGGAAACCGGGTATACGAATGTTACAGTGGTTGCGGAGCAGGAGAAACCGGATGGACATTTTCCTACATGTCCATTCCCGAATCCGGAAGAACCGGCAGCGATGGAACTGGGTATCCGTTATGCAAAGAAAGCGGATGCGGATCTGCTGATTGCAACAGACCCGGATTGCGATAGAGTTGGGATTGCAGTCAAGGATACTGTGGGAATACGTGGGAACAAAAATGAGTATGTACTCCTATCCGGGAATGAGACGGGAGTTTTGTTGCTTGATTATGTCTGTGCAAGGCGTAAGGAAAGCGGGACGATGCCGGAGAAACCGGTGGCGATGAAAACGATAGTAACTACAGATCTGGCCAGACGAATTGCGGATTCCTATGGGGTTAAATTAATAGATGTTCTTACCGGTTTTAAATATATTGGGGAACAGATTGGCATCTTGGAGGAACGCGGACTTCAGGATGATTTTGTCCTTGGAATCGAAGAGAGCTGCGGTTACTTAAGCGGAAGTTTTGTTCGAGATAAAGATGGCGTAAATGCTGCCCTATTGATCTGTGAAATGGCTGCTTACTATAGAACCAAGGGGATTAATCTGGTGGAGAAATTGGATGAACTCTATCAGCGATATGGCTATACAATCAATACTTTATATTCGTATACTTTTGAAGGCTCCGGCGGAGTGGAGATAATGGAACACATAATGGAGAAGTTTAGAGCGTACAATGGCAGTGTTGCGAATAGAAGGATTCATTCTGTGAGAGACTATTCCCAGGGGATTGATGGTCTGCCGAAATCAAATGTTCTGAAATTTGAGATGGAGGGGAATTGCTCATTCATTGTAAGACCTTCAGGAACGGAGCCTAAAATCAAAGTATATATATCTGCCAGTGGGAAGGGGCAGGAGGAAGCCAATTCTGTTGAGCGGGATATTAAGAAATTTTTAACAATTTTTTTGGATGAAAATAGATAATTATATGGTATAATGTTAATGTTATGGATAAAATTTCGGGTTTTTTGAGGCTTTTGGGTCAAAATGGCTTTTGTGGGCTTTTCATAAAGTGGATAGAGAAGAAAGAAAATCCGATTGACATTATGTGGAGGACACATAAGCATTCTGTATCGGAGGAAGAACTTCAAGAACAAAAACAGCAAAGCAAAAAACTTTTATGTCGCCCGTTGATTAGCGTTGTTGTCCCCACTTTTTACACAAAACCACAATATTTGGAGGAACTATTCTGTTCCCTGCTGAATCAATCCTATGATAAGTGGGAATTGATAATTGCAGATGCAACCGAAGATGATTCTGTGTGTAATAATCTTGCAGAATTATGCGAAAGATATAGGAATAAAGGGATAGAGGAAGCACAGATAGTCTATAAGAAGCTTGAGGGAAACAGGGGAATCTCGAACAATACCAATGCCGGTCTCCAATTGGCAAAAGGGGACTATGTGGCGTTTGTGGATCATGACGATGTATTGGAGCCGAATGCGTTGTATGAGATGGCTGTGGCTATCAATGAGCGTAGGCCTGCGATTATTTATTCTGACGAGGACAAGGTGTCGGAAGATGGCAAGCATTATTTTGAACCACACTTTAAATCGGACTACAATGAGGAATTATTAAATCACTATAACTATTTCTGTCATCTAGTCTTGGTCGAGCGGGAAGTATTGCGGAAGGTAGGTTATCTGAAACCGGAGTTCGATGGCGCACAAGATTATGATTTGGTAATGCGTGTGACGGAGGCTGTCGGGGAGGAGGCAATTGCCCATATCCCCAAGGTTTTGTATCATTGGAGAACCAGTGTGAACTCCACTGCTTTGAGCGCGGGAAATAAAGGATATGCAATTGAGGCGCAGAAGAAGGTTATCGCATCCCATTTTAGCAGAGTTTTGGCCCAGGACAAGGAACCGAGGGAGTATATCATATTCTCCTCGAAGACGGTTCGGCCGCTGGATATAGAATGGGATCAAGTTTTGGCAAGCTACATGAATAGGTCTCTGAGGTCTGTCGGTATGGTAGGCGGGCGAATTATTGATAAGTCGTCTACTTTGCGTGGAGTTGTGGAATGCTGTGGCTATCGATTGCTGGAGGATGGAACGGTCGAGACTAATTTTTATGGTCTTAGCGCATTGAAAAAAGGGTATTTTCAAAGAGCATATCTGCCGCAAAACATGAGTGGTGGATCGCTTGATTTTTGTATTGTTGATAGAGAAGCCTTTTTCGAAGTGGGAGGTTTTGATCAGATGTTACCTCCGCCATACAGGGATATGGATTTTTGCTTAAAGCTCAAGGCTGCCGGCTATTCTGTGGTTATTGATCCTCAGGTTACTGCGGTGAGGGATGGCAGATTGGCTGACGAAAAGTATCCGGTAAATGAAAATGATGCAAAAAAGATTTTTTTTGCACGATGGTCCAAATATATTTCACAAGGAGATGCTTTTTTTAATGAGAATATCCGTTGCGATGGCTACGTTTAACGGCGGTTTGTATCTTGGGGAACAGTTGGATTCCATACTGTGTCAATTGGGGGATGAGGATGAAGTGGTGATCTCGGATGACGGTTCTTCCGACGATACGATGATCATCATTCGAGAATTTATGGAGCGCGATGGACGCGTTCGCTATGAGCGGGGGCCGAGGGAAGGCGTGATTGCCAATTTTGAAAATGCCATCGCCGCCTGCA
The DNA here is from genome assembly GCA_029008875.1 of Lachnospiraceae bacterium. GTDB lineage: Bacteria > Bacillota > Clostridia > Lachnospirales > Lachnospiraceae > Roseburia. Next base: position 200,693 of record JAQXJP010000035.1, on the reverse strand, counting down.
AGGGGGAATATATCTTCCTGGCGGATCAAGATGACGTGTGGTTGCCGGACAAGGTGCAGACTGTGATGGAGCAGTTCACGGGCAATGAGAAGCTGAGGCTGGTAATTCACGATGCCAAGGTGATGACCGAGGATCTGCGGGAGACCATGATGAAGTCCTTTTTTGCATACCGGGGGTCCAAGCCCGGGGTGATAAACGGTCTGATTAAAAATTCCTACATGGGATGCTGTATGGCGTTTCGCAGGGAGGTGGCGGAGATTGCCCTTCCGATTCCGCGAAATCTTCCGATGCACGATCAGTGGATTGGGCTTGTCAGCGACAAGTTTTTCGGAAAATCCTGTTTTTTGCAGCAACCGCTATTGTTATACCGAAGGCATTCGGCCGCGGTATCTGATTTTGATCACAATTCGGTGGGCGTTATGATTCGCAACCGACTTATGATAATATTCGAATTGCTCAAGAGAATTCGATACATACGAAAGGAAAGAAAGTATGAGTACAACAACTAAGTCTTCAGCAAGAAAGCCTTCCCACAAAAAGGGAATGAGCAACAGACAAAAGTGGAAAGTTACGGCTTATTTTCTTCTGGCACTTCAGATTATTTTGAGTATTGTGGCAGTGGTGGTTTTGGGAAAATCCAAGATGTTCCCGGTGCTGTATCTGGTTTTTTTCTTTATTATTCTATGGCTTTTGCTTTTTATGGCATATGCGCTTATGCTCCTTGTGAAGAAGCGTAAAGGGCAGAAGAAGAGCAAGTTCTACCTGAAGAGGGGATTGGGAGTTTTGATTTCCTCCCTCACTATGATTGCATGTATCATGGCTTCCTCCATGGTGAACAAGTTGAACAGTACCATTGAAGGTGTGGCAATCAGCTCCGAGGTGGTAATCACGGATACGGTGTCCGTATATGTTCCAATCACTTCCCCGGCGGAGGAGATTACGGATTTGGAGGGTGCTGTGTTTGGTCTTACAGCGGGATTTGATTATGAGAATTCCCAGGAGACCATGGAGGATATCCAGGAGAAAATCGGCGAAGTCCAGGTTCAGGAGTTCGAGTCCGTGTTTGATACCGTGGATGCGCTTCGTGCAGGGACTATTGACGCTATGGTTATGAACATCACCTACGAGGAGATTATCGTGGACATGGAGGGATATGAGACCTTCGTGCAGGATACCAAGGTGGTGTACCAGCATATGATTGAGACAGTTGTGGAGCAGGCCGAGGTGGAGGCCCCGAAGGATGTGACCAAGGATGTGTTTGCTATTTACTGTAGCGGCTCCGATACCAGAACATCCAAGTTGTCCAAGAGCCGAAGCGATGTGAACATCATCGCCTTTGTGAATCCGGTTGAGAAGCAGGTGCTCCTTGTCAATACTCCTCGAGATTACTACATTCCGATTTCTGTCAGCAGCAGCGGTGCTTGCGATAAGCTGACACACTGCGGTCTGTACGGCTTTGAGTGTTCCATGGATTCCTTGGGAGCATTGTATGACACCAAGATCAACTATTATATGCAGATTAACTTCAACGGATTTATGACTCTCGTTGATGCCATCGGCGGCGTTACCGTGGAATCTGACAAGACCTTTGTCACCACCCACTATAATAGACAAATCTACGAGGGATTGAATGAATTGGACGGCGAGGCTGCCCTCGGATTTGCCCGGGAGCGTTACGCCTTTGCGGATGGAGATAACACCCGTGGTATCAACTCTATGAGATTGATTAAGGCGATCATTGAGAAGATGTCTTCCGGAACCACCATTCTGACCAACTACGGTGAGATTATGGATAGCATGGAGGGTATGTTCGCAACCAGCCTGTCTTCCGATGAGATGGCGGCACTTGTCCGCATGCAGCTCTCCGATATGAGTTCATGGGATGTCCGTTCCTATGCGGTTACCGGTACCGGTGACAGCAGAACCACTTATTCTGTTCCGAATACCCATGCATATGTCATGATTCCGGATCAGGATAGCGTTGACAAGGCCATCGAACTGATCAACAAGTTTGAATCCGGTGAGCGCTTGACAGATGCTGATTTTGAGTAAGATTTTATAAGAAACCAATGAGGCGCCAGCTTTTTGAAGTGAGCGCCTCATTTTTTGCCGGGCATGGGATAGGATATGAGCAATCCCAGAGAGATAAGGAATTAGATGACAGATGGAGGATGACAGCATGGAATGTACAATTATCGGAGTTGCAGGGGGAACCGGTTCCGGAAAGTCTACATTTACCAATCGCCTGAAGGCGGAGTTTGGGGACGACATTGCGGTAATCTATTATGACAACTACTATAAGAGACAGGATATCCCTTTTGAGGAGCGCAAGAAGGTCAATTATGATTCCCCGGAATCCCTGGAGACGGATTTGATGATTGAACACATTAAGAGGCTGAAAGCCGGGGAGAGCATAGAGTGCCCGGTTTATGATTATACTATCCATAATCGGTCAGATCAGGTGACGGTCATCGAGCCACGGCCGGTGATGATTGTGGAGGGAATTCTCGCCCTGGCCGATGAACGGTTGCGGGAACTGATCGATATCAAGGTCTACGTGGAAGCGGATGCGGATGAGAGAATTCTTCGCCGGGTGGTCCGGGATGTGAAGGAGCGGGGCCGGGATGTGGAAAACATTATGCAGCAGTACCTGACTACGGTGAAGCCCATGCATTATATCCACGTGGAACCCACCAAATATCTGGCGGATATCGTCATCAACAGCGGCATGAACGACGTGGCTTTCGAACTGGTGAAAGAGAGCATCCAAAGAATTTTGGAAAAAAATGAAAAAAGTTCTTGAAGGTGACCTATGGTCACCTTTTATAATAACTTCAAACAGTAAATTTTAAGATATAGGAGGGCAACCATGAAAGGTATTATTTTGGCCGGTGGATCCGGAACACGTCTGTATCCGCTGACAATGGTAACATCGAAGCAGCTGCTTCCAATTTACGATAAGCCGATGATTTATTATCCGATGTCCGTTCTCATGAATGCGGGGATTCGCGATATTCTCATCATCTCAACACCCCAGGATACCCCGAGATTTCAGGAACTTCTCGGCGACGGTCACCAGTTTGGCGTGAACTTGTCCTATGCGATTCAGCCCAGCCCGGACGGATTGGCGCAGGCATTCATCATCGGCGCTGATTTCATCGGCGATGATACGGTTGCCATGGTACTTGGAGATAATATTTTTGCCGGACATGGCCTGAAAAAGAGACTTCAGGCTGCTGTGGCAAATGCTTCCGAGGGAAGGGGAGCCACCGTGTTCGGTTACTATGTGGATGATCCGGAGCGCTTCGGTATTGTGGAGTTTGACAAGGAGGGCAAGGCTATCTCCATCGAGGAGAAGCCGGCACAGCCCAAGAGCAATTACTGTGTGACCGGTCTGTATTTCTATGACAATCAGGTTGTGGAGTATGCGAAAAATCTGAAGCCGTCCGCAAGAGGGGAACTGGAGATTACGGATCTGAACCGCATCTATCTGGAGCAGGGAGCCTTGAATGTGGAACTTCTGGGACAGGGATTCACATGGCTGGATACCGGTACTCACGAGAGCCTCGTGGATGCCACCAACTTTGTCAAGACCGTCGAGACACACCAGCACCGCAAGATTGCGTGCCTGGAGGAGATTGCCTACCTGAACGGCTGGATCACCAAGGAGGATGTGCTCCAGGTGTATGAGATTCTGAAAAAGAATCAGTACGGACAGTATCTGAAGGATGTTCTTGACGGAAAGTATCAGGAGAATCTGTATTAATTTTTCAAAAAAGGAGAAAAAATATGACAATTATTGTTACCGGCGGTGCCGGATTTATCGGAAGTAACTTCGTTTTTCACATGCTGGATAAGTACCCGGATTACCGCATAGTATGCTTGGATAAGCTGACTTATGCGGGCAATCTCTCAACCCTGGAGCCGGTTATGAGCAACCCGAATTTCCGCTTTGTGAAGCTGGATATCTGTGATCGTGAGGGTGTGTACAAATTGTTTGAGGAGGAGCACCCGGACATTGTGGTGAACTTCGCGGCAGAGTCCCATGTGGATCGCTCCATTGAGAATCCGGAGATTTTCCTCCAGACCAACATTATCGGAACTGCGACTTTGATGGATGCGTGCCGCAAGTACGGCATTACCCGTTACCATCAGGTATCCACCGATGAGGTGTACGGGGATCTCCCGCTGGATCGCCCGGATCTGTTTTTCACGGAGGAGACTCCGATTCACACCTCCAGCCCATACAGTTCTTCCAAGGCCGGCGCAGACCTTTTGGTGCTGGCATACCACAGAACCTACGGACTTCCGGTGACCATCAGCCGTTGTTCCAACAACTACGGACCTTACCACTTCCCGGAGAAGCTGATTCCGCTTATGATCGCAAATGCGCTGAACGATAAGCCTCTTCCGGTATACGGTGAAGGACTGAATGTCCGTGACTGGCTGTACGTGGAGGATCACTGCAAGGCCATCGACCTGATTATTCACAAGGGCCGTGTCGGGGAAGTGTACAACATCGGCGGCCACAACGAGATGAAGAATATCGATATTGTCAAGATTATCTGCAAGGAGCTTGGTAAGCCGGAGAGTCTTATCACTCATGTGGGAGATCGCAAGGGCCATGATATGCGCTACGCCATCGATCCCACCAAGATTCACAATGAACTGGGATGGCTTCCGGAGACCAAATTTGCGGACGGTATCAAGAAGACCATTCAGTGGTATCTGGACAACAAGGAGTGGTGGGAGAACATCATCTCCGGTGAGTACCAGGAGTACTACGAGAAGATGTATTCCAACCGTTAATATGCAACATCATCCGGTGGGAATATTTGTCGGAATCACAACTATAATTCATATATAGGAGAGATGGTACTATGAAAATTTTCGTGACAGGTGTCGCGGGACAGCTGGGACATGATGTGATGAATGAACTTCATAAACGCGGTTACGAGGGTATCGGAAGCGACATCGCGCCGGAGTACAGCGGCGCGGCGGACGGTTCCCCGGTGACGACCATGCCCTACGTGGCAATGGACATTACGGATGGGGATGCGGTGGAAAAAACATTGACAGACATCGCCCCGGATGTGGTGGTACACTGTGCGGCATGGACCGCGGTGGATCTGGCGGAGGATGAGGATAAGCAGGAGAAGGTTTGGGCCATCAATGTGGACGGAACTGCCAATATTGCAAAAGCCTGCAAGGCCATCGACGCTAAAATGATCTATATCAGTACCGATTATGTGTTTGACGGTCAGGGGGAGACCCCTTGGGATCCGGATTGTAAGGACTACGCTCCACTCAATGTCTATGGCAAGACAAAGCTGGAGGGGGAACTTGCGGTAGCAAACACTCTGGAGAAGTTTTTCATTGTTCGTATCGCCTGGGTGTTCGGCACAAACGGCAAGAATTTTATCAAGACAATGCTTCAGGTTGGAAAAAACCATGACAAGCTAACGGTGGTGTGTGATCAAATTGGCACCCCAACCTATACTTACGATCTGGCAAGACTTCTGGTGGATATGTTGGCAACAGAGAAATACGGTTACTATCACGCCACAAATGAAGGAGGATACGTCAGCTGGTATGACTTCGCGCAAGAAATCTTTCATCAGGCTGCCGCCATAGGCTTCGAGGAGTATGATGAACGGCATTTGACGGTTTCCCCGGTTACCACCGCGGAATACGGGGTTTCAAAGGCTACCAGACCCTTTAACAGCCGACTGGATAAGAGCAAGCTTGTGCGGGAGGGCTTTACGCCTCTGCCTACCTGGCAGGATGCCCTCAGCCGGTATCTGAAGGCGATTTCCATCGAGGAACTCTGAATATAGTGCAGGGATGGATTTGGTGCGGAGAGGAAATTCGTAAGGAGAAGGCTTTCGGACAGAGAAGAATGCCGGGAGAGAGGGATTCGTTAGTAACAGAGATAGAATTGGAGGATTGTTTGTCATCATGGGACAGATTAAAGTAGAGAAAAACGTGGGCGGAATCGAGGGACTTTGCATTATCGAGCCTGCGGTACATGGAGATAATCGCGGATATTTTATGGAAACCTACAATTCCAGAGATATGCAGGAGGCGGGAATCGACCGTGTGTTTGTGCAGGATAATCAGTCCTGCTCCACCAAGGGCGTGCTTCGCGGGCTGCATTTCCAGAAGGAATTTCCACAGGCAAAGCTGGTTCGGGCGGTGAAGGGATCGGTGTTTGATGTGGCTGTGGATTTGCGGAAGGATTCCAAGACATACGGAAAATGGTATGGTGTGGAGCTTACCGAGGAGAACAAGAAACAGTTTTTGATTCCGGAGGGGTTTGCCCATGGATTTTTGGTGCTCTCTGACATTGCAGAGTTCTGCTACAAGGTGACAGATTTCTGGCACCAGGGAGACGAGGGCGGACTTGCGTGGAACGATCCGGAGATCGGAATTGAGTGGCCCACCCTTCAGGGAGAGTATCCGGGAAATGCCTCCGCTGCAGGATATACCCTTGCGGACGGAACTCCGCTGAATCTCAGTGATAAGGATCAGCTGTGGGTTGGACTGAAGGATACCTTTGCATTTTAAGCATAGAGGAATCGCTGACAACGCTGTCGGCAGTGATTATGAGCAGAGAAAGACTCCTGCATCCTTGGTGATGTGGAAGTCTTTTTTTGTCTTTTTCTCCACAAAAACCCGGAAATCGTGGTATCGGTCCAGCAGATATTGATTCTGATTGCCGTGGCAGGAGAGAATGTATTCAATCAAGGGTTCCGCAGAGTCAAGTACAATCTCGTCCTCGTAGCGCTTCAGCAGTATCCGGGAAAAGGCTTTTTTCAAAATACCTTCACCATTTTCCAGGCCGAAGTTTTCATACAGTTTCTGGGCGGAGAGGACGATGCGGGGATCGAATTCCTGTACCAGGTGTGTGATCTCCTGCATGTGGGCGGCACCGTAGGCACTGCACAGAAAGACTCCGCCCCGACAGTCCGGTTTACACCCGGCGGAGGGGGATTTCAGCACGCGGCGTACTTCACGGCAGACTCCGGGGATGTCCTCGCAGTAGAAGAGCACATGATTGGCGATGACAAGGTCGAAGGAGTTGGCCTCATAGGGCAGCGCATGGCAATCGAAGGTGGCAAAGGAGAAGCGGGAATCGTTCCCGATGGTACGGCGCACATCACGGATCATTCCCTCGGAGATGTCGGACAAAGTGATGTGAATTTGGTCGGAACCGGGCAATTTTTCCAGATTCTCGGTCCACAGAGCGCCGTTTCCGCACCCAATCTCCAAAACGCGAAAAGGCTTGGAAACAGCGGATGTAAAGAACTCTGAACACTGTTCAAATATCCAGGGAAACCATCCTTTGGGGTTGGTGGAGTAGTCCTTGTGCAGGCGGATGCGGGCGGAGATATTGCTGGCGTTCTGATATTGGGTTTTCAAGCTTTTTTCCATGCCCGTCAGGTGAATCAAATCCAGCATCTGACTCCAATCGATGGCGGTGTCGTCCGTGAGGGCGGCTACGGTGTCGTCGATGGCGCTGGCCACCAGCTCCATCTGCTCGATGCGGTCCAAAACCAGCTGCTTCTGAAGCTGCAGAGAGTTCTTGAGATAGTGGGTGTCCAGATCGTCCACCAGAATTCCCTTGATATCGTCCAGGGAAAAGCCCAGATATTTGAGCAGAAGAATCTGCTGCAGACGCGCAAAGTCCGCATCGGTGTAGAAGCGGGCTCCGGACTCATTGACATAGGAAGGCTTCAAAATGTTCTGTTTGTCGTAGAAGCGGACAGTGCGGATGGATACCTGCGCCATCTTGGCGAACTGCCCGGAGGAATAATAGCCCGGTAATTTCATAATATTAAGCTCCTTTTTCCGGGAACCGGTCGTAAATTTGGAAAAACACAAAAGGTTCCGTAACGTAACCATTATGGAATGATTATAATATAATTGAATAATAAAAAAAACATTTTTCCGAAAAACTTCCAAATTTGGGTGGAGTGTGATAGAATACCGTGTGATAGCGAGTTGAAATGGAGGAAAATAATTATGGATTTCTATAGTGAGTATCAAAAGTGGTGCACAGATCCTTACTTTGATGAGGCGACGAAGGCTGAACTTGCAGCAATCGCGGATGATAAGGCAGAGATTGAAGACCGTTTCTATCGTACTTTGGAATTTGGTACTGCCGGTCTGCGCGGAGTGATCGGTGCAGGAACCAACCGTATGAATATATATACCGTTCGTCAGGCGACACAGGGTCTGGCAAACTATATTATCTCTCAAGGAGCCCAGGACAGGGGCGTTGCAATCGCACACGATTCCCGCCTGATGCATGATGAGTTTACCGATGCCGCTGCTCTGTGTCTTGCGGCAAACGGAATCAAGACCTATGTTTTCCCGCAGCTTGCTCCGGTGCCGGAACTGTCCTATGCGGTTCGTACATTGGGAACCATCGCAGGTATCGTCATTACGGCAAGCCACAACCCCAGAGAGTACAACGGATACAAGGTATATTGGGAGGACGGCGCACAGGTGACACCGCCCCATGACACCAATATCATGGCAGAGGTTGTGAAGGTGACTTCCTTTGATATGGTGAAAACCATGGATAAGGATGCCGCTATCGCCGCGGGATTGTACAATATCATCGGTGAGGATGTGGAGGAAGGATATTTTGCGGAGCTTCGCAAGCTTTCCATCCATCCGGAGATCATCAAGGAGATGGCAAAGGACATCAAGATTGTGTACACTCCTCTGCATGGAACGGGGCTTCGCCCGGTTCAGAGAGTGTTGCAGGATCTGGGCTTTGAGAACGTATATATCGAGCCCCAGCAGGCGGTTGCGGACGGAAACTTCCCCACCTGCCCTTACCCGAACCCGGAGAACCCGGACGCTTGGGAGCTGGCGCTGAAACTGGCCAAGGAAAAGGATGCGGATATCGTGCTGGCAACGGACCCGGATGCGGATCGTCTTGGCGTATATTGCAAGGATACTAAAAGTGGGGAGTATGTCACCTTCACCGGCAACATGTCTGCGATGCTGATTGCGGATTACATGTTGGGTGAGAAGAGAAAGAATGGCACCATGCCGAAGAATCCGGCTCTTGTGGAGTCCATCGTGTCCACCGACATGGCCAAGGCAATTGCGGCGGCGTATGATGTGGAGTTGATTGAAGTGTTGACCGGATTCAAATATATCGGTGAGCAGATGCTCAAGTTCGAGAAGACCGGATGCAACAATTATGTGTTCGGTATGGAGGAGAGCTATGGCTGTCTTCCGGGAACCTACGCAAGGGATAAGGATGCTCCGGCAGCAGTTTGTATGCTCTGCGAGGTTGCGGCATATCACAAGGCACAGGGTAAGACGCTGTGGGATGCCATGATTGATATGTATGAAAAGTACGGATATTACCGCGAGGGAATCGCAACCCTCACACTCAAGGGAATCGATGGGGCTGCCCAGATTCAGGAGACCATGGCTCGTGCCCGTGAGAATACTCCTGCATCCGTTGGAGGATACGAGGTTCTCGCCGTGCGCGATTACAAGGCGGATACCAGAAAGGATATGAAGACCGGGGAGGTTACCGCCACGGGACTTCCGAGTTCCAACGTGCTGTATTATGAATTGGCAGACAATGCATGGTGCTGTGTCCGCCCTTCCGGAACAGAGCCGAAGATTAAGTTCTATTGCGGCGTGAAGGGAACAACTCTGGAAAGCGCAGATGCAAAGCTTGAGGAACTTAAGGCGGATGTCCTTCGCATTTTTGAGTAATTAGATTTTTGGTAGAGTAGGTTTTGGCTATGATGAAGATATACATTTGTCCGAAGTGTGGCTGGGTTCGGATGGTCTCGAGGAGAAGTGATGTGGAATGCCATAAGTGTGGCGAAAAGCATATGCGCGTGACGAATCTGGATTTTAACAAGTACACGGAAATGTCGGAACAAGAACGGCAGGATTATGTCGATGGTTGGATGTATATCCATAACCGCAAAAAGTAAAACGGGGGATTTACAGATGAATAAGGCGACGGAACAACAGATTTTGTCAACAAATCAGAAATATCTGATTCCGCTTGTGGGACAGGAACTCCCTGAAAAGCTGGAGAATCAGTTGGATAATATGGATTGGTCCTGCCTGGACATGATCCATCAAAAGGCGGCGGCAAGGGGAACCTTCGCCCCTCTTGGAGCCATGGAACTGTCGGAGATCGAGCAGAAGAAGGACGCTTTCCGGGAAACCGGAATCGAGGCTATTCGTGCCTGCAAGGTGGGGGCTATCCTTCTGGCAGGCGGACAGGGAACCCGCCTCGGTTTCGACAAGGCGAAGGGAATGTACAATATCGGTGTGACCAGGGATTTGTACATTTTTGAACAGCTGATTGCCAACCTGATGAAGGTGAAGGAGGCCGCGGGAACGTGGATTCCCCTTTACATCATGACAAGTGACAAAAATGATGCCCAGACTCGTGCTTTTTTCACAGAGCACGATTTCTTCGGATACAATCCGGATTTTGTGAAGTTCTTCGTGCAGGAGATGGTTCCGGCGGTGGACTTTGAGGGAAATGTGCTCCTGGAGAGTGAGGATTCTCTCGCAATGTCCCCCAACGGAAACGGTGGCTGGTTCAAGTCCCTGGTTCGGGCCGGGCTTGACAAGGATATGCAGGAAAAGGGCGTGGAATGGCTCAATGTGTTTGCGGTGGATAACGTGTTGCAGCAGATTGCAGATCCGGTGTTTGTGGGTGCAACCATCCAGTCCGGGTGTGTCAGCGGGGCCAAGGTGGTGCGCAAGGCGGATCCCCATGAGCGCGTGGGAGCTCTCTGCCTGGAGGATGGCAAGCCGTCCATCATCGAGTACTATGAGTTGACGGAGGAGATGGCCACCGCCACCAACGAAAACGGATCCCTCTTGTATGGATTCGGCGTGATCCTGAATTATCTGTTCCGGGTGGATAAGCTGATGGAGATTTTAAATTGCAATTTGCCCATGCACATCGTGGAGAAAAAGGTTCCGTACCTGGATGAGCAGGGACAGCTGGTAAAGCCGGAGACCCCGAATGCTTACAAGTTTGAAACCCTGATTTTGGATATGATCTACATGATGGACGACTGTCTGTCCTTTGAGGTGGTGCGTGAGCGTGAGTTTGCACCCATCAAAAATGCCACCGGCGTGGATTCCGTGGAGTCCGCAAGGGAATTGTTGGCAAAGAACGGAATTCAGGTGTAAGTCTTGTTTTTATACGCACGGAAGTGTATGATATAGGAATTACCGAAAAAGCGAGGTAGAAGATTATGTGTGGAATCGTTGGATATGTGGGAAGACAGCAGGCAGCTCCGATTTTGTTGGATGGTCTGTCCAAGCTGGAGTACCGTGGATATGACTCCGCCGGAATGGCAATCTACGATGGAGAACAGATCAATATCAAAAAAGCAAAAGGACGTCTGAAGGTATTGGATGAGTTGACCCACGGAGGGGAGACCATGCCGGGAACCATCGGAATCGGACATACACGCTGGGCAACCCACGGAGAACCGTCTGACACCAATGCACATCCTCATTTTAACAAGGATCAGTCCATTGCTGTGGTTCACAACGGAATTATAGAAAATTACATTAAGTTGAAGAAGAAACTGTCAGACAAAGGCTATGAGTTTTTATCCGAGACGGATACGGAGGTGGTGGCGCACCTGTTGGATTACTATTATAACAAGTACGATAAGGATCCACTGACTGCCGTGACCAAGGTCATCCACCGTGTTGAGGGTTCCTATGCATTGGGAATCATTTTTGCGGATTACCCGGATGTGGTATATTCTGTCCGCAAGGACAGCCCGCTGATTGTGGGACAGTCCAAGGAGGGCAACCTGATTGCATCCGATGTCCCCGCGGTTCTCAAGTACACCAGAGATGTGTATTTCATTGAGAATGAGGAGATTGCCCGCCTATCAGAGGATTCCATCGAGTTCTTTAACGTGGACGGGGAGCCAATTGAGAAGGAAGCAAAGCATATCGATTGGGACGTGAATGCTGCCGAGAAGAATGGTTTTGAGCATTTTATGCTGAAGGAGATTTACGAGCAGCCCAAGGCTGTCCGGGATACCATCAGCCCCCGGATCAAGGACGGACAGATTGTGATCGAAGAGCTTGGTATGACGGATGATGAGATCCGTGCAATCAAGAAGATTTATATTGTTGCCTGCGGTTCCGCTTATCACACCGGCGTGACCAACAAGTATGTATTTGAAGGTCTGGCAAGAATCCCGGTGGAAGTGGATTTGGCATCGGAGTTCCGCTATCGCAATCCGATTTTGGAGGATGGAGCACTTGTGGTGATTATCAGCCAGTCCGGGGAGACGGCGGATTCTCTTGCGGCACTTCGCCTGGCAAAAGAGCGGGGAATTACCACTCTCGGTATCGTCAATGTGGTGGGAAGTTCCATCGCCCGCGAGGCTGACAAGGTAATGTATACCTGGGCCGGACCGGAGATTTCCGTTGCAACTACAAAAGCTTACAGCTGCCAGCTTGTAGCACAGTATTTGCTAGCCTTGAAGTTTGCCTATGTCCGCGGACAGATTAATGATGCTCAACTGAAGGATTATCTCCACGATATGGAGATGCTTCCGAATCAGATTGAATCCCTGTTGGGAAGCAAGGAGCGCATTCAGAAGTTTGCAAATCGCTATGTTGCCGCAAAGGATGTATTTTTCATCGGGCGAGGCATCGATTATGCGATTTCCCTGGAGGGCTCTCTGAAATTGAAGGAGATCTCCTATATTCACTCGGAAGCGTACGCTGCCGGAGAGTTGAAGCACGGAACCATCTCCCTGATTGAGGATGGCACCCTTGTCACCGCGGTTGTGACTCAGGAGGATTTGTATGCAAAGACTGTCAGCAACGTGGTTGAGGTGAAGACCCGAGGCGCTGTTGTCCTTGCCGTTACCAATGAGGACAATATCGAGATTGAGAAGAATGCGGACTATGTAATCTATGTTCCGAAGACCAACAAGTATTTCACAAACTCACTTGCCATTGTTCCGCTCCAGCTGTTCAGCTACTATGTATCGGTAGGCAAGGGGCTTGATGTGGATAAACCACGTAATCTGGCGAAATCCGTTACGGTGGAATAGTAGTGCATTTCGGGAAAGTGGTACAAAGGATAAGGACAAAGATAATAGTCTGAGGCGAAGGCAGATAAAGATAATAGTCTGAGGCGAAATGTTCTGTGAAGTAGTTTAAAGAGAAATCGCTGTGGGAGAGCCCACAGCGATTTTTTTGGAGGTGCACCCTGGCGATTTACTAACGAGATGGGGAGAAAAGGAGAAAAACGTTAGTAAAAATGGACTGAACTCCAGGGGGATTCCATGAGATTTACTAACGGATTGACCGGGAAACGGCAAATCATTAGTAAAATGAGGCAGATACGGGAAGATTGGATGGAGAATTTACTAATGGATATGGGAGAACAGGAAGAAAAGTTAGTAAACCGCTGAAAGATTACTAAAGGAATGTGGTGAAAAGGAGAAAAACGTTAGTAAAAGGTGAAGAGAAGCCGGGGGGATTTTTCACAAAAAATATAGATTTGTGACACATTTTGAACACAGAATCACATTAGAGTTGATGGTAAATAATCATCGAGAAAGAAAATGAGATATAATAAAAATTGCGATATAATGAAAAAATGTTGCAATAAGACAAAAAGAAATTGCGATATGATGAAAAAGTATTGCAATATGATTAAAAGGAATTGCGATGATATATTTGGAGAAACACAAATCTATAGAAGGAAGGGACGATTATCATGGATCATAATTTTGAGAATATGCAACAGGGGAACCAAGGACAGGGGGGCTCGGGATACGGAAGTCAAGGGCAAGGAAGCTACGGGTCATCCGGTCAACAAACCCAGGGCGGCTACGGTACATCCGGTCAACAAACCCAGGGTGGCTACGGTACATCCGGTCAACAAACCCAGGGTGGCTACGGCGCATCCGGCCAGCAAACCCAAGGCAGCTACGGCGCATCCGGTCAACAAACCCAAGGTGGCTACGGCGCATCCGGTCAACAAACCCAGGGTGGCTACGGCGCATATGGCCAGCAATCTCAGAGCGGCTACGGCCAATCTCAAGGGGGCACGGCTTACTGTGGGGGACAGGTTCCCCAAGAGAGAGGAAAGAAGAAGAGGAGAAACAGAGGCGATCGCGCCAACGGCGGAAAATCGGGCTTTGGCGTGACGCTTGCCAAGACGGCGGCCATAGCGCTTGTGTTTGGACTGGTGTCCGGTTTGATGTTCACCGGAATTACTTTTGCGGGAACCAAGACAATCGGAGCGTCGGGAAGTGCGCTGGAATCTGACGCGTCGTCAGGTGGTGAAAATGGGAACAGTAGCGGAAGCAGTGCCGGCGGCAACTCAGACGGGGCTCTCCAGCAGACCAGCACCGGACATGCGGCGGATCTGTTGGATGTGTCCGCTGTGGTGGATGCGGTTATGCCGAGTATTGTGGCAATCACAAATACCGGAACTGTCACATACCAGAGTTTCTTCGGAATGTCACAATCCTATGAGACGGAAAGCTGCGGATCCGGAATTATCGTGGCTCAGGACGATGAAAATATCTATATTGCTACCAACAACCATGTGGTGGCGGATGCGAAATCTCTGGCTGTCACGTTCTTTGACGACACCGTGGCAGACGGTGAGATTCAGGGAACGGATGCATCCGACGATTTGGCCGTTGTGCGGGTGAGACTCAAAGATATTGACGATTCCTGCAGAGCACAGATCAAGGTGGCTACCCTCGGAAATTCTGACGAGCTGAAGGTGGGGGAGGCGACCATCGCAATCGGAAACGCCCTGGGATACGGACAGTCCGTGACCACCGGTGTAGTCAGCGCTCTCGGAAGGACGGTCACTGTGAGCGACAGTTCTACCGGAGCGACGATCGTCAACAACAACCTGATTCAGACGGATGCGGCAATCAATCCGGGAAACAGCGGCGGAGCGCTCCTCAACGCAAAGGGTGAGGTGATTGGAATCAATTCCGTGAAGTATTCCGATACTGCGGTCGAGGGAATCGGATACGCGATTGGAATGAATGACGCCATGGAGATTATCGATCAATTGATTGAAACCGGAGTGGCTTATGATATGCATACAGCTTATCTGGGAATTCAGGGCAAGGATATGGTAGATGTCAGCGGCAATCCGGCAGGCGTGGGTATCTACAGCGTGATGGAAGGAAGCGGTGCTGCGGAAGCTGATATTCAGCAGAATGATATCTTGGTAGCCTTGGATGGAAAGCGTGTGGATTCCATGGACAATCTGAAGACCATCCTCAAGGATTATTCCGCGGGGGACCAGGTAAAGCTTACTTTGTTGCGCAGACAGGATAACGGATATGACCAGCTGGAAGTGGAGGTACGTCTGTCCAGCGCCCAGGAGGTTAATGTGCAGCAATAGTTTTTGACGATACAATAATCATGTGCCGGTGTCCGGGCACAGCTTCAAGTGGTCGGATACTAAAATGTTTTTGAGCTCTAAATCCAGTGTTGGAAGCGGGATTTTTCGAATCCTGCCCTTCATCGGATTTAGAGCTTTTTTCTGCCAAAATTCGGTTTTTTGACAGGAAAACAATTGTGGGAACAGGAAAGTTGATATATAATGATATGGTACATTAGCACAATTAGAATTTGTGGAGAGCAAGATGAAAAAGATAAAAAAACTGCTCTGGCAATTCAGTAAATTTGCTTCCGTCGGCACGTTGTGTTTTTGCATCGATTACGGACTTATGATTGTTCTCACGGAGTTTACGGCCCTGAGTTATTTTGTGTCCAGCGGGATTTCATTTACAGTGTCAGTTGTGGTGAATTATGTGCTGAGCATGCGCTTTGTCTTCAAGGGGAAGGAAGATATGAGCAAGTTCGAAGAGATTACAATTTTTGTGGTACTGAGCTTTATCGGATTGGGAATTAATCAGATGATTATGTGGATTGCGGTGGAATCGTTCCACATATTCTATGCGGTGGCGAAAGTTTTGGTGACCATGATGGTGACTACATATAATTTTATTTCAAGAAAAATATTTTTAGATTAGAGGTTTTGGTATGAAAAAGAAAAAAATTGTTATTGCACTTGGACATGAAGCATTGGGAAGCACTCTCCCGGAGCAGCAGGCTGCGGCAAAGAAGACCGCGAAGGCGGTTGCGGACTTTATCCGGGAGGATTACCAGGTGGTCATCACCCACAGCAACGGACCGCAGGTGGGCATGATTCACACCGCCATGTCAGAGTTCTGTCGCATCTATCCGGAGTACACTGCAACTCCGACCTCCGTTTGCTCGGCCATGAGCCAGGGATACATCGGGTACGATTTGCAGAATGCGATTCGCACGGAGCTTTTGAACAGGGGAATTTTTAAGACGGTATCCACCATTTTGACACAGGTGGTTGTGGACCCGTATGATGAGGCGTTTTACCACCCTACCAAGGCAATCGGCCGCGTGATGAATCAGGCGGACGCTGAGGAGGAAGAGAAGAAGGGCAACCATGTGGTGGCGGTGGATGGAGGATTCCGGCGAATTGTCGCTGCTCCGAAGCCGGTGGACATTGTGGAGATTGATGCAATTCGCACCTTGTCCGACGCGGATCAGGTGGTGATTGCCTGCGGCGGAGGCGGAATTCCGGTGCTGGCACAGTCCCACAGATTGCAGGGGGCAAGTGCAGTGATAGAGAAGGATCTGGCGGCAGGAAAGCTGGCGGAGCTTCTGGATGCGGATATGCTTGTGATTCTGACCAGCGTGGATAAGGTCTGCATTCACTATGGCACCGAGGATGAAAAACCACTGGATACCATGACCCTTGCAGAGGCGAAAAAGTATCTGGAAGCAGGCGAGTTCGAGGAGGGAACCATGGCGCCGAAGATTGAGGCGGCCATCGATTTCATCGGAGAATCCGCAATTCGTTCCGTATTGATCACAAAACTGAACAAGGATAACACCGAGATCAGTGGCGGGATGGGCACGTTGATTAAGAAGTAATGGGGGAAGTATGGCGAAGGTAGTGTTGAGAAAGAGATCAGAGATTCCTTCCGAGTATAAATGGTGTCTTGAGGATATGTTTTCCAGCGATGAGGCTTGGGAGCAGGAGTATGAATTGGTACTCCAAAAGGCGGAAGCAATGAAAGCGTTCTGCGGGACTCTTGCCCGGAGTGGGGAACAGTTGCTTCGATTTTGGGAGGCGGACGACGATTTACACTATTATGTAAACCGGGTGGTGGTGTATTCCAACGAGCGCTATCATGAGGATACGGCGGTGGCGAAATACCAGGATTACGCGGCGAAGGCGGATCATGCCGTCACGGCGGCTTCGGAGGCGGAGGCCTTTGCACAGCCGGAGATTCTGGCAATCCCGGATGAGGTTCTGGCAGAGATGTATGCCCGGGAACCGGGGCTTGAGCGGTACCGCAGGGCCATGGATGAGATCCGGAGAGCAAGGGAGCACACCCTGTCGGAGGCGGAGGAGAAAATATTGGCTATGACCGGTGAGATAGCAAAGGCACCGGACAATATTTTTTCTATCTTCAACAATGCGGATATCCATTTTCCATCCATTCGGGATTTGGAGGGGAATCGTGTTTCGGTGACAAACGGCAATTTTACACTGCTTCAGGCAAATCGGGACAGAAGTCTGCGCAAACAGGTGTATGAGGGCTTTTACCACACCTACGAACAGTTCGGACACACCATTGCCATGATGTATTCCAGCCAGGTGAAGGTGAATCAGTTTTACGCCAATGCAAGGAATTATCCCAGTGCCAGGGCTATGTTCCTCGATTCGGGAAACATTCCGGAGAGCGTGTACGACAATTTGATTGCGGTGGTGCACAAGCATTTACCCGCCATGTACCGCTATGTGTCTGCAAGGAAAAAATTATTGGGTGTGGAGCATCTTCACATGTACGATATCTACGTGCCAATTGTAGAGCGCACGGAGCATGAGTATACCTTTGAGGAGGCGAGAGATCTGGTGCTGGCGGCTCTTGAGCCCATGGGGGAGGAGTATGTCTCCATCATGCGCTCGGGATTTGAGAGCGGCTGGGTGGATGTCTATGAGAATGAGAACAAGCGTGGCGGGGCCTATTCCTGGGGCGCCTACGGAACGCATCCCTATGTGCTTCTCAACTTTCAGGGAGATCTGGACAGCGTGTTTACGCTGGCCCATGAGATGGGGCATGCAATGCATACCTATTATTCCAATGCCAACCAGCCAATCACCTACGCGGAGTATTTGATCTTCGTGGCGGAGGTTGCGTCCACCTGCAACGAGGCGCTGTTGACGCAGTACCTGCTGAACCACACGGAGGATCCGGGGGAGAGGTTGTATCTGCTGAATCACTATCTGGACAGTTTCCGGACCACTTTGTACAGGCAGTGCATGTTTGCGGAGTTCGAGCACATTGCCCACACCAGGCAGGCGTCCGGGGAGACGCTTACCCAGGAGGTTCTGGATCAGATCTACGGGGATTTGGTGAAATTATACTACGGGCCGGATATGGTGGTGGATGATGAGATTGTCCATGAGTGGATGCGAATCCCTCACTTCTATACATCCTACTATGTATATCAGTACGCGACGGGATATTCCGCGGCTATCGCTTTTTCCAAGAGGATTCTGGAGCAGGGGAAAACGGCGGTGGATGCCTATGTGGACAACTTCCTCAAGGGTGGAAGCTCCGCGGACCCCATCGATCTGCTGCGGGCGGCCGGCGTGGATATGAGCACGGAAACGCCGATAGAGGCGGCGCTTAACGTGTTTGAAAACGTGTTGGAGCAGTTTTTGAAAGAGTGCAAATGATATAAGCAAAGTACAATCGGAGAAAATATAGAGGTATAATATCTAGGAGGGTTTAAAAATGAATTTGGAACAAAAGCAAATAAGGGACAAGAACCGCGGAGGAAGCCTCGCCTGCATTTTGCTGGCGCTAACGGTGTTACTCCTCTCACTGTTGGGATGCATCAATGAAGTTAGCGCCGGGGTTATCATTCGAATCGCCACCTGTGTTCTGGTGATGATTCTCTGCTCGGTTCTGTATCGAGGAATGATGTATGACAGCCGGTATAGGCATGTGTGCGGGGGAACCATGATTCTCCTGTACGGAGTTACGCTTGCCACCACAAATGTCAGTTCCATGTATGCGCTTACATACTGCATCGTGATTATCGTCATGCTTTTCGGAGACAGTATGATGGTAAAGGCCGGAGCGGCCGTTGCAGTGTTGTTTTTCCTCATTCGCGTCATCGCATCCTGCATCCAGGGCGTGATGACTGTGCCCGATGCGATTGTTCAGATGGCTTATGTGGTTGTCACCTGCTTCCTGGCAGCAATGGTTGTGACCACCCAGATCAAACACGCAAAAGAGAATATTGAGTTGGTGAAGTCCGGCGCGGATGTGCAGATTCAGACTTCCAGGGAGATTGTGGCCTTGGCGGAACAGTTGAACAGAAAGTTCGTCGAAGCTCAGGAGGTTTCCGATACGTTGAACGAGACCATGGATACCACACATGCCTCAGTGAATGAGATTGCGGAGAGCAGCAAGATGACGGCGGAATCTGTGGAGCAGCAGACCACCCAGACTGCGGATATCCAGCAGAGCATTCAGGAGGTAGGAGAACAGGCGGGAAGAATCGGAGAGGTTTCGGACCGCACCAGCGATTCCGTGGAGCAGGGAGTTGCGCTCATTGAGAGGTTGAAGGAACAGGCGGATGAGGTTGCCAAGATTAACATCGAGACCAAGGCCACCACGGAGGCTTTGAATGACAGTATCAAGGATGTGCAGGCCATTACGGAGACCATTCTTGGAATTTCCAGCCAGACAAACCTGCTGGCACTGAACGCTTCCATTGAGGCGGCTCGCGCCGGGGAGGCCGGAAAGGGATTTGCCGTTGTGGCGGATGAGATCCGCACGCTCTCCGAGAGCACAAGACAGGCTACCGAGCAGATTTCCGAGATTATCACCAGATTGACTCAGGACGCACAGACCGCGGCGGCGAGCATGCTGAAGTCTGCGGAGTATGCGCAGCAGCAGAATGAATTGATTGAGCAGACCAGCGGAAAACTGAACGATATTATGCTGGAGACCCATGAACTTCACGAGGGAGTGATTCAGGTGAACGGCTCGGTACAGAATGTCATTGCTGCCAATACTCTGATTATGGACAGCATCAGCAATTTGTCCGCACAGAGTGAGCAGGTTGCGGCGTCCACCGAAACCGTGCTGTCAGTGAGCGATTCCTCCATGGATGCGCTGGGCAGCATGAACGATGTGCTGAAGGAAATCCGTCAGATTTCCCAGAAGATGGAGCAGGTTGCTCAACAGTAGGAATGGAGAACAGAAAATGGAGAGAATTAAGAGCTTTGAAATTAACCACGATCTCCTGGAGCCGGGGTTTTATATCTCCCGGGAGGATCAGGGGGTTATCACTTATGACTTGAGAACGAGAAAACCCAATGCCGGGGATTACATGAGCAATCTCACGATGCATTCGGTAGAGCACATGTTTGCCACCTTTGCGCGGAATTCCAAGATGGCGGAGGATGTGGTGTACTTCGGACCGATGGGATGCCAGACCGGATTTTACTTCCTGGTGAAGAATCAGAGCCCTGTGGATGTCTTCGCGCTTACCAAGGATATCCTGGAAAAGATTGTGAACCATGACGGGGAGATGTTTGGAGCATCTGCCATCGAGTGCGGAAACTACCGCAATCTGGATCTGCAGGAGGCAAAGAAGGAGTGCCGCAGCTACTTGGAGGTTCTGAACAGACAGACCAACACCGAGTTTACTTATCCGAAGTAAATGGGAAATTGCTCCGGGAAGGAGAAGCTTTTCCGGTGTTGAAACAAATAAGACGGAAGGAATATGAGAGATCAGTATGAAAATTGGTGTGATAGGTGCAATGCAGATGGAAGTGGACGAGCTGAAGATGGCTTTGTCGGAAACAAAAGTTGAGACGTACAGCGGAGTTCATTTTGTGTGCGGAAAAATGGAGGACGTGGAGGTGGTAGCAGCGGTGTGCGGAATCGGAAAAGTATTCGCCGCAGTCTGTGCCCAGACCATGATTCTCAAATTTGGGGTGGACATGGTGATCAACATCGGGGTCGCAGGCTCCCTGACCAAGGAGTTGGGCGTGCTGGATGTGGCCCTCGCGGACAAGGTTTGTCAGCACGATATGGATACGTCCCCCATCGGGGATCCGGTTGGACTTCTGTCCGGAATCAATATGATTTATCTCCCCTGCAGCGACAAAATGCGTGGCTTGATGGAGGAGTGCCTGAAGGAACAGAACGTACACTACGCGGTGGGGCCGGTTGCTTCCGGGGATCAATTCATTGCCTCCGAGGAGAAAAAGGAATGGATTCGCCGGCATTTCGAGGCAATTGCGGCCGAGATGGAAGGCGCCAGCATCGGACATGTCTGCTACATCAACCAGGTTCCGTTTTTGGTACTTCGCTCCATCTCCGACAGTGATGGCGGCGCAATGGACTATCAGACCTTCGCAGAGAAGGCTGCATTGCAGTCCATCGAAGTGGTAATCCGCTTCATCAAGAGAGCAGCAGAATATTTTGCATAAAAGGGTCCCCGATTGCATAGGTTAAGTAATAAGCTGTGTGTCGGGGGCATTTTTATGGCCCAATTTATTCTTGCAGGCAAATATGCCAAAAAATCCAGAATTATTACTTCACTTGTGATTGTGCTGTCCGTTCTGGTCGGCTGTGCGTATTTTACGACGAAGGTTTTGGCAAACAGTACGGTGGGGGATTGGGAGTTGCCGATCTATTGCGTGGATACCGATGAGAAAAAGGTGGCCTTGAGCTTCGATGCGGCCTGGGGCACGGAAGATTTTTCAAGGATTATGGATATCCTGGATCAGCATCAGGTTCACGTCACGTTTTTCATGACCGGCGGATGGGTGGATGCCAATCCGGATTGTGTGAAAACTCTGGTGGAAAAGGGGCACGATTTGGGAAATCACAGCGAACACCACTATGACATGACCACGATTTCCAAGTCAGAACAAAAAGAGGAATTGATGTCGGTGCACAATAAGGTAAAAGAATTGACCGGATATGAGATGAAACTGTTTCGGCCGCCCTACGGAGCCTATGACAATTCCGTGATCAGCACCGCGTATGAGTGTAATTATTACCCTATTCAATGGTCGGTGGACAGTCTGGATTGGAAGGATTACGGGACGGATTCCATTATCCGAACCGTATGTGAGAACAAGTCCCTCGGACCCGGGGCCATCATTTTGTGCCACAATGGGGCAAAATACACGGCGGATGCCCTGGACGGATTGTTGACGAATCTGGAGGAGCAGGGGTACACTATCGTCCCCATTTCCGAGTTGATTATGACTGAGAACTATCACATGGATGTGACCGGAAAACAGATTGCGGATTGAGATGCAATTTTTAGGGAGAATTTTATAGAAGGAGATTGAAATGCGCAACAAGACAACGGTTGCGCATTTTTTATATTTTTCTTTTTTCCAATTGAATTGTTAGAAAAGCATAAAAAGAAAGTCGATTATTTGGGAAAAATGCGCATTGAAGGCTTTTTGAGAAGGTGTTAAATTAAAACCAACAGGTGAGCAACCGATTGCACAAGTTGAGCACATACTTTTGGGAGGAAAATATGAAGAGAATGAGATGGTTAAAACGCGCTGCAGCAATTGTATTGACTGCGGCATTGTGTTTTGGGATGACTCCGATTGGAAATCTATCGGGGATTTTTGAGGTTCGGGCAGAGGAAACGGGCTATAGTGTTACTGTTACGCCAAGTACTACTGACATAAAAGCAGGGGATAGTGTTAGTTTGGCAATTAGCGTTACCAATGGTGGGGAATCAATTACTGAACTTACCGATGGGAATAGCATGAAAACATGGCTGGATTATTGGAACGAGCACGATGATGGAAATCAGGATGCGACGATTTCAGGCGAAACTTCATTTAATCCTACGGTTACTTTGCCAAGCGTCGGAACATATTATCTTGTTACGGACGTCTATACAAGTGATTGGACAAAGTTAGCCACATGCACGACTACATTAACCGTAGTGAATGCCGGAAGTGAAGAAGGCTATAAGGTTACAGTTACGCCAAGTACTACTGATGTAAAATCAGGGGATAGTGTTAGTTTGGCAATTAGCATTACCAATGGTGGGGAACAAATTTCTGAACTTACCGATGGGGCTAGCATGAAAACATGGCTGGATTATTGGAATGAGCACAGTGATGGTAATCAGGATGCGACGATTTCAGACGAGACTTCATTTAATCCTACTGTTACTTTGCCAAGCGTTGGAACATATTATCTTGTTACTGATGTCTATGCAAGTGATTGGACAAAGCTAGCTACATGTACGACTACATTAACCGTAGTCAATGCTGGGAGTGAAGAAGGCTATAAGGTTACAGTTACGCCAAGTACAACAACGGTAGAAGCCGGCGACACTGTAAGTCTTACAGCTGCGGTTACCTATAATGGGCAAGCTGTTACGAATTTGGCGACAAATGGCTTGTTCTTATGGTGGTGGACCGATTCATGGAATGAACATAGTGATGGAAAGTCCGATGCTACATATAGCAACTTTGATGATAACAGTGGTAATTCTCTTACTGCTGATGTGACTGTGCCAAGTGTGGGAACATATTACATAGCGGCAGAGTTGAAGGATAGCACTAATTCTATTATGAAAACATATGTAACTATTACTGTTACCGAACCGGAGGATGAGGACACCAGCGATTATGTGCCGGCTGATATTAATGTAACCAAAGTAGATAATCTGTCCAACGACTTTATCATGGGTATGGACATTTCCTCCGTTGTGTCAGAGTTCAAAAGCGGTGTTACCTATAAAGACTTTGATGGCAATACCATTGACAATGTGACAGATTTCTGTAAGTTTTTAAAGACATGCGGTGTTACTCACGTGCGTGTCCGTATTTGGAATGATCCTTATGATTCCAATGGAAAGGGATATGGCGGTGGAAATAATGATCTTGCTACTGCAGTTGAGATTGCGAGAGCGTGCAAGGCTGCTGATTTGAAAATGTTATTGGATTTCCACTGCTCTGACTTCTGGACGGATCCGGGCAAGCAGCAGGCTCCGAAGGATTGGGCCGGCTATTCGGTAGAACAAAAGGCGAGTGCATTACAGGGATATCTTACAGAATCGTTGACCACAGTAAAGGCCACCGGCGTAGATATTGCTATGGTTCAGGTGGGAAATGAGACCACCGGCGGATTTATCGGCGAGACAGATGCGACAAATATGTGCACACTGTTTAGCGCCGGCGCGGCAGCAGTTCACAACTTCGATTCGAATATCAAAGTGGTGATTCATGTCACGAATCCGGAAAAGTCGAACATGACCAAGTGGGCTGCTACTCTTGATGCCAACAGTGTAGACTATGATATTTTGGCTACCTCCTATTATCCGTCATGGCATGGCACTTTTGCGAACCTGAAGAGCCAGTTGGCAACGGTAAAAACCACCTACGGCAAGGACGTGATGGTGGCAGAGACCAGTTATGCTTTTACATTGGATGAAACCGACGGACATGAGAATACCATTCGCCAAGGAACCAATGATACCATGATGTGTGAGACCCAGTATCCGTTTTCCGTACAGGGCCAAGCTAATTATATGAGGGATCTCATTGCCGCAGTGAACGAGGTAGGTGGTCTGGGTGTCTACTGGTGGGAATCTGCATGGATTACCGTAGGAGATACCACAGGCAAGACAGGTGACGAGTTGACGGAGCGTGTGGATGCGAATAAGGCTTTGTGGGAAGCACATGGCTCCGGATGGGCATCCAGCTATTCTGCCGCGTACGACCCGAATGATGCAGGAAAATGGTATGGTGGCTCTGCGGTTGACAATCAGGCGATGTTCGCTGCAGACGGTTCTGCTCTTGCCAGTATCAATGTGTGGAAATATGTGAGAACCGGCGCGGTTTCCGTGCACACGGAGGTGGAGTCCATCGATTCCGCAACGGAAACCATTGAGACAGATGAAACCTATACGTTACCGGATACCATAAAGGTTACCTACAACAGCGGTGCTGTGGATGAGACTGTCACATGGGATGCGGCAGACAAAAATGCAATTCGTGCCGATAAGGCAGGCACCTATGTGGTAAACGGAACAGTTGCTTTTTCTAAAGCCGTTGACCAGGGAACCTATGCTGGACAGACAAGTGCGAGTGTAACCTACACCTTGACGGTGAAGGCGAAGAATTTGATTGGAGAAGACCGAAGCTTTGAGAATGGAACTTCCAATTTTACAGGTCTTGACACTACAGGAAAAGGAATTGACGGGGAGACCCCGTATGATGGAAGCAAATGTCTCCATTGGTATTTGTCCAGTGCGGGAATCGGAAGTGTAACCTACAAGGGAACCGGAAGCAACGGTATTACCTTAGAGCCAGGAGCGTATACCTTCGAAGTTATGGCACAGGGAAATGATGGTGACCAGGTTACTTTGAGTGTTTTGGACCATGAAAAGAACTCTGTGATAAGCACCGGGACGGCCACATCTATGATTGGATGGGCAAATTGGGTGACTCCTTCCGTAAGCTTTACGATTACAGAAACCACAACAGTGGATCTGGGAATCACAATCGGAATACAGGCAGGAGGCTGGGGAACCGTTGACTGCATGTACCTGTATCAGGCAGAAACTTATACGACCCATCAGGTAACCTTTGTGGACGGAGATAGATCAATTTCCAAGAAGGTGAAATCGGGAAGCGGTGCCACTGCCCCAGCTTGGACGAAAACCGGATACCGGTTGGGCTGGGATAAGAGTTTTTCAAAGGTTACTTCCGATCTCACTGTAAATGCGAAATGGGAAGCACTTCAGATGTCAATCGGTGATGATACCAGTGCGGGAGGAACACTTAACGCAACAGAGACCTTGGTAAATGAATTGAAGGAAAAGGGTGCGTTTACCGAGGAAGAGGTAAACCAGATTGCTGCAGGCGGCAGTGTAACTGTTTACATGGCAGTGAACGACATTTCGGAGACGGTATCTGTGGAAGATAAGGATCGCGTATCCGAAAAACTTCGGGCGGAGAACTTTAATGTAATTGGCTGTTATTTGGATTTACAGTTAATCAAACAGATTGGTTCCGATCCGGCGAAAAACATTACGGAATTAGATGAGCCGATTAGAATCACCATTGTCATTCCGGAAGATTTGATCAATACAGTTCCGAACACAACAAGAACATATGCCATCGTAAGAGTCCATGTGGATGAGGTTACGGGGGAGACTTCGACTGAACTTATTCCGGGAAGCTTTGATCCGTCAACCAACGAATTTACCTTTGAGACAGACCGCTTTTCTACTTATGCCATCGTGTATAAGGATACGGTTCCGCCTTCAACATCGGGACAAACCCCATCTTCGGGAGAACCGGTATCGGGAACCACACCGGGAGCTGTAGCAGCTTCGGAAGCGGTTTCTACCACCTTGGCTTCTCCGGATACCAGCGATAATCAGTCAGTAGCACCGTTTATCCTGATGATGGCAGCAGCTTTCGTAATGATGGGAGCCGCAGCGTTTGCAAGACGCAGAAAAATAAGATAAAAGACAATTCCCGGTCACGTTTATGTGACCGGGAATTATCATATGGATGTGACCGGAAAACAGATTGCGGATTGATGTCCGGTGTGCTATAATCTACGATAGTTGGGGCACTCAAAAAGAGTGCAAAAAGCGATGGGAGATGAGATTATGACAGAGACAGGGCTTCTTATTTTTATGGGTGCAATCATCTTGCTTGTTGTGGTTGCTGCAATCATTGCGGTGGTATCATCGGTGACGGCTGCAGTTGCTGCGGTTGTCGACGAGGAGGACGAGGAAGAAGCGGCGTAGGAAGAGGTTTTGGAAGGTTTTTTGCGCAAAGTTGAATATCCGAAATTTTGCAGTCTTTCACAGAGATGTGGAAGGCTGCTTTTTTTGAGTGCTCGGGAAATTGCTGATATTACAGGAAATTACTAATGTTTTCGGGAAAAGGAGCTGTCGGATTAGTAAACTTTTGGAACTTTACTAATGATATTGGGAAAATGCCGGTTTATGTTAGCAAAATATTCTGTCAATTTTTGTTGGAGTATATTATTACTAAACAATATGAGAAGATGACTGATATTAAGAAGCGGGGCTGGAGTGAGAAGCGTGTAAAAAAGGGCTTTTTTACTAACTTTTTATGATAATTTGATTGAAATGTTAGTAACCTGAAAAAAGATTACTAATCAGGGAGAAGAAAAGCAGGGATATGTTAGTAAGAAATGAAAAAAGTATAAATTTCCAGTGGAAAATCTTGTTTTTTCTAAAGAGGTGGTTATAATGGAGAAGAATTGACCGACCGGTCGGTCGGAGTAGATTATTCAAAAGTAGATTATTCAAAAGCAGGCTATTCAAAAGCAGGAGGACGAAAAAATGCTTTCCAAATACAGCGTAAAGAGGCCGTATACAGTTCTGGTTGCGGTTGTGTTAGTGATTGTGTTGGGAGTTGTCTCATTGATGAAGATGACGACCGATTTGCTCCCGGACATGAGTTTTCAGTATGCGCTCATCATCACCACAGATGTGGGTGCCAGTCCGGAGAAGGTGGAGACGGAGGTCACCGCGCCGATTGAGGCGGCCATGGCTACCACGTCCAACATTAAGAATATTACATCCACTTCCTACAACAGTTATTCCATTGTGACTCTGGAGTATGCCCAGAATGCCAATATGGATTCCGTGGTTATCGAGATTCAGCAGAAGCTGGATCAGCTCCAGGGAGGATGGAGTGACAGTGTGGGAACGCCCATGATTATGCAGATTAACCCGGATATGCTTCCGATTATGATTGCTTCGGTTGATATGGAGGGCATGAGTCAGTCGGAATTGGCAAATTACGTGAACAATGATTTGATTCCGGCGCTGGAGAGCGTGGAAGGTGTGGCTTCCGTATCCGCAAGCGGTGCCCTGGAGGAATCGGTGGAAGTGACCATCGACCAGGAAAAGGTGGACGCGCTGAATGCCAAAATTCAAAATTCCATCAGTTCCCAGTTTGACGACGCGCAAAAAGAGATCACGGACGGAAAGAACAAGATTAAGGAGGGACAGGATGCCATCGCCGGAAGCGGGGATGAAGTCAGTTCCGCGTTTGATGATGTGACGGGAAAAAGGGAGGAACTCTATAAGACCCGCGCTGACCTGGAGAAGCAGTTGCAGGATCTGGAGTCCAAGAAGGAATCCGTGGTAACGCTCCAGAATGCGGTGAACACTACCCTTCAGACCTACGCGCTGGATTACAATCAAAATGCGGCGATTATCTCCGGGGGAAACACTTTGTTAAGCAACGTGAATGAACAGCTTTCCGCGTATGGTTTGACAATATCTTATGAGAGATTGGGAGAGTTGATTGCAGCAAATCCACCGGGAACCGATCCCAATTCCCCTGGCCTGACGGATGTGGAATACTCTGCTATTAATGCGGCTATCGCCATGGCAAATGCCGGCGGAATGAACACCGGATTCACCAACTATCAGGATCTCTACGATGCTATGACGGACGCCCAAACTAAGAATGCCATGATTGATCAGGTGGTTCGGTCCTCTTACGGTTCCAACCTCTCCGCTCTGGGCATCACGGTGAACGGCTATTCCGATCTCTCCGCTGCGGCATCCACCATCGGACAGATGCTGACAAAGATCAACACCGGAAAAGAAACCATAAGTACCGCTCTGAATCAGATTGATGAGGGGCTGGTTTCCCTGGATACTGCCCTGGACACCATCAACCAGCAGGCAAGTCTGGCTGCCATTCAGGTGGGAGCCACCTCCGCGGAGCTGGCCACAGCGGCAGCCTCCCTGGATACGGCACAGACCACCTTGGACGATACCAAGGATTCTGCGCTGGAGTCTGCGGATTTGAACCGGGTTCTCACCACGGAGACCATTTCCAGCCTCCTTCTGGCCCAGAACTTTGATATGCCTGCAGGATACGCCATGGATGGGGGTACCCAGTATCTGGTGCGTGTGGGAGAGCAGGTTCAGAGCTTTGAGGAATTGCAGGATCTGGTGCTCATGGATTACGGCATGGACGAGGTGGGAATTATCCGCCTGTCCGACGTGGCAAAGGTGGAGATGGTGGACAATTCCGCCGAAACCTACGCCATTGTAAACGGTCAGCCGGGTATCATGCTGTCCATGGAAAAACAGACCGGCTATTCTACCGGCGAGGTTACGGATCGCCTCCTGGAACGGTTTGACCTGTTGGAGGAGCAAAACGACGGGTTACACCTTGCGGTTATGATGAACCAGGGTGTGTACATCGACATGGTGGTAAAGAGTGTGTTCCAGAATATGATTCTGGGTGCGATTCTCGCCATCTTCGTGCTGTTCCTCTTCCTGAAGGATATCAAGCCCACGCTTGTCATCGCATGTTCCATCCCGCTTTCCGTAATCGTTGCGGTAGTACTTATGTATTTTACGGATATCTCTCTCAATATTATCTCCATGTCAGGACTTGTGCTTGGAATCGGTATGCTGGTGGATAACTCCATCGTGGTTATCGAGAATATTTACCGTCTCCGGAACGAGGGATATTCCATTAAAAAGGCAGCAGTGGAGGGGGCTTCCCAGGTGACCGGAGCTATCATTGCCTCCACCCTTACCACAGTCAGTGTGTATGCACCGATTATCTTCACGGAGGGTATCACACGCCAGCTCTTTGTGGATCTGGCACTTACCATTGCCTTCACCCTTGTGGCCAGCCTTGCGGTGGCACTCACCTTCGTCCCGGCCATGTCCTCTGCGACGTTGAAAAAGACGAAGGAAGTGAAACATCCATGGTTCGACCGCTTCAGGGAGTGGTACGGCAGATTTTTGGATACCTGCCTGAATCATAAGGCCATTGTGTTTATCCTGGCAGTGGTGCTTCTGGTGGGAAGTGCGGCGGCATCCCTCTCCAGGGGATTGACCTTCATGGATATGGAGATGGAGGCGGATCAGTTGTCCGTGACCATTTCTGCCAAGGAGGACGAGACCCTGACCTTCGAGGAACTCACTGATTTTTCGGATGAGATCATCGGACGGATTTCGGATATTGAGGGGATCGACACCATCGGTGCCATGGCTGGGGGATCCTCCACCATGAGCCTTATGGGCGGCGGAGATGAGAGTGTCAGCATGTACATTCTCCTGGATCCGGATTCCGACGTAAAACTGTCCCAGGTGGAGGATGAGATTGCGGAGCGCACCAAGGATTTGGATTGCCAGGTGAGCACGGAAAGCTCTTCCATGGATTTTTCCGCATATTTCGGGTCCGGACTTTCCATTCAGATTAAGGGTAATGATCTGGGTACGCTGCAGGAACTTGCCGCCCAGGTATCCGAAGTCCTAGCCGAAACCGAGGGAGTAGCCAAGGTGGAGGACGGACTGGATGATGTGGCTCCTCAGTTTACCATCACGGTGGATAAGGAGAAGGCGGCAGAATACGGATACACGGTTGCACAGGTATTCCAGTTGGTGTACGGGGAGATGGCGACCAGCACATCCGCCACCACCCTCACCACGGATATTAAGGATTACGAGGTATATGTGCAGACGGAAACCCAGTCTGACACCAAGTTGGAGGACATTCGGTCCCTGACCTTTGATTACACCAATGAGGATGGGGAAGTGGAACAAATTCCGCTTACCGAGATCTGCGACATGGAGGAGACCACAACACTCAGCCAGATTCGCCGTGACTCCCAGAACCGCTACCTGACGGTTTCCGCGACCATCGACGAGGATCACAATGTCACACTGGTCGGCAATCAGGTGCAAAAGGCGCTGAACAAGATGGATATTCCGGAGGGGTACAGCGTCACCATGGAGGGTGAGGATGAGACCATCAACGATGCTATGGAGCAGCTGGTTTTGATGCTGATTTTGGCAGTAATCTTCATCTACCTGATCATGGTGGCACAGTTCCAGTCCCTGCTGTCTCCCTTTATTATCATGTTCTCCATTCCGCTGGCATTTACCGGTGGTTTCATGGGGTTGTTTATCACCGGCAATGAGGTGAGCGTCATCGCCATGCTGGGCTTTATCATGCTGGCAGGTCTGATCGTTAACAACGGTATCGTTTTGATCGATTACATCAACCAGGCAAGGCGGGGCGGCATGGGCAAGAGAGAGGCGATTATCGATGCGGGCAAGATTCGTATGCGCCCCATTCTGATGACTGCAATGACCACCATTCTGGCAATGCTCACCTCCGCGCTGGGCTTCGGAGATGGCTCCGCAATGATGCAGCCCATGGCGATCACCATTATCGGCGGTCTGCTGTACGGTACTATCCTGACGCTGATTGTGATTCCTTGTATCTACGATGCGTTCAACAGGGAAAAGAGTATGGTTGAGGAGGATTTGTAGTGGGCGATTTTACGATTAAAACGGAAAATATTATGGATCCGCCGGAGAAGATGCGCCTGATGTACGAAGCGGTGTCGGAGTTGCTCCGGGAAAAAAGCGATATGCGTACCCTCAAGGTGCAGGACATCACTGCCCGGGCGGGAATCGGCAAGGGGACAGCCTACGAGTATTTTTCCTCCAAGGAGGAGCTGTTGGCCCACGCTCTCTTGTACGAGTATTCCAACAAGATTCGCGCCCTGGTGGAGTCCGTGTTTGAACTGTCGGATTTTCGCGGGCGCATCTATCGGGTGATGGATTGGATCAGCGAAAACCGGGAATATCACCATGTGCTGATTCAGACATTTCAGATGGCGGCCCGGGCTTCCGGGGTGGAACCTCCCGCAATGCCGCCCGGCGAGGGAGACGACTGCCCGCTGGGGGAACTTCGGCTGGAGGCTTACCAGTACATCTACCGCATTGCGGACCGGCTGATGGAGGATGGATACAAGGAGGGAATCTTCACGGAGACCAGCGCAAAAAAACGCCGCTTGGCGGTGCTGACCGGCATGTGCGAGTACGGTGTTGCGCTCATGTTTTCGGGAGATCATCCATGCATCCTGCAGGATGACGGGGAATTGCGCCGGTTTGTCTACGATTCTATCGTGAAGACATTAAATTAAAGTCTTGACAAAAAACTGCGGCGCAAGTAAGATTAGAAAAAGACAAAGGCGCATAAAGAAAGAGGAGTACATCAATTCGAGATCTTTCAGAGAAGGACGCACGATTGCTTGAGGCATGGGGTGTGAGGCGTTCGGATGGAGGTTGATGGAAGGTAGCTTTCCAGCCGAAGAACCCAGAAATTCCGAAGGGAGCACACCGCAATCCGGAGAGAATGTTGCCTCTTGGAAATAAGTTCTTCCGCTTCATCCACGTTAAGGATTCGAGCCGTTCGAGCGATGCTCCGACGGAAAGAGAAGGTGGTACCGCGTTCATTCGCCCTTCATACACTCGTGTGTATGGAGGGCTTTTTATTTGCCGGGAATCGACCCGCCGCAGGCGGAGCGCTTCGCAAGCAAACTCTTTCTTATATGACAGCAACAGAAATAGGAGGAACATTATGAGCAAGGAATTGTCGAAGACCTACGATCCAAAGGAAATCGAGGATCGTTTGTATGAAAAATGGGAGACAAAGGGATACTTCCATGCGGAGGTGGATCGCAGTAAAAAGCCCTTTACCATTGTGATGCCGCCGCCAAATATCACCGGGCAGCTTCACATGGGACACGCTCTGGATAACACCATGCAGGATATCCTGATTCGCTTTAAGAGAATGCAGGGCTACAATGCGTTGTGGCAGCCGGGAACGGACCACGCCTCCATCGCCACGGAGGTTAAGGTTATTGAAGCCCTCAAGGAGCAGGGAATCGACAAGGCGGATCTGACCCGGGAAGAGTTCCTGGAGAAGTGCTGGGAGTGGAGAGAAGAGTACGGCGGACGCATCGTAAAGCAGCTCCGGAAGCTGGGATCTTCCGCGGACTGGGAGCGCGAGCGCTTTACCATGGATGAGGGCTGTTCCAAAGCCGTTCAGGACGTATTTATCAAGTTGTATGAAAAAGGTTGGATCTACAAGGGAAGCCGCATTGTAAACTGGTGTCCGGTATGTAAGACTTCCATCTCCGATGCGGAAGTGGAGCATGAGGAGCAGGATGGATTTTTCTGGCACATCAACTACCCGGTAGTTGGGGAGGAAGGCCGTTTTGTGGAGATTGCCACCACCCGTCCGGAGACACTGTTCGGAGATACGGCGGTTGCGGTAAACCCAAATGATGAGCGTTATCAGGATATTATTGGGAAAATGCTTATTCTTCCTACTACAGGAAGAGAGATTCCGGTAATTGCAGATGCATATGTAGATAAGGAGTTTGGGACAGGATGCGTAAAGATAACACCTGCCCATGACCCCAATGACTTTGAGGTTGGAAAGCGTCATAACCTGGAAGAGATCATTGTCATCAACGATGACGCAACCATGAACGAAAAAGCCGGAAAGTATGCGGGAATGGACCGCTACGAGTGCCGGAAAGCGCTGGTGAAGGATCTGGAGGATATGGGGCTTTTGGTTAAGGTGGTTCCCCATTCTCATAATGTGGGTACCCACGATCGCTGCCATACCACGGTTGAGCCCATGATCAAGCAGCAGTGGTTTGTGAAGATGGATGAAATGATTAAGCCAGCCATTGAGGGAGTAAAGAATGGGGAGATCAAGCTTCTGCCGCCACGTATGGATAAGACTTACTTCAACTGGACCGACAACATTCGGGATTGGTGTATCAGCCGCCAGCTGTGGTGGGGACATCGGATACCTGCATGGTACTGTGATGATTGTGGTGAGATGGTGGTTCAGGTGGAGAAGCCCTGCTGTTGCCCCAAGTGCCAGAGCAAAAATCTGACACAGGATCCGGATACGCTGGATACCTGGTTCTCCTCCGCGCTGTGGCCCTTCTCCACCCTGGGCTGGCCGGAGAACACAGAGGATTTGGATTACTTCTACCCCAATGACGTGCTGGTAACCGGATATGATATTATCTTTTTCTGGGTAATCCGCATGATCTTTTCCGGATATGAGCAGATGGGCAAGGCTCCCTTCCACACCGTATTGTTCCACGGCCTGGTTCGGGATTCTCAGGGGCGCAAGATGAGCAAGTCCCTGGGAAACGGAATTGACCCTCTGGAGGTGATTGACAAGTACGGCGCAGATGCCCTGCGTTTGACTCTGATTACCGGAAACGCACCGGGAAATGACATGCGTTTCTACTGGGAGCGTGTGGAGGCTTCCCGCAACTTTGCCAACAAGGTATGGAACGCTTCCCGTTTCATTTTGATGAACCTTGAGGGTTCTGAAGTGACAGAGCCCGCCTTGTCGCAGCTGCATGCCGCGGATAAGTGGATTTTGTCCAAGGTGAATACTCTGGCCAAGGATGCCACCGAAAATATGGATAAATATGAGCTGGGCATCGCGGTTCAGAAGGTGTACGACTTCATCTGGGATGAATTCTGCGACTGGTACATCGAGATTGCAAAGGTCCGCACCTACAAGAAGGAGGAGGATCCGGAGTCTGCCAATGCTGCTCTGTGGACCCTGAAGACGGTTCTGATTCAGGCGCTGAAACTGTTGCATCCGTATATGCCTTTCATCACGGAGGAAATCTTCTGCACCCTGCAGTCCGAGGAAGAGACCATCATGCTGTCCAAGTGGCCTGAGTACCGCGGGGACTGGAATTTCCCGGAGGAGGAAGCTGCTATCGAGCACTGCAAGGATCTGGTAAAGGGAATCCGTAATGTCCGCACGGAGATGGATGTTCCGCCTTCCAGAAAAGCAAAATTGTTCATCACCTCCGAGGATGCTGCTCTGTGCAAGTGCTTCGAGGAGAACAAGGAGGTTTATGTGAACCTTGCCTCTGCCAGCGAGATTGTGGTACAGACCGGAAAGGAAGGTATCTCAGAGGATGCGGTTTCCGTTGTGATTCCCGGAGCTGTGGTATATCTTCCTCTGGAGGATCTGGTTGACTTCGAGAAGGAGCGCGAGAGACTGACCAAGGAGAAGGAGAAACTGGAAAAGGAGCTTGCCCGCTCCAGAGGCATGCTCTCCAACGAGAAATTCCTCTCCAACGCCAAGCCGGAAAAGGTACAGGAGGAAAAGGATAAGCTGGCGAAATACGAGCAGATGATGGCCGAGGTGGAGGCGCGCCTGGCACAGATGAAGTAGCACCGTCGCTGTAAATTTGGAAAAAAGTGTAAAGAGGAGCCATATGTTGCCGAAATATATCATGACAGAAGCGTGAAAATAGGCAGGTATATGGCTCTTTTTGCGTATATTTTGCCGGGATTTAGATAATATTAAATTGAAAATAGGCCGGTATAGTGGTATGATGTATTCAACTATAGGATTGGGTAATTGTGTCGTCCTTTCAGAGGAGTTTTGTGTATGGCCGAAGTTAGAAAAGACATAAATATCCGAATTTCCCACAACGAAATGGAGGCGTTTCTTACGCTGACTCCGCTTCCGGAGGGAGAGGATTATACGAAGATGGAAGTCATGAGCGCGCTTGCGGAGAAGGGCGTGAAGTACGGAATCGAGGAATCGCTGATCGACGCGCTGATCGAGGGCCGGGAGTACGGGAAAGAGGTTATGGTGGCCCGTGGAAAGCTGCCGGTGGATGGTGTGGATGGCTTTTTCCAATTCAACTTCAACATGGACTTCAGCGGCAAGCCCAAGGTGCGCCCGGACGGCTCCGTGGATTATTGGAGCATCCACGCTGTTGAGACGGTGGAAGAGGGACAGGTGATTGCGGTGTACCATGAGCCGATTTTCGGTGAGAACGGCATGGACGTGCACGGCAAGGTTCTGACCTGCAAGAGAGGGAGACCGTTGTCGCCCCTTACCGGCAAGGGCTTTGAGCGCTCGGAGGACAACAAGATATATACCGCGTCCATCACGGGCAAGATTGATTATAACAATAACCGGATACAGATTCTGCCGATATATGAGATTTACGGCAACGTGGATTTGACCACCGGCAATATTGATTTCCGGGGAGATGTGCTGGTGCACGGCAACGTGACCTCCGGTACTTCTATCAAGGCCACCGGAACGGTCACCATCGACGGGACCGCCGAGGCATGCAACATTGAGGCCGGCAAGGATGTGATTCTTCGCGGCGGATTTCTGGGCGGATACAAGGGAATTGTCCGGACCAAGGGCAGTGTGACTGCCAAGTTCATGGAGTACGCCACCGTGGAGGCGGAGGGCTATGTGGAGGCAACCTCCGCATTGAACTGCACCATTGTGAGCCACGACAAGATATATATGACCGGCAAGTCTGCCACGATTGTGGGCGGCAATGTGTATGCGACCCGCGGGATTGAGTGCTGCTGTATCGGCAACGACAATGAGATTCGCACCGAGGTCAGTGTGGGAGTACAGAAGGAAACCATGCGCAAGCTTTTTGAGGTGGAGACCCTCATCAAGAAGGATAATGAGATGCTGGAGAAGATTGTCATCGGACTCAAGCAGTTTGATGAGATTGCGGTCGAGAGGAATATCGACCTCAAGAATGATGAGCGGAGAGTTGCCCTTCTTCGGGCGAGAATCTCCAAGCAGGCGGATATCGCGTCACACAAAAATGAATTGATGTACCTGAAGGGGCTTGTGGAGATGGGAAGCGGCGCGGATGTGCGGGTGCTCCAAAAGGTGTGCCCGGGCGTGATTGTGGGAATCAACGATTGTCAGGTACTTGTGAAGGAGGAGCAGCAGGAGGTGCGCTACGTTCTTCACAACGGCAATATCGTGATGTTCT
The DNA here is from genome assembly GCA_029008875.1 of Lachnospiraceae bacterium. Lineage (GTDB taxonomy): Bacteria > Bacillota > Clostridia > Lachnospirales > Lachnospiraceae > Roseburia. The sequence goes on along the minus strand of JAQXJP010000035.1, from coordinate 163,896 downwards.
CCATGGCCGGGGAACTTGTCGGATAAGCGTACATTTTGCGACGCAAATAACTTGCAAAAGAAAGCCACTATATTATATGATATGAGTGGCTTTTTTGATGGAATATCCAGGAGGCATAGAGATGATTAATTTTGAAGAAGAATTGAAGAATTTTCAGCCGAGCCTTGAAGTGGAAGAGGCGGAGGCTGCGATATATAACCATGATATGACGGACGTGTCTGACATTATTCAGGAAATGATGCAGGAGATGAAAAAATGATTTGCGTAAATTGCAGAACTGAGGTGGAGAATGCTTCCGTTTGTCCGGTTTGCGGAATGAATCTTGCTATTTTCCAGAAGGTGAGGCGCATCTCCAATTCCTATTACAACGATGGCCTGGAAAAAGCATCCGTGCGCAATCTGTCCGGAGCCATCATCAGCTTGAAGAAAAGTTTGAAATTTAATAAATACAATATCGATGCGAGAAACCTGTTGGGACTTGTGTATTATGAGATCGGTGAGACGGTGGCGGCCTTGAGCGAGTGGGTGATCAGCCAGAGTTATCAGCCGAAGGAGAATCGCGCCAATTACTATCTGGAACAAATCCAGCAGAATTCCGCACATTTGAATTCGGTGAACCAGACCATCAAGAAGTACAATCAGGCTTTGCTGTACTGTAAGCAGGACAGCCGTGATCTGGCAATCATCCAGTTGAAGAAGGTGCTGTCGCTGAATCCGAAGCTGGTGAAGGGACATCAGCTGCTGGCGTTACTCTACATTCAGGAGGGTAAGTTGGAACTTGCGAAGAAGACCCTGCGCACCGCGGCGAAGATCGATACCGACAACACCATGACCATGCGTTATCTCAAGGAAGTGAACATGCGGCTCCGGGAGAATGCAGGTTCCAAGAAGGTGGTGAAGCAGGCGGATGATTTGATCTCCTACCAGAGCGGGAACGAGACCATCATTATGCCGAAGCGCATCAAGGAGTCTTCTCTGGGAGGATCCATTGCCTACGTATTGATTGGGCTTGCGGTGGGAATCGCAGCCACGGCATTTTTGATTGTTCCCAATGTGCGAAGAAGCGCGAAGAGCGAAGCAAACAAACAACTTCTGGAAGCCAACGATATGATTACCACCTACACACAGACCATCGATGACCTGCAGAGGGAGATTGACGGAATGCAGGCAGATATCGATGCAGCCAAGGTCGATTCCCAGTCCGGACAGGCGGCAGCGGATTCCTACGACAATCTGCTGAATGCGTATGTTGCTTACAATTCCAACGATATCCTGACTGTGGGCAAGTGCCTGACAGATGTGGATCCCGGCGTCTTGAGCGAGAGTGCGGCCGAGATATACAATACCATGAATGAGCAGGTGAGCGAGCAGTATCTGTCCGCCATGTACAATGCGGGCTACGAGGCTTACAATACCGGAGATTACGATACTGCCATCGAGAATCTGCTGGCGGTTGTGGAGGAGGACGAAGCCTACAAGGATGGTTCCGCCGCATATTATCTGGCACAGGCTTACCGCCGCAACGACGATTTGGATTCTGCCCAGCAGTATTACCGCTACATCGTAGAGAATTACCCGGGAACGGAGCGGGCAACCACCGCGGAGAATTATCTGGATTAATTCCCGTGTAACTTACAACCGTATACGGATTTAACAAAAGACGTCTGGAGACACTCCGGGCGTCTTTTATGCTTTTTGGAAAAGGAGGAGCCATGGAGATTGTGAAGGATTTTGAGGTGAAGGGGACCAGGATGGTGTATCGGATGCCAAGGGAGTTGGACGATCATGTGGCGGCACAGTTGCGCGCCAATATGGATGTGTTGATTGATTCCTACGGGATTCGCGAGCTGGTGATGGATTTTGAAAATACCCGATTTATGGACAGCTCCGGGGTGGGGGTGATCATCGGCCGGTGCCGCAAACTGGGGTTTTACGATGGCAGAGTTTACGCGGTGAACTGCAATGAGAGGATGAAGAAATTGTTTGCGGTATCCGGTCTGAACGAGATTGTGATGGAGGAGGTCTAGTATGGGAACAATCAGGGAAAATCACTTACATATCTATTTTGATGCAAAGTCTTCCAATGAGGCGCTGGCGAGAATGGTGGCCGCGGCCTTTGTGGCGGATATGAATCCCACCCTGGAGCAGCTGGAGGATGTGAAGACGGCGGTGTCCGAGGCGGTCACCAACGCCATCATCCACGGGTACGACGATGAGAGCAAAAAGGTGGAGATGATCTGCGAGAGGCGGGAGAGCTGCCTGACGGTGAAGGTGATTGACCACGGCGTGGGCATACGGGATGTGAACCAGGCCATGCAGCCCTTTTTCTCCACCAGGGAAGCCCAGGAGCGGACCGGGATGGGATTTGCTTTTATGGAGGCCTTCATGGATGAGGTGCATGTGGCCTCAAAGCCGGGGGCCGGGACGGAAGTGACGATGATCAAGCATATCGAGAGGTGCAATGGGGACTGATGCAGTCACCAAGGAGAAAACCGCGGCACTTTGCAGAGAGGAGAAGATACTGAATAATCTGGGCCTGGTGTATATGGCGGCACGCCGCTTTGAAGGCAGGGGCTGTGACAGGGAAGAGCTGATTCAAATCGGGACACTGGGGTTGATTCATGCGGTGGACCGGTTTGACGAGGAGAGAAATCTGGCTTTTTCCACCTACGCAGTGCCGCTTATCATTGGGGAGATACAGTGTTATCTGCGCAAGGACGGACCCATACACATCGGTCGGGGAATCCGGAAGAATATGGCGTTGTTGCAGCGGACAAGCATGGAGTATTCCGCCAAGTACGGGAGGGAAGCGACGCTGCTGGAACTGGAGAAGCTCACCGGACTTAAGGAGGAGGAAATTCTGGTGGCCACGGATGCCATGCGGGGAGTTCTGTCCCTGGATGCGCCGGTGGGGGACGAGGACACAGCTTCGGTGGGGGAGATGATCCCTAAGGAGGAACATGAGGGGGAAAGAATCATCAACCATGTTGCACTGCAGGATTTGTTGCAAAATTTGGATATCGTGCAGCAACGCCTTATTTTTTTGCGCTATTATCAGGGGAAAACCCAGAGCGAGACGGCGGAAATACTGGGAATGACCCAGGTGAAGGTGTCCCGCATGGAGAAAAAAATATTGTTGCAGCTTCGGGAAATGATGTGATTTATCTGTGGTAACATTCTGTGTTTTCGGATATAATAAGACTATGATTTCCGCCGGCAAAGCGGGAAATAGGATAATACGAGGATGAGAGAAAGGGAAGAGTATGTTTCAAAAGAAAAATGAAAGCGCAAAGCTTCCGATGAATTACGATACCTACGTGTTCGATCTGTATGGGACACTGGTGGATATCCACACGGAGGAGGGTGACCGTATACTGTGGGAGAAGCTCGCACTATTTTACGGCTACTATGATGCCCTCTATGATTGGGAAGAACTGAAGAATGCCTATGAGAATAAGGTAAGAGGCAAGGAACAGAAACTGAAAATGACCTTGGAGGAGGATCCCCACTATTCCCACGAGGCGTCTCCGGAGATTGAGATCACGGATGTGTTTGCAGAACTTTACCAGGAAAAGGGAGTGGAGGCGGACGAGGCGCTGGCTGTCCACACCGGCCAGTTTTTCCGCGTATTGTCCACGGAGTATGTGCGCGTGTACCCGGGCACCGAAGAGATGCTCGCGGGGTTGAAGCAAGCGGGGAAAAAGGTTTATCTGCTGTCCAACGCGCAGCGCATCTTTACGGAATATGAGATGCATGTGCTGGGAATCGCCAAATATTTCGACGACATTTTCATCTCGTCCGATTTCCAGACCAAGAAGCCGGATAAACGTTTTTATGATGCTCTCATCGACAAACATCAGATCGATGTGAGACGAGCTCTTTTTGTGGGAAATGACTCAAAAACCGACATTGCCGGGGCAAGGTCGGTGGATATGGACACCTTTTATGTCTATTCAAATATCTCGCCGAAAAACGATATGGCAAAAGATGCAAATTATGTTGTTAAAAACTTCACAAGTTGGTCATTTTAACAATTGCATTATTTCTTTCGAAGAGTAAAATTGAAGGGACGTAAAAAGTGACGGAAGATGAGGTGAGTAATTATGAAGAAAGTGGCAGCTTTTTTGAGCAGTCTGCTTGTATTTTTGACAGTGAATCCGTTGCTGGCGCAGGCGGCGGAGACAGCTGGTGAGACTGTGACAACAACGGGAGTTGTTCCTCCGCTCTGGATGTGCATTCCCTTCGCTGGTTTACTTTTGTGTATCGCAATTTTCCCTCTCGTAAAAGAGGCCTGGTGGGAGAGAAACAGGCAGTATGCAGTGATTTTATGGTGTGTACTGTTCATCGTTCCCTTTGCGATTTTCTATGGAGCAGGAACCATGTTTGAGACAGTGCTGGAATGCATTGTCAATGATTATCTGACCTTTATTGTATTATTGTTCGGCCTGTACTGTGTTGCCGGCAACATCAAGGTGGAGGGCAATCTGGCGGGTTCCCCCAGGGTGAACGTGATGCTTCTGGCCATCGGTACACTGCTTTCCAGCTGGCTTGGGACAACCGGTGCAAGTATGCTTTTGGTCCGCCCCATGATCAAGATGAATTCCTGGAGAAAAGACCGTAAGCATATTATGGTGTTTTTCATTTTCCTGATTTCCAATATCGGGGGATGTCTGACCCCCATCGGGGATCCACCCCTTTTGATGGGATTTTCCAGAGGGGTCAGCTTTTTCTGGAGCATGCGGCTGTTTCCGGTTTTGCTGGTGAATATGGTGATTTTGCTGGTCGTGTTTTATTTTATCGACCAGTTTTTCTACCGGAAAGAGATAGCCCGGGGCGCCATGCCCAAGTATGACCCGGAGGCTCCGCTTCTTCGGATTAAGGGAGCCCACAATTTGCTTTTCATCGCGATGATTATCACTGCGGTTATCTTAAGCGGTGTGCTTCCGGTTACCGTTCTTAAGAATGTACCGGGAATCCATTTGTTTGGGGATGTGGTCCTGGGATGGACCTCCGTGGTTGAGATGGCCATTATCCTCCTTGCGGCGTGGCTGTCCTTCAAGACGACGGACTGCTCCATCCGCAAGCAGAACCACTTTACCTGGAGCGCAATCCAGGAGGTTGCTACGCTGTTTATCGGTATTTTTATCACCATGCAGCCAGCACTGATGATTCTGAAGAGCGCGGGGGCTTCCCTGGGCCTGGAGCATCCGTTCCAGATGTTTTGGATTACCGGTGCGTTGTCAAGCTTCCTGGATAACACACCTACCTATCTGGTGTTCCTGACAACTGCAGGGGCTATGGGTTTTGCGGAGGGTATCTCCACAACGCTGGGAATCGTGCCTGTTAAGATGCTTATGGCAATCTCCTGCGGCGCCGTATTTATGGGTGCAAACACCTACATCGGAAACGCTCCGAACTTTATGGTAAAATCCATTTCCGATGAAAACGGTATTCGAATGCCTTCCTTCTTCGGGTATATGTTGTGGTCACTGTGTATCCTGATTCCGACGTTTATCGTGGATACCTTAATTTTCTTCTTGTAGGAGGTCCGCAATGGAAAGAATATATGATGATAAATATTTCCGTGAGCTGGCGGAGAGAATCTACGATTTGGATACGGAGGTCTACGAGGCGGTAGGATCCTCTCTGGGCCGTGTATTCAACGGCAGCAAGGAGCGTATGGTTTCGGAACTGATGAAAACCATGATGGTCCGGGAACAGGGCTATTTGATTCGCAGTGAGCTGGCCCTGATCTCCAATATGGCCCGCACCATTACCAACAAGCCGAAGCGCAAGGAGATCATGATCAAGTATGATGCCCTTCTGAAGGAACTGATGGAACTTCCCACCAGTTTTGCGGCGGGAGATATTATGGATTCCAGAATGGCCGGCCTGAATGTGCTCAATTTGAAGGAACGATTCGGGGAGAAACAGCATGTGATCGTGTGCATCAGCCGAACCTTCGGCTCTGCCGGAAGCGAGATTGGATTTACCCTGGCGGATGAGTTGCAGATGAACTTCTATGATGTGTCCATCATGGATGAGGTGTTGAAGCGCCTTGAGACGGAGGACGGAACCGTAATCTCCCAGGACGACCTGGACAGACAGAGCGCACACCGGAATCTGGCCAAGGAGTATTTTGACAACTTTAGGCACTATCACGGAATTCCCAAGCGGGATGCAGAGTTTTTCCTTACCAGCAAGCTGATTCTGCAAAAAGCGCGGGAAGAGGATTTCATTATCATGGGGCGTTGCGCGGATGCCATTTTGTCCAACCACAACATTCCCCATATCAGTATCTTTATCACAGCACCCACGGTTGTGAGGTTGCACCGCATCATGGAGATCAATCCCCATTTGGATGCGAAGGCGGCTACCAAGCTGATGATGAAGCAGGATGCCAAGCATATGAAGCGGTATCATTACTATACCGGCAGAACATGGGGCAAGGCCTCCAATTATGATTTGTGCATCAATTCCGGAACCTACGGAATCCGTGGTTGCGTGGATATGATCAAGAGCATGTTTAAGTAGGGACGTATTTTTTGTCTCCTGCCTGCGAGAAGCAAGGCAGGGGACAGAAGAAAAGTCCCTACTTTTTTTGTAGATTTCGCACATTTCTCGAGACGAGTTTTTATGCAAGAGGTACAATTACAACCGTACTTAAGGAATGGTATAATAGGTTAGTTTGAGAAACAGATTACTGTTTATGGAGGTTATGTGTTATGGAAAAAATGGTTGCGGCTCTGATTTGCCTGCCGTTTTTGTGGGCAATCATACCGGCCGTGATTCACAAGAGTAAAGTGAGACGCGCTACGGTATATGTCGGAGGAGCATTGGTGACGGTGCTGTCCATTTGCACCTGCGTCATGTGGTATCGAAACGGAGGGGAAGCCATCGTCTTCGATCTGCCGTATGTGGAGGTGTTCGATAAATTGATTCTCGTGGGCGACTTTTTGCTCATGGGCCTGGTCATCTACCAGTGCATCAAGCATAAGAAGACGGTTATCTCTCTCCTGTCCATCGTGCAGACACTTTTGGTGGCATGGATGGAGCTTTTCGGACCGGAGGTGACGGAGAATTACAGATTGCGCTTTGACTGGCTCACATTGATTATGGTCCTTATCATCGGAATCATCGGTGTGGCAATCGGAATTTATGCGATGGGATACATGCATGGTTACCATATCCATCACCACAAGGAGCTGAAGGACCGGAGAAGCTTTTTCATGGCCATGATCTTCGTATTTTACGGGGCGATGTTTGGGCTGGTATTTTCCGCAAGTCTGGTTTGGATGTATTTCTTCTGGGAGATTACCAGCATTACCTCTTTCCTGTTGATTGGGTACACCAGGACTCAGGAGGCCATTGACAATTCCTTCAAGGCCCTGTGGATGAATTTGCTGGGCGGTCTCGGAATCGCGGTTGCCATCTCTTACCTGATTCAGGTGTACGGTACCACGGATTTGTACGATGCCATCGATATTGCGGTGGCAAATCCGACTTACGCGGCGCTGGTGCCGATTGCACTGCTTGCGTTTGCGGCTCTGACCAAGTCTGCCCAGTTCCCGTTTTCCGGATGGCTTCTGGGGGCAATGGTGGCGCCGACACCGTCCTCCGCGCTGTTACATAGTGCAACCATGGTGAAGGCGGGTGTGTACCTGCTGATTCGCCTTGCCCTTGCAATGAACGGAAATTATGTGGGACAAATGGTGTATCTGGTTGGCGGATTTACGTTCCTTTCCGCGTCCTGCCTGGCAATCGCACAGAGTGACGGCAAGAAGGTGTTGGCTTATTCCACCATCTCTAATCTGGGCTTGATTGTGGCCTGTGCCGGAGCCGGTTATCAGGAGACCATCTGGGCTGCCGTTTTCCTGGTTATCTTCCATGCGGTATCCAAGTCCATGCTGTTCCAGTGTGTGGGAGCCATTGAGAACACCACGGGAAGCCGGGATGTGGAGGATATGCAGGGACTTGCCAACCGGTATCCGAAGCTGGCATTTATTCTGATGGTAGGAATTGCGGGTATGTTCCTGGCACCGTTTGGTATGCTGATCTCCAAGTGGGCGGCTCTTAAGGCTTTTGTGGATGCGCCCAGCACGCTGATGGTACTGTTCATCTGCTTCGGCTCCGCAACCACCATGTTTTACTGGACCAAGTGGTTTGCCAAGATCCTGGGAGTAAGCGATAAGCGGGATCGGGATTTGACCAAGCCCAATGAGTATGTTTCCATGTTTTTCCACGCCTTTTTGCTGATTGCCCTGTGTGTGGGATTCCCGTATTTGTCTCGCCACATTATCGAGCCTTTGATGATGGATATGTACGGGTTCAGCAGCCCGGTAATCTCCGAGGGAAATATCATCATCATGGTTGTCATGATTTGTGCGGTTTTCATTGTTCCCATGATCAACTATCTGATTACCAGACATACGGTGGACAAGGAAGTGCTCGCATATATGGGCGGTGTGAATTCCGGGGACAACAAGAATTTCAATGACGCAGTGGGCAATCCCAAGGAATTGCAGGTGTCCAACTGGTATTTGGAGGATTACCTGGGAGAGAAGAAGCTCTTTACCCCATCTGTCATTATCGGCGCCTTTATTATTGTGGTGCATTTATGTGTTATAATAGGAGGTGCGCTATAATGAATACGGTTACATTACGAATTATTTTTGCAGTGGCATATGTTGTTTTTGCACCGGTAATCGGCGGACTTTTGGACGGCCTTGACCGCAAGATTTCCGCGCGGATGCAGGGGCGCAAGGGACCTTCCATCCTGCAGCCCTTCTACGATATGAAAAAACTTTTGGAGAAACAGTTCATGTCTGCCAACAAGATTCAGCTGTTGATGATCTTCACCTACCTGTTCTTTGTGATTTTGACAGGTGTGTTGTTCTTCGCGGGCTTTGATATGCTGATGTGTCTGTTCTCCCTCTCTACTTCCGAGATGTTTTTGGTGTTGGCGTCCACATCCACCCACTCACCCTTCAGCACCCAGGGAACCCACAGAGAGCTGATGCAGATGATGGCCATCGAGCCCATGCTCCTGCTGACAGCGGTAGGTTTTTACCTGGTTAACGGAACTTTTATGGTGAGTGATATCGTGGCCTGCAGCACCCCCACCATTGCCATGGCACCGGGATTCTTTTTGGGGTTTGCTTTCATCCTGACGGTGAAGTTCCGCAAATCCCCTTTCGATCTCTCCACGGCGCACCATGCCCACCAGGAGGTGGTTAAGGGTGTTACCACAGAGATGGTTGGTATCGAGTACGCGGCAACCATGCTGACGGAGTGGTATGAGATGGTGTTTTTGCTGGGGATTACGGGACTCTTTTTCCTGACCCCGAACCCCCTTTCCGTCGTCGTCGGAATTGTGGCGATTTTGGTGGTATTTTTCATTGAGATATTGATTGATAACAGTTCTGCCCGTGTAAAATGGCAGTTGATGCTCCGGATGGTGTGGGGTGTAACCATTGTGTGCGGCGGATTGAATTTATTCATATTAGAGCTGATTAATCGTTAGGAGGAGAGAAAAATGTCAAGTTTACATAAGTCACCATGGCTTCTCCATTATGATGGTTCAAGCTGCAACGGATGTGATATCGAAGTGCTTGCGTGCACCACACCGGTATACGATGTGGAGCGTTTTGGGGTGATCAACACAGGAAACCCCATGCACGCGGATATTTTCCTGATTACCGGGGGAATCAACTCCCAGAATGAGCAGGTGGTAAAACAGATTTATGAGCAGATGCCAAAGCCCAAGGTGGTGATTGCGGTGGGGACCTGCGCCTGCACCGGCGGTATTTTCAAGGAATGTTACAACATCAAGGGCGGAGCCGACACGGTGATTCCGGTGGATATCTACGTGCCGGGATGTGCGGCGAGACCGGAGTCCATCATTGACGGCGTGGTAAAGGGAGTTGCCCTTTTTGAGGAGAAGGCCAAGGCCTTCTCTCTGGAAAAGAAAAGCAAGAAGGGCTGATTGGAGGAGACAGTTTTCGTATGGAAGAGATTCAGAAGGATATATATAAAATTGAAAAAGTAGATCTTCTCCCGATTATCATGGAGAAGAAAAACAATCTGTGGAGATTGTGTCAGATTTGCTGCGCTTTTGTGGATGGGGAGTACGAAGTGACTTACTCCTTTGCAAGCGGCTATGAGATTGACAATTATCGATTGGTGGTGGGCAAGGATGAACAGGTGCCCAGTATCTCCCGTGTATACAATTCCGCCATCTATTATGAGAACGAGATGCATGAGCTGTTCGGACTGAATGTGGAGCAGATCAAGGTGGATTTCCACGACAAGTTGTACCGCATTGAAGAGACGGCACCGTTTATGAAGAAGGAGGAGGAAGAAAATGCCTAAGAAAAGTGTAGTTCCTTTTGGACCACAGCATCCGGTGCTGCCGGAACCAATCCATCTGGATCTGGTGCTGGAGGATGAAAAAGTATTGCAGGCAATCCCCTCCATCGGATACATTCACCGCGGTCTGGAGAGCCTCGTGACCAAGAAGGATTTTCAGGAGATGGCTTATGTTGCGGAGCGCATTTGCGGAATCTGTTCCTTCGGACATGGCATGGGCTACTGCATGACCATCGAGGAGATTATGCAGCTTGAAGTGCCCAGACGTGCAGAGTATCTCCGCACCATCTGGATGGAGATGTCAAGACTTCACAGCCATCTGCTGTGGCTGGGCCTGCTGGCGGACGGTTTCGGCTTTGAGCCTCTGTTTATGCATTCCTGGAGATTGCGGGAACAGATTCTGGATATGTTTGAGGAATCCACCGGCGGACGTGTCATTTTTTCCGTGAACCAGATCGGCGGTGTAAAAAAAGATATGAGCAAGGAGATGCTTGCGGATTTCCAGAAACGGTTCGACCAAATCGAAAAGGAAGTGCGGGAGATGACCCAGGTGTTCTTGGAGGATTACACTGTGCGCACCCGTCTGGAAGGCATCGGAATCCTCACCGAGGAGGATGCGATCCGCCGCGGCGCTGCCGGGCCCATGGCAAGAGCGTCGGGAATCGCAGTGGATATGAGAAAACAGGGCTATGCAGCCTATAACGATATGGACTTTGAGGTGATTACTTCGGATAAATGTGACAGCTACGGGCGTTGCGAGGTTCGTATCGGGGAGATATTCCAATCCTTTGACATTATCAGACAGTGTATCGCAAAGATTCCGGACACGGAGCTGAACGTTCCGGTGAAAGGAAACCCAACCAAGGGTGAGGCTTTTGTGCGGTTGGAGCAGCCGAGAGGGGAAGCCTTCTACTACAGCAGAACCAACGGGACAAAGTTCCTGGACCGTATGCGTGTGCGCACGCCAACCTTTGCCAACCTTCCGGCCTTGACACAGACCTTGCAGGGATGCCAGTATGGCGATGTGCCGCTATTGATATTGACCATTGATCCTTGTATCAGTTGTACGGAACGTTAGATCGGAGGGAGAGCATATGGGAAAAATAATGCCATTTACCAAACAGGTACTGAAGAATTTGTTTTCGAAGCCTGCAACCACCTCCTACCCGGCGGTTCCGAGGGAATATCCGGAGCGCACCCGAGGACATGTGGAGATTCGGATTGAGGAGTGCATTCTGTGCGGAATGTGTATGCGCAGCTGTCCTCCGGGAGCCATCGAGGTGAAAAAGGCGGAAAATACCTGGACCATCAATCGATTTGACTGCGTGCAGTGCGGATACTGCGTGGAGAAGTGCCCGAAGAAATGCCTGTCCCTGGTTCCGGGATATCAGGAGCCGGGACCGAAAAAGGAACGCTGTGAGGTGGTAAAACCGATTGATCCGGAGGAGGAAGCGCGAAAGGAGGCGGCCAAGAAAGCCGCGTTGGAGAAGGCGCTTGCCATGAAGGCGGCCAAGGAGGCGGAGGGCGCTACGGCCAAGACGGAAACCACTGCCACTGGGACGGAAACTGCGGATAATGCAACGGAAGCAGTGGAGAATAAAGCAGAATAGACAGATTTGGGCAAGACGGGGAGTTGTGTCTTGCCCTTTGTTTTGTTGGAGAGGCAGGATGCACACATGTGAGATTACAGTCACGGGGTTGGTCCAGGGAATCGGATTTCGCCCTTTTGTGGCTGAATTGGCAGAAAAATATCATATAGTCGGCTCGGTGCGCAATGCCGGAGGAATCGTGATTCTGGAGGCCGCCGGGGAGGCGGAGGCCATGGATGAATTTGTGGAAGGACTTCGCAGGGAGGCGCCCAAGGGTGCGCGGGTGGAGCAGATCCGCGTTCGGGAGACCGAAGGCAAAGGGCCGGTCCCTGAAGCTTTTTCCATCGTGGAGAGCATACAGACAGACCATGTGATTCCCTTTATCCCGGCGGATCTTGCAACCTGCGACCGCTGTGAAGAGGAACTTTGGGACAGGTCGAACCGCAGATTCCACCACGGATTTATCAGCTGTGTCTCCTGCGGTCCGAGATATTCCATCCTGGAGGCGCTGCCCTATGACAGGCCCCGCATTACCATGGGGGAATTCGAAATGTGCCCAATCTGCGGGCGGGAGTATGTGCAGCCGGGGAATGTCCGCCGGCACGCCCAGACCATATGCTGCCCGGAGTGTGGCCCGGAGTTGTCCTGGAGAGAGATGGCGTGGGACGATGAGCGTGGAATCGTGACAAGTCCCGGGGTGTCGGACCGGATGGATGATGCCATCGGCAGGGCGGCGGAATGTCTGCGCAGAGGCGGAATTGTGGCCATGAAGGACATTGGCGGTTATCACCTGGCCTGCGACCCCCAAAATGAGGAGGCGGTGGCAACGCTCCGCAGGTTGAAGGGGCGGGAGACAAAACCCTTTGCGGTGTGTTTCCCAAACGAGAAGTCCCTCCTGGAATATTGTGAGATGAAGGTTGCCGAGCGGGAGGCAATCGCAAGTCCGGCAAGGCCTATTGTATTATTGCAAAAGAAAGCCAAAATCTTCGCACCCGCTTTCGCGGATTCGGTGTGCGGAACCAGTCCGGATGTGGGGGCAATGCTCCCCTGCAATCCGCAACAGATTTTGCTGACAAAGTTCTGCGGACCTCTGGTTATGACCAGTGGCAACGGCTCCGGAGACCTGCTGTTGACGGAGAATAAGGAGATGGAGGAGTGGCTTAGGGAGCGGGTGCCCATGAGCGGGGTACCTCTGGGTATACTGTCCCACAACCGGCGAATCCTGACACCGCTGGACGATTCCGTGGTGCGGGTGGTTGCGGGGCGGACGCTTATGGTTCGCAGGGCCAGAGGCTACGTGCCGGAGCCCATTCCTTTTCCAGGGAAGGGGAATGCCTTGGCGGCGGGGGGGGATCTGAAGGCTGCCTTTTGCTATGTAGAGCAGGGGCGCGCCTACTTAAGCGGACATCTGGGAGATCTGGAAAATCTGTCCGGAGCCCGGGAATATCTGCGACAGGTCAAGCACATGGAAGGTTTGTTTGGCTTTGAACCCGCAATCTGCGCGGCGGATTTGCATCCGGGGTATGTGTCCGGAGGGCTTGTGAAGGATTTGCAGGAGCAGGGTGTAGCCATTGCGTGCAAGCCTGTTTTGGGTATCCAGCACCACAAGGCCCATGTGGCGTCCGTGGTGGCGGAGCATCATCTGCAGGGAACCGTGCTTGGATTTGCCTTTGACGGCACGGGCTACGGTGAGGATGGAACCGTCTGGGGAAGCGAGGTGTTCCTGTGGGAGGATTGCGAGAGAACCGGAGCGGATAAGATGGAGAGAATCGGGCACATTCTGCCGGTGAAGCTCATTGGCGGAAATGAGGGAGCCCGGAACGGGGATACCATTCTCATGGGGTATCTGGCCAATGGTGTGCAGAACGGGGACTTGCTTTTTACCGATGAGCAACGGGAGAATTATCATCTGGTGGAGCGGGCGATTGCCCTGGGGATGAACACGGTTGTGTCCACCTCCATGGGGAGGCTGTTTGACGCTGTTTCCGCGCTGCTGGATTGCTGTCATTACAACGGTTACGAGGGGGAGGCTCCCATCGAGCTGGAGAATCTGGCCCGCACCGCGGAGAACGATGATGCCCCGCTTATGGAGATTGGAGATGTGCTGCCGGATGGCGGCGCGCCGTCGAAAAGCTATGTGTTGGACACCGTGGCTGTTCTGAAAAAGCTGACAGAGGATGTTGAACGTGGTTCATCGGAATGCCGGGAGGACAGAAAAAAGCATTATGCGGTGTTGGCAAGAGGCTTTATTAATCTGATTTCCCAGTATATAATAGCGGTGTGCGACATGGTCAGCCGCCAGCGCAACCAGGAAGAGGGCGCATTTCAGGTGGTTTTGTCTGGAGGAACCTTCAACAACCGGATTCTTCTGGAGCGGACTATCCGGCACTTGGAAGCCAGGGGTTACAGAGTGTATCTCAATGAACAGGTTCCCTGTTCCGACGGGGGATTGTGCCTGGGACAGGCATATCTGGCATTGGCTTTTGAGAGCGAGAATGAGGACATAGAATGAGGGGATCAAAGTATGTGTGTAGCAATACCCGGTAAGATTATCAGCATAGAGGATGGTAAGGCCACCATCGATTTTTCCGGAAATCTGGTGGAGGCTTATGTGGGACTGGTGAAGGCAAATGTGGGGGACTACGCCCTGGTACATGCCGGCTGTGTGATTCAGACGGTGAAAAAGCAGGAGGCGGAGGAAATCGCAGAGCTGATGCAGGGATTGGATTGACCGGACCGGTGCGGGAGGAAGAAGTATGAGTCTCACAATTGAGGAAATCGGCAAGAGATTAGGGGAATATGAGGGCGAGGAGATTCGCATTATGGAGGTGTGTGGAAGCCACACGGCCGCCATTGCCAGGTACGGGGTGCGGAGTATTCTGTCGCCGAAGATTCGGCTGATTAGCGGTCCCGGGTGTCCGGTGTGTGTGACGCCCACCGCCTATGTGGACCGTCTCATTGAGCTTGCTTCCACGCCGAAAACGGCAGTGGTCAGTTTCGGCGATCTGTTTAGGGTGCCGGGAAGCCGGTACAGTTTGAGCGAGGCCAAAGGGCGGGGGGCAGACGTGCGCATGGTCTATGCCCCCATGGACACCTTGAAGCTTGCCGTGGAAGAGCCGGATACCACCTTTATCTTTGCCGCTGTGGGATTTGAGACCACGGCGCCGGTGTACACCCTTATGCTGGACGAGATTATCGGGAAGGGAATCGGCAATGTGAAGCTGCTGACCTCCTTAAAGACCATGCCGGGGGTGCTCCGGTGGCTGCTGGACAGCGAGACAAAAATCCATGGATTTCTGGCGCCGGGCCACGTGTGCGCCATCACGGGGAGCGAGTATTTCGCGCCCCTGGCAAAGGAATATCACAAACCCTTTGCAGTGTCCGGGTTTGAGGCGGAGGAACTTCTGATCGCCATATACGGGTTGGTGCAAATGATCCGGGAGGGAAGATGCTCGGTGGAAAATTTTTATCCCTCCGTGGTGTCTGCGGGGGCCAACGAGGTGGCGGTTTCGCAGCTTGAGAAGTACTTTCGGGTGTCTGCGGCCGGCTGGCGCGGATTTGGCGTTGTGGAGGAATCCGGGCTGCTTCTGAAACCGGAGTATCAGCAGTATGACGCGGGGAGCGCCGGCCTGTTTGAGGATCGCAAGAGGAACAAAGCGTGCAGCTGTGGAGAGATTCTGAAGGGGGAAAAGACTCCTTGGGATTGTCCGCTCTTTGGCAAGGCATGTACCCCACAGAACCCCCAGGGAGCCTGCATGGTGTCCTACGAGGGAAGCTGTCTTGCTGCTTTTTCCACCGGCGGACAGAATTAGGACGGGGAGGATGACAATAATCCGAAGGCGGAAGGATGGAAGATTGATGGATAAAATTATAATGGAACACGGCAGCGGAGGCCGGGCCACCGGTGAGCTGATCGACAAAATATTCGGGGACTGCTTTGCCAACGACGTGCTCTCTGCCATGGAGGATGCAGCGGTGGTGGACGGGAGCGGTCGGATTGCAATTACCACCGACAGTTTCGTGGTGACGCCCATGGAATTTCCGGGTGGTGATATCGGGAGACTCAGCGTCTGCGGATCCGTCAACGATCTGCTGATGCGCGGCGCTGTGCCCAGATACATTACCAGCGGGTTTATTCTGGAGGAGGGGGCGGATATAGCACTGCTTCGCAGAATAGTAGAGTCCATGGCGAAAACGGCAAAGGAGGCCGGTGTGATTGTGGTGGCCGGGGACACCAAGGTGGTGGAAGGAAACGGCGGTATCTACATCAACACCACAGGCGTGGGATTTGTGCCGGACGGGGTGGATATCAAGGCTTCGGGCGCAAGGCAGGGGGATGCGATTATCGCCTCCGGCAACATGGGGGATCACCACGCTACCATCCTCAGTGCCCGCATGGGAATTTCCAACCGGATTGAGAGCGACAATGCCCCGCTGGTGGAGATGGTGCAAAATTTATTGAAGTCCGGCGTGCAGGTGCATGTGCTTCGGGATGTGACCAGAGGAGGCCTGGGCACGGTGCTCAAGGAACTGTCGCTGGCGTCCGGACACCAGTTTCTGGTGGAGGAGACCAAAATCCCGGTGAGCAATCAGGTGAAGGATTTCTGCGGTCTTTTGGGGCTGGATCCCCTGTATATGGGCAACGAGGGAAAACTGATTGCAATCGTGGCAAAAGAGGATGAAGAGAAGGCTCTTGAGATCATTCGAAGTGCCAGATACGGGGCGGACGCCTGCGTAATCGGTCAGGTGTTGGCCCCTCTGGGGGAAGGGGATGCAACCCCACAAAACAGCGTGATCATGAAGACTCGAATCGGCGGAAAACGCGTGGTGGATGTGTTGCTTGGCGAGGGACTGCCAAGAATTTGTTAGGGGAATGTTATGCATGAATTACCGGTGACGGAAGGAATCTACAAAATTGTTATGGATGTGGTGGAACGGGAACAGCCCAAGCGGGTGGTGAGCGTTACCATCCGGATGGGGGAAGGCTGCGATTACGTGCCCGAGATCATTGAGGAATACCTGAGTATTTTTGCGGAGGGAACCGTGGCGGAGGGCGCAAAAATTATCGCGAAGCTCGTCCCCACCACCATCCTGTGCCGGGATTGCGGCGGCGTTTTTCCCAAGGACTTGACCATGCAGCACTGCCCTAAGTGTGGCAGCGAAAGGCTCCGGCCCCAAATCTGGAATGACCTCACCGTGGAGGACATCCAACTGGAGATGTAGGGACGTTCCTTCTGTCACGGCAATGTTATTTAGTTAGAGTTTTAAGAAAATACACCCGTACATTAGCCAAAAATGTACGGGTACTTTTTTAGCAAGCAACTCGACAAACTGGAAGCTGTCGAGATGTTTGGCTAACGTATTAGGTAGGCTGATTACGGTTATATTTCGAGAAATGCAGAATATATCCGTAGGGAAAGGGCGTAGGTTACGGCTATATTTCGAGAAATGCAGAATGTATACGTAGCAACGGGGCGTAAGTTACGGCTATTTTTTCCAAAATGCAAAATATATCCGTAGGGATGAACTCCCGACTACGGTTATTTTTTCAGAAATGCAGAATGTATACGTAGAGGCATGCTCCCGGCTATATATTAGCAAAAATACAGAATGTATATGTAGAGATAGGCGTTCCTTAATATGTAGCGTTCCACCTGAGTGTCTGTCCATTTTGACGTTTTCCCTGATTTAAGACTGACAGATTCTTCTGAATCAACCCAAATACTGCTTTCCCGTCAGTCTTTTCTGGCACTTGCCCCCATTTTAGACTGACAGATTCTTCTGAATCAACCCAAATTCTGCTTTCCCGTCAGTCTTTTCTGGCACTTGCCTCCATTCTAGACTGACAGATTCTTCTGAATCAGCCCAAATTCTGCTTTCCCGTCAGTCTCTTTTGGCACTTCCTCTCATTTAAGACTGACAAGTTCTTCAGAATCTGCTTTCCCGTCAGTCTCTTCTGGCACTTGCCCTTATTTTAGACTGACAGATTCTTCTGAATCAGCCCAAATTCCGCTTTTCCGTCGGTCTTTTTTGGCACTTGCCCCCATTTAAGACTGACAGATTCTCATAATAACCAAGCCCCAACCTCCCGGCTAGCTACTTACCTTCAGGCAAGTAGTTCCTCTTCTTACAAACAACTCGACAACTTCCGGTTTGTTATAATGTGTCCACACGCCCCCTAGCCAAAGGGCGATGGCCCGTGACAGAAGGAACCTCCCTAGTTCACAGTGGGGAGGGAGGAAAGGTTGTTGCTTTCCGTGCCGTCCGGGATGGATTTGAGGTATTCCGTCTCCTTTTTGTGGGCCACACCGACGCCGCGAATCTGTCCGGCCTTGGCCATGGAAACACCCTCCTCCCGGCTGACAATTCGGTCGTCCGACAACTGGTAACCGGTGATGCGACCACGCTCCTTCACAAGGCCGGTGATGGTTACCGCATCGCTGTTTGGGGTTGGAATTTCATCCATGGCTGCCAAAGGAAGAGCGCTTGCTATTTTTTCATTCATAAGATATGCCTCCTGTTCTGTTGTTTTTTCTAGTGTGTGTAATCATTTCTTTGTTTATTCCGCAGAGTGTGGGGATTTGCTTTTTTGACAAATTTTCCCTTATTTCGACCTTGGGGGTCAAATGATTCGGCCTTGGGGGTCAAAAATGATGTGCTTGACGGCTTGAGAGAATTTGTGATATTCTTCCATTAATAATGCAAAATGATGACACATGTTGTGTATAGCACGTAAATCTGATCACGGAACATTTGCGATTAGTCGTGCTTACATGACGTGTGTTTTTTTTGCGTAAAAACAGGAGGAAGAAAAATGCCAAGAAATCAATTTCAAAGAATGGTATTTGCATTTATCACCGTGGTGATCACCGTACATGCCTATGTTTTTTACAGCTTGTATGTTGTAAATGGCAATGTGTTAATGCAAATCAACGGAACGGACAGCGTTCTCGCAGCAATCAAAAACCAGGGAGGCGTGTACATGCTGGGCACGGATCTGCCCATATGGGCCTGTATTCTCATCGAGTTCTGCCTTGCCTATCTGCTGGAAAATGTGATGGGAAGTCCGCTCTCTTTCAAGCTTGCCTGCAGGGTGTTCAATCCTGCGAAAAACCATCCCATGCTCTTTGAGACGGCCATCATCTGCGCGACGGTGGGGCTGATGTGCCCGGCCATGAGCTTTATCGCGGCGTGGCTGTACTATCCCTACTATATGGGATTCCATATTGTTACCCTGCTCGCCAACTGGCTGAAGCTGGTATGCTTCAATTTCCCGTTTGCGTATTTTACACAGCTTTTCTTTATCCAACCGGCAGTGAGAGTGATCTTTAAGGCACTGTTCCGAAAGGATATCGAGGCGCGGGCGAAGGAAGAACAGCATTTCGGACCGGAAAACGAACAGGAAGCCGTCGCGGATATTTTCAGAAGAATCGATGAGATTCAGGAGGAAATAGCCCATGAGCACAGGCGCAGAAAAGCTCTGGAGGAGCATGTTCATAACAAGTTGCAGAGCTGAGCGTCCGGCAAAAGTAAAATTTACATAGTCAACAAAAAAACAGTTTAGAAATATTTCATAATTTTTATTAGCACTCGCCATTGACGAGTGCTAATTTTAGGTTTACACTACAATCATCGGATGGGAAATCTATCATCCGGTAATAATATGGGGAAAAGAATTCCCGAAGGAGGTTGACTATGAACATACAAAAGTTTACACAAAAATCCATTGAGGCAATCAATGACTGTGAGAAGTTGGCCTATGATTACGGAAATCAGGAGTTGGAGCAGGAGCACCTGCTGGTGGCTTTGCTGCAGCAGGAGGATGGACTGATTCCAAAGCTCATTGAGAAGATGGAGATAAATCTGGAGCATTTCATCAGGAATGCGGTCAGCAAATTGGAGGCAAGGCCTAAGGTCCAGGGCGGGCAGCTCCATGTGGGGCAGGCACTCAACAATGTGCTGATCCACGCGGAGGATGAGGCCAAGGCCATGGGGGATGAATATGTCTCCGTGGAGCATCTGTTCTTGAGTCTGTTAAAATACCCAAATCCGGCCATGAAGAGTCTGATCAAGGAATACGGATTGACCAGGGAGCGATTCCTTCAGGCATTGTCTACAGTGAGAGGAAATCAGAGGGTGACCTCGGACAACCCCGAGGCAACCTATGATACCCTGGAGAAGTACGGCTACGATATGGTGGAGCGGGCAAGGCAGCAGAAACTGGATCCGGTGATCGGCCGGGATGACGAGATTCGAAACGTGGTTCGCATTCTCTCCCGCAAGACCAAGAACAATCCGGTGCTGATCGGAGAGCCGGGTGTCGGCAAGACTGCGGTGGTGGAAGGCCTGGCACAGCGTATCGTCAAGGGCGATGTGCCCGAAGGCCTCAAAGATAAGAGACTTTTTGCGCTGGATATGGGCGCGCTGGTGGCCGGGGCCAAGTATCGCGGAGAGTTCGAGGAACGTCTGAAGGCAGTGTTGGATGAGGTGAAGAATTCCGATGGGCAGATTATCCTGTTTATCGATGAACTGCACACCATTGTGGGCGCGGGAAAAACGGATGGTGCCATGGACGCGGGGCAGCTGCTGAAACCGATGCTTGCCCGGGGAGAATTGCACTGTATCGGTGCCACCACCTTGGATGAGTATCGGGAGTACATTGAGAAGGATGCAGCCTTGGAGCGTCGTTTCCAGCCGGTAATGGTGGATGAGCCCACGGTGGAGGACACCATCTCCATTCTGCGTGGCCTGAAGGAACGCTACGAGGTGTTCCATGGGGTAAAAATTACGGATTCCGCATTGGTATCCGCGGCTGTGCTCTCCAACCGCTATATCTCCGACCGTTTTTTGCCGGACAAAGCCATCGACCTGGTGGATGAGGCCTGTGCACTCATCAAGACCGAACTGGATTCCATGCCCACGGAGCTGGATGAGTTAAATCGCCGTGTTATGCAGATGGAGATTGAGGAGACGGCCCTGAAGAAGGAGACGGATCGTTTGAGCCAGGAGAGACTGGCTAATCTGCAGAAGGAACTGGCGGAATTGAAGGACGAACTGAATGCCAGAAAGGCCCAGTGGGACAACGAAAAAGGCGCGGTGGACAAAGTCAGCAAGCTTCGTGAGAGCATCGAGCAGACCAAGGCGGACATCAAGCTGGCCCAGCAGAGTTATGATCTGGAGAAGGCTGCGGAGCTGCAGTACGGAAAACTGCCGCAGATGGAAAAGGAATTGCAGGTGGAGGAGGAGAACCTCAAGAACCGGGATTTGTCCCTGGTGCATGAGAATGTCAGCGAGGAGGAGATCGCCCGGATTATCTCCAGATGGACCGGTATTCCGGTTGCCAAGCTTACGGAGAGCGAGCGGAATAAGACCCTCCATCTGGACGAGGAACTGCATCGCAGGGTAATCGGACAGGATGACGGGGTAACCCGGGTCACGGAGGCAATCATCCGCTCCAAGGCCGGTATTAAGGACCCGACAAAGCCCATCGGCTCCTTTCTGTTTTTGGGGCCCACCGGTGTAGGAAAAACGGAACTGGCAAAGGCTCTGGCCGCCAGCTTGTTCGACGATGAGTCCAATATGGTCAGACTGGACATGAGCGAATATATGGAGAAGTACTCCGTGTCCCGTCTCATCGGGGCGCCTCCCGGATATGTGGGTTATGACGAGGGCGGTCAACTGACGGAAGCCGTCCGCCGTAAGCCCTACTCCGTCGTGCTGTTTGACGAGGTGGAGAAGGCCCATCCGGACGTGTTCAATGTGCTGTTGCAGGTGTTGGACGACGGCCGAATCACCGATTCCCAGGGCAGGACCGTGGACTTCAAGAACACCATTATCATCATGACCAGCAACCTGGGATCCCAGGAACTTCTGGAGGGAATCCGGGAGGACGGAACCATCGCGCCGGAGTGTGAGAATGCGGTGATGGAGGAGGTAAAGGGTCATTTCCGGCCGGAGTTTTTGAACCGTCTGGATGAGATCATTCTCTTTAAACCCTTGACCAGGGACAATGTGGGCAACATCATCTCTCTGATGCTTGCGGATTTGAACAAGCGTCTGGAGGATCGGGAACTACAGATTGAGTTGTCCGACGCCGCGGTTGCATTCGTGGTGGAGAATGGATACGATCCCATCTACGGTGCGAGACCTTTGAAGCGCTATCTGCAGAAGCACGTGGAGACCCTTGCCGCAAAGCTGATTCTTGCGGATCAGGTGGAGGCAGGAGACACCATCTGGATTGATGTGGAAAATGACAGTTTATCTGCGAAACGCAAGTGACATTTGTGAATAATGTAGAAAAAGTACTTTACAGTTGTAAAGCGCCGAAAATTCATGTATTCTATTAACTAGAAATGAATTTTTCGGCGCTTTTTCTGTCAAAATTGCAGATAAGGCTGTTTTTTTATGGGAACGAGTTCGTTAAAATGCAAGATTAGTGATACAATTATGCAAGAATGGTGTCATAATACAACGGGTGGAAATGTGTAAAAGGGGTGCAGATTTTCATGGATTTATTTGAGTATATGAGGGAACAGAATAAGGAGACCGAGTCTCCGCTTGCGTCCAGGCTTCGTCCCACCACTCTGGAAGAGGTGGTTGGGCAGCAGCATATTGTGGGAAAGGATAAGCTATTGTACCGGGCCATCAAGGCGGATAAACTCAGCTCCATCATCTTCTACGGACCGCCGGGAACCGGTAAGACCACGCTGGCAAAAGTGATCGCACACACCACCAGCGCGGAATTCATGCAGATTAACGCCACATCCGCCGGCAAAAAGGACATGGAGGAAGTGGTGGAGAAGGCCAAGGACAATCAGGGGATGTACGGCAAGAAGACCATCCTGTTCATCGATGAGATTCATCGCTTCAACAAGGGACAGCAGGATTATCTGCTCCCCTTTGTGGAGGACGGAACCATCGTGCTGATCGGGGCCACCACGGAAAATCCCTACTTTGAGGTAAACGGGGCACTTCTTTCCCGGTCCGTGATTTTTGAACTGCACAAGCTGTCCAAGGAGGACATCAAGACGCTGCTCCTTAGGGCGGTGAACGACCGTGAAAAGGGAATGGGAGTGTACGATGCCTGCATCGATGAGGATGCCCTGGATTTTCTGGCGGATATGGCAAACGGGGATGCCAGGGCGGCGCTGACGGCCATCGAGCTGGGAATTCTCACCACGGAGCGCAGCGAGGACGGCAAGATTCACATCACACTGGACGTGGCCAGCGAGTGTATCCAAAAGCGTGTCATCTCCTACGACAAGACCGGGGATAATCATTACGACACAATCTCCGCCTTTATCAAGAGTATGCGGGGATCGGATCCGGATGCGGCGGTGTACTACCTGGCCAAAATGCTCTACGCCGGCGAGGATGTGAAATTTATCGCCCGGAGAATCATGATTCTCGCGGCGGAGGATATCGGAAATGCGGATCCCATGGCCCTGGTGGTGGCCACCTCGGCGGCACAGGCGGTGGAGCGTGTGGGAATGCCGGAAGCACAGATTATTCTGTCCCAGGCGGTTACCTACATGGCGTCGGCACCCAAGAGCAACGCAGCTTGCAATGCCATTTTTTCCGCTATGGAGGTGGTAAAAAGTACAAAGACCCCTCCGGTTCCGGTGCATTTGCAAGACGCTCATTACAAATCCTCCGGAAAGCTGGGGCACGGTGTGGGTTATGTCTATCCCCACGATTATCCCAATCATTATGTAAAACAGCAGTATCTGCCGGACGGCCTCACGGATCAGGTGTTTTACGAACCCAGCGACAACGGGTACGAACAGACCATTCGCGCATATTTTAAGAAAATAAAGGGCACAGAATAATATACAAGAAGGAGTATCGGAATGAAAACTTATCAGGAAATGTCAAAAGAGGAATTGATGCAGGAGAAGACAGCGCTTGAGCAAGAGTACGCCAAGATCGTGGAAAAGGGGCTGGCACTTGACATGTCAAGGGGAAAGCCCAGTGCAGAGCAGCTGGATTTGTCCATGCCCATGATGGATGTGCTCACTTCGGAGAGCATCCTGAAAAGCGAGAACGGAACGGATCTCCGCAACTACGGTGTTCTTGACGGAATTCCGGAAGCCAAGGCTCTGGTTGCCGAGATGATCGGCTGCAAGGCGGAGAATGTGATGATTTACGGAAACTCCAGTCTGAATATTATGTACGATCAGGTGGCCCGGGCCATGTATGACGGCGTGTGCGGATGCGAGCCGTGGTCCAAGCAGGGGACGGTCAAGTTCCTCTGCCCGGTTCCGGGATATGACCGCCACTTTGCCATCACAGAACACTTTGGTATCGAGATGATCCCGGTGGATTTACTGGAGGACGGACCGGATATGGATGTGGTGGAAAAATACGTCAACAATGACGCCTCCGTAAAGGGTATCTGGTGTGTTCCCAAGTATGCAAATCCCTCCGGTGTGGTCTATTCGGATGAGGTGGTAAGACGTTTTGCAGGGCTGAAGCCGGCGGCGAAGGATTTCCGGATTTTCTGGGATAACGCTTATGCCATCCACCATCTGTATGAGGATGACCAGGCGGAAATTCTGGATATCCTCTCCGAGTGCGAGAAGGCAGGAAATCCGGATATGGTATTTGAATTCTGTTCCACCAGCAAGGTGACATTCCCGGGTTCCGGAATTGCGGCTCTGGCCACATCACCGTCGAACATTGCGGACATCAAGAGCCAGTTGACCATCCAGACTATCGGCTATGACAAGATTAATCAGCTCCGCCATGTGCTTTACTTCAAGAATATGGAAGGCGTCAAGGAGCACATGATGAAGCAGGCGGCAGCCATCCGCCCGAAATTCGCCATGCTGGATGAATTGTTTACCCGGGAGATTGCCCCCAGGGGAATCGGAAACTGGATCAATCCCAAGGGCGGATACTTTATCAGTTTTACCGCGCTGGAGGGCTGTGCCAGAGAGATTGTGCAGAAATGTAAGGAGGCCGGAGTGGTGATGACCGGAGCCGGTGCACCTTTCCCTTACGGAAAGGATCCCAAGGATGCGGTGATTCGAATTGCACCTACCTACCCATCCCTGGAGGAGTTGGCGCAGGCAGCGGAAGTTTTCGTGACGGTTGTGAAGCTGGTGAGTGTAGCGAAAGTACTGGAAAGTAAGTGATAACTGTTTACAAATTCCTTTGATTTTCTTATAATATAAGCAGTTGTTTTTTTAAGAAACCATGTATTTTACAAAGGAGCAAAGGAATGGGTAAGGGGTTATTTGGAAAAGGCGACAAGGGTGCCGAAACCGTTGAGACTGTCAGCATGGAGGAACTGGAGGCGGCACGCCGCGAGGCGCAGGAATTGGCGGAAAGCCTGGACAGGATGGACAGCCGTGTGGCGGAGGTTTCCTACCAGGTTGCGGGGTTGTCCGACATGATGGGAGAGGTGAATGCCTCCCTTCAGAAGATGACGGCCAGCATCGCGGATATTTCCGAGGTTATGACGGAGATGGAGGCCTCTTTCAAGGATATGAGTGCGGAGTCCCAGGATGGGTCCGAGTATGCGCAGAACAGCAATGAGGACGCCTACAAGATCATGGTGGATTCCGAGCAGGAGCGCAAGGAAGTGGAGAAGAAGGCCATGGAAGTGGAAGTGGCTCTGGAGTCCCAGATAGAGAAGTCCCGCCAGGCGGAGAGAATCATGGATCTGACAGCCAACATTCTGGAGATTGCGGATCAGACTAATCTTCTGGCGCTGAATGCCTCCATTGAGGCGGCCCACGCAGGCGAGGCCGGAAAAGGGTTTGCGGTTGTTGCGGAGGAGATCAAGAAGCTTGCAACGGATTCCAGCGTTACTGCCAGCCAGATTAAGGATATCTCCAACATTGTGGTGAATGCGGTCAGCGGTCTGTCCGAGGAGGCGCAGAATGTTGTGGAATTCATGAAGGACAAGACCATGGGAAGCTACGGGGAACTGGTGGAAGTGGGACGCAAGTATCAGGGCGATTCCAAGATCATGTTCGACAAGATGCAGGATTTCTCCTTCCTGGCTAAGAGTTTTTCCGAGCAGGTTATCGAGTCCACCCGGGCGATTGAGGCCATCCGCGAAGCTGCGGAAAATGCTGCCGCTTCGGTGAATCAATTTACCATATACATTGCAAAAATCTCGGATAAGATATCCGAGATTCGCAAGGACAGTTAACACTGTGTCTATTCTTCATTGATACGAAGGCCGTTTAAGGTGTGCGTGTGGAGTGTTCCCTTCAAAAGGAACACTCTTTTATTTTGGCTTTTCGGGTGGTGAATGCTGTAGGTTGCATGCTGGAATGCCACATCAACAATCTGCTCCACAGGGTGGTCGATGAGATCAATGTGCATCCGGCTGGTAAGCCCGCTGTCAAAATTCCCATAGCCGAGAAGGGCGATGGGGGTGTGCATGGGGTTGGTGTTGTGAAATGCCAGGTAATCCACCAAAACCGAGGTGAGTGCCGGGGATGTGGCAAAAAGCGCCGTACAATCCTCCTGCCGGATATTATGAATCAACTCTCTAGGAACGAAGCTTTCCATGTCCGGCACCTCGTAAATCAATTCCTTATCATAGTCGAGAGGGCTGACGGAAAGCGCATCCCGGTAAGCTCTCAGACACTCCTGGGTGGAGGGGAGAGAGGTGTCACCGCAGACACATGCAATCTTCTTGCCGGAGCGCCCGGCGTAGGAGATCACGCCCTGATACACCGCGGAGTAATCGCTGGAGATAATGGCGGTGTGGGGGCAACCCTCCGGTTTGTGGGAGAGAAAAATTACCGGAATCTGCCCGGGCACAGCGTCCTCTATTTCCTCATAGCGAATCGCGGAGGAAACAGCCAGAATGCAATCGCAAATTCCTTTGAGGTGTTGGAACGCCTCACGCTCCCACTGGATATTGCCGTCGGTGCAATTCACCATCACCTGGTAACCCGCATTGCGAAAACGGGTGTTTAATGAGTTCAACAGCAAAGTCTCATATGTGGTGGAATCATTGTTGACGATGATTCCGATGGTGTTTCGTAATTTTCTGGGTGCCATACGCGCTTCCTCCTATGTATAGTTTCATTATACGGTAGGATTTTAAAAAAGAAAAGATAAAAAAACTATTTACAAATTCTAAAAAAGGTGTATTATTGGAATTACATTTTTTCACGTAATTGTTTTTAAGAGTTTCATGAATCACATCTTTTTGGCAATCGCCGAGATGAATTCCATTTTACAATTTTACAGTGTGGCTTTGTTTTGCTTTTTCCTGCGAAGAAGGAGAATGCATGAAGGAAATTTTTCAGGAATACGGGGGTATTTTGATTACCATCGTGGCAATTTTGTCAGTGCTTGTGGTGGTTACGGCAGTGATCGGATCCAACGAGGACAGCGTGGTGGGGCAGGCCTTTTCCGGCCTGATACAAAACTTTGCAGACCAGGCCGCGGGCAGCTTCGGCGCGGTGGAGTAGAGGTGCGTTATGGAATTGGGAAGAGATTATTTTGGACCCCTCTGGAGGTTTGTGGAGGACGAGGAGATCACGGATATCGATTACAGCGGCAACGAGATCTGGCTCACAAACACGGAGAATGAGCGCTACCGGGCGGAGGAAGGATTTGTGCAGAAATATATGACGGCCGGCTTTGTGGAGCAGTTTACCCAGCGCATCTCCAATGTGGTGAGCCGCCAGTTCAATAAGCGCAACCCCGTGCTGGAGGCGGAGACGGAGGAACTCCGGGTGACCATTCTGCACGAGTCGGTGGCCAAGTCCGGGCGGACGATCAGCATTCGAAAAACGCCGCCTATCATCCGTCTGACGGCGGAGCGGGCAGTGGCGGAGAAATTCTGTCCGCCGGAGCTTCTGGCACTTCTCATCAACTGTGTGCTGGTGAAGATGAACCTGGTATTCTGCGGGATGCCCGGGGTGGGCAAGACGGAATGCGCCAAGTTTTTCTCCCAGTTCATCCCCGCCAACGAGCGGGTGATCACCATTGAGGACACGCTGGAGCTTCGGTACGGAAAGACCAACCCGGGGAAGGACTGCGTGGAGATGAAGGTGTCGGAGGATGTATTTGACTATTCCAGGGCCATCAAGTCCAGTCTGCGCTTAAATCCCAAGTGGATTATGCTCTCGGAAGCCCGGTCCACGGAGGTGCGCTACCTCCTCGAGAGTTGGTCAACGGGGGTGAGAGGGATGACTACCCTCCACACGGACGATGTGAGGAATGTGCCGGACAGAATCCTTAGTATGCTGGAGAATCGCACCGACGCGGACCGCATGGAGAATGATATCTATCAGGCCCTGGATGTGGGGGTTCTCATCCGCAAGCGCCGGGTGACGGAGGAGGGTATGAGCCTTCAGCGCAGATATATCGACCAGATGTGCTTCTATGAGCGGAGGGATGGGCAAAACAGGATTGTGATGATGGTGCAGGACGGAGTATTCGTGACGCAAGAATTGCCTCAAAGTCTTGCGGATAAATTTGCCCGGGCCGGAATCTCACAGCCTTTTTCCTGGGACCGGGTGCCGGGAAAGGGGGACGGAAGATGGGAGTGAATTTCTGGATGGTCTGCGGACTGGCCTGGTGCGGGCTATGTCTGCTCCTGAAACTGAATGTGTACGCCGTCCCTGTCTGCGGGGCCATTGTGCTGACGACGGGGATCCTGTATACGAGAGGAAGACGGCGGGAGAGGGAGCAGAAGAAGCGGTTCTATGATGTGACCGGATATCTGGATACCATGCTTTTGGCTTTCTCCCGGGGAGGAAAAATCCATGAGGCACTGGAGGCGGCGGAAACGGTAATTCAGCCGGGCACTATGAGGGATGTGATCCGCCAAACACGGATACGGATGGCGGTGGGATTGGAGGATCGGGAAATCTACAGGGAGGGACTGGCTTTGATCGAGGAGGCGTTTCCCTGCGATCCGATCCGCAAGGTACACGGCTTTATGATTCACGCGGAATACTACGGAGGGGAGACGGCCCGCTCCATCGAACTTCTGCAGTTGGAGCGCAAACATTGGCAGGACAGGTGCCAGGCCAACATGGAGGAGAGGAGGAGGTCCTTCCGCAACATTGTGCTGTCTGCGGCGATGTCGCTGGTAATCTGCGGAATGATTCTGTATCTTCCCACGGCGAATGTGGATATCAGCACACATCCGGCGGTGCAGATTGTGGGGGTTCTGGCAGTGGCGATAAATGCCATGATTCTGCTCCTGGGACAGCGTTACCTGGCGGTGGACTGGATACGGCTGGGGGAGGAGAAGAAGGTGGTGGATTACGCCCAAAAACTGGAGGATTTTCGTGGGGACGATTCCCGGAGAGGGAAGGTACCGAGGATAGTCCTCTCCGTTTTGAGTGTGGCGTTGGCTCTGTTTTTTGTCCTCCGCAATCAACCGGGGATGGGAATGCTGATGTTGGCGTTGGCACTGTTTGGCAGGAACTGGAGGGGGATTGTACGCGATACGCAGCGTAAACAGTTGACCAGACAGTTGCGCAGGGATTTCCCGAGATGGCTGTTGGATATAGCGCTGTTGTTGCAGAGCGAGAATGTGCAGATGGCTTTGCGCAAATCGGCGGAACAGGCGCCGGATATCTTGCGGGGGGAACTGCAGCTTTTGCTTGCCAGATTGGACATGGAACCGGAGAGCTTCGAACCCTATCACGGCTTTTTTCAGGAGTTTGATATCCCGGAGATTCATTCCTCCATGAGTGGCCTGTATGCCATTTCCATGGGGAATGAGGGGAGGCAGGGGCAGCAGTTGCAGGAGCTGGTGTCCGGCAACCATGAACTGCTGGATGTGGCAGAGCGTGAGCGACAAAAGGATGAGAACAGCGGAATGTACCTGCTGTTTCTGGCGCCGGTGCTGACGGCGTCCGGCAAGATGGTTGTGGATATGGCTGTATTTATGATGACCTTCCTGTCCGGGGTGACGCTTGGCCCGTAAGCCGGATTATTGAAAAATGTGAGGGGGATGGTGTTTTGAGCCAAATTTTTAAGGCGTATATGGGTGTACTTATAATCCTTCTGATGGGGTTTTCGGCAGGTGGAATACTGGGGGCTTATCTATGTGTGGCGGGGGCCCAGGATTTTCACGCGCAGGTCATCTCGGAACTGGAGGGAAGCGATTATTACCCGAAGGTGGTGGAGAACTGCTTCGCGAGAGCGGGGGAAGCGGGGTATCAATTGGAGATCACCTACTACACGGAAAACGGAGAGAGCGGAACCTGGGATGGAACCGGAGTTTTCCCGGATGTCGTGGAGGGGAACCGAATTGAAATGGCCAAGGTGAATCTGACCTTCCCGTTTCGAATTGCTTTTTTCGGAATTCAACAGGAACATATCCTGTGTGGATATGCAAGGTGACAGGATGAAAGGATGGTTTGGACGTGCAAGAATTAATCGAAGAATATGGGATCAGCGCAGTAATGTGTGTTGCAGCAGGCGCGGTTATGAAGGTGTTTGCGATGTTTTTTTGGATTTTGGAAAAGGGGGTGACATGAGGTGTGAGGACGCTGTTTCAGGAATATGGAAGCATGATGATCGCAATTCTTGGGGGAAGTGGGATGATTAAGTGCATGCAATGGATCTTGCAGCCGGATGCTCCCCTGGCCCAGTTGGTTGCTTTCTGGGGAAATGGAGGCTGTTAGGAGTGAGAGAAGTATTTGAACAGTACGCAAGGAGCGTTTTGAATGGGACAATCGCCGTCCTACTGTTGCTTTTTCTGTGGGGCGGGATGGAATTTGGCAAGATTCCCTTGTTGGCAAGCGCGCTCAATGACGTAGAGCACGCTTATGGGGAAGAATTGCAGGACATGGACGAAAGTGTGGAATTGGCGGAAGGGATGCAGCTGCACCGCTGTGAGGGCACCTACGGGAATGAGATTGTGGCGGGGGAGAAGACCTCCGTAGAGGAGCATTTGCGCATGATAGGGGCGTTTGGAAATCTCTGCAAGGTTGCGCTGTGCAAAATATATCGGGACGATGTGCCGGTATCCTGGGTTCTGGAGGGGGACAAAGAATACTTTTTGTTTGAGGAACCGGGGATTTATACAGTGTATTTCCGCTTCTGGGACGCGCTGGGAAGCGAAGCGTACGGAAGAGTGCGGATTCCGGTTCAGAGGGTGGTGCCATGAAGCAAGTGATATTGGGGGTGTATGGGATTTTTCTCATGGTGGCAATGACGATGTTGGGTCTCACCGTATATGGAATGCAGTCCCGGGAGAACGAGATGAACAACTGTCTGTCCAGGATTGTGATGGACACACTTGAGGAGAATTACGTGCCCCATTTTCTGCAGGATGAATTGGAGGGAAAAAGGGATGATGAGGTGGCGGCAGAGCTGAAGAGGAGAATTGGGGAGGCCATCCATACGGATTCGGAAGTGGAGATTAATGTCATCTGCTGCGACACAAAGAAAGGAATTCTCTCCGTGGCGGTGACGGAATCCTACAATACTCCCCTTGGAATACGCACGGAGCAGGAATATCGCAGAACTGCGATTGTGGATCGAAGGGAGTGAGAAAATGAGGCATCGATGGGGATATCGGGCAATCGCCGGCCTGTGCCTGACGGCACTCCTGTGCTTGGCCTTCCCGGGGAGGGAGGCAGTGCAGGCGGGAGTCTGGGATAATGCCCGGGATTATTACGACACCTACGGGAATGCTGCGGTTTTCCGGCCTACCACGGGAAATGACGGAATCATCTATTGCGCTACAGTGGGAGCCCAGGCCACCGGGGGTACAAAATACCGGACCATCGGATGGAGAATTCGGGTGACGGATGGGGCGGGGAATCTGCTGCAGAATATTTACTGCGCTGTGGGAGGTTCCTGTCTGGCGCGGTACAGCGTGGTGGCTTCGGATGGCTATGAGTACAATTTGTACGGGTTTTCTCTGGGCTCCCTCCGCGGAAGAATGAACCGGAGCGCTTTGGAGGCCCTGAAATGCGGGAATTGCCGGATGATTCTGGACGCCTGCATGGCGGTGACCCGGGGAGGCGTGGCCCTGGGCAGCATGAATGATTCGGGGCCAACCGGGGGAATGGTATACATGGACTATTCCGGGATTAGCAACGCGGAAGCCTGGACGGAAGCTTCCAGAGAGGCGTTGCACAGCTATTTTGGGAAGACGGTGCAGGGACTGTTTTTTGAACTGTCTGTGGCGGCAGGAGAGGGAATACAGAGTGTCAGCGGCGGTGGAGTGTATTGCTACGGCACAGAGGTCACCCTCTCTGCCACTGTGGCTCGGGGCTATGAGTTTGGAGGATGGAGAGGTACCGATTACCGGGGAACCCGGAGTTTTACCGTCACTGTTGCCGGAAACTATCGCTGGACGGCATACGGAATGCCCAAGTGGGTGCAAGTATGCCATTACCGGAACCTCTCAACCGAGGATTCCTGCCGGATAACCAACGAGTATATCTACGGCCGCAGCAATCAATTTATCGGCCAGGGAATATCCTGGAGGAGGGCGGGATACCATCCTATCGGGTGGAGCACTCTGCGCTATACGGACGAACAAGTCAGAGAAGCGAGGGATGTAGAGCTTGTTGCGTACCCACTGAACACGCCAGTCTCCGGAGACTGGATTATCGCTCATCACCGGGAGAATATCCCTCTGTATCTGCTTTGGAGAATCAATCATTATTACTTTGATTTTGACGGAAACAAAGCAACGGGCGGAGCGGTGGATACCATGGAGGCAGACAGTGATGAAGGTCTTATCCTGCCGGATAACGGCTTTGAAAAGCCGGTGGAAAATTGCAGGTTTGTGGGTTGGGATTTGGATCCGGAGGCGCTGGAACAGGGGTACAATGCCCTGGAAGAGTATTCTGTGATGGAGCTTGTCACTGCGGCGGGCAAGGAATATGAGAATCAGGCCCATGTGACGCTGTACGCCATCTGGGATTATGCACCCTGCATTGAAACCGGCGATTTATATTATTCACTGGATGATGCTCATGCAGGAAAAATCTCACCCGCAGAATTGGCAAAGTATGTGAAGGTGACGGACCGGGAGGATGGACCCCTGAAATGGACCGGGACAGAGGGGCTGCCGGAGGATGCACATAACGGATTTTATATAGAAAATTACCCGGAGGATGGTTTTTGCAGCAGTTTGGAGGGAAATGTCCCAATCACCTTTGTGGCCGTGGACCATGTGGGCAATGAGACCAGGGAGACCATTCGGGTGAATCTGGTGGATACCACCGTGGCGATGAGAAGCGAGGCGGTGGGGAACATCCGGTTTATTGATGGGAATCACTGGGAGGAGGATAGGGGTGGTCTTTCCGAACACTCGGTATGGAGAAGACGCCCGGAGTATCTTGAACTTCTGAAGGGGGCACTGGGATTGTAAGAGAATGGGGAGTGGCGGCACAAAAAA
Organism: Lachnospiraceae bacterium; assembly: GCA_029008875.1. Lineage (GTDB taxonomy): Bacteria > Bacillota > Clostridia > Lachnospirales > Lachnospiraceae > Roseburia. The sequence goes on along the minus strand of JAQXJP010000035.1, from coordinate 130,584 downwards.
GGGAGCCGTGTCACAGCCCCCAATCATTGACTATTCGTCCTCCGTGGAAACAAGGTTTTCCGGAAGTTTTATATAGACGCGCTCGATGCGGTTTTTATCCACTTTGTCGATGCGAAGCAGAATGTCATCCTCGGTAATGATAATCTCATTCTTCTCCGGCAGATGATCCAGATGGTCCAAACAAAAACCGCTGATGGTGTCGTAGTTCTCGGAAGTAAAATCTACATTTAAGAAATCACTGACATCGTCCAGATTGGCGGAACCGAGAACCATGAATTCCCGTGCACTCAACTGTGTGATGGCATCCACCTCGTCGGTGTCAAACTCATCGCGAATCTCTCCCACAATCTCCTCCAGCAGATCCTCCAGAGTGATGAGTCCGGCAGTGGTGCCGTATTCATCCAGGACAATGGCAAGCGAGATGGAGTTTTGGCGCATCTCGATAAACAAATCCGCAGTGTTTTTGTGCTCATAGGTGAAGTAAGGCTCACGCAAAATCTGCTCCAGAGAGAAATTCTCCGTGTCGTCGCACATGAGAAGGTCCTTCATATTGATGATGCCGATCACATGATCGGTGGATTCGTCATACACCGGGAGACGGGTAAATTTATCCTGACGATAGATTTCAAGAATTTCATCGTAGGTGGAATCCTTGCGGACAAAGGTCATGTCAATGCGGGGCACCATAATCTCCTTGGCCTCGGAATCGCCGAAATCGAAGAGATTATGTATCATATCCCGCTCCTCATCCTCTATGACGCCGCTCTCCTGGCTTACATCAACGATGGTCCGCAGTTCTTCCTCGGTCATGGCCTCCTTGCTCTTGCGGGGATCCACACCCAGGAGAAACAGAACTCCCATGGACATTTTGTTGATGACAAAGATAAAAGGAGTGAGAACCTTCATCAACAGTTCGATAATCAGGGAATAGGACAAAGCCATCTGATCCGCGTTCAGGGTCGCCTTGGTCTTTGGGGTAATCTCCCCAAAAATCAGAACCAAGAGTGTAAGGACTCCCGTTGCGATTCCCGCGCCGATACTTCCGAATAAACGAATGGCCAGCGTGGTGGCAAGGGAAGATGCGGACAGATTGACAATGTTGTTGCCGATGAGGATTGCGGAGAGCATCTTGCCGGAATCATCGGTAATCCTGAGCACGCGCTTGGCTCTCACATTGCCATCCTCCGCAAGTGTCCGCATTCGTATTTTATTCACCGTTGTAAGCGCTGTCTCCGCCGACGAGAAGAAGGCGGAGAGCAGCAGTAAAAACACTAAAGTAATGCACGAGACTATGTCGCCAATTTCCAATTTGTTCACCTCAAAATAAATATCATCGACTAAAAATTAGTTTTCCGTTGTGTAGTTCGGAGCTTCCTTCGTGATGTGAATATCGTGGGGATGGCTCTCCTTGAGAGAAGCGGCAGAAATCTTGACAAACTTGCCATTCTCCTTAAGGGTTTCGATATCCGGGCAACCGCAGTAACCCATACCTGAACGGATACCGCCGATCAACTGGAATACGGTATCTTCAAGAGTACCCTTGTATGCCACACGGCCTTCCACTCCTTCTGGGACAAGCTTCTTGGCATCTGTCTGGAAGTAACGATCCTTGGAGCCGTTCTCCATAGCAGCGATGGAACCCATTCCGCGGTATACCTTGTACTTTCTTCCTTGGAACAGTTCGAAGGTGCCCGGGGCTTCGTCGCATCCTGCAAACATGGAGCCCATCATGCATACATTGGCACCTGCAGCAATTGCCTTGGTCATATCTCCGGAATACTTGATACCACCGTCGGCGATAATCGGAATGCCGTACTGCTTTGCAACTTCGTAGCAATCCATGATTGCGGAAATTTGCGGAACACCGATACCTGCCACCACACGGGTAGTGCAGATGGAGCCCGGTCCGATTCCCACCTTGACAGCGTCAGCGCCCGCCTCAATCAATGCCTTGGTTGCAGCGCCGGTTGCGATGTTGCCGGCGATAACCTGAAGATCCGGGTAGGTGGTCTTAATCTTCTTGACTGCCTCGAGAATGTTGCGGGAATGTCCGTGTGCGGAGTCCACCACGATGACGTCCACATGGGCCTTCACCAAGGCATCCACGCGCTCCATCATGTTGCTGGTGATTCCGACACCTGCACCGCAGAGAAGACGTCCCTGCTCATCCTTTGCAGAGAGTGGGTACTTAATCTGCTTCTCGATATCCTTGATGGTAATGAGTCCCTTGAGATTGAAATCCTTATCCACAATCGGAAGCTTCTCCTTTCTCGCTTTTGCAAGAATGGCCTTTGCTTCCTCCAGGGTAATTCCCTCCGGGGCGGTAATCAGTCCCTCGGAGGTCATGGACTCTTTGATCTTCTTTGTGAAGTCGGTCTCAAACTTCAGGTCACGGTTGGTGATGATTCCGACCAGCTTGCCGTTCTCGGTGATGGGAACACCTGAAATCTTGAATTTTCCCATCAAATCATCTGCGTCCTTAAGTGTATGCTCCGGGGAGAGAGAAAATGGATCGGTGATAACGCCGTTTTCAGATCTTTTGACCTTATCAACCTCATCAGCCTGTGCTTCAATAGACATGTTTTTGTGGATGATACCGATACCACCCTGTCTGGCCATGGCGATTGCCATCTTGGATTCTGTGACGGTGTCCATTGCCGCACTCATCATAGGAATATTGAGAACAATCTTCTTTGTCAGGTGTGTCTTCAAATCGATCATGTTAGGTGTCACCTCGGAATATTGAGGTACGAGAAGAACGTCATCAAATGTAATTCCTTCGCCGATTATAGTACCCATTTTTTGTTATCCTCACTTTCTTCTGAAACTGTATTTTTTTGTAAAATGTTATTTCTATCTAAAATATCAAAAATATGGGGGAGTGTCAACATCAGCGGGGGGAAAAAAGATAAGAAAAGAAAGGAAATTTGTATGAAACAGAGAAAAATATTTGTATGGATACTCATTGTCCTGTGCCTCTTGGCAATTTTGTTCTTTGCTCTTGCACAAGGAGAGCGGGTGCAGGCGAAAACCGTCGGGGAACTACAGGGGGAGAATACGGAAAAAATGAGACGCATGCTGGAAGATTACAGCAGGCAGGTGGATGTGACCCTGGAGCAGATGGAGCGGGAGATGGTGCGGCGGGAAACCCTGGAGAATTATGAGAAGAGCCGGGAGTTTGACAGCTTTTCCGGAGACATCCGGGACGAGATCAACGGGATACGCGACGTGATTACCCGGCTGGAAAATACATCCCTAGAGGATGCAGACTTCGAATTCTATCAGCAGGAGATTGCGAGGAAACTTTTGGAACTGCAGGAAAAATACCGTTCCCTGGAGGAGAAGGACGGGGACCGGGAGGAGCTGCGCAGACAATTGAGGCTGCTGCAGCAGGATCTGGAAAGTTTTCAAGCGGATTACGGAAACGCGTCGGAGAAAGTGAAAAGGGCAATCCTGCACCTGGAAAATGAGATCGGAGACCGGGAGGAAACCATCTACGGGGAATACGAGGGGAATATCTGGAGCGCACTGGAGGAACTGGAGCAGTGGCTGGAGCAATCTGATTCCCACAGCGGGGACCTACAGATCCAACTGGAAGAATTGCGCAGGGAGACGGAGCAATTGTTTGAGAACCTGGAGATGGGAATGGATGAGGTAAAGGAGCAGGTGCGGACAAAAATGGATGCCACCGCCTTCTACGCCTACAAGGACTCGGTGGATATCTCCATGGCGGCGCTGGAAGCCGCCGTAGAGGAGGTGGAAGGCCTGCTACAGAATGAGGGCAACCTGCGCATGGAGGAGGATCAAAGGTTGGGGGAACAACTGGCGGAGCTCACGGAGAATTGGAATCGGTTTTGCAATGTGGGCGGAGTCTCTCTGACGGATATCCAAATTGCGATTCGGGCGATGCAGGACACCATCGGCAGTCATGACATCTCCCTGATGGGGGATGGAACCGTCTCGGGAGCAATCACCTATTTATATAAGGAAATGGGAGATTGCAAAATCCGTTATGACAGTGAGCGTGGCCATTTTTATGCGGAATATTTCGGAGGCGAGGATGAGATTTCCAGACAACTGGATTATGTGAGTCAGGGGGGAATGTGATGAGAAAAATTAAGAGAATTCTTTTCGCCGCCCTGTTGGCACTGATGTGGAATCTGTGTCACATTGAGACGGTGCAGGCGTTGAACATCAATGATGAACAACGTTCAACGGCCGGGCAAACCATGGCGGAAAACTGGGAGAATGCCGCCTATGAGCGGGTTATGCTGCAGTTTGAAAAAATGCTGGGAAAGAGAGTGGATGCGGGGGAGGCTGCAGTGCAAAAGATGTGGTGGGACACTCTGACAAAACAGTATCAGGACAGGCTTGCAGGGCTGGCATCCCGGGGGACGCAGGAGGCAAAAAATCGTAAGCAGGGGGATGAGTACCTGCAAAGTCAGATGCGCGAATTGGGAGAAGACTGGGAGAACTTCCGGGGAGAAGAGCCGGAGGCACTCTCCGCTGTCCTGGAGCAGCTTTGGGAGATAGATGGAGCTCTGGGAGTTGGAGATTTCGATGGAGAAGGTACCCAGGACACGGAGGATTCCTCCTACACACAACGACTGACGTATCTGTATTCCCTTCTGGGCAATGCCCTCATATATGCGGATGCAGAGGGGAAGTTGTGGGCCGTTGGGAGGGATGGCATTTTTCCTGCAAAGGAGGTTGGATACTGCACCATGTACCTGGATGACACTATGGGCAATTCCACACCCATCCGGGTGTCCGTCGCCCGAAGAGGGACGGGAGACTACCGTGTGGAGGCAGAGGACGGAGGGAAAATCCCGACGTCCCAAAAGGAGGGCTGGTCCTTTGCCGGTTGGCAGGATGAGAGGGGGAATTCATTACAGCCGGAATATGTGGAGCAAGGCAAAATCTGGCATGCAACATGGGTGGATGACCTTGCGCCGTCACTGCAGATACAGGTGAGCAGTGAGGCCAGCACCTACGTGGATGTCACTCTGGAGGCGGAGGATTTGGGAACCGGGACGGAGAGTGTCTATCTGGGAAGCGTGGACCCACAGATGGAGGCCGTGGACTTCCGTGAGGGGAATTGTGCCGCTTATCGGTTGGAAAACTCCGGACACTATTACGCGGCTGCTCTGGATGGCGCGGGGAACATCACCTGTCGGGAGTTTCAGGTGTATGAGATTCGCCTGCAGGGGAGGGACGCAATCCTGGCAACCGATCTGGCGGAGAAAAATCTTCCGGAGATGACAAGGATCGGATACGATTTCCTGGGATGGATCCCGGCAGAGGAGGCTGCGCCGGAGGATGGGGACAGCGATGGCGGGGAATCGGCAAGTCAGCCGGTCAAGACCATCCTGGCGGAGCGGAATATGGAGCTTGTGCCCTGCTTCGAGGCATGCAAATATGAGGTTACTTTCCACGCCAACGGAGGGGCCTGCGATGTGGAGAGCATCCGGTCAACCTACGGAAAGCCTCTGGGGGAACTTCCCACACCCCAGCGCACCGGGTATCTGTTCCAAGGATGGGAGCTGGATGTAACCGGCGAAAATCCCGCATCGCAAACGAAGGGAAATGGAAAGGTCACAGTGTCGGAGGACTATGTTTTGAACGTGGCGGGGGATATCGTGCTCACCGCCCGCTGGACTCCCATCACCTATTCCGTCCGCTTTGACCCAAACAGTGATGCAACCGGGGAGATGGAGAGCATGGCGCTGCACTATGACGAGGAGATGCCTCTGCCCCGCAACCGGTTCCTGCGTACCGGGTATGTGTTCATGGGTTGGAGCACGGATTCCGGCGCAATCAGCACCCAGAATTCCGTCACCGCAAGGGACCGCTCCTTCAACGGGGCACAGTGGCTCAACGAGGAGTCGGTGTGCAATCTGACGGACCGGGACGGGGAGGAGGTATGCCTGTATGCCGTCTGGCAGGAGATTGCCCCCGGGGTCATGGACTATCGCTACTGTATGGGAAACTACCAATATTTTGCCTGTGTGACAACCCATTATGTGACCGATCATTCCGGAAACGAGGGAGCTTTGTTTGTGGCCATGACTCCCTCCGGAGCGGGGGGATATGCCTTCGGGGCAAACGCCGTCTGGGCCACCAGCTCCATAAGGCAGCAGCTGAATTCCGGGGAATGGACGGATCTTCTGGGAATCAAGCTCACCGATACCACCGTGAATCGTTCCTACTCCGGAATGTTCTACAATTACAGTCCCTCCCAGCAGGCGCCCTGCACCAGGGCAGACATGGGGTTGAATACGCCCATGGCGGCCAGCGCGGTGGCTGCGGAGACCACCCTGGATTACCTCTTTATCCCGGAGATGGGGGATTGTTACCGATACATGGCGGGGGCACCGTGGAACTGGTTCTGGGACATGAATCTGGATGGAGTGCCGGATACTTATCCCATATCTGGGTTGAATTCCGGGGGATTTGACAGCGCCGTGTATTATCCCAGCATCCAGGCGGCAAGCGATGCCTGGGCGAGGCTGGGATGGGGAAGCCGCGTGTGGCTTCGCAATCAATATACCGGATATCCCTCCTACCCCATCTATGTGGCGCAGTACGGGATCGGACCCTGCAACCCTGCCAACGGGGCTTTTGCCGGATATCGCACCTGCTGCAGCTACGGATATCTGGTGCGGGCGATGTATACCAGAGCCTTGTAATCTGAAAAATTTTATGCTATTATTTGGAACGAGGGTAAAGGGGCCCATGCAAGGGGCTTCTTTACCCATTTTTTGAAAAATCGGGGATTAGAATATGGAATTTCGACCTTGTATTGACATTCACAATGGACAGGTCAAGCAGATCGTGGGCAGCAGTCTAAAGGATGTCGGAAGTTTTGCCAAGGAGAATTTTGTGGCAGAGCAGGACGCGGCGTACTTTGCAAGGTTTTACAAGAATCTGGGAATCAAAGGCGGGCACATCATTCTGTTGAACAAAGAGGGAACGGAGTATTACGAAGCCACCAAAGCCCAGGCATTGTCGGCGCTTGCGGCCTACCCGGGAGGACTTCAGGTGGGCGGCGGAATCACCGCGGAAAACGCCGGGGAATACCTGGAAGCGGGAGCACGGCAGGTGGTGGTGACCTCCTATGTCTTTTCCGACGGGAAAGTGGACTATGAGCGGCTTGACAGACTGCGGGACACCGTGGGAAAAGAGCATTTGGTGCTGGATTTATCCTGCAGATACCGAGGTGACGGGTACTACATTGTGACGGACCGCTGGCAGAAATTTACCGAGGAGAAGATTACGCCGGAGAAGTTGGACTTTTTCGCGGAATACTGCAGTGAATTTCTGATTCACGCGGTGGATGTGGAAGGAAAGGCCGGCGGAATCGAGGAGGACTTGGTAAAACTGCTTGGGACATGGGGGAAAATCCCCATTACCTACGCCGGAGGGGTGCACGATTTTTGTGACCTGCAAAAAATATACAAACTGGGACAGAACCGGTTGCACGTCACCATCGGAAGTGCGCTGGATTTGTTCGGCGGAAATATGGAAATGGAAAAGGTGCTGGATTTTTGCAAATCCACAGCGGAAGGAGAGAGAACATGAGTAAATATACGAAGGAAGATATTTATCGAATTGTGGAGGAGGAGAATGTGGAATTTATCCGTCTCCAGTTCACGGATATTTTCGGGACACTGAAGAATGTGGCAATCACCGCAAGCAATCTGGAAAAGGCATTGAACAACCAGTGCATGTTTGACGGATCCTCCATAGAGGGATTTGTGAGAATCGAGCAATCGGATATGTACCTGTATCCGGATTTGGATACCTTCACCATCTTCCCCTGGAGACCGCAGCAGGGAAAGGTGGCGAGAATTATCTGTGATGTGTACGACGCAAAGGGAGAGCCCTTTGCGGGAGACCCCCGCTATATCTTGCGCAGGCAGGTGGAGAGAGCGAAGAAGATGGGGTATACCTTCAACGTGGGACCGGAGTGTGAGTTCTTCCTGTTTAACCAGGACGAGAACGGCCAGCCCACCACCATCACCCACGAGACAGCCAGCTACTTTGATTTGGGACCGGTGGACATGGGGGAGAATGCGCGCAGGGATATGGTGCTGACCCTGGAGGATATGGGATACGAGATTGAGGCTTCCCACCATGAGGTTTCCCCGGCACAGCATGAGATTGACTTTAATTATGATGAAGCCCTCAGTTCCGCGGATAACATCATGACCTTCAAACTGGCCATCAAGACCATCGCCAAAAAGCACGGCCTTTTTGCAAGCTTTATGCCCAAGCCAAGAAACGATGCATACGGCTCCGGAATGCACATCAATATGTCTCTGTCCAGGGATGGAAAAAATGTGTTCTTCGATCCGGACGATGAGTACCAGTTGTCCCAGGAGGCTTACTATTTTATGGGTGGAGTCATGGAGCACATCAAGGGCATGACCCTCATCACCAACCCGCTGATCAATTCCTACAAGAGAATTCTGGGCGGTGACGAGGCTCCGGCATACATTGCATGGTCCACCATGAACCGAAGCCCGCTGATTCGCATCCCCAGTTCCCAGGGGGACAGCAGACGCGTGGAGTTGCGCAGTCCGGACCCTTCCGGAAACCCTTACCTGGTGCTGGCGCTCTGCCTCGCAGCGGGGTTGGACGGACTTGAGAATCACACCCTTCCGCCCAAGGCCGTGGATCGCAATATCTACGAGATGACGGACGAGGAGAAGGAGGAATTGGGCATTGAATCCCTTCCGCTGAGCATGGATCTGGCGCTGGAGGAGATGAAGAAGGATCCCTTTGTGAAGGAAGTTTTGGGTGATCATATCTTTAACAAATATGTGGAGGCCAAGGAGTCGGAGTGGAACCGCTACCGCAGTTTTGTGACAGAGTGGGAAGTCAAAGAGTATCTATACAAAATTTAACAGAACGAGGCCATAAGATTGAGAAATATTGTAATCGCTTTTCCGAAGATGGAAATCGCCCAGAGTGTCAAAAAGATTGTGGCACAGAGCGGGTATCCGGTTACAGCAGTCTGTACTACGGGAGCACAAGCGTTGCAGCAGGTGGAAAATCTGGAGAATGGCATCGTCATATGCGGTTATCGTTTTGTTGACATGATGTATGGGGAATTGTTGGAGTATTTGCCCGGAGATTTCCATATGCTGCTCATTGCATCGGCAAATGTGCTGGAGAATGGGGATGCGGAAAATTTGATATGCCTCGAGACGCCGCTCAAAGTGCAGGAACTGTTGGAGACCCTGGAGCGGATGGACAATGAGATCACGCAGCAGAGACGGCGGCGAAGACTCAAGCCCCGGGTGCGCAGCGAAGAGGAAATCAAAATCATGGAGCAGGCAAAGACTCTTTTGATGGAACAAAATCACATGACGGAAGAGGAAGCTCATCGCTACATTCAAAAACGCAGTATGGATAACGGAACCGGTCTGATTGAGACCGCGCAGATGATACTAAAACTAATGGGTGAAGAATAAAAAATTATAGTTTGGCAAGGGTAAAGTATGCCCGGTGCTTAACAGGAAGGAAAAAATATGTATCAGATTAACGAAAACTATCAAAAATTGCCGGGCAGCTATCTGTTCAGCACTATCGGCAAGAAAGTGGCAGCATTTCAGGAGGAAAATCCGGATAAGGATATCATCCGGCTGGGAATCGGCGATGTGACACAGCCCATCGCGCCCGCGATCATCGAGGCCATGCACAAGGCGGTGGATGAGATGGGGGATGCGGCGACCTTCCGCGGCTATGCACCGGATTTGGGCTATGAATTCTTGAGAAGTGCCATTGCGGAAAATGATTACAAGGCAAGGGGCTGTGATATCTCTGCGGATGAGATCTTTGTGTCCGACGGAGCCAAGAGCGACTCCGGAAATATTCAGGAGATTTTTGCGGTGACCAACCGCATCGCGGTGTGCGATCCGGTATATCCGGTATATGTGGATTCCAACGTGATGGCGGGGAGAACCGGAACCTACGATCCGAAGACGGAGACCTGGAGCGATGTCATCTATATGCCCTGTACCGCGGAGAACCATTTCGTGCCCGAGTTCCCGAAGGAGGTTCCGGACATGATTTACCTCTGCCTGCCGAACAATCCCACCGGAACCACCCTCACCAAGGACCAGTTACAGCTGTGGGTGGATTATGCCAACAAAAACGGCGCCGTAATTATCTATGACGCTGCCTATGAGGCGTACATCAGTGAGGATAACGTGGCACATTCCATCTATGAGTGTGAAGGGGCAAAAACCTGCGCCATTGAGCTCCGCAGTTTTTCCAAAAATGCGGGCTTTACCGGCGTGCGTCTCGGCTTTACCGTGGTTCCGAAGGAACTGAAATGCGGGGAGGTTTCCCTCCACAGCATGTGGGCCCGCCGTCACGGAACCAAGTTTAATGGGGCGCCCTACATTGTGCAGCGCGCCGGCGAGGCGGTATATTCTCCGGCCGGGAAGGAACAGCTGGCCAAGCAGGTGGCTTACTATATGAACAATGCGAGAACAATCAAGGAAGGCCTGAAGGATGCCGGCTTCGATGTATACGGGGGCGTGAACGCACCTTACATCTGGCTGAAGACTCCGGACAAGATGACCTCCTGGGAATTCTTTGATTATCTTCTGGAGAAGGCCAATGTGGTGGGCACTCCGGGTTCCGGATTCGGACCCAGCGGGGAGGGATATTTCCGGCTCACCGCCTTCGGAAATTACGAGAATACCGTGAAAGCACTTGAGAGAATCAAGGCTTTGTAATAAAATACTGCTATCGGTTAAGCACTGAAATAGGAGGTTGGATTAGATGGAAGAATTGGAATTTCGTTATGATACCCAGTTGTTGATCGACGGGGACGATCTGGATGAGGATGAAATCTTTGATTATATCAGCGGTAATTTTGCCGGGGATTGCCTTCTCGCAGTGGGAGGGGATGGGGATCCCATCAAGATTCATTTCCATACTAATGAGCCGTGGAAAATTCTCGAGTATGCCAGAACGCTGGGGGAGATCTACGATATTGTGGTGGAGGATATGGACCGCCAGCAGAGAGGTCTCCAGGGCTAGTCATTGAGAATCCCAATGGAATCGCACAAAGAGGGCTATGAAAAATAGCTCTTTTTTGTTTTAGAGGTAAACTATGAACAGGAAATGCCGATATAGTAGATGAAGTATCAACAAACCCGAAACGGAATTCGGGAAGACTATTTTCTAAGGAGGGAAAAACAATGGCAGTGAATTCAGTATCCGGTGCAACCAAGGTGGATGCATATGATGTATACGGGAGAAAGTCATCCGCAAAGAAGGACGAGGGCACCAAGGGTGAAAAGACCACAGAGAGCGGCGTTGTGTACGAGAAGAGCACAGCAACAACCGGAAAGGGCGCTTATTCCGTCACCAAGATGAGCGAGGAGGACCGGGCAGCTCTGGTGCAGCAGTTGAAGGATGAACAGGCAACCCGCCAGCAGCAGTTCATGGAGATGGTCCAGAAAATGATGGGACAGCAGGCCAATACCGCAGGGCTTGCCAGCTTGTTCTCACCGGAGAACCTCAAGAATGTGGATCCGGAAACCATTGCCCAGGCGAAAGAGGATGTTGCGGAGGACGGCTACTACGGGGTGAAGCAGACATCCCAGAGATTGTTTGATTTTGCCAGTGCGCTTGCAGGTGATGATGTGGAGAAAATGAAGAAGATGGAGGCAGCCATGGAGAAGGGCTTCAAGCTCGCGGAAAAGGCGTGGGGCTCCGAACTTCCTCAGATATCCAAGGACACCATGAGCGCGGCGAGACAGCTGTTTGCCGATTACTATGCATCCAAGGAAGTACAGTAGAATAGAAAGAAGCGGTGAAGGCTAAAAAGCCGGTGAAGCTAAGGATTAGAGAAACTAAAAACGAGTGTAGGTTGAGAATTAATAAAGGGGATGAATCCGCGGATTCATCCCCTTATTATTTTGCGTTGCCGCCGTGATCAGTTTTGATTCATTGCCGCCTTTTTTGCATATCCGGCACGGCGTCTCAAGGTCGGATCCAGGATGCGCTTGCGGATGCGAAGACTGGTGGGAGTAACCTCCAAAAGTTCATCGGTGTCGATGAAGTCCAGGGCCTGCTCCAGGCTTAAGATGCGGGGCGGAACAAGGGTGAGTGCCTCGTCCGCGGAGGAGGAACGGGTGTTGGTCAGGTGCTTTTTCTTGCAGACATTCAGCTCGATGTCCTCCGCCTTTGCACACTGGCCGATCACCATTCCGGAGTATACCCGCTCGCCGGGACCAATGAAGAGGGTTCCTCTGTCCTGGGCGGAGAAGAGGCCGTACGCCACGGACTCCCCATCCTCGAAGGCGATGAGGGATCCGGTTGCACGGTAAGCAATCTCGCCGCGGAACTCGTCATATCCGTCAAAAATGGTATTGATGATACCGTTTCCCTTGGTGTCCGTCATGAACTCGCCGCGGTAGCCGATTAATCCACGGGAAGGAATGCGGAATTCCAGACGGGTGTATCCCCCTGCGATGGAGCCCATGTTGCGGAGTTCCCCTTTGCGCTGCTGTAATTTGGAGATGACGGCTCCGGTAAATTCATCCGGCACATCCACGTAGGCAATCTCCATGGGCTCCTGCTTTTTGCCACGTTCGTCGGTCTTGTAGAGAACCTCCGCCTTGCTCACGGCGAATTCAAAGCCTTCCCGGCGCATATTTTCAATCAATACGGACAGGTGAAGCTCGCCGCGCCCGGATACCTTGAAGGAGTCGGCGCTCTCGGTTTCCTCCACCCGGAGGGAAACGTCGGTGTTCAGCTCCTTAAATAAACGGTCGCGGATATGGCGGGAGGTTACATATTTTCCCTCCTGTCCGGCCAGAGGGCTGTCATTGACAATAAAATTCATGGAGATGGTGGGCTCCGAAATCTTCTGGAACGGAATTGCCACCGGGGAATCCGGGGAGCAAATGGTGTCTCCAATGTGAATATCGGAAATTCCGGAGATGGCCACAATGGAACCGATGTGTGCCTCGGTCACCTCCACCTTGTTCAGACCCTGGAACTCATACAGCTTGCTGATTCGCACCTTCTGAAGCTTGTCCGGGTCATGGTGGTTGACAACGACCGCATCCTGGTTCACTTTCAGGGTGCCGTTGTCCACTTTGCCGATTCCGATGCGCCCCACATATTCGTTGTAATCGATGGTGCTGATCAGCACCTGTGTGCTTGCGTCCGGATCGCCGGTTGGTGCGGGAATATAGTTGATGATGGTGTCCAGAAGCGGCATCATATCCTTTTTCTCGTCGCCCTGGTGAAGGGTTGCATATCCCTCCCTTGCGGATGCAAAGAGGAACGGGCAATCCAACTGCTCATCGGAGGCATCCAAATCCATCAAAAGTTCAAGAACTTCATCGATGACCTCATCCGGTCTTGCCTCCGGGCGGTCCATCTTGTTGATGCACACAATGACCGGAAGATCCAGGGCAAGGGCCTTCATCAACACGAATTTTGTCTGTGGCATGGTTCCCTCGAAGGCGTCAACCACGAGGATTACCCCGTTCACCATCTTCAGAACACGCTCCACCTCGCCTCCGAAGTCCGCATGTCCCGGAGTATCGATAATATTGATTTTTACGCCCTTGTAATCAATGGCGGTATTTTTTGAAAGAATTGTGATTCCGCGCTCACGCTCAATGTCGTTGGAATCCATGACACGCTCCTGAACCTCCTGGTTCTCGCGGAACACACCGCTTTGCTTCAGCAGTTCATCCACCAATGTGGTCTTGCCGTGATCAACGTGGGCGATGATTGCTATGTTACGAACATCCTCTCTTGTTGTCTGCATATTTCTCTCCGTTCCGCCGCCATATCCTGCGGCAAAATCATTTTTCACTCATTTACGATAACCTTTCCTATTCTATCACAATTTGCCCCAAACGCAATCATTTTATGAAAAAACCAAGAATTCGAAAGCCGGAAGGGAAAGAAAACGAAAGAATTTGCTTGTCGACAGGATTTGCGAATTTATCTCCTTGTCCCAATGGTAAAAAGTAATCGACAAATATTCCACAAAAGGAAGGGAGAAGATTCATGACAGATAAATTAATTGAAAACAACCAAGTGTCAATCGTAGGAGAGATTGTATCCGACTTCAGATACAGTCACGAAGTGTACGGGGAGGGCTTTTATATGGTAGATGTGGCTGTGAGCCGACTCTCCAATTTCGCGGATTACATTCCGGTAATGGTATCGGAGCGATTGATTGATGTGTCACAGGACATGGAGGGACAGTACGTTTACATAACGGGACAGTTTCGCTCGTTTAATCGCCATGAGGAGAAAAAGAATCGTCTGGTGTTGTCCGTGTTTGCCAGAGAGATGGAATTGTTAAGCGATGCGGACGACGAGAGCGCAAGTAATCAGATTTTTTTGGACGGCTTCATCTGCAAGGAGTCCGTATACCGCAAAACGCCGCTGGGGAGAGAGATTGCGGACTTGCTTATCGCTGTCAATCGGTCCTACGGGAAGTCCGATTACATTCCCTGCATCTGCTGGGGACGGAATGCCAGATTTGCCTCCGGGTTTGAGGTGGGAGCCCATGTGCAGATTTGGGGGAGAATTCAAAGTCGGGAATATGTGAAGAAAATCAGTGAGACCGAGGTGGAGCAGCGGGTTGCCTACGAGGTTTCCGTCAGCAAAATAGAATTCGCCGAGTAAAAAGGGCAGCACTTTTTGCGATATGAGTTGCAAAATGCCATGGATTATGATATTTTACCCATATTGATGAGACGAACATTTCGATGAGACAGATGGAGGAAAGCTATGGAACAGGGTGTCGTTTCCGTATACTATGGTGAGGGGCATGGAAAATCCACGGCAGCTCTTGGCAAGGCTCTGTTGGCGGCCGGCTGCGGGAAAAATGTTGTTGTAATTCAATTTCTGAAATCCAAAGAAGAAAAGGAAATATCTTTTTTGACAAGGCTTGAGCCGGAGTTAAAATTTTTCCGCTTTGCAAAGTCCGAAAAAGGTTTCGATGAACTCTCCGACGAGGAAAAGGCGGAGGAGTGTGCCAACTTGAAGAACGGCTTTAACTATGGAAAGAAAGTAATCTCCACCGGGGAATGCGATATGTTGGTGATGGATGAGATTCTCGGGCTTGTGGATCACGGTGTCATCACCATGGAGGATATCGACAGCCTTCTGGCCGCAAAACCGGAGGACGTCACCATTGTTTTCACCGGGCGTGTGCTGGGGGAGGACTTGCGTTCCAGGGTGGATGAAATCTATAACATTGCATCCGAGAAATAGAAGTGTTCCGCGATTGTGGCGGGAGGCGTTGACATCATACCCGGTTGGTGTTATGATAAGCAAAGTCAAATGAATAGAAGATAGAGGTTGCGTGAATTATCAGTATTCTATGGGATGCGGCAGTCGCAGATGAGCATAGTTGAAAGGGAGGAACGCCGAAAGGGGCACAATTCTGCAGGTGTCCTCTTGGGCATAGGGTGAACAACCCTATGACTGTCATCGCAAGATGGGGAGCTATCGTTTTCGATTCTGTGAATGCAATCGATAATTGACCAGCTCTGTGAGCTGGTTTTTTTCACTTTTGATGGGAGTAATACATATCTATAAGATAAAAAAGGAGTAAAACTATGGCCATTTTTAAGGGAGCCGGTGTGGCAATCGTGACACCGATGAAAAACAACGAGGAAGTCAACTATGATAAGTTGGCAGAGCTTATCGATATGCAGATCGCGGGAGGAACCGATGCGATTGTCATCGCAGGCACCACCGGCGAGAGCGCTACGCTTACCATGGAAGAGCATGCAGATGTGATCAAAGCGGCAGTTGAGTTTACGAGACACCGGGTTCCGGTAGTCGCGGGGACAGGATCCAACTGTACGCGCACTGCCATTCAGCTGTCCCGGGAGGCTCAGGAGGCCGGCGCTGACGGACTGTTGATTGTTACTCCGTATTACAATAAAGCGACGCAGGCGGGATTGGTTGCACATTACAGCGCCATCGCCCGGAGTGTGAAAACACCGATTATTATGTACAATGTGCCCAGCAGAACGGGATGCAATCTGCTGCCGGAGACGGTGGCCACCCTGTTCAAGACGGAGGAGAACATTGTGGGACTGAAGGAGGCCACCGGCAACATGGCGCAGGCCTCACGGACCATGTATCTGACCGACGGAAAGCTGGATATGTATTCCGGTGAGGATGGACTTGTGGTACCTCTCATGGCCATCGGTGCCATCGGAGTAATCTCCGTGTGGAGCAATGTTGCCCCGGCACAGGTTCACCGGATGTGTCAGAGCTTCTTCGACGGAGATTTGGCAACCGCACAGAGATTGCAGAGGGAAGCGCTCCCTCTGGTAGACGCATTGTTCTCCGAGGTGAATCCGATTCCGGTTAAGACAGCCATGAACTTGATGGGCCTTGAGGTCGGACCTCTTCGCGCACCACTCTCACCGATGGGCGAAGAAAATGCGGCAAAACTTGCTCAAGTGATGAAAGAATATGGTATAAATCTTGCGTAACCATCGCCGGATAAGATAAAATAGAATCGCCTGCAATGCTTGTGGGCGATTCTTTGTACATAACAGAAAAGAGGAACAGAACATGACCAGAGTAATTATGAACGGATGCAACGGAAAAATGGGACAGGTTATCACCGGTATCTGCAGGGAGGATCCGGAGGTGGAGATCGTTGCAGGAATCGATGTGTATGATAAAGTTGCCAATGACTACCCGGTTTTTTCCAACATTGCCCAGTGCGATGTGCAGGCGGATGCCATCATTGATTTTTCCAATGCGGCGGCAGTGGACGGGCTGCTTGACTACTGTGCGGACAAGCAGGTACCGGTGGTGCTGTGCACCACGGGACTTAGCGATGCGCAGCTGGAAAAAGTATCCGAGACCGCAAAGAAGGTCGCAATCTTAAAGTCCGCAAATATGTCTCTGGGGATTAACACCCTGATGGAACTGTTGAAAAAGGCGGCTCTGGTTTTTGCCCCTGCGGGATATGACATGGAAATCGTGGAGAAGCATCACAATCAAAAACTGGATGCGCCCAGCGGAACTGCACTGGCCCTTGCGGATTCCATGAACGAAGCATTGGATAATGCCTACACCTACAAATACGACAGAAGTCAGGAGCGGGCAAAAAGAGATCCGAAGGAGATTGGTATTTCCGCGGTGCGGGGAGGCAACATTGTAGGAGAGCACGAGGTCATCTTTGCGGGGATGGACGAGGTGATTGAGTTCAAGCACACAGCGTACTCCAAAGGAGTATTCGGCAAAGGTGCTGTGGAGGCCGCCAAGTTCCTGGCAGGAAAGCCTGCCGGAATGTACGACATGGCGGATGTGATTGCGGCAAAATAGGAAGGGATGCATAACCTATGATATATATTGGAAATCATTTGTCCTCCTCCAAGGGATTTGAGGCCATGGGAGAGATGGCGCTGAAGCTGGAGGGCGATACTTTTGCTTTCTTTACCAGAAATCCCAGGGGAGGTTCGGCCAAGGCCATCGAAACGGAGGACGCGTCGGCCCTTGTGGCTTTGATGGGGCGGGAACATTTCGGAAAGCTGGTGGCCCATGCGCCCTACACCATGAATGTATGCGCGGCAAAGCCGGATATCCGGGAGTTTTCCCGCAATGTGCTGGCGGAGGATTTGGAGCGCATGGAATATGTTCCGGGAAACTACTACAATTTTCACCCGGGCTCCCATGTGGGGCAGGGGGAGGATGTGGCGATTCCCCTCATCGCGGATGCCATCAACAGGGCTCTTCGGCCGGAGCATACCACCACCGTGCTCCTGGAGACCATGGCGGGGAAGGGCTCCGAGGTGGGGCGAAGCTTCGAGGAACTCCAGAGAATTATCGAACTGGTGGAGTTGAAGGATAAAATCGGCGTCTGCTTCGACACCTGCCATGTGTGGGATGGGGGCTATGATATCGTCAACCATCTGGATGAGGTGCTGGAGGAGTTCGACCGGGTAATCGGCCTGGACCGCCTCAAGGCCGTACACTTTAACGATAGTATGAATCCCTGCAACTCTCACAAGGACCGTCATCAGAAGATCGGTGAGGGCGCAATCGGGGCGGAGGCGCTACGGCGGGTGGCAACCCATCCCCTTTTACAGGGAAAACCCTTTATCCTGGAGACGCCCAACGACGACGAGGGATATGCCAGGGAAATTGCAATGATTCGTGAATGGATGATATAAGGAGTGGCTATGACAATACTGATTCAAAACGGAAGAGTAATCAATCCTGCCACACAGACGGATGAGGTGGCAGATGTCTTTGTGAGAGACAATAAGGTGGAGCGAATCGAGCCAAACTGCATGGAAAAGGCGGATGAGGTGATCGATGCGAAGGGCTGTTTTGTCATGCCCGGTTTTATCGACATGCATGTGCATTTGCGGGATCCGGGACTCACCCACAAGGAGGATGTCATTACGGGAATGCAGGCGGCGGCTCACGGAGGATACACCACGGTGCTGGCCATGCCCAACACCAAGCCGGTGGCGGATAATGTGGAGGTCATCAGGTACGTCCACGAGAAATGTGCCTCAGGAAAGTGTATCCATGTGCTGCAGGTGGGAGCCGTGACCAAGGGTCAAAAGGGAGAACAGCTTGCGGACATCGAGGAGATGGTGGCTGCGGGATGTCCCGCCATCAGCGAGGATGGAAAGTCCGTCATGAACGCCCAGATATACCGGGAGGCAATGAAGATTGCCGCGAAACTGGACATTCCGGTGTTGGCCCACTGCGAGGATATCAATATGGTGAACGGCGGTGTCATGAACGCGGACGCAAAGGCGGAGGAACTGGGCCTTCCGGGCATCACCAACTCCGTGGAGGATGTGATTGTGGCCAGGGACATTCTCCTGGCGAAGGAGACCGGTGCGAGACTCCATCTGTGCCACTGTTCCACCAGGGATTCCGTGGAAATGATTCGCCTGGCAAAGAAGGATGGCCTGAAAGTGTCCGGGGAGGTATGCCCCCATCACTTCACCCTGACCTCCGACGACATCGAGAAGGTGGAGGCCCTCTCCGTGGATTGCAGAAGACTTGTGAACCAGCCGGGAGCGGATACCAACTACAAGATGAATCCGCCTCTCCGTGCACCGGAGGACGTGGAGGCGCTGAAAAAAGGATTGGCGGACGGAACCATGGATGTCATTTCCACGGACCATGCCCCCCACACCTTCGAGGAGAAAAACACCAGCATGCAGAAGGCTCCCTTCGGTATCGTGGGGCTGGAGACCGCCGCGTGTCTGACCTACTCCGAGCTTGTGCTGGGAGGCTATCTGACCCCCATGCAGATGGCAGAGAAGATGAGCTACAATCCGGCCAGACTGATTCCCGTGGACAGAGGGGATATTCAGCCGGGCAAGGCGGCGGACATTGTTATTTTTGACCCCAATGCCACCTACAAGATCGATGTGAACACCTTCGCCTCCAAGGGGCGCAACACTCCCTTCGACGGCCGCGAAGTCACCGGGCGGGTGGTGTGCACCGTCTGCGACGGAAACATCGTCTTTCGGGCATAATCAATTTTCCACCTCATTTCCCCCACGCTTTGGCGGACGCACCGCACCCCGGTGGGGGGATTTGAGAAAAGGCATAGATTTTAAGCACTTGCGTTTTGGCTTCAATTATTTGTACGAACACATATGAACACGACCTACGGGATGTACACGGCAGTCGGAATAAGGCTTCGACGTAAACCGGCTCTAAGCGCTGCCTTAGCCTTGTCTTATCGGCGCGGCTGCGGAACTCGCGCTTTAGGCGTTCTATCAGATATACGCGCCGAGCTCAAACAGGTCCTCGCTCGCGCCACAAGGCTAAGCCGTCGCGCAGAGCCGCTAATACGTCTGCAGAAATATTCCGCCTGCCGCGTACATCCCGTAGGTCGTGTCCATATTTGGGCGGACAAATATCATCGAAGAAGTCAAAACGCAAGTGCTATAAAATCATGCTTTTTTGAACTATCCCCCCACCGGGGTGCGGTGCGTCCGCCAAAGCGTGAGGGAAATGAGGGCAGTATTTTGAGGGAATGCCTTGAAAAATCGGATATTTTATGTATGATAGGTTAAGATAATGAGAATCGAGAGAGGAAGGGAATGCTATGATTAACAAATTAGTGAGCAAGATCAAGAAGACGGGAGCGCCGATTGTGGTGGGATTGGATCCCATGCTGTCCTACGTTCCGGAGCACATCCAGAAGAAGGCTTTTGAGGAGTTCGGGGAGACACCGGCCGGGGCAGCGGAGGCAATCTGGCAGTACAACAAGGCGATTGTGGATGCAACTTACGATTTGATTCCTGCCGTGAAGCCGCAGATTGCGATGTATGAGCAATTTGGCGTGGAGGGTGTGAAGGCATTCCAGAAGACCGTGGATTACTGCCATGAGAAGGATCTGGTGGTCATCGGAGATGTAAAGAGAGGGGATATCGGATCCACCTCCGCTGCATACGCAGTGGGACATCTTGGCAAGGTGCAGATCGGAAGCAGGAGCTACTCCGCTTTCAGCGAGGATTTTGCCACCGTGAATCCCTATCTGGGAACGGATGGAATCAAACCTTTCGTGGATGTATGTAAAGAGGAAAAAAAGGGTATCTTTATTCTTGTAAAGACCAGCAATCCGTCCAGCGGTGAGTTTCAGGACCGCCTGATCGACGGAAGACCGCTCTACGAGTGGGTTGGAGAGAAGGTCGCCCAGTGGGGAAGTGATTGCATGGGAGATTCCTACAGTTATGTGGGTGCAGTTGTGGGAGCAACCTACCCGGAGCAGGGCAAGATTCTCCGCAAGATTATGCCCAAGTCCTTTATTCTTGTGCCAGGATACGGTGCCCAGGGAGGAAAGGGAGCCGATCTGGTTCATTTCTTCAACGAGGACGGACTTGGGGCTATCGTGAATTCCTCCAGAGGAATCATCGCCGCATACAAGCAGGATAAATACAAGGAAATGGGAATCACCCCGGAAAATTTTGCAGACGCATCCCGGGCAGCAGTGGAGGACATGATTGCGGACATCGGCGGAGCGCTTGCAAGCCGTTAGTGAGGAGAGAAACATGGCAAATAAGTTTGAAGAATTGGCTGTTGTGGTGTCTCAGGAGGCGCTGGGCAACGGAATTTTTGATTTGACATTGCAGACGAAGGACATTGCGGCTGCGGCAAAGGCGGGACAGTTTGTGTCTGTGTACTGCAATGATTCCTCGAAACTCTTGCCCAGACCCATCAGTCTGTGCGGAATTGACCGGGAGAAGGGAACCATTCGCCTGGTGTACCGCGTCACCGGAGAGGGGACGGGAACCGAGGAGTTTTCCAAAATGAAGGAGGGGGACAGCATCCGAATTATAGGCCCTTTAGGAAACGGATTTCGTGTCCTCCCGGGGAAGCGTGCTTTCCTGATTGGAGGAGGGATTGGTGTTCCGCCCATGCTCCAACTGGCCAAGGACATTCGGGCAGGTGTGGCACAGGGGCTGGAAAACGGGCAGGAGATTCCCCAGATTCAGGCAGTGATGGGATATCGTGATGCGGAGACTTTTTTGCTGGAAGAGTTCAAGGAGCAATGCAAGAGCTACGTGGCAACCGAGAACGGAAGTGTAGGAACACAGGGAAATGTCATCGATGCGATTATGGCGAACAAACTTGAGGCGGATGTCATCTACGCCTGCGGACCGACACCCATGCTTCGGGCGCTGAAGGCGCTGGCCAAGGAGCGCGGCATGGAATGCTTTATCTCCATGGAGGAGAGAATGGCCTGCGGCATCGGTGCATGTCTGGCCTGCGTTTGTAAGACCAAGGAAAAGGATGGGCACAGCAACGTGAACAACAGGCGAATCTGTATGGATGGTCCCGTATTTCGTGCCGAGGAGGTGGAACTGCAATGAACACAAGTGTAAATCTCTGTGGGGTAACCTTGAAGAATCCGGTTATGACAGCTTCCGGAACCTTCGGATCCGGAGCGGAATTTTCGGAGTTTGTGGATTTGAATAAACTGGGCGCGGTTGTGACCAAGGGGGTTGCCAATGTGCCGTGGGAAGGCAATCCCACCCCCCGGGTGGCGGAGGTGTACGGCGGAATGCTCAACGCCGTGGGGCTTCAGAATCCGGGAATCGATCTGTTCTGCCAGAGGGATATTCCCTTTTTGCAGCAATATGACACCAGAATTATCGTGAATGTCTGCGGACATTCCACGGAGGAATATGTTGCGGTTGTGGAGCGTTTGGCGGAGGAACCCATCGACATGATGGAAATCAACATTTCCTGCCCCAACGTGAAGGAGGGCGGAATCGCTTTCGGGCAGGATCCCAGGGCGGTGGAAGCCATCACTGCGGAAATGAAAAAGCATGCGAAACAGCCCATCATCATGAAACTGTCCCCCAACGTGACGGACATTACGGAGATGGCCAGAGCGGCGGAGGCCGGCGGGGCGGATGCCCTCTCTCTCATCAACACCATTACCGGCATGAAGATTGATATTCATCGTCAGCGATTCGTCCTGGCAAATAAGACCGGCGGAATGTCCGGCCCTGCCATTCACCCGGTTGCTGTCCGGATGGTTTACCAGACTGCCCAGGCAGTTTCCCTTCCGATTATCGGGATGGGGGGAATCATGAATGCGGAGGATGCCATCGAGATGATTCTGGCGGGTGCTACCGCGGTATCTGTGGGAACCGCCAACTTTACCAATCCCAAAGTGACGGAAGAGATTGTGGAGGGAATCGAAAACTACATGAAGCGGTATCAGGTGGAAAATCTGACAGATTTGGTGGGCGCAGTGCACGAATAAGAGCGACAGAGACGGCGAAAATAAGACACAAAATAAGAAGGCGACATCGGGAGTTTCATCATCGATGTCGCCTTCTAAACTATCTCGTCCATTGGACCGTTACCTCCTTGTTAAATTTGGTGTTACGTTCTTGTTCGTTCTCGCTATTCCTCGATCTGTTGTCCTGTGACGTTTGGAATCGTACTATATATGAATGATTTCTTCTGACTAGTACTGATTCATTTTATTCTTAGGATTGTGTCACGTTTTCCTCTTGCAATACCTCAAACGAATGCGATTCTGTTTCTGGTGGTCCGTACCTCCTTTTCCGGAGACTTCCGATCTCTCCTTTTTGTTTTCTTTCTTTTTTTCTCTCTCTTGTTTATGTCTTTATTATAGCAATGGAAAAATAAATTGCAAGATAAAAATACAAAATATTTTAAAATTGTCAAACAATTACAAAAACGAACATAAATTTTGTGCATAATTTACGCAAAAAGGGGCAAAACACCATGAAAAGTGGGAAAAAAGGCGGGGAAGGTAGCACTGGCAAAAACAGGTTATGTATGTTAGACTATTTTTGGATTATCGGGTTTAAACTTATTATAGATACGGAGGTTTTCATAAATGGAACAGTACAAGCAGGAATTTATTGAATTTATGGTGGAGAGCGACGTGCTCAAGTTCGGAGATTTCACATTGAAGAGTGGGCGGAAGTCTCCCTTTTTTATGAATGCAGGTGCCTATGTGACCGGATCACAGCTTAAGAAGCTGGGCGAGTACTACGCGAAGGCCATCCATGATAACTACGGAGATGATTTTGATGTGTTGTTCGGACCGGCATACAAGGGAATTCCCATCAGCGTGGTGACCGCCATCGCTTACAGCGAACTTTACGGAAAGGAGATCCGCTACTGTTCGGACCGCAAGGAGGAGAAGGATCACGGCGCAGATAAGGGCAGCTTTCTGGGAAGCAAGCTGCAGGACGGGGACCGGGTGGTCATGATTGAGGATGTCACCACCTCCGGAAAATCCATGGAGGAGACGGTTCCGAAGGTGAGAGGGGCAGCGGATGTGACCATCGTCGGCCTGATGGTTTCCCTGAACCGAATGGAAGTGGGACAGGGAGGAGAGGTGTCCGCCCTGGATGAGATACGGGAACGCTATGGGTTTGATGCGAAGGCCATCGTCACCATGGACGAGGTGGTTGAGCATCTCTACAATCGCGAGTGCCAGGGCAGAGTGGTGATCGACGATACCATCAAGAGCGCAATCGACGCATACTATCAGCAGTATGGCTGCAAAAACTAACGGTCGCAGGAAAAGGCAAATCATATACCGCGTGCTATTGTGTGTCTATCTGATTGTTTTGTTTTACCTTCTCTTTTTCTCCGAGAGAATGGGAAGGGCGGACAACATTCAGGACTACCGATATAACCTGACTCTGTTCCGGGAAATTATGCGTTTTTACAATAGCAGGGCTCTCTATCCCCGAGCGTTTGTGCTCAACGTCATAGGCAACGTGGTGGCTTTTATGCCCTTCGGCTATCTGCTGCCCCGCATGAATGCAAGGTGCCGCAACCTGTTTTTTACGGTTCTGTTCTCCTTCTGCCTGAGTTTGGGTGTGGAAGTGGTGCAGCTGGTTTTTAAACTGGGATGCTTTGATGTGGATGATTTGCTGCTCAACACACTGGGAGGATTTTTGGGCTATCTGATCTTTTTGCTGTTCAGCAGAAAAAAGGTTGGGCAAGGAGGCAAGAAGGATGCTGTTTCATAGAAGGCGTGAGCGCTTTAAGTTCACCGAGAAAACCCATTCAAAACTGGGAATCATAACAAGCGTTGTGGCGTTACTTTTGATTATCCTATACGGTATTTTTGTGATGCTGGCCTTCCACCGTGGAGGCGGATTGTCCACCTATTTCGGGAGCGCAGGCGTGGTTGCCATGATTGGGACAATGGGATGCCTGGGGTTTTCCGTCAAGAGCCTTAAGGAGGAGGATTCCTTTGTGCTTTTCCCCCGGTTGGCTCTGATTTTTTCCGTTCTGGCCCTGCTTTGCTGGGGCGGAACCTACATTATGGGATTTGTGCTGTAGTGCGCATCCCGAACAAAACGAGGTAATCATATGACGAAATACGAAGAATATATCAGCCGGATTCGCGAGGAGTTTGGCGAGAGGCTGGAACTTGTGATGGGGCGGCTTGAGGAGATTGCAGGAGATCCCGCCATGGACGGGGAGATTGGCAGATATTTTTCCCAGGTGGCTTCCTATCTGCTGTTGCAGAATTCCATTGTGAAGGAGGCGTGGAGCGGAGAACTGGAGCGCATGAGCGCAGAGCGGGGCGCCGATTTGAACCGGCAGCTCTACGGTGGCATTTCGGGGGAGAACTACAAGACGCACCTGAGCAACCACCGCTATGCCATCTCTGCAATCGGGGAGGATTACGGACAATTGTTCGCTGCTGTCTATTCCCGGATTATGGCAGGCAACAGTCTGGTGTTTGAGGGAAACATCCTGAATCTGACGCTGTACGCGGAGCTGGTGGTGGAGATATACAATCTGCTGGAGGATTCGGAGACAACCCCGGAGGAAGTGCGGGCGAGTGTGTACTCCTTTATGCACGACAACGCGGAGCTGTTCCAGGAGCGCAGGATAGATGGCATGCTGGATCCGGATAAGGATGGGGTGATGGAGCTCCTCATGGAGGGGGATTTGTCCGACACCGCCCACCTGTACCGATACGGTCTATATGTGGGCAGGGACGAGCTGGAGAGTGCCCGTTTTCTGAATACGCTGTCCCAGGAGGAAATCCAGGCCATGGCGGACACCTACACGGAAGGGTACCGCATCGGGTTTGCCACCTGCGGCAAGGACATCACCAAAAAGTCGGTGGTGGAGATCCGCTATCCCCTCGGCTTCGAGCGGATGGCAAGGGCGGCGGTTTGCAATTTTTCCAAGATTCATCTGCGGTCCATTGCAAAGCCTTACTCCTCCTCCGCAAACAAGCAGTACGATTATGACCACAGGGAGGATGCTGCTCTCTGGATGGATAAGGCTTACATTGAGCGTACCCTGGAGTGCATTAAGACCGCGCTGGAAAAGAACAAGGGGATTGCCCCCGGATACGGCGGGCCTGCGGTGATTGAGGTGTTCGGTGAGGAGCCCTTCTCGCCGGAGACCAAGAGCGAGAATCCCAAGTATTCCTCCAAACAGCAGCAGCTGGATGTGCAATTGCAGAACGAGAGCATGCAGCTGATCTACTCCTATATCCACGGTGAGGAGCGCAGCTTCACGGTTATCGCTTACCCGGTTGCGTCCATCGGGGACAGGTATGAGGAGATTTTTGCAAAGACCGTGGAGATTAATACCCTGGATTACTCCCTGTATCAGACCATGCAGCAAAAACTGATCGATGTGCTGGACACCGCGGATTATGTCCATATTCTTGGGTGCAACGGCAACAGGACCGACCTGAAGGTCAAGATCTGGGATTTGGAGGATAGAAGCCGGCAGACTGCCTTTGAGAACTGCGTCGCCGATGTGAACATTCCGGTGGGGGAGGTGTTCACCTCCCCGGTTCTGGAGGGAACAAACGGGAAACTTCACGTGAGCCAGGTGTATCTGGAGGGACTCAATTATCTGAATCTGGAGATGGATTTCACGGACGGGATGATCACCTCCTACGGATGCACCAACTTCGAGGACCCTGAGGAGGGCAGAAAATACGTGTTTGACAACGTGTTGCATCACCACACCACCCTCCCCATGGGAGAGTTTGCCATCGGCACCAACACCACGGCGTTCCGGATGGCCAGGGATTATGACATCGCGGATAAGCTTCCGATTTTGATTGCGGAGAAGACCGGACCTCACTTTGCGGTGGGGGACACCTGTTACTCTTACGATGAGGACAACGTGAGCTACAACCCGGACGGCAAGGTCATTGTGGCAAGAGAAAACGCGATTTCCGCGCTCCGCAAGACGGATGCGTCCAAGGCTTACTTTAACTGCCATACCGACATTACCATCCCGTATGATGAGTTGGGGGCGGTGATTGCGGTGCAGAAGGATGGCGCTGAGGTTGCCATTATCCGGGATGGAAGATTTGTGGTTCCGGGAACGGAGGAACTCAATGTGCCCTTGGAGGCATTTTTGAAGTAGATAGAACAATAGGAGGATGAGAGATGGCAACAGTAGGAATTGTCATGGGCAGTGATTCGGATTTGGGCGTTATGTCGAAGGCCGCAGAGATGCTGGAAGAACTGGGAATTGATTATGAGATGCAGATTATCTCGGCTCACCGTGAGCCGGATGAGCTGATTGCGTGGGCGAGGGCAGCGGAGTCGGACGGAATGAAGGTGATGATCGCCGGTGCCGGTATGGCGGCGGCGCTTCCGGGAATGTGCGCGGCATTATTTGCACTTCCGGTGATCGGAGTTCCCCTTTCCGGGAAAAAATTGGACGGCATGGATGCGGTGTATTCCATCATGCAGATGCCCCCGGGAATCCCGGTGGCCACCGTCGCCATTGACGGCGCCAAAAATGCGGCTATCCTGGCAGCGAGAATTCTGGCTGTGGGGGATGATGCCATGTTGGCAAAGTTAAAGCAGTATACCACCGATATGAAGGAGCAGGTGAAAGCCAAAAATGCGCACCTCCAGGAAGTGGGATATCGGAATTATTAAAAATTTGTCATAGAACGTAAAAATCCATCAGCGGTTGCCGTTGACACGCATTTTTCCCCGAAGGTAGAATAAGGGTAGATTTATGGGGAAAGAGGGGAACCGACGATGAAAAAAATCAAGAAATCTTCGATCTTAAGGAAAATCATGATACCGGTTATGCTCATGGGCGTAATCGGTATTCTTTCTGCCGGGCTTGGCATATCGTCGCTGGGGACAAATCACAGCGGAACCGAAAAGATTTCCGGGCGGGGCTTAAGGGCTCAGGTTTGCCTGGATGGAATCGACCTGGCATTCACCAAAACGCAAAAATTGATTTTGTCTTATTGCGCAAATCCTACCAATAAGGATTTGCTGGCAAAGGTGCGGGATGAATTGGCAGTGCAGTCGGAGGACGTGGCGGCCTACAAGGAGGAAATCCTGGAGATGGACGACTATTTTTCCTCGGAGGAATATGAGCTGATTCAAAGCGTCTTTGCGGAATTGTCCGATGCGGAAGGGTCCACGGATAAGATTCTCTCCTACGCGGAGCAAAATCCCAATGAAGCCTTCGTCTACGCAGACAATGTCTTTTACGGCTGGAGCAATCAGCTGGAACCCATGATCGACGAGTTGATTGCCATGAACACCGCAAAGATGGAGCGGCTGAAGGCCAGCCAGTCCCTGACCTATCAGCTGAGCACCGCCGTCCAAATCGTTATGGCGATTTTGGTTTGCGGAGCATTTGCAATCACCTTGATTATCATTATGCGTGGTGTGGTGAATCCCCTGAAGAAGCAGACCCGGGAATTGACGGACATCATCGACCGCATCCAGAAGGGGCAGGGGGACCTGACCATGCGTGTGGCCGTAAAATCCGGGGATGAGATCGGTCGGCTGGGAAACGGCATCAATCTCTTTATGGAAACCCTGCAGACAATCATGGGCAAGATCGTGAACAATTCCAACGTTCTGGACGGGGTTGTGGGGAATGTGTCCAAGTCGGTTGCTTTTTCCAATGACAGCGCCAATGACATCTCCGCAATTATGGAGGAGTTGTCCGCCACCATGGAGGAGGTATCGGCCACCACGAACACCGTCAGCGGG
Organism: Lachnospiraceae bacterium; assembly: GCA_029008875.1. Lineage (GTDB taxonomy): Bacteria > Bacillota > Clostridia > Lachnospirales > Lachnospiraceae > Roseburia. The sequence continues at coordinate 102,055 of JAQXJP010000035.1, read as the reverse complement.
GATACCATTGCGGCGGAGGAAAAGGTGAAGCAGATGGCGGGGCAGACCAAGGAAATTGCCCGGTATTCCCAGGAGATGATGGCCCGGGCCACGGATTTGGAGCGCACTGCCACGGAAAATATGGAGAAGACGGATGTGGTCATGAGGGAGATTACCGAGGAGATGAACGCTGCGCTGGAAAACAGCAGAAGCGTGGAGAAGGTGTCCCAGCTCACCGAGGATATCTTAAGCATTTCCGGGCAGACCAACCTCCTGGCATTGAACGCTTCCATCGAGGCGGCGAGAGCCGGGGAGGCCGGCAGGGGCTTTGCGGTTGTGGCGGATGAGATACGCCAGCTGGCGGACTCCAGCAGAGAGACCGCAAATCATATTCAGGAGATCAATGAGCAGGTGGTGGAGGCGGTCCACGGCCTTGTGGCTTCCTCCGAGAAGATTATTCAGTATGTGAATGAGACCATCCTTCCGGAGTTTGAGTCCTTCGTGGTGGGCGGGCGCCAGTACAGTCAGGATGCCAGCAGAATCAACGACTCCATGGAGGCATCATCCGCCACCGCGGACGATATCTTAAGCACCATGACCGATGTGTCCCAGGCCATCGACGGCATTAACCGGGCGGTGGAGGAGAGCGCAGGCGGCGTGTCCAACGCGGCGGTCAGCGTGGAAGCTTTGGTGGAATCCATCTCCACCGTCCATGTGCAGATGGAGGAAAACAGTGAGGTGGCCAACAATTTGAAGAGGGAGTCCCAAAACTTCTCCAAGATTTAGCCGGGTAAATCCGTGGATGCCTCCTTTTATTTATAAGTATCATTTAGTTTCACGGGCGTATTTATTAGAATGACTAATAAAAAACATAATAATATATAATTGGAAAATATGGGGCCGTGTAGTTATACTAGAGGTACAGAAAAACATTGTGAACAATGAAGGAGGAAACATAATGGATTACAAGAATTCAGGTGTTGATATTGAGGCCGGATACAAGTCGGTGGAATTGATGAAGGCTTCCGTAAAGGAGACCATGAGACCGGAAGTGTTGGGCGGCCTCGGCGGCTTCTCCGGCGCTTTTTCCCTGGCGAAGATCAAGGAGATGGAAGACCCGGTGCTGTTGTCCGGAACCGACGGATGCGGAACCAAGGTAAAGCTTGCATTCCTTCTTGACAAGCATGACACCATCGGAATCGACGCTGTTGCAATGTGCGTCAACGACGTGGCATGTGCCGGCGGAGAACCATTATTTTTCCTTGACTATATCGCATGTGGCAAGAATTATCCGGAGAAGATTGCCACCATCGTGGGCGGCGTCGCAGAGGGTTGTAAGCAGTCCGGATGTGCCCTGGTGGGCGGGGAGACCGCAGAGCATCCGGGACTTATGCCGGAGGACGAGTACGACCTGGCCGGTTTTGCAGTGGGTGTTGTGGAGCGCAAGGACATCATCGACGGCCATGATTTGAAGGCGGGGGATGTGCTCATCGGAATGGCAAGTACCGGTGTACATTCCAACGGTTTTTCTCTCGTTCGCAAAATCTTCAAGATGGATAAGGAAACCCTGAACACCTACCACGAGGAGCTGGGAACCACTCTGGGAGAGGCGCTCATCGCTCCCACCCGCATCTATGTGAAGGCCATGAAGGCTGTGAAGGATGCCGGTGTCCGGGTGAAGGCTTGTAGCCATATCACCGGGGGCGGATTCTACGAGAATATTCCCCGTATGCTCCCGGAAGGAAAGCGGGCTGTTATTGAGAAGAACAGCTACCCGATTCCTCCCATCTTCACCATGATGGCCCGTGAGGGACAGGTGGAGGAACAGATGATGTACAACACCTACAACATGGGTCTTGGCATGATCGTTGCGGTGGATCCCGCGGATGTGGACAAGGCCATGGATGCCATGCGCCAGGCGGGTGACACCCCCTACGTTGTGGGCCGCATTGTGGACGGCGAGAAAGGTGTGGATCTCAAATGATAAAGCTTGCAGTGTGCGTGTCGGGAGGGGGGACAAACCTCCAGGCAATTATAGATGCAATCGATAACGGGACCATCACCAACGCGCAGATTGCCGTTGTGATCAGCAACAACCCGGGAGCCTATGCACTTGAGAGGGCAAAGCAGCACGGGATTGAGGGAATCTGCATCTCTCCCAAGGAGTTTGAGACAAGGGATGCCTTCAATGATGCGTTTTTGAAAAAACTGGATTCCTACCAGGTGGATCTGGTGGTCCTGGCGGGATTTTTGGTGGTGATTCCCCCCCAGATGATTGCGAACTACCGGAACCGAATCATCAACATTCATCCATCCCTGATTCCGTCCTTTTGCGGAACGGGGTACTATGGGCTCAAGGTTCATGAAGGGGTGCTTAGCCGCGGGGTTAAGGTGACCGGAGCCACGGTGCATTTTGTGGATGAGGGGACCGACACCGGCCCCATCATTTTGCAGAAGGCGGTGGAGGTGCAGCAGGGGGATACCCCGGAGGTGCTTCAGCGCCGTGTCATGGAGCAGGCAGAGTGGAAGATTATGCCACAGGCCATCGATTTGATTGCCAACGGCAAGGTGACCGTGGAAGACGGTCGCGTAGTGATTTCAGAATAGACAGGGGAACGTCTGGCACAAGTCAGGCGTTTTTTCCGTGAACAGCATAGGAGGATAATCATGAAAGTATTAGTAGTGGGAAGCGGTGGAAGAGAGCATGCAATCTGCACCGCGGTTGCAAAGAGTAAGAGAGTGGACAAAATCTATTGTGCGCCGGGAAATGCTGGAATCGCAGCGCTTGCGGAGTGTGTGCCCATCGGAGCCATGGAATTCGAGAAACTGGTTGCCTTCGCAAAGGAGAAGGCTATTGATTTTACCATCATCGGTATGGATGATCCTCTGGTGGGAGGCATCGTGGATCTGTTCGAGGCGGAGGGCCTCAAGGTGTTCGGACCGAGAAAGAACGCCGCAATTTTGGAGGGCTCCAAGGCTTTTTCCAAGGACTTGATGAAAAAGTATCACATCCCCACAGCCGCGTATGAGAATTTCACCGACCCGGAGGCTGCGCTGAAATATCTGGAGACGGCGAAAATGCCCATCGTCCTGAAGGCGGACGGGCTGGCTCTTGGCAAGGGCGTGTTGATCTGCAACACCCTGGAGGAAGCGAAGGCCGGCGTGAAGGAAATCATGGAGGATAAAAAGTTCGGAAGTGCGGGCAACACCATGGTGATCGAGGAGTTTATGACCGGCCGTGAGGTTTCCGTGCTCTCCTTCGTGGACGGAAAGACCATTCAGATTATGGATTCCGCCCAGGATCACAAGAGAGCCGGGGATGGTGACACCGGGCTGAACACCGGCGGAATGGGCAATTTTTCACCCAGCCCCTTCTACACCGAGGAGGTGGACCGATTCTGCCAGGAGAAGATCTTCCAGCCAACCGTGGATGCCATGGCGGCGGAGGGAAGACCCTTCAAGGGCGTTATTTTCTTCGGGCTGATGCTGACGGAGGAAGGACCCAAGGTGTTGGAGTACAATGCCCGTTTCGGAGATCCGGAGGCCCAGGTGGTTCTCCCCAGATTGAAGAACGATATCATCGATGTGATGGAAGCCTGTGTGGACGGAACACTGGATACCATCAAGATCGAGTTTGAGGATCGGGCTACGGTTTGCGTGGTGCTGGCATCCGACGGATATCCGGTAGCCTACGAGAAGGGCAAGGTGATTACCGGACTTGAGAATTTTGAGGGCAAGGAGGATTATTACTGCTTCCACGCCGGAACCAAGTTCGATGAGAAGGGAAATGTGGTCACAAACGGAGGCCGTGTCCTGGGAATCACCGCCACCGCAGACACCCTGAAGGAGGCCAGAGCCAAGGCGTACGAGGCCACAGAGTGGGTGCAGTTTGACAACAAGTACATGAGACACGATATCGGAAAAGCCATCGATGAGGCGTAAATAACTTATGAGTAAATACGACAATTCTGATTTTTTGCACTGGATGGAGAAATCCAAAATCACAGAGCATGATATTATCGATTGCCGCAAGATGCAATCTTCCAGCCTTACGGAGACGGAAAACACATTTGGAATTACCACGATATCCGTGTGCGGTTTTATCAACAACGACGTGGTGAGACTGGGCGGAGATATTAAGCAACACTATGATGAGAGCAAGGAAGCCTATTATGAGCGCGTATATCGAATCTTGATTATATGTTGTGAGTTGATGGATGACGTCAATGAGGTGATTGCGGACGAAGGGGCCTGGAGCCCGGGACATTTTGTAAAGAAGCTCAACCAATGGAAGGAGTCCAAGGGCATATAGGCCACAGATGATGTGAGATTGATTTTAGGAGAGATATTTCCATGAAAGCAGGAATTATTTTTGATTTGGACGGAACGCTGTGGGATTCCTCTGCCCAGGTGATAGAGGCGTGGAATCTGGCTATGAAGCAGAGCGGCTATCAGCGGGAGGACTTGACCGCAGACGATATGCAGCGCGTGATGGGAAAAACCATGGATGTGATCGCAGAGATTCTGTTCCCGGATTGGGAGGGGGAGAAGCGAGCTGCGCTGCTCGCCTCCTGCTGCAAGATGGAGACGGATTATCTGCGGGAGCACGGAGCCGTACTCTACCCGGAAGTCCGCAGCACCATGGAGCAATTGATCGCTGCAGGGTATCACCTGTACATTGTCAGCAATTGCCAAACCGGATACATTGAGACCTTTTTGGACCATTACCGGATGTGGGATCTGGTGGAGGATGTGGAGTGCTACGGCAACAATCACAAGCAAAAGGGGGAGAATATCGCCCTGATTATTGAGCGAAACCAGTTGGAGGAGGCTACCTATGTGGGGGATATCCAGGGGGATTACGACGCCACCATGGCGGCAGCTTCCATCTTAGACAGGCCGGTTGCTTTTATTCATGCGGCTTACGGCTTCGGAACCATCGCACAGGACGTGAAGCGCATCAACACCTTTTCTGAGTTGGCGGAGCTGTTCGCTTAGGGCGCTTTTTGCAGATATAATGTACCAATTATCTATGGTTTTTGTACCGTTTGTCCTATATAATATGGATGAGCGGTTTTTACTATATTAAGAAAAGGAGAATTAGTTATGTTGGAAAAAGTATTTAAGCTCAAAGAAAACAACACAACGGTGAAGACGGAAATCGTTGCAGGTCTCACCACTTTCATGACGATGGCTTACATCATCGCCCTGAACCCGAACCTGTTAACCGGTTTTGACGTGGGAAGTCCGTTGTGGAACGGTGTGTTCCTGGCAACCTGTATTGCCTCATTTATTGCGATGGTATGTATGGCATTTTTGGCAAATAAACCATTCGCGCTTGCACCGGGTATGGGACTCAACAGCTTTTTCGCAGTTGTTGTCGCAAATATTGCGGCAATCACCGGAACCAGCTATGTTGTGTCTTTCCAGGCAGCTCTCGGAATTATCCTTATCGAAGGTATCATTTTCCTGATTCTGTCTGTGCTCAATATCCGCGACAAGATTGTTGAGGCAATTCCACTGGGCATTCGTCTCGGTATTGCACCGGCAATCGGTTTGATGCTTTTGAATATCGGTCTCGGATCAAATGCGGGAATCTATTCCTCCACCGGCGGACCGTTCTATGTCATGAGAGATTTCTTCGGAGCATTGACTCCAAGTCTTGCAAAGTCAAGCATGGGAGATGACGGATATGCGGCAATGGTGCTCACTGTTGTCACCATGTTCATCGGATTCTTTGCAATCGTTATCCTCTCCCACAAGGGAGTTAAGGCATCCGTAATTCTCGGAATGCTGATTGCCAGCGTGGTGTACTGGATCGGAGAGTTTGTGTTCCTGGGAACCAATCCTTTTGCTTCCCTCGCATCCGCATCCTTCATTCCGCCTTTCGCAGATATGGTAGCTACCACATTGTTCAAGTTTGATTTCGCAACCTTGTTCAGCATCGGCTGGTTCACGGTCATCACCCTTGTGATCACCTTCTGCATCATCGATATGTTCGATACCATCGGAACTTTGGTTGGTACCGCATCCCGTGCAGGAATGGTTGACGAGAAGGGAGATATGCCCAAGATGAAGGAAGCACTGTTGTCCGATGCAATCGGAACAACCGTTGGTTCTATGACCGGTACTTCTACCGTAACTACTTTCATTGAGTCCGCTTCCGGTGTTGAGGCCGGCGGACGTACAGGACTTACCGCACTCATCACAGGTATCCTGTTCTTGGCATGTATCTTCATTGCTCCGATTGCAGCAATCATCCCGGCAGCGGCTACTTCTTCCGCATTGATCTATGTGGGTGTATTGATGCTCGGTGGTCTCAAGAAGATCAACTTTGACGATATGTCCCAGCTTGTACCGGTGACATTGATGCTCATCGCTATGCCGATTTCCGGTTCCATCGGACACGGCATTGGTATCGGTATGATTTCATATGTTGTCATCAAGCTTTTCACAGGAAAGGCAAAGGAAGTTTCCGTTCTCACCTATGTGATTTCCGCAATCTTCCTCATCAAGTTCTTCCTGGTGGTTTAATTTTATTTCAACAGACAGAGGGCTGCACACATGACCGTGTGCAGCCCTCTTTTTGACTGCAGGCCTGTCATACAGCTTCCCCCACACTGCCAGTTCCCGGCATTCCCACCGCGGCCCCCTGCCTTGCCCTCCGGCAGCCTCCTTGCGAAACCGCTTTGTGAATCGTGGTTTTCTAGGCGCGGCCTGTGCTTCTTATTACTGTACGACAACCTGTGAACACCTCGACGCCTTCGTTTGCCCGGGACGGAGTATTTCTGCAGAATACTTACTGGCTCTTGACGTGCCCGGACACTGATACCACCGCGGCGAGGACCTGTTTGACCGAAGGGAGTTCCACAGCCGCGGTTTTTCTCATAAAAGAAGTGGACGGTACGTCTTAGAGCCAGTTAGTGTTCGAAGCCTTACTCCGTCCCAGGCAAACAAAGACGCCGCGGTGTCCACGTCTTGGCGGACAGTAAGTATGGAGAGAAGCACAGGCAAGCCGTCAGAAAACAAGATGGAACAAATAGGTTTCGCAAGGAGGCTGCCGGAGGGCAAGGCAGGGGGGCCACGGTGGGAGTCGGGGACAGGCAGGGGGAGGTTGTATGGCAGGGCTACGGTCAGGAAGGAAAGCTGTCCGCAAGGGACAGTGCGCCCCAGCCCACCTGGGGGTTGGGATACTGGGAAAAACCGGGAAGGGGACGCGCTCCCTTGCAGAGGTAGGCTTTGAGTTTTTCCCCGTAGAGGAAGGGATCGTTGCCCTCCACGATGCCCCATTGCATGAGCAGGGCCGCAGAGCCGGCCACGAAGGGGGTGGCCATGGAGGTGCCTGTTCGCTGGGTGTAGCCCCCGCCCACAGCGCAGGAGGTGATCTCCACGCCGGGAGCCACCAGATCCGGCTTTTGGGGATGGGCACTCCAAGGGAGGCGGGGAGCCTGACCTGTCTGGGCTTGGCGAAACTCACCCCTGCCGGAAAAAGGAGCGTAGGTATCGGTGGCAGAGTCGTATGCGCCCACGGTGATACATCCGGTGGAGGAGGAGGGGATGGTCAGAGTGAGGTAGGGATCCGGTTGCAAAAAGGCAGCGGAACCGGAGATGGCGGATTCCACCGGAAGCCACAATTCATAGGCGGGATCCCGGCTCCCGGTGGAGTTGACCGCAAACTGCCAGATTCCCGGAGCCAGATAGGAGGAATCCGGGAAGAATTCCATGTAGATTTCCTGGAAGGGGCTGTAGGGCGTGGGCTCACCATATGCCACAAGAAGGGTGGTATTTCCGATGCGATAGCGAGAGACACCGGGCATGTTTGTGACATAGAGGGCTTCCATGGAGGGGGTTAGGATTTCCAGGTTGATGTCGGTCAAATAGTTTTTCCAAAGCTGCACCGAGAGAGAGGTCACAAAATCGGTGATGAAAAGCTCGTTGCGCCCCCGGACCGTGTGGTCAGCGCCGGTGTGGCCCGGGGCGGCTCCCTCGTTTCCTGAACCCACGGAGATGCTGCATTTGGCAAAGTCAAAGATGCTGTCGATGTATTTTTCCAACAGGGAGGTTCCGGCGTGGGAACCGTAGGAATTTCCGTAGCTCAGATTGATGGAGAGGGGCTGGCCCCGCCTTATGCTCTCCCGGACGCAAAAGTCGATGGCCTGCATCAGAGAGCCGGTTCCGGTGTCCGTCTGCAAAGAGGCGGATTCCACTTTCACCACCAACAAATCGGCTTCGTAAGCCACCCCGCGAAAAATGCCGGCGGAGGAGGAGCCGTTCCCGGCAGCCACCCCGGCCACAAAGGTGCCGTGGCCGGAGCGGTCCGTGCTGGGGCAGATGGCCAGGGATTCCTGTGCTGTGGGCGCCGAAAGAGCCCGGTTGATGTGTTGGGCGTCAAAAACCACCCCGAGACGGTAGCCCTCGGGGGAGAAAAAATCCCGGGACGGATCGGGGGAGAGATTTTGGTCCCAAAGTTTCACGATGCGGGTGGTGCCGTCGGAATTGCGGAAATCCGGATGGAAGTAGTCTATGCCGGAGTCGATGATGGCCACCAGGACTCCGCGGCCGGAGAGGGAGGTGGATTGCTGTTGCACCCGGAGGGTATCCGGCGAATGAAAGAGATCCTTATTGTGGTAGAGTTCGTAGTAGAAACGCTTTGTTTTCTCCACAAAGAGTATTTGGGGGAGAGTGCTGATGGAATACAGTTCCTGCTCCGTGAGTCTGGCGATGGCGTATTGACCCAACAGCAGGGTGTATTCCATTTCCGGAAGTGCTGATTGTATGTTGTCCCATTCCCCGGAGTAGCGCAATATGACATCCCACTCTGGGACGGCATTCACCCCGGTGGAGCTTCCGAAGGCGAGCTCGGGGGACTGAATTAATTCCCGGGGAGTGGCTTTCAATGCATTTTGCAGTTGCGGTTCGATTTTGGTATGATTTATCATACTTCCAATTTATGAAGAAGTAATCCGAAATATTAAGAAAATCATAAGGTTTTCTCCCTTGTTTTTTGGTATGGGATTCTATAATCTATTATTAGGAAATAAATGTAGTATGAGATGATTCAAATGGAGGAAATGTATGAAGAAGATATGTTATGTCAAGAGAGGGATTGCGCTTGGACTTGTAGCGGCTACCGCTCTCGGGCTCTGCGCCTGCGGAGGGAAGAAATCTTCCAAATCCGGGGATGAGCACTATTTTAAGGCGGAGTATCTGGAGAAACTGCCGGAATCCTACAGTGATGGAATCTATTGCAATGTATTTCAGGGGGACACCCTGTACTACTGTGGCTCGGATTCCGATTATACCCGTAGCGGAATCTACAGTTACGATCTGGTAGAGCAGAAGGAGACTGTATATTGGGAATCGGAGCCTTTCTATGACGAGGAAGAGACCTATCTGGGGGGCGTGAACATTAACTATATGGCCGTGGACGAGGATGGCAATATCTTTGTGTACGCCAACGTCTCCGAGTTGGATGAAGAGAGTGCCAACAAGGATTACTCCGGCGCAACCTTCGACGATGTCATCGCTTTTTTTGTCGATAACTGGGGTTACAATGAGAACGACGCGGTTGACGAGTGGAACAACTACTGGGTGGAGGAGTACACCAAAGAGGACGGAACGGTGAATTATGCCGGCTTCCTGAAAAATATGGGGACTGAGTTTAATTACAAGAACCAGCTTTGGAAACTCTCCAAGGATGGTGAAATTCAGTGGCAGAAGGATATTCCAAGTTCTGATGACCAGTATTCCTACAGTTGCTACGGAATGATTGTGGATAAGGAAGGCAATTTGATTACCTTGGATAACAAGTGGGACAATGACGGAAACGAGGATCTCTACTACCTCTCTCTGTATGATTCCGAGGGAAATCAGACCGGAACCATCGATTTGGATGGATACATGTACGGCGTGCGCGCCCTTCCGGACGGATCTGTGGGCGTGATCGGATACGGGGATACCGATTTGGAAATGCACCTGGTTGACGTGAAGAAGGCTCAGATTGGGGAGAGCCTCAAGATTCCGGCGGAGAACTTTATCTCCTACGATGACGATACCATTTTGGTGAACAACGGAACCCAGCTGGATGCCTACAATCTGAAGAGTGAAGAGTCCCAGAAATTCCTCTCATGGCTCAGTTACAATATCTCCGGTTCCAGTGTGTCCGCTTTTGGCTTTTTGTCCGACGGCAGGCTGGCGGTTGTCACCAGAAGCTATGATTACAATTCGGATAAGTCCACTTGCGGAATCGCGCTCCTCACTGAAGTCGACAAGAGCGAGATTTCGGAGGCTACGGAGCTTCACGTGGCATGTATGTACGTGGACAGCGATTTCGAGCAGAAGGTTATCGAGTTCAACAAGACACATTCCGATTGCCGCATTGTGATTGATCAGTACTATGACGAGACTGCGGAAGACTGGGAGGTTATGCTCGACAGCTTTACCACCGCTGTGGTGTCGGATTCCGATATCGATATTGTATTTTTCAACGATTATTCCCAGGTTACCAGCATGGCGGCCAAGGGGTTGTTATCTGATTTGTATGAGGTGATTGACAACGACGGGGAAATCAAGAGAAGCGATTTCCTGCAGAATGTACTTACCGCATGTGAGATGAACGGCAAGTTGGTGGCCCTTCCCACCTCATTTACCTTGCAGACCGTAGTCGCAAGGGCTTCCGATGTGGGAACCGAACCGGGATGGAGCGTCAGCGACGCCCAGGCACTTCTGGCAAGCAAGCCGGAGGGAACCCAGTTGTTCTATGGTATGGAGAGAGAGCAGGCACTGCGGAACCTGGTGAATCTGAATTACTCCACCTTCGTGGATGTGGAGAGCGGAAGCTGCAATTTTGACAACGAAGAATTTGTACAGGTGCTGGAATACGCAAACATGTTCCCGGAGACCTTCCAGTGGGAGGATGATGTGGATACGGCAGAGCTGCTTCACGAGGGAAAAACCCTTTGCTCCGAGTACTATCTGGGAGATTTCAACGATATGCAGTTGCAGCGCGTGGTGATGGGGGATGATATCACCTTTATCGGATACCCTACCGCGGAGGGCAACGGAGCGCTCATGTCCTTCAACTATGTGTACGGCATCACCAAGAATTGCGACGATAAAGCTCTGGCATGGGAGTTCTTGCGTCAGTTCTATCTTCCGAACACCAATGAAAATAACTATTATTGGGGATTTTCCGTTCGCCAGGACGATTTTGACAAATACTGCGAGGATGCCATGAAGGAAAATGAGAACAATGGCGGAACCTACGGCTGGGGCAATTACGAAGTGGAGATTCAGCCGGCAACTCAGGAGGATGTGGATCAGGTGAAGGCACTTCTGGCAGACACCACTGCAATCAGCGGAAGTGTGAGCAATGACGTCTTCAACATCATCAACGAGGAGGCACAGTTCTACTTCTCCGGAGAACAGTCCGTAGAGAGTGTGGCTTCCAAAGTACAAAGCCGTATGGAAATTTATTTGAGTGAGACAAAATAGAGGTTTTGATGAAACGCAAATTGCAAAAAACAAAAGTGCAATGGAACAAAGAAAAAAGACAGAGGGCGGTGTCAGGATTATTCCTGACACCGAGCATTGTGGGGGTATTGCTTTTTTTCGTACTCCCCTTTCTTGTTGTTATCTACTATTCCTTTTTAAACAACCCCATTTCCAAAGAGTTTGTGGGTTTGGAAAACTATGTGAATGTGATTACCAACAACGCATTTAAGACGGCCATGGGGAACACGTTGCTGTTCTCGGCAATCGCAGTGCCCTTGGTGGTGATTCTGGCCATTCTTCTGGCGCTGCTGTTGGACTCCGGGATTCCGGCCAGAACACAGCTGCGCAGTTGCTTTTTGACTCCCCTCATGGTGCCCACCGCATCCATCGTGCTGATCTGGCAGGTGCTGTTTGACTATAAGGGGGTGATTAATGCCATCGTGACAAGGCATGGCGGAGATCCGGTGGAATGGTTGAAATCCTCAGCGGGATTTCTGGTGATTATCTCTTTGTTTCTGTGGAAAAATCTGGGATATAACATGGTGCTGTTTCTGGCAGCTCTGGGGAATGTCCCCAAGGATGCCGTGGAGGTGGCACAGCTTGACGGTGCGGGGAAAATCAAGATATTTTTCATTGTGAAGCTCCGCTATCTGTCACCCATGATTTTGTTTACATCCATTCTCTCCATCATTAATTCCTTCAAGATATTCCGGGAGATCTATATGCTGACCGGGGATTATCCTGTGGGGGCCCTGTATATGCTGCAGCATTACATGAACAATACTTTTGCTTCCGGTGATTACCAGAAGTTGTCCACGGCGGCCATCTACATGTGCCTGATTATGATTGTGGTGATTGGAATTATGTTTGGAGTGGAGCATCATTTCGGAAAGGACATTGAGGAAGAATGAAAAAGAAATTTACAAAAGTGCTTCTCACCGTCCTGGCAGTGTCAACGGCCATTCTGGTGTTGATTCCGATTGTGCTCACCATCACCAACTCCTTTATGGCGGCATCGGAGATTACTTCCAACTACGGAATGATTTTTCAGAAGACTGAGACGGGTGGAAAAGGGTTTATTTCACAGACAGTGAATTTGAAATTTATTCCGGACATGGTGAGTTTTTCCCAGTATTTTACCATATTAATTAAGAGTCCGGATTACTTGATAAAGTTTTGGAATTCCCTGATTTTGGTGGTTCCCATCGTGGTGTTTCAGCTTGCGGTTGCGTTTCTCGCAGCCTACGGGTTCACCAGAGCGAAGGGGAAGGCGGCGGCAATCGTGTTTTTTGCCTACGTGATTTTGCTTTTGATGCCATATCAGGTTACTCTGGTGCCAAACTATCTGGTGCTGGATTGGATGAATCTGCTGGACACCAGATGGGCAATCTGGTTGCCGGGAATTTTTTCACCGTTCTCCGTGTATCTGCTGACCAAATATATGAAGCGGATTCCCACGGCGCTGTTTGAGGCGGCGAGAATCGACGGTGCCAACGAGTGGCAGATTTTTATCAAAATATGTGTGCCGATTTGTAAGGGCATTGCAACATCCTGCGTAATTCTGGTGTTTATGGATTATTGGAACATGGTGGAGCAACCACTGCTATTTTTCTCGGATGCGGATATGTATCCTCTCTCCATTTTCCTGTCGCAGATCAATGCCCAGGAGATCGGTTTGGCCTTCGCGGCAGCGACAATCTATATGGTTCCGTGTTTGCTGTTGTACATGTACGGAGAGGAATCTCTGGTCGAGGGTGTAGCATATCAGAGCAGTGTGAAGGGTTAAGGTAATTGAGATGAATATGACGACTGAACGAAAAGAAAAAATTAAAAACATTGCAATCATTTTTTTGATTATCATGTTGATATTGACTCTTTTTTCCAATACATTTATGAACCGTTCCCTGGTGGAGGTCAGCACCCAGAGAGTGGTGAGCGACAGCCTCACCTCCAAGGTGCGGGGAAGCGGATATGTGGAGTCCTCCGACGGGTACTCCGTAAATATCAAGGAAACTCGCAAGATTGCCACCGTGGGCGTCAAGACGGGAAGTGATGTGGAGAAGGGCGACGTGCTGTTTACCCTGGAGGATGCGGAGAGTGAGGAGCTTGTGGCAAAACGTGCAGAGGTTGCCACCGCGGAGCAGGCCTACGAGGTTGCGGTGCTGCAGGCGGGACTTACCGTGGAGCAGCGCAACAACATTGAAGCGGGAAGAGTCAGTTCCATCAACGAAAAGCTGACACAGAAGGCGGCGGCCCAGGCGGCTGTGGATGCGGCCCAGGCCACGGTGGATAAGCTGAACGCTGCGGCAATTTCCTCCTCAGGAGTGGATACCACCGCGGAGGTGAATAAGCTGAATGCGGCAAAGCAGGCGGAGTTGAAAGCCAGCGAGGCGGTGACCAACGCGGAGGACGCCCTGGCCCTGGCCAGAAGCCAGGCGGATGACGCGAAAGCGGAGTGGGATCGATACAAGGCGTATGATAATGGAACCCAGACACCACCTACAGGGTGTGATGTGGCTGCGGGGCTTGCGGCGGCTGAGGCTGCCTACAATGACGCTTTGGCCAACATCACGGCCAAGAATGCGGCCCTCACCAGTGCCAAGCAGGCTCTGGTGCCCTACTCTCAAGCGACGGCTGACGCGCAGACTGCTTTGAGCAACAAAACCGCCGCTGCGGAGAATTCCGAACTGAAGAAGGCGGAGGCTGCACTGGAGGCGGCAAAAGCGAACCTGACACAGTTGTCCTCCGCTATGGAGACCGAGATCAATCTGTCCTACCAGTATGCAAACTTGAAGACCCTTCGGGCGGATCTGGCCGAACTGGAGGCGGGGGCAGTGGGAGCCGAAATCACATCCCCAATCGCGGGTACCGTCACGGAGATTACCTACACCGCGGGCCAGACTGTTCCGGCCGGGGAGACCATGATGGTGATTCAGCCGGAAAATATGGGAATGACCCTGAAGTTTACCATCACTGCGGAACAGGCGAAGAAAATCAAGGTGGGAGACGAGGCCAAGGTGGTGAACAACTGGTACGGGGATGATATCAACGCACGCGTCACTGCCATCAAGAAGAACACTGCGGATAAGAGCCAGTGCGAGGTGGTGTGCGAGATGAGCGGAGAGGATGTCAATGCGGGTGACAATTACACGCTTTCCATCGGTGAGCGCAGCGCCAACTACGATTTGATTGTCCCCACCAGCAGCATTCGGGAGGATTCCAACGGAAAGTTCATTCTGATCATCGAATCCAAGAGCACACCTTTGGGGAATCGCTATTATGCGCGCCGGGTGGACGTGGAAGTGATTGCTTCGGATGATACCAATTCTGCCATCTCCGGAGCGCTGGAAGGATATGAATACGTAATTACCACCACCACAAAACCGGTTGAGCCGAACCAGCAGGTTCGGTTCACGGAAAGTGGCTGGTAAAAAGAGGGAATGATGCGGTTGAAGATCGTTGGTTTACTAAAACGTTATTTCAAATATATTTTGCTGGGGGCATGCCTGCTTGCGGTTTTGATTTTGGAGCTGGCGCACCATGCCTATGTGTCAAAGCTTTCCCCCCAGCAGTTCGTGGGACGGTGGGATTCCAAGGAACCCTTTGCACAGGTCTCCTGCTTTTTCCCGGAAGATGCGGGAATGACCGGGGAGACAATCATGGGTGTGGAGAGAGGCCTGGCGCAGGCCATGCAGGAGGCCTCCATCGACACCTCCGGGGCGGATGGGCGCACCCTGGTGGATGCGTACAGTGTGGAGGAAACCTTGTATGTCAGTTCTTTGCGGGATGGAACGGAAGTGAGAGCATTTGGGGTGTCCAAGGATTTTTTCCTCTTCCATCCTCTGGAATTGTTGGACGGAACCTATTTTACCCGGGAGGACGAGGCCAGTGACGGAATCATCTTGGATGAGAACGTGGCTTGGCAATTGTTCGGATCCAGCCATGTGGCAGGTCTTCCGGTCACCATCGGGGATGCCACCTACATGGTGCGCGGCGTGGTGCGCGCGGATGAGGGACATTTCAGCGAGGCGGCAAAGGAGAGTATCCCCACGGTGTACGTGGATTTTGACACCATGGAAAAACTGATGGCAGTCGAGGATGAAATGGGGGGAAGTTCCTACGCAGTGGATTGCTACGAGATTCTTATCAAAAATCCGGTCAGTGATTTCGGGACCACCACCCTTAAGAATGTGATGGAGACTTGCGGGATAACGGATTATGAGATGGTGGAAAATTCCACCAGATTCGAGGTGACAGCCAGATGGAACCGCCTGAAAAATTTCGGGGCACGTTCCATGAATGCTCAGGGAATCATATATCCCTACTGGGAAAACCGGGCCCGGGCTTACGAGGATGTATCGACGCTACTTCTGGTATTGGAGCTGTTGCTGTTGTGCTATCCGGCCGTCATGCTTGGACGGGGAATTCTTCTGGTCTGGAGAAAGAGAAAGGCAATCAAAGAATTTCTCAAGAACAAAATTTCAGGTTTCTTTTTTGGAATTATGGCACCAAACGCAAAAAAATTGTATAAAGATGTGTACAAGTCTAGAAAAACCAAAAAAAATAAGGTAGAATAGCGGCGTAAAACGAAAAAAGGGAATTTTCAAGAGAGAAAGGGTGTATTTATGTACGCAGACGAGAACGTAATTAAGATTAAGCATGAGGTACTGTATGAAGTGGCAAAGCTTGCTTTTGAGGGAAAGCTGGCTGAGAAAAAAGAAAACCTTCAGTATCAGCTGATCCCGGGACCGCAGCCACAGTTCCGTTGCTGTATTTATAAGGAGAGAGAGATTATCCGCCAGCGTGTGAAGCTTGCATGCGGAGAAGCTTTGTATGGCAATGCGGAGGGCAATGTGGTACAGGTTATCCATTCCGCATGTGAGGATTGCCCGATTTCCAGCTATACCGTTACCGAAAATTGCCAGAACTGTATCGGTAAGGCGTGTATCAATGCCTGCAAGTTCGGTGCCATCGAGGCGGGAAGACTTCGCTCCCATATTGATCCCCAGAAGTGTAAAGAGTGTGGTAAGTGTGCACAGGCTTGTCCTTACAATGCCATCGCACATCTGAAGCGCCCCTGCAAGAACAGTTGTCCGGTGAATGCCATCACTTATGACGAGTACGGCATTTCCGTGATTGATGATGAGAAGTGTATCCGCTGCGGTAAATGCATCCACAGTTGCCCGTTCGGTGCCATCGGTTCCAAGACATTTATTGTTCAGACCATCGAGGCATTGAAGTCCGAACACAAAGTTTATGCGATGGTTGCCCCTGCCACAGAGGGACAGTTTGGACCTTCCATCACTATGAACAGTTGGAAAAAGGCCATGAGCGAAGTGGGATTCAACGGATTTATCGAGGTTGGTCTCGGCGGAGATATGACTGCGCAGTACGAGGCGGAAGAGTGGTTTGAAGCGTACAAGGAAGGGGAGAAGAAGGTTACCTCCTGCTGTCCGGGCTTCGTAAATATGGTGCGCAAGCACTTCCCGGAACTGGCAGATCATGTTTCCACCACCGTGTCACCTATGTGTGCGGTCTCCAGAATGATCAAGGCAAAGGAGCCGGATGCCATCACTGTATTCATCGGACCATGTATCGCGAAGAAGTCAGAGGTTGTGGACCAGAAGATCGAAGGAAATGTGGATTATGTACTCACCTATTCCGAGATTCGCGCGATTATGCGTGCCAAGAATGTAAAACTTGAGCCGGATACGGCAACTTCCTATCAGGAGGCTTCTATCTATGGCAAGAGATTTGGAAATTCCGGCGGAGTTACCGCTGCGGTTGTCCAGGCTCTCCGGGAAATGGAAGCAGGATGCGATCCGAAGATTTGTGTCGCAAACGGTGCCGCAGAATGCAAGAAGGCGCTGCTCCTCATGAAGGCAGGAAAACTTCCGGAAGACTTTATCGAGGGTATGGCCTGTGAAGGCGGATGCGTCGGCGGACCAAGTGCTTACAGCGACATGATTTCCAGCAAGAAGTCCCGCGACGAGTTGTTGGCAAAGGCCGATGATCGCTTGATTGGCGAGAACCTGAAGAATTATCATATGGATTCCTTTGAGATGCATCGCCACTAATTCTCCCGTGCGGAATTGGATATGTTTCGCGAAAATAGGGATATTCGAATAGAGATAATAGGATATTCGAATAGAGATAATAGGATATTCGGATAGGGATAATAGGATATTTGAATAGGGATAATAGAGATATTCGAAAAGGGCTATGTGAATTGTGATACCTTGAAAAGAGACTGTTTTACAGTCTCTTTTTTCTTTTTTCTAGGCACTCGGGCCAAAAGGAATTTTTATGCCTTGGAGAAGGGGAGGCGCAGAAGTTGTCGGGGAAGATTCGAAGAAACTGAGAAAATACTAACGAATGGCGGCAGAGAGGGGGAATCATTAGTAAAATCTGAGACCGGAGCCGAGAAATTACTAACGGAACGGTGGCAGAGAGGGAGAATCATTAGTAAAATCCGAGACCGGAGCCGGGAAATTACTAACGAATGGCGGCAGAGAGGGGGAATCATTAGTAAAATCTGAGACCGGAGCCGGAAAATTACTAACGGAACGGTGGCAGGGAGGGAGGAACGTTAGTAAAATCCGAGACTTGGGCCTTGAAATTACTAACGGAACGGTGGTAGGGAGGAAAAATCGTTAGTAAAAACCGAGACTGGAGCCGGGAAATGGCCAGTAGAATGGTGTGTGAAAAGGAAAAGTCCGATATACAGAAATGACTTTAGTAAAAGTATATAAAGGGATGAAGATATAGTTGTGCACAATGTTACAAGATAATCTGAATCAGATAATGTATAATATCATTTATAGTATTATTTCTTACTGTCATATGATATTTTCCGAGACAATTTTCCACAACCAAATGCAAAACTGGTCTGTGGTCATACCACAGAAGACGGTTGGTGATCGAAAAAGGACACACTTGAAAGAAATTGACAATATTGTGATTTCCGTGTATTTTATTTATAGAAAGAAAACTCAAAAAATACTGTGGTATGTCCACAAGTGGCAGAGACGACATAGGGGGCAAGAATGAAAGATTTTAAGGTGATTGAAGTAAAGCGAAGCATCTTTGAAGACAACGACGCGGATGCGAACCGCTTGCGGGAGGAGTTGAAGGCAGACGGGACATTCCTGTTGAACCTGATGTCCTCGCCGGGGGCCGGCAAGACCACCACGCTGAAGCGGACGATTTCCATGCTGAAGGATGAGATGAAGATTGGCATCATGGAGGCGGACATTGATTCGGATGTGGACGCACAGGCAATTATCGAGACAGGGGTTCGCGCCATTCAGATTCACACCGGTGGAATGTGCCATCTGGATGCGGATATGACCCGCCAGGGAATCCATGAGTTCGGGACCAAAGATTTGGATTTTGTGGTGCTTGAGAAT
The DNA here is from genome assembly GCA_029008875.1 of Lachnospiraceae bacterium. Lineage (GTDB taxonomy): Bacteria > Bacillota > Clostridia > Lachnospirales > Lachnospiraceae > Roseburia. Next base: position 83,174 of record JAQXJP010000035.1, on the reverse strand, counting down.
GTGGGCAATCTGGTTTGCCCGGCGGAATTTGATACAGGGAGTACCAAAAACGCAATGATTTTGTCCGTGCCGGAGGGGGATGATAAGCCGCTAAAATATCCGCTGATGTTCTCCATCTGTGACGTGGTATTGATCAACAAATGTGATACACTGTGCGTCTTCGATGATTTCTCCAAGGAGGCGGTGAAGGAGCGGATATTGAATCTGAATCCCAATGCAAAGGTGATCTTTGTGTCTGCCAAGACCGGGGAGGGTTTTGACGAGTGGGCGGACTGGATTCGCACAGAGGTGAGGAACTACAAGAATAGTTAATGCGATAGAAAATAGATTATTGCAAGAGATAGGCGTAACAGATAGGCGCAAGAGATAGGCGCAACAGATAGACGCGAGAGATAGACGCGAGAGATAAGCGCAAGAGATAAGCGCAAGAGATAAGCGTAAGAGATAAGCGCAATGGATAAGCGTAATAGATAATCATGCAAGAGATGGGGAAGTGACGGATAATTCCGTAACAAATATTACAATGTAACTTAAAGAGGGTATAACACACAAAAGGAGAGAAAAATTATGACAGATCCATTGGGACCATTCGTACCGGACAGCGTTAAAAATGACGAGCCAATCCGTGAACCGATTGTAAAACTGGGGAAGATGATCACGGACCGGGCACCTGTAATGCTGGGACTCGAGAAGATTACCAAGGAATCCCCGGAATACTGGGGGCTTGCAGCTATCTGCACGGACGAGCAGGCGGAGATTGCGATGAAGATGGAGAAGCGCAAACCCCGCACCTTTGCGGAGATGAAGAAACTTTGTCCGGAGTATTCGGAAGAGGAACTGCAAAAACAGTTGGATGAGATGGCGTGGAACGGCCTGATCGAGTACAACTGGGAAAATCCGCAGCATGAGAAACAGTATGTGCTTCCCATGTATGTTCCGGGAAGTGCCGAATTCGCAAACATGAATCAGGAAGTGCTGGATGCACATCCGGAGATGGCCCGTTTCTTCGAGAGAATGAGCCGCCTTCCCCTGGAAAAAGTTACCCATATGGTACCGCCGGGAGGCGCCGGAATCGGTATGCATGTCATCCCGGTGGAAAAGGCCATTGAGATGGAGAATCAAACCGCGTCAGTGGAGCACATCTCGCACTGGCTGGACAAATATGAGGGCAAGTACGCGGCGAGTCCATGTTCCTGCCGACGTTCCCGCAAGGTGTACGGCGAGGGCTGTGCGGATGATCCGGAAGGCTGGTGTATTGCGGTGGGCGATATGGCGGACTATGTGGTTGAGACCGGCAAGGGAGGCCGCTATATCACCAGGGAGGAAGCACTGGAGATTTTCAAGAAAGCGGAGGACAATGGCTTCGTTCATCAGATTACCAATATTGACGGGGAGAACAAGATTTTTGCCATCTGTAACTGCAATGTGAACGTATGCTATGCGCTGCGCACCTCACAGCTGTTCAACACGCCGAACATGTCCCGCTCCGCCTACGTGGCCCATGTGGAAAAGGAAAAATGTGTTGCCTGCGGACGATGCGTGGAATTCTGTCCTTCCGGTGCCGTGACACTGGGACAAAAGCTCTGCAAGAAGGACGGCTCAGAGGTAACCTATCCCCAGATGCCCCTTCCTTCCGAACAGAAGTGGGGCCCGCATATGTGGACTGAAGATTATCGGGACAAGAATCGCATCAATACCCATGAGACGGGAACCGCTCCCTGCAAGACTGCCTGCCCGGCGCATATTGCGGTGCAGGGCTACTTAAAGCTGGCAGCCCAGGGAAGATATCAGGATGCCCTTGCGCTGATCAAGAAAAATAATCCGCTTCCGGCTATCTGCGGCCATGTATGTAACCGCCGATGCGAGGACGCGTGTACCAGAGGAACCATCGATGAGGCTATCGCCATCGATGAAGTAAAGAAATTTATCGCCATGCAGGATTTGAATGCCGAGACAAGGTATATTCCCAAGAAGGTGATTCCTAAGGTGGAAGGCGAATTTGACGAGAAAATCGCCATCATCGGCGGCGGCCCGGCAGGTATCTCCTGTGCATTCTACCTGGCGGAAAAAGGATACCGCCCCACAATCTTCGAGAAGAATGAGAAGCTCGGAGGCATGGTGGTATACGGAATTCCGTCCTTTGTGTTGGAGAAGAATATCGTGGCAGCTGAAATTGATATTCTCCGGGAGATGGGCGTAGAATTTAGAACCGGCGTCGAAGTGGGCAAGGATATCACCATCCAAGAGCTTCGCAATCAGGGTTATCAGGCATTCTACCTGGCAATCGGGTGCCAGGGCGGACGAGGAGTCGGCGTCGTCGGAGAGGATGCACAGGGCGTCATGACCGGTGTGGACTTCCTTCATACAGTGACCGACAACGAGCAGTATAAACTGCAGGGAGATACGGTGGTTATCGGCGGCGGAAACGTTGCAATCGATGTATCCCGCACCGCGGTGCGCTGTGATTCCCCGAAGGTGTTCCAGGTTTCTCTCGAGACCAGAGATATCATGCCTGCACTTCCGGAGGAGATCGAAGCGGCAGAGTCAGAAGGAATCATTTTCCACGGCGGCTGGGGACCCAAGGAAATTCTCACCGAAAATGGTAAGGTTACCGGCATCGTGCTCAAGAAGTGTACCCGTGTGACGAATGAACAGGGACGATTTGATCCTCAGTACGACGAGGACGATACCATGACGATTCCGTGCAGCAATGTGTTGCTTGCCGTGGGGCAGGCGACGGTCTGGGGAGATCTGCTGCAGAACGAGAATGTGGAGTTTGCCGGACCGGCTCCGGTTGCGGATAAAGTGACCTACCAGACAACTGTGGATGATATTTTTGTGGGTGGTGATGTGCTTACCGGACCGAAATTCGCAATCGATGCCATCGCAGCAGGAAAACAGGCGGCAATCTCTATTCACAGATTTGTACAACCGGGATCTACTCTTACCATCGGCCGGGATCCGAACTACTATGTGGAGTTGGACAAAAACGATATTCTGGTGGAAAACTATGACAATACCGGGCGTCAGATACCGGGTAGAAAAGCGGACGTGGATCAGCGGTCCTTCCGTGATTCCAAGCTTTGCTTTACCGAGGAGCAGGTGAAGGCGGAGACAGCGAGATGTCTCGGCTGTGGCGCGTCCATTGTGGATCCGAATCAGTGTGTGGGTTGCGGTATCTGCACCACCAAGTGTGAGTTTGATGCCATTCACTTGAAGAGGGATATTCCGGAGGCAAGCACCATGCGTAAGGCTGAAGACAAGTTGAAATACATTCTTCCGAACGGTGCAAAGCAGGCTATCAAGATTAAGTTTTCCAAGAAGAAAAAATAGCGAGGGGACCTATGCATGAATTGGGCGTTGTGTTTCATGTAATCAAAATGGTGGAGGAAGTGGCAGAGGAGAACGATTTGACGGAGGTTCAATCGGTGACTCTCCAGTTGGGTGAAGTGTCCACCGTGATCGAATCCTATTTGCAGGATGTGTGGAAGTGGGCGGTGAAGAACCGCTCCCAACACATGCAGGAGGCAAAATTGATTGTGGAGAAGATTCCGGCAATCACATTCTGCGAGGACTGCATGCAGGAATACGGGACGGTGGAGCACGGAAAAATCTGCCCCCATTGCGGCAGTGAGCACACCTATTTGTTACAGGGAAATGAATTTATGATCAAGGAAATCGAGGGGCAGTGATACTGTCCCCTCGGTTTCCTTTTTTCTTGTAAATGGAAGGATTATCACATATAATATATGAATGGCGAATTTTCGTTATTTTTTAGATGCCAGAGGTGAGAATGTGGCAATCTATGCCAATATTATTGTAGATATTTCCATCGAAAAATTGGATAAGACCTTTCAATATCTTGTGCCGGAGGAACTGGAGGGAAAAATTGCAGAGGGAATGCAAGTTTGCATTCCTTTCGGAAATCGGGAAATCACCGGCTATGTGTTGGAGTTGACGGATAGGGCAGAATACGATGTGACCAAGCTTAAGCCCATCGCAGGGTTGGTGGACAACAGCGTGTCCATCGAGGCACAGCTGATTGCCCTTGCCGCGTGGATGCGCAGAAACTATGGCTCCACCATGAACCAGGCGCTGAAAACCGTGCTGCCGGTGAAGCAGAAGGCGAAGCAGGTGGAACAGCGGGTGATTCGACTGGCGGTGCGGGAGGATGAGGCGAGAAGGCAACTGGCCCTATGCGAAGAGAAGCATCAGGCTGCCAGGGCCCGGCTGCTGAGGGAACTGTTGGAACAGAGGCAGGCGCTGGATTACTCCGTGGTCACCCAGAAACTCCACGTGGCATCCTCCGTGGTCAAAGGATTGCAGGAGCGTGGGCTCGTTGAGGTGGAAGCCTTCACCACATACCGGGATCCGGTGGGACATCTCGCCCGGGGCGAATACAAACTGACCCTCAACCGGGAACAGCAGGCGGTGGTGGATGCGGTCTGGGAGGACCGCAGAAACGGCATTTACGGAACCTACCTGTTAAAAGGCGTGACCGGAAGCGGAAAGACGGAAGTGTATATGGAGCTGATTGCCCGGGTGATTGAAGAGGGCAAGCAAGCCATTGTGCTGATTCCGGAGATTGCGCTCACCTACCAGACGGTGATGCGTTTTCGAAACCGGTTTCAGGATCGGGTATCCATCATGAATTCCAGGCTGTCGGCGGGGGAACGCTATGATCAGTATCTGCGGGCAAAAAATGGGGATATTGATATTATGATCGGACCTCGTTCCGCACTGTTTACTCCCTTCGCAAATTTGGGATTGGTGATTATTGACGAGGAACATGAGGCATCCTATAAGAGTGAGACCGCTCCGCGCTATCATGCCAGGGAGGTGGCCATAGAGAGGGCGCGGGTGAACGGAGCCAGCGTGGTGTTGGGATCGGCGACCCCGTCCGTGGAGAGTTACTACCAGGCGAAATTGGGGAATTATCGGTTGCTGGAGATGCGCAACCGTGTGCAGGAGAAGGCGCTGCCCAACTGTGAGGTTGTGGATCTGCGGGAGGAGCTTCGACAGGGAAACCGCTCCATCTTAAGCGGGCGGCTTCAGGAATTGATGGCGGACCGATTGGAAAAAGGGCAGCAGATTATGCTTTTTTTGAATCGACGTGGAGTTGCGGGGATTGTATCCTGCAGATCCTGCGGGAATGTCATCAAGTGTCCCCACTGTGATATCTCCCTGAGTCAGCACAACAACGGGAAACTGATCTGCCATTACTGTGGCTATGAGGAACCCATGCCCCGGGTTTGTCCGGCGTGCGGTTCCAAGTATATCAGCGGATACCGGGCAGGAACCCAGAAGGTGGAGCAGATGGTGCAGGCGTGCTTCCCCAAGGCGCGCATTCTCCGCATGGACTACGACACCACAAGAGGCAAGGACAGCTATGAGAACATCCTGCAGGCCTTCGGAAACCGCGAGGCGGATATCCTGATCGGCACCCAGATGATTGTGAAGGGGCATGACTTCGCAAATGTAACGTTGATGGGAATCCTAGCGGCGGACACCTCCCTTCACGTAGGGGACTATCACGGGGCGGAGAGAACCTTTCAACTGCTGACTCAGGCTGCGGGAAGAGCCGGGCGCGGAGATTGCCCCGGGGAGGTAGTGATTCAGACCTACTCTCCGGAACACTATGCGATTACCACCGCCAAGGATCAGGACTACGAGGCATTTTACGAGGAGGAGATTGCCTACCGGCAGATGCTTCGATACCCGCCGGTGTGGAATATGCTGGTGGTCATGTGTACCGCAGAGGATTATGAGGTGTTGAAAAGGGCCACCGAATATCTGCGGGAACAGATTGATACAATAATCCGGGCCGGGGCCGCCGGTTCGGAGGAAAAATCCCGGGCCGATGCCGTTGGCCCGGAACAAAATCCCACCGGCGGTGTTGCGGTGATCGGACCTGCGGATGCGGCCATCTCCAAGGTCAACGATGTGTATCGCAGAGTGATCTACATGAAGACGTCGGATTATCCCAGGCTGATTGCAATCAAGGATGGGATTGAGCGGGGGATATCCCAAAATCCGAACTATCGGGACATTAACATACAATTTGATTTCAACCCAATGAGTGGTTTTTAAGGAGGATGATACAAATGGCACTTAGAAATATTCGAATTCAGGGGGATCCGGTGCTCGCGAAAACCTGTCGCGAGATCACCGAGATGACGGAGAAACTGGAGATTCTCATCGAGGACATGCTGGAGACCATGTATGAGGCGAACGGCGTGGGGCTTGCGGCTCCCCAGGTTGGAATTTTGAAGAGACTTGTGGTGATGGACTGCGGGGACGGCCCCATCGTTATGATCAATCCGGTGATTCTGGAGACCTCCGGGGAACAGACCGGAGATGAGGGATGCCTGAGCCTTCCGGGAAAAGCCGGCCAGGTTACCAGACCCAACTATGTGAAGGCGCGCTACCTGGATGAGGACATGGAGGAGTGCGAAATCGAGGCGACGGAGCTTCTGGCGCGCTGCATCTGCCATGAACTGGATCATTTGGACGGACATATGTATACCGAGCATGTGATCGGGGCACTTCACGATGTGCAGTATGAAGAGGATGGAGAGTAAGGATGCGTGTAATATTTATGGGAACCCCGGATTTTTCCGTGGGGACATTGGAGGCAATTATCGAAGCGGGGCATGAGGTGGTATTGGTTGTCACTCAGCCGGACAAACCCAAGGGAAGAGGCAACGAGATCGCCTGTTCCCCCGTGAAGGAGTGTGCCCTGGCACATGGAATTGAGGTGTTCCAGCCGGTGCGCATCAAGGAAGCGGACAATGTGGAATATTTAAGAAAATATAATCCTGATATAATTATTGTGGTGGCTTTCGGACAGATTCTTCCCCAATCCATTCTGGACATGGCGAAATACGGCTGTATCAACGTGCACGCCTCCCTTCTGCCTAAGTACCGCGGGGCAGCGCCCATCCAGTGGGCGGTGATCAACGGGGAGGAAATCACCGGGGTGACCACCATGCGCATGGACATCGGCGTGGATACCGGGGACATGATCGCCAAGCGGGAGGTGCGGCTGGCGGAGGATGAGACCGGTGGAAGCCTGTTTGATAAACTGGCAAAAGTGGGAGCACAGCTTTTGGTGGAGACCATGGAAATGATTACCGACGGCACGGCCCAGTATATTCCCCAGGACCACAGTGTGGCAACCCACACCTCCATGATTACCAAGGAGTTTGGGGAAATCGACTGGAGCAAGTCTGCGAAGGCGATTGAATGTCTGATTCGAGGGTTAAACCCGTGGCCCAGCGCATACACTTTTCTGGACACCAAGATGCTCAAAATCTGGAAAGCGGCGGTTGTGAAGGATGAGGATATCCCGGAAAACGCAGAGGAGAAGGAGCCCGGAACGGTGGTTGCGGTGACCAAGGAGTCCATCTATGTGAAGACCGGGGACGGTGTGCTTGCCCTTCTGGAGGTGCAACTCCAGGGGAAGAAGCGAATGGCTTGTGACGCCTTTTTGAGAGGATATCACGTGGAGGAAGGAGTACGATTGTAATGTATTTTGATTACACCTATCTGTTGGTTGTGATCGGTGCAATCATCTGCATGATTGCATCGGCAAGAGTTAATTCTACATTTAATAAATATTCAAAATATCAGAGCATGTCCGGGATGACCGGGGCCCAAGCGGCCCAGGCAATTCTGCAAAATGCGGGAATCTATGACGTTGAGGTGCGACATGTTTCCGGGAATTTGACGGACCACTATAATCCCAAGACCAAGACGGTCAACCTGTCGGATTCCGTGTACAATTCCAGATCCGTTGCCGCGGTTGGAGTGGCGGCACATGAGTGTGGGCATGTATTGCAGCATGCCAACGGATATTTCCCAATCACCCTGAGAAGCACGCTGGTTCCGGTGGCCAACTTCGGCTCCACCCTGGCCTGGCCGCTGATTCTCATCGGATTGCTGTTTCAGAACAATATGTCGGTGCTGTTGATTGATCTGGGAATCGCCTTTTTCTCCTTTGCGGTTCTGTTTCATCTGGTGACCCTCCCGGTGGAGTTCAATGCCTCCTCCCGGGCCCTGAAGCAATTGGAGGTACAGAGAATTTTGCAGCCCCAGGAGTTGGTATACACCCGCAGGGTTCTCAAGTCGGCTGCCTTCACCTACGTGGCCAGCGCAGCCTCCGCCATCCTGCAGCTGCTCCGTATCATATTGCTGACCGGAGGAAGAAGACGTGACTGATTCTGTGAATATCCGGGGCATCGCGCTGGACATCCTGATGGAGGTACTGGAAAATCAGCAGTACAGCCATCTGGTGATTCGCGATGTGTTGGACAAATACCAGTATCTGGAAAAGAGGGAGAGATCCTTTTTGACCCGCATTGCGGAGGGAACCATCGAGCGGAAAATCGAGCTGGATTACGTGGTCGACCAATTTTCCAAGATGCCGGTGAGAAAGCAAAAGCCGGTGATTCGGAATATCCTCCGCATGGGGGTGTATCAGCTTCTCCACATGGATTCCGTGCCGGATTCCGCAGTGTGCAACGAGGCGGTAAAATTGGCAAAAAAGCGTGGTTTTTCCCAGTTGTCCGGGTTTGTGAACGGAGTGCTCCGCAACATTGCCCGGGGGAGAGAGCAGATTGTCTGGCCGGATGAGAACCGGGATCTGCTGACCAATTGGGAGGTGACCTACTCCATGCCCCGCTGGATTTTGGAGCAGTGGGAGCGGGCTTACGGCAGGGAGAGGACCAGGCGGATTCTGGACGCTTTTGGGGAGCAAAATCCCCTCACGGTGCGAACCAACCTCAATCAGATTTCTACCGAGGAACTGGTGACCAAGCTGGAGGGGGAGGGAGTGACCGTGAAGAGAAATATGCGGCTTCCCTACGCGCTGGAATTGAGCGGGTTTGACTTTTTGAACGGTTTGGAATCCTTCCTGGCCGGAGATTTCTACATACAGGATCTCTCCTCCATGATGGTGGCCCATACCGCGGACCCAAAGCCCGGGGATTACATCATCGATGTCTGTGCGGCTCCGGGAGGGAAGAGCACTCATCTTGCGGAAATGATGCGGGGCACCGGAATGGTGGAGGCAAGGGATTTGACGGATTACAAGGTGGGTCTGTTGGAGGAGAATATCGCCCGCCACGGATTGACCAACATGAAGGCAATCTGTTGGGATGCCACGGTTTTTGATGAGGCCTCGGTGGAAAAAGCGGACATTCTGATCTGCGACCTTCCCTGCTCCGGCCTTGGAGTGATGGGCAAGAAGACGGACATCCGTTACAAGATGACCCCGGAAAAGCAGGGGGAGCTGGTGCAATTGCAGCGTGAAATCCTGCGGACCGTGTGCAGTTATGTAAAGAGGGGAGGGACCCTGGTGTACAGTACCTGCACCATCCACACAGGGGAGAACGAGGAAAATGTGGAGTGGTTTTTGCAGGAGCACCCGGAGTTTACCCTGGTATCTAGGGAGCAAATGTTCCCCGGGGATTGCGGAAACGATGGATTTTTCATCGCGAAAATGAAGAGGAATGGAAATGAGTGATAAGGTTGACATCAAATCCATGAATTTGGAAGAACTCACGGATTTTATGGCGGAATTGGGCGAGAAGCCCTTTCGTGCCAAGCAGATTTACCAGTGGATTCACGGAAAACAGATTGAAAACTGGGATGAGATGACCAATATCTCCAAGGCGTTGCGGGAAAAACTGGCCAGCGCAGCCTATCTGACCTGCCTGCGCAAGGAGGAGGTGCAGATCTCGAAGCTGGATGGAACCAGGAAGTACCTCTTCGCGCTGGAGGACGGGAATGTGATCGAGAGTGTTCTGATGCGCTACAAGCACGGAAATTCCGTGTGCATCTCCTCCCAGGTGGGCTGCCGCATGGGTTGTCGCTTTTGCGCCTCCACACTGGACGGACTTGTGCGGGGGCTTGCACCCTCCGAAATGCTGGACCAGATCTATAAAATCGGGCGGGACATCGGCGAGCGCATCTCCAACGTGGTGGTCATGGGAACGGGTGAGCCCTTGGACAATTTTGACAATCTGCTGAAGTTTATCGAATTGTTGACGGATGAAAACGGGCTGAACATCAGCCAGCGGAATCTGACGGTGTCCACCTGCGGAATTGTCCCGAGAATGCGGGAACTGGCGGACAGGGAACTGGCCATCACATTGGCGCTGTCCCTCCACGCGTCCAACCAGCAAAAACGGTTGGAATTGATGCCGGTTGCCAACAAATACGAGATCCATGAGGTGGTGGATGCCTGCAAATACTATTTCTCCCGGACCGGTCGGAGAGTGACCTTCGAGTACAGCCTAGTGGGAGGAGTAAACGATACGAACCGGGATGCGGAGGAGCTGGCGGCATTGATTCACGGAATGAACTGCCATGTAAACCTGATTCCGGTGAATCCCATCAAGGAGAGAAGCTATGTGCAATCCAACCAGGAAGTGATTGCGGCTTTCAAGGCCAAATTGGAAAAAAAGGGAATTCCGGTCACAGTCCGGCGGGAGATGGGCCGGGATATTGACGGGGCCTGCGGACAACTTCGCAAGCGCTATATCGATACCAATGGGTAAAATTGCATTTTTTATACGTATATGATAACATTAGAGGATAGTGGAACGGTGGAAAAGCATTTCCCACCATACACTTTCTGCAGTAACAGAGAAAGGAAATAAAAGCGGATGAGATCGTGTTCCATGACGGATACCGGCGTGAAGCGGGAGATGAACCAGGATTACTTCTTTGCTTCCGAAACTCCGGTAGGCAATCTTCCGAATCTGTTCATCGTGGCGGACGGAATGGGCGGACACAAGGCCGGTGAGTATGCCTCTCGGTATACCATCGAGCGGGTGGTGGCCTCCGTTTCCAGAAACAGTTCCGATGAGCCGGTGACAATTCTGAATGAGGCAATTCAAAAAGCAAATTCCATATTGATTGAAGAGGCTCGCGAGGATGCAGACAAGAGCGGGATGGGTACCACCATCGTGGTGGCCACCATTATCGGTCGCAAATTGATTGCGGCAAATGTGGGGGACAGCCGGCTCTATGTGATGTCTGACAAACTTCATCAGATTACCAGAGACCACTCTCTGGTGGAGGAAATGGTCCGCATGGGCGAGGTGGGCGAACGCGAAGCCCGCAAGCATCCCAAGAAGAATATCATCACCCGGGCCATCGGCGTGTTTGACACGGTGGAGGTGGATTTCTTCGAGGTGGAGCTGGAAGAGCGGGATGAGCTGTTGCTCTGCTCGGACGGCTTATCCAATATGATTGAGGATGATGTGATCTCGCAAATCATGCGAAAACACGTGGATGTGGATGAACAGGTACTGGAATTAGTCCGCACAGCAAATACAAATGGTGGCAAGGACAACATCACTGCCATTATTATTAGACCATTTTCTGACGAGGTGAAGGCATGTTAACAGAAGGAATGTATTTAGCAGATCGCTATGAAATCATAAGCAAGGTCGGGGCAGGCGGAATGTCCGACGTATACAAAGCCATGGACCATATTCTCGGCCGCTATGTGGCTATCAAGGTTCTGAAGCAGGAATTCTCCGAGGACCGCACCTTCGTGACGAAGTTCCGCACGGAAGCCCAGTCTGCGGCAGGGCTGGAGCACCCCAATATCGTCAATATCTACGATGTAGGGAGCGAGGAAGGCCTTCATTTTATCGTGATGGAATACGTGGAGGGAATTACCCTCAAGACATATATCGAGAAAAAAGTACAGTTGTCATTCAAGGAGGCAATCAGCATTGCCATTCAGGTGGCAAGAGGAATCGAGGTGGCTCACAACAAGAATATCATCCATCGTGATATCAAGCCACAGAACATCATCATCTCCACGGAGGGCAAGGTGAAGGTGACCGATTTCGGTATTGCCAGAGCGGCCTCCGCCAACACCATCAGCTCCGATGTGATGGGGTCCGTTCACTACGCATCCCCGGAGCAGGCGAGAAATGGTTTCGTGGACAATCGCAGCGACATTTACTCCCTGGGAATCGTCATGTATGAGATGGTCACCGGGCGGGTTCCCTTCGACGGGGACACAACGGTGGCAGTGGCAATCCAGCATCTCCAGGAGGAGATGAGCTCCCCCAGAGAGTATGCGCCGAATATTCCCATCAGTTTGGAAAAAATCATATTGAAATGTGCCCAGAAAAATCCGGACCGGCGCTATCAGTCCATGGCGGAACTTCTGGCGGACCTGCGCAAGGCGCTGGTAAATCCCAACGAGGATTTCGTGGTCATCGCTCCCCTTGTGGACAATGGGAAGACGAAGGTGATCAGCCAGGACGAATTGCAGCAGATTAAGGATAAGACACTGGAGGAGAGCGCTCCCGGCGAGGAGGACGACAGCGAGGTCGAGGAGGATGCTGCTCCGACAAAAAGACGTTTCTTCGCGGATGATGAGGAGGAAGAGGACGAGGAGGATGAGGACGACGGAATCCTGAATCCCAAGATGGACAAAGTGGTGACCATCATGGGCATTGTGGTGGCCGTAATCATCGTGATTGTCATCATCTTCTTTATCTTGAGTCTGTTTGGTGTATTCAAATTCGGAAAGAAAAACAAGGACAATACCGAGACTCAGACTCAGACACAGACGGAAACACAGCTTGTGACGGAAACCGAGACGGAGGAGACGGAAGTCAAGATGATCACCCTGATTGGGTTGGAACAGGAGGAGGCGCAGGAAGCGCTGGATAAGATGGGATTAACCCTGTTTGTATCCGAGCTGGTGGAATCCGACCGCAAGGAAGGCACCATTCTCTCCCAGGATATTGAGGAGGGCACGATGGTGGAAAAAGGCACCTCCGTAAAGGTTACGGTTGCCTGTGCAGTCAAGGAGAAGGTGGTAACCGTCCCGGGCGTTGTGGGCGCAACGGAGGCGGATGCGGCGAAGGCGTTGGATGCGCTGAAGTTATCCATCGAAAAATCCTACGAATACAGTGACACGGTGGCTGCCGGATCTGTCATCTCCCAGAACCCTACAGCAGGAAGTACCCTGACAGAGGGTGCCAAGGTGAAGCTTGTCATCAGCCAGGGTGTGAAATCCACAGTTGTTCCCAGCGTTGTGGGAAAAGAATCCGCTACTGCCCAGAGTGAGATCGCGGCGGCAGGGCTTGTGGTATCCGGAATTACGGAAGAGTACCACGATACCATCGCAAAGGGAATCGTTCTCAAGCAGAGTGTGGAGGGCGGCAAGACCGTTGCCAACGGAACAGGAGTATCTCTGGTAATCAGCAAGGGCCCGGCCACGGTTTACTACAGCTGCAGCTACGAACTTACCGTTCCGGCGGATGCCACAAAGGCGGACATCACCCTTTCCGATGCCAACGGAAATGTAATTACCAGCTGGAACAAGACACCGGTGACCGGCGGACAGAAATACACCATTTCCAAATCCGGAATTACCGGATCTTCCACCGGAAAAATCAAAGTGACCTGGTACAAGACGGTGACCGTAACCGATGGGGAGGGCAATACCACCAGCTCGGATGTTCTGCTTGACAGCGACTACGAGAGGACGGATACCGTCAACTTTACAAAGCAGTAACTCATATGAAGGGAAAGATAATGAAAGGAATCTCCGGCTTCTACTACGTCTATGTGGCGGGAGCCGGGATCTATGAATGTAAGGCAAAGGGCGCATTCCGCAGACAAAAGCGCAAGCCTCTGGTGGGGGATGACGTGGAGATTGCCGTGATTGACGAGGAGAACAAGAAGGGCAACGTGGAGGAACTTCTGCCCCGCAGGATGGAGCTGATTCGCCCCGCAGTTGCCAATGTAGATATGGCTCTTGTGGTGTTTGCCGCTACAAAGCCGGAGCCCAACTTCAACCTGTTGGACCGTTTCCTGTGCATGATGGAATTCCAGAACCTTCCGGTGACCATCTGCTTTAACAAGTGCGATCTGGTGGGGGAGGAGGAACAGAGGAGTCTGGCATCCGTGTATGAGGCTGCCGGCTATCCTGTGATTTTTACCAGCGCCAAAAAGCAAATTCATCTGGAGGAGCTGAAGGCGGCGCTGAAGGGGAAGACCACCACGGTGGCAGGACCCTCCGGCGTGGGGAAATCCTCTCTGATCAATGCACTCCAGAGCAATGTGAGGATGGAGACGGGAACCATCAGCGCCAAGATTGAACGGGGAAAAAATACCACGCGCCATTCCGAGATTATCCCAATTTCGGAGGATTCTTTTATCGTGGACACCCCCGGATTTTCCTCCCTGGATGTTCCGGGAATGGAGAAGGAGGATCTGTGGAGATGCTATCCGGAGTTTGTCCCCTTTGAGCCCTACTGCAGATTTCAGGGTTGCAGTCACATCAGCGAGCCGGACTGTGGGGTCAAGGAGGCTTTGGCGGAGGGCAGAATCAGTCAGGAACGCTACCGCAACTATGTTTTGATATACGAGGAAATGAAGAATATCCGCAAATATTAGGAGGCCACTATGAAGTGCTTATCACCGTCAATTTTATCCGCTGATTTCTCGAAATTGGGGGAGCAGATTCGCCTGCTGGATGAGGCGGGCGCGCAGTATGTCCACATTGATGTGATGGACGGCAGTTTTGTGCCCAGCATCTCCTTTGGAATGCCGGTGATGAAATCCATCCGCGGGTGCACGGACCGCATGTTTGATGTGCATCTGATGATCGAGGAACCTATTCGATATATCGAGGACTTCGCGGAGGCGGGGGCAGATATTATCACGGTGCATGCGGAGGCCTGCAAGCACTTGGACCGCACCATCCAGGCAATCAAGGAAAGGGGCCTGTTGGCGGGGGTTGCACTCAATCCCTCCACACCCATCGAGATGATTCGCCACGTGTTATCCCAGGTGGATATGGTGCTGATTATGACCGTGAATCCGGGGTTTGGTGGGCAGAAGCTGATTCCCTACACCATCGATAAGGTGGCGGAGTTGAAGAGACTGCTGGTCAAGAACGGCTGGAAAGCGGATATCGAGGTGGACGGAGGCGTGACCACGGACAATGTGAACCGGCTCTTGGATGCGGGGGCCAATATCATCGTGGCGGGGAGCGCTGTTTTTCAGGGGGACATTCAGGAGAATGTCCATGCTTTTTTGGACAGGATGAATCAGGTGTAGTGTGCCCATGACGGACACGGACATTTGTGTGAAAGTGACGGGGAAAAATATGAGAGCTTTGATTGTGAGCGGCGGAATACTGGACGATAACCAAGTGTGCAGCATGATTAAGAATGATGGGTTTGATGTGATTTACGCGGCGGATGCCGGGATGGAAGCATTATATCGCCATCATCTGACTCCGGATATTATCGTGGGAGATTTTGATTCTGTGTGTGAGGAGGCATTGTCCTACTTCAAGAGGAGCGGCCGGGTGGAGCTGGTGGAGCTGACCCCGGAGAAGGATGACACCGACACGGAGCATGCCATCCGGGATGCCATCAGCCGCGGGTTTGACCACATTGTGCTGGTGGGGACCACCGGAACTCGTCTGGATCATGTGCTGGCCAACATATCTCTTCTGGGAATCGGCTTGGAGGAGGAAATCACCATGGAAATGGTGGATGCCCACAACCGGATTCGGATGGTGAATGGCCCTATCTCCATGGAGAAGGAATCCCAGTTCGGGAAATATGTGTCCCTGATTCCCTACTCCGAGGTGGTGGAGAATCTGACTCTGGAGGGATTTAAGTACGAACTGAACGGATATCCGCTCACAGGATTCAATTCCCTGGGAATCAGCAATGAGATTGTGGCGGACGTGGCTCATATCAATTTTTCCAACGGGATTTTGCTGGTGATTGAGTCCCGGGATTAAAAGAGAAAATCTTTCGAAATTCATAATATTTTCTTACGACGGATTTAAAGAAGTCTTCTAGTGTTTATGGGATAATACCCATGGACGTAGGAGGCTTTTTTTATGAGTGAAGAAGTGGCAAAGAGAAATGAAGCGGCAAGAAGAAAAATCGTAAGAAGGAGGAAGCGCAGAATCCGAAGCGTGATCCTGACTATGCCGGCGGTGTTGGCGGTTCTGGCGGTGTTTTTGCTTGGCCGGTACCTGGGAAGCGAAAAGGACGCACTGGAACTGCAGTTGACCGGCAGCATTGATGGCGTGGCATATCCAGAGAGTCTCGTAGAACTCTATGAGCGGAACGAAGAAGCCAGGGACTTTGTGCTGGGCTATGGGGATTACAGGGGAAATCCGGAGGACATCTCTGTGAAAAAGGAGGTAAAGAAGGGGGAGATTCCGCTTTTTTTGCAGTGGGATAAACGCTGGGGATACGAATTGTACGGAAATGATTTCATCGCGGTAACCGGGTGCGGACCCACCTGCCTGGCAATGGTGTACTGCGGATTGACGGGGGATACCTCCCAGAATCCTTATACGGTTGCGCGGCGCGCGGTGGCGGAGGGGTATTATGTGGAAGGCAGCGGAACCTCCTGGAGTATGATGGAGGAACTGGCGGAGGAAATGGGGCTGACGGTGAACGCAGTACCCTTTGATGAGGAGCACATCCTGCAGCAGTTGCAGGACAATCATCCCATCATCTGTGTGGTGGGGCCGGGGGACTTTACCGCAAACGGTCACTATATTGTGCTGTGCGGGATGGATCGGGACGGCATGATTGAGATCCGGGATCCAAACAGCCCTCAAAACACCAAAGAGAAATGGGAGTTGGGCACCATCATGAAACAGACCCGGAATCTGTGGGGATATGGGGTCAGTGGAGACTGAGCTGCCAGAAGGCGACAGCGCTGGCGGCCGCCACATTCAGGGAATCCACGCCGCCACTCATGGGAATTTTGACGGTGTAATCGCAGTCCGCTATGGTTTTTGCAGAGAGGCCGTCCCCCTCGGTGCCGAGAATGATGGCGAGCTTTTTCACTTGGGATAATGCCGGGTCTGCGATGGAGACGGAATCGTTGCAAAGGGCCATGGCAGCAGTGCAAAAGCCCAGTTCATGAAGCTGGGTCAAGCCCTCTGAGGGCCATGCCTTTGTCAGGTAGGTCCAGGGAATCTGGAACACGGTACCCATGGAAACTCTTGTCGCGCGGCGATATAGGGGATCGCTGCAGCCTGGGGTGAGAAGCACCGCATCCATGCCAAGGGCGGCGGCGGAACGGAAAATTGCTCCCACGTTGGTGGGATTGACCACATTTTCCAGAATGGCAATCCGGCGTGCATTCTGACATAATTCTTCCGGTGAGGGAAGGGGTCTTCTTCTCATGGCGCACAGTGCCCCGCGGGTCAGGGCGAAGCCGGTGAGGGTCATAAACAGTTCGTGTGAGGCGGTGTAGACGGGGACATCCCCACAGCGGGCGGTAAGCTCCAGAATCTCCCGGTCCATATGGGTCTGCTCCGCCAAAAAGGAGATGGGCTCGTAGCCCGCATCCAGTGCCCGGCAGATGACTTTGGGGCTCTCCGCCACGAAGAGTCCTCCGTTGGGCTCAAAATAGGTGCGCAATTGATTTTCCGTGAGACTTTTGTAGACCGCCAATTCCGGTGTGTGAAAATCCGTAATCTCGATGATCTGTGCCATATCGTTATCCTGTACCTCTTTCTATGATTGTGTCGTCCGTTGCTTTCTCGGAAAACTACCTAGATGATATCATACCCATGTGGAAAAAGATATGAAAAATCCGGCGGGGATGCGGAGAAAATTGCAAAGAAGTGAGGGAGATGTCTTGACTTTTTCCCCGGATTATGTAAAATGTTTTTGAATGCGTTGAACAGAATAGTAAGCATGAGCAAGTCTTCAGAGAGAGAGCGGTGGGTGCAAGCTCTCGGCGGATGCGTGCTGAACCTACCTGCGAGCAGTACAGGGATGAACCTGTATCGGATGTTCCCGTTATCATGGACGATCAATCGACAACGTCGGCTGAGCAGAGTGCAGTTATGCCGCAAGGCAGGCTGAATTTAGGTGGTATCACGGATATGTATATATTCGCCCTAAGTCATGGAAGGTGGCTTTGGGCGTTTTTTGTTTTTCCGAAAAGGCAGCACCCGAGGCACAGAGTTATCATTATCATATCAGGAGGAAAAGAGGAACATATGAAAGTTGCAAATTTGGTTGGAACAAGATTTAAGGAGAGACCCGGTGATTGCGTCATCGACAGCCATGCGCTGATGGTTCGGGGCGGTTACATGAAGTATGTGGGAAACGGTATTTTTTCCGAGTTTCCGACGCTCCGCAGAGTGACCAAGAAAATCGAGGAAATCATCCGTCAGGAGATGGATGCCATCGACGGACAGGAGGTGCTGTTCCCGGTGGTGCTTCCCGCAGATCTGTGGGATGAGTCCGGGCGGTACGAGTCTGTGGGAAGCGAGCTGTTGCGTTTTACCGACCGCAACAAGTCCCGCATGGTGCTGGGAATGACCCACGAGGAGGCTGCGGTGCATCTTGTGCGGGATTACGCCCAGAGCTACACCAAGTATCCGTTTATGATCTATCAGATACAGCGGAAATTCCGCGACGAGGCGAGACCTCGCGCCGGAATGATTCGCGTGCGTGAGTTCACCATGAAGGACGCATATTCCTTCCACACCTCCCAGGAGGATTTGGAACAGTATTATCAGGTATGCTACGAGGCATACAATCGCATTTTCAAGAGAGCGGGTGTTCCGGAGGTTATCACCGTGGCTTCCGATTCCGGCATGATGGGCGGAAATCTGTCCCACGAGTACATGCTTCTCACCCCTGTGGGGGAGGACAGCATCGTGATCTGTCAGGAGTGCGACTACCGGGCCAACATGGAAGCGGCAGAGAACAAGATGGTGAATGAGGACGCCGGGGAGATGGCGGAGCTCACATACGTGGAGACGCCAAACTGCAAGACCATCGAGGAGGTATGCGCATTCCTGAAGAGCGACGTGGAGAAGTCCTGCAAGGCCGTTGTATACCAGAAAAATGCGGATGACAAGTTTGTGGTTGCCTTTGTCCGCGGAGATTATGAGATTAACGAGACCAAGCTGCGCAATCTGGTGGGCGAAGAAATTCACGTTGCGGACATCACCGAGGAGGATCCCCTTGTGGCGGGATACATCGGACCCTGCGGCATCTCCGGGGAAGTGGAAGTCTATGTGGATGTGACTCTGAAGGGAATTGGGAGCCTTGTGGCAGGCGCCAACAAGGAGGGCTTCCATGTGACCGGATTGAATCTGGAGCGGGATGTGAAGGATGTCACCTACGTGGACATCGCCAAGGTTAAGGAGGGAAGTGTGTGCCCATGCTGTGGCAAGAAGGCAATCACCATCAAGCGCGGCATTGAGGTTGGCAATATTTTCCAGCTGGGAACCAAGTATACCAAGAGCATGAACATGACCTATGTGGATGAGAACGGTCAGCAGCAGTATCCCATCATGGGATGCTACGGAATCGGTGTGGGACGTCTTGCCGCATCCATCTGTGAGGCACACCATGACGAGTACGGCCCAATCTGGCCAATCTCCATCGCACCGTGGGAGATCGAGCTCTGTGTAATTCGTGCGGATGATCCGGAGGCGAAAAAGGCCGGGGATGAGTTGTACGAAAAATTGCAGCGCGCCGGGGAGGATGTGATCTACGATGACAGAGATGTTCGCCCGGGTGCCATGTTCTCCGATGCGGATTTGATCGGCGCGCCCATCCGTGTGGTTGTCAGCCCGAGAAACCTGAAGGAGAATGTGGTGGAGATTACAACCAGGGATAAATCCGTGCAGGAGAGCGTGCCCATGTCAGAGGCCCTGGAATATATCCGTGAGCTGAAGGCAAAATTGTACCGTCAGCTGGAAGAGGCTTAATTCCAAGGAAGTTTATTGTAAAATTTGATTGCCAAACATATGTTCGGATGTTATAATGAGGATAGAACAAACGTTCTGTCCTCGTTTTTTTTGAGGCAGAAGCGGGAGACCGGAGAGATTCCGGTGGGGATCCGGGAGGGAATATGTCTGCAATTATCACGGATATGGATATGATGGATAAATTGAAGATTTTGTCGGATGCTGCCAAGTATGATGTGGCGTGCACCTCCAGCGGCGTGGGGCGCAGGGGGGACGGTGTGCATATGGGCAATGCCTATGAGACCGGAATCTGCCACGCCTTCACCTCCGATGGGCGTTGTATCTCCCTGCTCAAGATTTTGCTGACTAACGAGTGTATCTACGATTGCAAGTATTGCGTGAACCGCTGCTCCAACGATGTGGTGCGCACTGCCTTCACACCGGAGGAGGTGTGCTCCCTGACCATGCAGTTTTATCGCCGCAATTATATCGAGGGGCTTTTCTTGAGCTCCGGGATTGTACAATCCCCGGATTTTACTATGGGGCTCATGTATGAGGTGCTGTATCTTCTGCGGTCCAAGTACCATTTCAACGGTTACATTCACATCAAGGGAATCCCGGGAGCCTCCCCGGAAGTGATTGAGCAGGTGGGGTATCTCTGTGACCGAATGAGCGTGAATCTGGAACTCCCCACGGCGGACGGGCTGAGACAGATTGCCCCCAACAAGGCGCGCAAGAATATTCTTCGGCCCATGCGTCAGATTCAGGAGGGCATCCGTGAGAGCAGAGCCTACCACGGAGTGGACAGCATGCAGGCGAGGGTCTGTGTGGATGAGAAGACATACTATGAGCAGATGGCGGAGATTTCTGCCAGTGCGGAGAGGTTGGAGGATTGCAAGAAGGCGAGGATTGGGAACCCGGAGAATTCCGCCGCCGGCAGAGTGGCGGAGGAGTGCTGGAAACTGACGCCGGGGAAGGACTGCGGGCAGATGACCAACCGTGGCACCCACCTGCAGAATCCCTCACGGTACTTTGTGCCCGCGGGTCAGAGTACCCAGATGATTATAGGGGCCACACCGGAGACAGATTACCAGATTATCTCCGTGACAGAGGCTCTCTATCAGCGATTTGACATGAAGCGGGTGTTTTACTCGGCATTCATCAATGTGAATCAGGATGAGGCCCTTCCGAGTACTGTTCAGGGGCCGCAGCTGTTGCGGGAACACCGACTGTATCAGGCAGATTTTCTGCTGCGGTTCTACGGGTTTTCCGCGGACGAACTGCTGTCGGAGCGGCATCCCAATTTCCATGAACTGATTGACCCCAAATGCAATTGGGCGGTGCACCATCTGGAGGAATTTCCGGTGGAGATCAACAAGGCTGACTACTATACGCTTCTTAGGGTCCCGGGGATTGGGACCAAGAGCGCAAAGCGGATTCTCGCCGCCAGGAAGCACGCCAGACTGGATTTCGCGGATATCAAGCGCATGGGGGTGGTGATGAAGCGGGCATTGTATTTCATCACATGTTCCGGCAGGATGATGTATCATACCAAGATGGAGGAGAACTACATCACCAACCATCTGATCTACAACGAGAGACCGCATCAGATGCTGCTGTCGGACGGGAATCAACAGACCTATGAGCAGCTGACCATCTGGGATATGCAGTGCAAGGAGGGAATGGGATGAGTGAGCAGATTGTTTTGCGGTGCGAGAACAGTATGGATGGAATATTCACCGCAATCTATGACGCCTTTGTACTCAAGAAGCAGATGGGGGAATACACGGATTCCATATCCATCTCCATCGGCGAGGGGGGTAACTACCTCCTGTTTGCCCGGGAGGTGAAGGTGGACACCGACGGGGACAAGGCCAACAAGACCGTGCAGACCATCCAAAGTAAATTGGGGTTTGCGGTTTACCGCACGGTATTTGGCGCCCTCTGTCACTATGACGAGGACCGTGCCACAGTGGTGCTGGGCTATCTGGTCCGGGCGTTCTCCAAGGGGAGCAGAGTGTGGGAATGTCTGGCGGATCCCTATGTGATTCGGGTGATGGAATTGAGTCGCAAGGTGTCCAACGAGAGCGAGAAGTTTATGGGCTTTTTGCGTTTTCGGGATGTGGGCGGTTTCCTGTTTTCAGAGATCGAGCCCAAGTGCGATGTAATCCAATCCATGAGAGAGCACTTTGAGGACCGTTATCCCAATGAGAACTTTATCATTTACGATGCCAGACACAAGTACGCCCTGGTGCACCCGGCATTTCGCAGGGCATTTTTTGTGGAGGGGGAGAATATTTTGGAACAGCTCTCCGGGGAGGAGTGGACCTCCCTCGCAGCCAGGGACGAGTATGAGGAACTGTGGAAGCAGTACTTTGCCAGCATGGGAATTGAGGCCAGAGAGAACGAACGCTGTCAGAGCACGCTGCTTCCCAAATGGTACCGTAAGCATATGCTGGAATTTGTGAAATAGAGGCTGCAACAAAAAGGGCCGCGAAAAATGATAGCTCATTTTTCACAGCCCTCCTGTAATCCCTGAATCCAATATCTAATTCTAACAAAGAAAAAGGTACATAGAAACTTGATTAGTCTGTCGATGTCAACTATTTCACAACGACTACATTTGTTGCCTGTGGTCCCTTTTCGCCCTCTGTGATCTCATACTCAACAGCAGCGCCTTCCTCCAAGGACTTGAATCCTTCCATCTCAAGACCGGAGTAATGTACGAATACATCCTTTCCGTCCTCTCCGGTAATAAATCCGTAGCCCTTCTGGTTGTTGAACCATTTTACTGTACCTTTGTTCATCGAAAGTACCTCCAAATATATTACTGCTACTTAAAACAGCTAAAATTAGGATAGCATAACACTTTCGGAATGTAAAGCAAAAAAGCACAGCACAGACTATCCAAGCTCCTCGTAGCGAATGTCCCGCTGATCCAGAAATCGAAGGACCAATTGATCCCATGCGTGGTCTAAAGTCTTGTCCGTGGAGAAGATGCGGTAGGATACACCGGTGGTCAGGGTGAGGAGCTGATTCTGGTACTTGATGTTGATAAACACTCCGGACAGATCATTTGGTGTGTAGGAACTCTGCAGGGATATCAGAGTCTTTGCCAGATTGTCCGGGGACAACAGGAATACGAAGCGGAAGGAAGCAGGGGCTTTTTTGCCTTTGATCAAATCAAAGCAAATTCCCCGAAGCTGGGAGAAGGGCAGCATGGACAGGCCAGTCAGGCCCTGCTCCTCCATTTCTTCCTCCGAATAGAAGCCTGTGGTGATATGACCGTCAATCACATAGGATGCGGCACCGGTAATCACTGCCTCCTGCAACAAAAAATGATCAAAAGTGTCGCTTTTCAGCAAGGTGTTCATAAAATCCTTTACGTTTGTCAATTCCAAAGCAATCATCTCATGCCCTCCCATAAGTATATTTTACCGATATAGAGGAATGGGGTCAAGTAAGGTTGACATTTCGGGTATAATGATAAAAGAGAACTCGAGGCAAAAAGTCCGGGACAAAGATAACAAAGGGCGAACGTATAGCTGTGACGGACATAATGATATGACGAAAATGGAGGCGTGAACTATGAAGAACAGGACAGAGACAGAGCATTTATTGGAATTGCTAAAGCAGAGCCAGTCCCCCTTCTCCTGCGTGGAGGCGGCGCAGAGGAGATTGGAGGAGGCCGGTTTTACTCCCCTGGGGTATAACGAGGCGTGGAATCTGACACCCGGGGGGAAATATGTGTGGAACCACCATGGCACCACACTTTTTGCCTGGACCGTGGGCAGGAAAAATGCGGCGGAGGGGATGCTTCGCATGGCGGCAGCCCACACGGATTACCCCTGCCTGCGCATCAAACCTAACCCGGATTTTCAGACCAACCAATATGCCCAGGTGAACCTGGAGGTGTATGGTGGCCCGATTTTGAACACATGGCTGGACCGCCCCCTGGGAGTGGCGGGGCGCGTAGTCTGCAGAGGCAAGGATGCCTTTTTACCGGAGAGTAAACTTTATTGCTCCAAGCGCCCGGTGATGGTCATTCCCAATCTGGCAATCCACATGAACCGGGATGTGAACAGCGGGGTGGAAGTGAACAAGCAGGTCGATTTGATGCCGATCTTGGACGCGCTCCCCAAGGAGGAGAAGACTGTAGATTATTTCCTGAACTTCATGGGGGAAGAACTGGGAGTGAACAAGGAGGATATCCTGGATTTCGAATTGAACACCTACGTATTTGAGGAGCCCTGCCTGGTAGGAGTAAGGCAGTCCATGCTGTCCGCTCCCCGACTGGACAATCAGACCTCAGTCTCCGCATTGCTGTCCGCAATTATAGACGGGGAGCGGGAGAAGGGCATCAACCTGATTGCTCTTTTTGACCATGAGGAGGTAGGCAGCGGCAGCAAACAGGGGGCAGCCTCCATTTTGCTCCACGACATGTGCCGCAGAATTCTGACTAATTTGGGGGCAAGTGACGAGCAGGTGGAGCGAACCCTCTACGATGCCATGCTTCTGTCCGTGGATGTGGCTCATGCCCTTCATCCCAACAAGCAGGGCAAGATGGACATCACCAATCATCCGGCGATGGGAAGCGGATTCTGCATCAAGGAAGCCTGCTCCCAGTCCTACGCCACGGACGCGGAAGCCATTGCAATCCTCTGCCAGATTTGTGATTCTAACCACATTCCCTACCAGAGATTTGTGAATCGCTCTGACGTGCGAGGGGGAGGAACGCTGGGAGCAATCGCATCCACGTTGATGCCGATCAAGACCGTGGATTTGGGAGTGCCTATACTTGCCATGCACTCCGCCCGGGAACTGATGGGAACTGCTGATATGCAGGCGCTGAAGGATGCTGTCTGTAGCTTTTTCCGGATTTAGGAAAGAAAAATGGAAAAAACTCTTTTCAAATGAATACAATCGTGGTATAGTATACGCATGAATGTAGTTTTTAAAACTACATTTGAGAGAAAACGATAACTTGTGTTAAAGAAAAAGAAAACTTTTATGAAAGTTTTATAAACTTTGTTTTTTGAAAAGAGGAAAATCTATGTACAAAATTGTGATTGACAGCTGCGGTGAATTGCCGGAGGATCTGAAGAAGGATGACCATTTTTGCAGTGTACCTTTGGAGCTTGAGATTGACGGAGTGCACATCAGGGATGACGAAACATTCAACCAGTTGGATTTTTTGCGCAGGGTGAAGGAGAGCCTCAAGGGACCCAAATCCGCGTGCCCGTCCCCGGAGAGCTATATGGAGACCTACGAGGGGGAGGCGGAACACGTGTATGTGGTCACACTGTCCGGAAAGCTCAGCGGTTCCTACAACAGTGCCGTGCTGGGCGCCAATCTGTACAAGGAGGAGCACGGGGATAGCAAGAAGCAGATTTACGTGTTCAACTCCAAGTCTGCATCCATCGGGGAGACGCTGATTGGAATGAAAGTACAGGAACTGGAGGAACAGAGCAAATCCTTTGAGGAGGTTGTACGCGAAGTGGAGGATTACATCGCGTCCATGAACACCTTCTTCGTGCTGGAGACCCTGGAGACGCTTCGCAAAGCCGGAAGACTCAGTAATCTGAAGGCGTTTGTGGCCAATACCCTCAATATCAAGCCGGTTATGGGGTCCACCGATGAGGGAACCATTCAGCAGTTGGGCCAGGCAAGAGGAATGAAGAAGGCACTTTCCAAGATGATTGAGGATATGCTGAAAAAGACCAAGGATTGCGAGCACAAGATTCTTGCAATCTCCCACTGCAATTGCCCGGAGCGGGCACAATTTGTGAAGGACACCATCGAGAAGCTGGCGCATTTCAAGAGAATTGTGGTGGTGAACACTGCCGGGGTTTCCAGCATGTACGCCAACGACGGCGGCATCATTATCGCAGTGTAAGCTATGGCTACACAGGCAATATGCCGCTGCAAATGACAAGACAATACAGTATTTGGGAGCGGTAGAAATACTGCTCTTTTTCTTTTGGCCCAAAAGGGATATAATACGGCTATGATGTATTCCTATGAAAAAGTATATGACGAAATAAATAATGCCAGGCGGTTCGGCAATCAGCCGGGGGTGGAAGTGACCGCGGCAATGCTGGACACCCTGGGGCACCCGGAGCGGGGGATTCCTTTTATCCATGTGGCGGGAACCAACGGAAAAGGATCAACCTGCGCCTTTTTGACCGATTGTCTTATGGCGCTGGGGGAGAAGGTGGGCACCTTTACTTCCCCGCACCTGATCGATTTTGAAGAGAGAATTATGGTGAACCGCAGGATGATCGGCAGGGAGGACGTGACAAGAATCGGATCCCAATTGTTGGAGACTGAGTTCCCCATTGCGCCCACCATGTTCGATTACTGCCTCGCCATGGCCTTGATTTACTTCCGGGAACAGCAATGCAGTGTCATGGTAATCGAGACCGGGCTTGGCGGCAGACTGGATTCCACCAATGCAATCGGAACTCCCGGCGCGGCAGTAATCACAAAGATTGGTTTGGATCACACGGCGATTCTGGGGGAGACCCTGGAGGAAATCGCAGAGGAAAAGGCCGGAATTATGAAGAGAGGATGTCCTGTCATCTCACAGCGGCAGGAGGCAGAGGCCCTTGAAATCCTGTGGTCCCACTATGAAAAAGTGAACGGGAACCGACAGGATTTTTGGGTGGTCACCGACGAACAAATCCGGGAAATCGCCGGGATCAACTTGCGTCTCCTGGGCGTGCACCAGTGGGAAAATGCGGCCTGTGCCCTGGCTACTGTGCGGAGACTCTATCCCAATGCCGGGGAATTGTTGCCGGTTCTCGCAAAAACCGGATGGATGGGGCGCATGGAGCTGATACAGGAGGACCCCTTTTTCATGGTGGACGGGGCCCACAACGCTCACGGAGTTGCGGCGCTTGCCCGGAGTCTCCGACAACTTTATCCTGGAGCAAAATTCCACTTTTTCATGGCGGTGATGGCAGACAAGGATTATCCGGATATGATCGGAGAACTCCTTCCTCTGGCGTTGGATTTTACCACTTATACCCCGGAGAGCAGCAGAGCCTTGCAAGGGGAGCAGCTGGCTGCGTTTATCCGGACCCGGGGAGTGGAGGCGAAGACGTGCGATAATCCCCGGAACTTCCTGGGGCATCTGCCCCGGGGGGAGCGGACGGTGGCTTTCGGTTCCCTCTATTTCGTGGGGGAGATTTTGGAGATTTTCCGAGAAGAACAAGATAGATAAATGAAGCGAAAGGGAGTATAATACATATGAGAAATATCATTACGATTTTCAAACGTGATTTGAAAGGACTGGCCACAAACTTTTTCGCATTGGTTGTGGCTATCGGTCTATGTCTATTACCGGCACTTTATGCCTGGTTCAATATCTATTCTAACTGGGATCCATACGGTAACACAAAGAATATTCATATTGCCGTGGCGAACATGGACGAGGGGTGGACCAATGAAAAGGGCGAGAAACTCAACATGGGCGCGGATGTGGTGGAGGAACTCCGGGGAAAGGACAGCATTGGCTGGGTGTTTGTGGATGAGGAGGAAGCGGTAGAAGGCGTCAGAAGCGGACAGTATTATGCGGCTCTGGTGATTGCGAAGGACTTCACCTACAGCATGTACCACGGGGTGATGGAGAATATCGAGAATCCCCACATCACATATTATGTCAACGGCAAGAAAAATGCGGTTGCCACCAAAATTACGGATACCGCCGTGGGAACGGTGCAGGGAAGCATCAACCGGCAGTTTATCAAGGTGGTCACCGAGCAGATTTTCACCGAGGCAAACGGATTGTCCGAGGAGCTGGAGGACGAGGACGCGGTGGCCGAGTTTATCGGGAAACTGGAAAAAGTCAACGAAGATCTCCTGCAATATGATGATATGATTTCCCACTTTGTGGAGGGAAACGAATATCTGGGAGCGGTGACGGAGGATGCCGTGGATAAAATCGGGGATGGCCAGGCCAAGATTGCGGACGGGGTATCCAAGGTGGATGACGGCAGGGAGGTACTTGCGGCAAATCAGCTCTCCTTCAACCAGTTCAGCGCCCAGGTGAGCACTTCTCTCACCAACATCGAGACCTCCATCGGGAACATTTCCCGGAAAATTGCGGATGCGCAGTTGGAGACGGACGCACAGACTCTGGCCACGGATATTGCGACTATCCAGGAGGATATGAAGGCGCTGGACGATGAATTGGAGGATTTGAAAGCAAATCCCTCCCTCTCCTCCGGGACGGTGGACGCCATCGAAAAGGCTCAAGATGCGTTGGCTGCAATGCCTGTTGTGGATGCCCAGACGGTGAGATCCGCCACGGCGGAGAGCATAAAAGCCGTGCAGAATTCTCTCGCAGGTTATCAGCAGACCATCGCCTCCGTGAACGATATGTACAACAATCAGATTGTTCCCCAGATCAACAACCTAATGGAGAGCATGGAGGACACTCTGGATGCCACCGGGCGGATGCTCAATGCGCTTGGCACCACGGCGGGTGGAGTGGGAGATATCCTGACAGGGCTGGATACCACCCTGGATGCCGCCAACATTACCTTGGGAGAATTGCAGACGGTAATCGAA
This sequence comes from Lachnospiraceae bacterium, assembly GCA_029008875.1. Classification (GTDB taxonomy): domain Bacteria; phylum Bacillota; class Clostridia; order Lachnospirales; family Lachnospiraceae; genus Roseburia. The sequence continues at coordinate 54,856 of JAQXJP010000035.1, read as the reverse complement.
AATACCAGCGCAAAACTGTCCCGGGTCTTGGAGGAACTCCACGATGCATCGGCGGAGGAACAGCTGCAGATTATTTTGAATCTGCTGGCAGAAGACCCGGAAACCCTCGGCAATTTCTTCTCCGAACCGGTGCAGGTGGAGGAGAATTATATCTATGAAATCGCCAATTACGGCTCCGGGGTAGCGCCTTTTTACACCACGCTTGCCATCTGGGTGGGGATGACAATTCTGGTCTCCCTGATCAAGGTTCACGCGGATACCGCCGGTCTGGCGAATGTGAGGGCACACGAACTGTTCTTCGGACGATATCTGCTGTTTTTCCTGCTATCACAGATTCAGACCCTTGTGATTGTGCTGGGAAATCTCTTCCTGTTTCGGATACAGTGTCTGCATCCGTTTTTGTTCTGGCTGGCGGCTGCGTTTACCAGCCTGACCTTTTCCCTGCTTATTTACGCGCTGACCATCGCCTTTGGGGATATAGGCAAGGCCCTTGCGGTTGTGGTCATGGTAATCCAGATTGCCGGGTCCGGAGGAACCTTCCCCATTGAAGCCCTTCCGAGATTTTTCCGGGCGGTGTATATTTTCTTCCCGTTCCCGTATGCAATCGACGCCATGAGGGAATGTATCGGAGGAATGTACCAGAATAAGTTCAGTTTGTGCCTGGTACAGTTGGGGTTATTCTGCGTGGCAGCGCTGGCGGTGGGACTTGTGATTCGAATTCCGTTCATCAAGGTGAATCATTTCATTGAGAAACGAATGGAAGACACGAAGATGTTGTAGGAGGAGACGGAATGAAGCAGAAAAAAGATGTTCAGCAAATGTATGATCGCCTTATGGAATATGAGAGACAGCAGCATGAAAGCAACCAGAAAAAAATCAAGGTGGGAATTCGCCTTCTGTGGATTATCCCTTTGATTTTTCTTGCGTTACTGTTTATCACCGACAGTTCCAAACCCATCTTTCTGGTGCTTTGGATTGTGAGTCTCTTTGTGATTGCCGTCTATCTGATCATGGTTGAGTACGCGGATTACAATCTGCAGGAAAAAATAAATGAGATCAACGGGAATCGGGATGGATTTGATTCCCTATTGGATTTCGATGATGTGGAGGAGCGGGTGATAGCGGCAACAGAGCGCCTCGACGGATGGAAGGAACGAAAGGGGGAAGAGAAATGAGACAGATATTTCGAGTGTTTCTCTCCGATCTAAAGAGATTGTCCACCAATGTGGTGGCTCTGGTCATAATCATGGGACTCTCAATCATCCCGGCGCTCTATGCCTGGTTCAACATTTTGTCCAACTGGGATCCCTACGGGGAGAGTGCGACCTCCCAGATGAAGATTGCCGTGTACTCGGAGGATCAGGGCGTTTCTGTTGGAAGTGTACAAGTCAATATTGGGGATTCCGTCATCGGAGGTCTGGAGGCGAATTCCACCATCGGGTGGGTGTTCGCGGAAAGCCGGGATGAGACTCTGGCGGGAGTGTACAGCGGGGAGTATTATGCCGCTCTGATCATACCGGAGGATTTCACGGTGGATATGATCAGCTTTTTGAGCGGAGATCCTGAGAATCCCAAGATTTTGTATTATGAGAACAGCAAGAAGAATGCGATTGCCACCAAGATCACTTCCAAGGTGAAAAATACGGTGCAACAGCAGGTGAACACCTCCTTTATCAGCACGCTGGCGGAGGTGCTCTCCCAGACCGGCAACGCCTTCTCCGGCATGTCGGAAGGGGAGGAGACGGACATGGTGTCTGCACTGCTGGCGGGAATGGAGGAAGTGGATCGGGATTTGACCACCTACGTCAGCATTTTGGACGGATTCGTGTTAATCACGGAATCCACGGGAGAACTGGTGGATTCCTCCCAATCTCTGATTCCAAATTTGGAGACTGTGATTGACAGTGGCTCCGTCGCCCTTTCCGGAATGCAGGGGACGGTGCTGGCGGGGGCACAGACTGTGGATACGGTCACAGTGATGACCGATATTGCGCTCGACAGTGCCCGGGACAGCCTCAACAACCTGCAGCAGAAAGTGAAGACACTGAATACCCTGGCGTCCCTCGAGGGAGGCAGGGTGGAGGATGTGAGCTCCGCCGCAGATGCACTGCTGTCTTACGTGGATATGATTAACTCCCTGGTCCCCACTCCGGGGGACACCATTGATACATCAGATTTGGAGAGGGATGTGGAACAGCTGAAAACAGATACAAACCTGACCCAGGAGAAACTGAATCGGCTCACAACCTCCATCAATAACGAGCTTACAGCCATCGGCAATGAGCTGACCACAATACAGGAGAACTTTCACTCCCAGACGGCTCCCACGTTGGATAGCAGCGTCTACGAGGTGGAAAAAGCGTTGATTCAGGCACAGATTTTGCTTGGAAGCATGGACGATCAGTTTTTCAATGTAGCGCTGGCTCTGCAGTCCTATGAGGACACGCTGGAGGGTGCTACCTCCGCCGTGACAGAGACCAGGGACTATGTGGCAAGCCTGCAGACCGGGCTACGTCAGGTGATGGACGGATTGCAGACATTGGCTGAGGACCCGGATTATCAGGAAATAGCCTCCATACTTCAGGCAGACCCGGCGGCGGTGGCAGAGTTTGCGGCATCCCCGGTTGTGATGGAGACGGTCACCATGTACGAGATTTCCAGCTATGGTTCTGCCATGGCTCCCTTCTATACCGTTTTGGCACTTTGGGTGGGAGCCCTGATTCTGGTGGCTCTGATACATGTCAAGGTAATCAGGGAACCGGGGCTGGAACAGGTGAAACCGTGGCATGAGTTTTTCGGCAGGTATCTCACTTTTTATCTGGTGGGACAGGCCCAGGCGCTGATTGCCGTGCTGGGAAATCTGTTTTTTGTCCGGATCCAGTGTGTGCATCCGTTCCTGTTCTGGCTGGCGGCATCCGTTATCAGCTTTGTGTTCACCATGATTATGTACGCCCTGACCTATGCCTTTGGCAATGTGGGGGAGGCAATCGCCGTTATCATCATGGTCATCCAGGTGGCAGGTGCAGGATGTACGTTCCCCATTGAGGTGCTTCCGGCAGTATACCAGGCTATCTACAAATTCCTCCCCTTCGTGTACAGCATGGATGCTCTGAAAGCCTGCGTGGGCGGAATGTACGGGGCAGAGTACTGGGTAGATATGGGGATCCTTGCAATCTATGGGATTGCGTTTATCCTGATTGGAATCTTCCTGCGCAAGCCCTTTGCAAAACTGAATGAGATGATTGAGCACAGCAAAGAAAAATCCGGGGTTATGATCTGATCTGTCCTATCGCAAAAGTTATAGACATTATAATTTTTTGCAATAGTAAAAATAGATTGCAGATGTAGACAAACGAAAAGGATTGTACTAGAATTACATCAAATAATAAAACCAGTTTTCTATAACAGTGGGTTATACAATAAAATGACTGGCGAGAATAGATGGAGGAGAACATTATGGAGAAGAAGAACCTTGATTGGGCGAACCTGGGTTTCAGCTATATGGTTGCTGATTACCGCTATGTGTCTAATTACAAGGACGGGAAATGGGATGACGGCGAGATTACCACGGATGCCAACATCACATTGAATGAGTGCGCGGGCGTATTCCAGTATTCCCAGTCCTGCTTCGAGGGATTGAAAGCATACACAACAGAGGACGGAAAGATTGTATGCTTCCGCCCGGATTTGAATGCAGAGCGCATGAAGCATTCCTGTGAGAGACTGGAGATGCCGGTATTTCCGGAGGACCGTTTCGTAAAAGCAGTGGAGGAGGTTGTGAAGGCAAACGCCGCATGGGTGCCGCCCTTCGGTTCCGGTGCAACCCTTTACATCCGCCCATACATGATCGCCACAAACCCGGTTATCGGTGTGAAGCCGGCGACAGAGTACCAGTTCCGTATCTTTGTAACTCCGGTGGGACCGTACTTCAAGGGCGGAGCCAAGCCGCTTACCATCCGCGTATCGGACTTTGACCGTGCAGCGCCTCACGGAACCGGACATATCAAGGCCGGCTTGAATTATGCCATGAGTCTCCACGCAATTGTGGATGCCCATGAGAAGGGATTCGACGAGAATATGTACCTGGATCCGGCCAGCAGAACCTACGTGGAAGAGACCGGCGGGGCAAACTTCCTGTTCGTGACCAAGGACGGAAAATTCGTAACTCCCAAGTCCGACAGTATTCTGCCTTCCATCACTCGCCGCTCCCTCATGGTTGTTGCGGAGAAGTACTGTGGTATGACCGTGGAGCACAGACCGGTTCGCTTCGAGGAACTGAAGGATTTCGCAGAGTGCGGACTTTGCGGAACCGCAGCAGTAATCTCACCGGTGGGTAAGGTGTACGACCACGGCGAGGAGATCTGTTTCCCCAGCGGAATGGAAGAGATGGGACCTTACACCAAGAAGTTGTATGACACCTTGACCGGTATTCAGATGGGCACCATCGAGGGACCGGAAGGCTGGGTTCACGAAATTCTGTAACGAAAAAAGCAAATTTCATTAATTTTCTCACAGAGGCTTCGGAAACGGAGCCTCTGTTTTTGTTTGCGGGCCGGCGAGCCGGATGAACTGCGGACTGTTGTGGGGGCCGATTGTTGACAGATATCGACGAAAATGGCATTGAAAAAGAGACGTAAAACCTTTACAATAGGGCTATATGGAAAAAATAGTCGAAGAACTCCAAAAACAACAGAATATCCGGGTGAATCTCAGCAATTTGAGGCAGTTGATTAAGGACGAGAAGTCCTGCAGGAAATTGGCGCAGATTGTGGAGGCGGACGACGCTATGTGGATTGGCTTCCTGGGGAATGAGGATGCCAAGACAAGGAAAAATATCGCCCTGTTACTGGGGGATATCTCATATCAGCCTGCAGCGGAGGCACTCTGGGATGGGTACAACAGGGAGCAGACCTTGTTCGTGAAGAGTTCCTATCTGGAAGCGCTGGGAAAACTCGACGTGGAGGATAAACTGCCACAGTTTTGGGCCCGGGTCAAAGAGCTGGAACAGACGCCCGTGAGCGAGGAGAATCGCAAGCATGTGGAGGAGGAACTTCGGGCACTCCGCAAGATTATCATTCGCTACGAGGGCATATCCCGCCATACCTTTTCCATGAAGGGAAAGCGGGAGGTGATACTGGTCACCAACCGCATTCACCGGGAGGTGGTGAGGAGAGGAATCCCGGATATGGAGACGCGGATTCATCCGTTGGGTGTCAGCGCAATCTGTGATTCCATGGAGCAATTGGAGAAGCTTCGGACTTACCGGGAGATACTGTTCCCGCTGGAGGGACAGGCGTTTGTGGAGCCGGATCCGCGGGAGGCAGCGGAGAGCGTCCTTGAGGCCGGACTTTTGGATTTGTTGCGTGAACTGCACGAGGGGGATGGGGCATATTATTTCCGTGTGGAATGCAGGAGCGATATGACACTTTCTGAGCGCAGTGCTTTTTGCAAGAAGTTTGCGGCGTGGCTGGAGCGTAGCTCTGGGGGAGCGCTGGTCAACTCCACCACGGACTATGAGATTGAGATCCGGTTGGTTGCCAACAAGGAGGGAAAGCTGTTTCCCTGTGTGAAGTGCTTTACACTTAAGGATCGGCGATTCACATACCGAAGGAATGCCATCTCGACATCCATCCACCCGGCGACGGCGGCCTTGATTATGGAATTGGCCCGCCCGTACCTGAGGGAAAATGCTCAGGTCATGGACCCGTTCTGTGGGGTCGGCACCATGCTGATCGAGCGCACCAGGGCAGTGCAGGCGGGGGATATGTACGCTACGGACATCTTTGGGGATGCCATTGAGATGGGGAGAGAGAACGCGGCTTTGGCCGGCGTTGCCATCAATTTTATTCACAGGGATTTTTTTGATTTCACCCATGATTATCTCTTTGATGAGATGATTACCAATATGCCCGTGCGGGGCAAAAAGACGAAGGAAGAGATGGAGGCGTTGTATTCCGATTTCTTCCGGAAGGCGCCAGAGCTTTTGAAAGACAATGGGGTAGTAATTATGTACACAAACGAAATTGGGTTTGTAAAAAAACAATTGCGTTTTCATAAAGAATTTACTTTGCTTCAGGAGACCCTGATGCAGAGTAAGGGGCAATTTTATTTAATGATTTTGGGAGTGAAGGGATAAGAGATGACAACTGCGGACAAACAGGACAATATTGCATCAGGATTGATTGATGTAGATATTTTGCAACGATTTCAGGGGCAGTTCTGTAAAGCTAACAGAATATATCTCGTATGTATCGGTCTGGACGATGGGGTGTTGACGGATCACTACGGAAGTGAGGAGGAGCGCAATTTCCTGCGCAAATACGTGGGGGAGAATGCGTACATGTCGCTTCTCGTGCGTCTGTCGTCCAATTCGGTGGAGCATATCCAGGAGGAGATGTTCCCGGATAAGTTTCTCAAGATGTGCGGGGTTTCCACCAATGTGGGAGGCAGAACGCAGATTATCTGGTGTGCCACCGCAATCATTCAGGATGCGGTCACGGAGGAGGATGAGATTCCGGACTACATGATGACCACCACCGAGGAGGGCTTTTACCGCTCGCTGGAGTTTCTGGAGTACTTCTCCAAGATGCTGTTCGCGGTGAAACTGGATGAGCTGATTGCAGAGGAGGCAATGCAAAAGAGCGTGGCTTCCAAGCAGGATATGGAGGTTCAGCTGGCTCGTTCCCAGACCATGACCCAGATTTTGACCATGTTGGAATCGGAAAACGGATTCGGCAAAATCGTGGATGACATTCTCAAATTGACCTGCAATTGTCTGAATATCTCCGGGGCTTGTCTGCTCAGAGAGAACGCGGACCACGAGACGGTGGACATGATCTGTGAATATGCACAGAACAAGGACTGGTATCGCATCGCCGAGTTTCAGCAGCGCAGCAAATCCACGCTTCCTTTCTTCACCGGAAAGCCTTATCTGTTGTCCTCGGATTCCCATTTGACCCTTTCGTTTTCCGAGTATTTTGCTGAAAACTACACCACGGCAGCAGTCTTCCAGCCAATAGAAGTCAACAACAATTCGTTGATGTATCTGTGCTTTTACATGATTGGGCTGGAAAGGGTGTGGGATGTGCGCGATATCGAGTTTATCAATGACGTGAAGCGAATCGTGCAGGGCATCCTCTCCAAGCGAATTGCCAAGAATTCCCTGGCAAGCTCTTACGCATCCCTGGAAGCCATTCTGGAGAATGTGGGATGCGGAATTTACGTGCTGGATCCGGAGCACAAGAGCCTGCTGTACACCAACCAAAAGTTCAAGGAATTGTTTGCAAATACCATCAGTTCCGGCAAGATGAACGAGTTGCTTTTTTCCGAGCGTGAGCTTCGCAATGTGAATGTGTTCGAGGAGGTATACTCCGCGGAGGAAGACCGCTGGATGGACATTCACAAGATTATGATCAGCTGGGTGGATGGGCGCAAGGTGCTTCTGTGCACCAGCTATGATATCACCGACAAGAAGGTCTATCAGAAAAAGATTGAGAGCCAGGCCAACAATGATTTCCTAACCGGACTTTACAATCGCATGAAGTGCGAACAGGATTTGGAGAACTACATTCGCCAGGTGGAGGCCGGCGGAGGTGAAGGGGCGCTCTTGTACATCGACCTGGATGATTTCAAACACATCAATGATGGTTTGGGACATCAGTATGGGGATGTGTTGCTGAAGGCAATCTCCCACAGCCTGCAGCGGATTGATGGTATTGAGAGCAGTTGTTACCGCATGGGCGGCGATGAGTTTATCGTCATTGTCCCGGATACGAAAAAGTTCGTGCTGGAGAACATCTGCAAGGAGATACAGAGCATATTTACAAAACCATGGTTCCTCAAGGGGGAGGACTATTATTGCACCATGAGTATGGGCGTTGTGTGTTTCCCCAACGACGGAAATTCCGTGGATGACCTGATTCGCAAGGCGGATATGGCGCTTTTTTCCGCGAAGAAGGAAGGCAAAAACAGGGTCGAATATTACAATGGCAAGGACGAAAACCTGGCGCACAAGCGTCTCGATCTGGAGAAGAATATGCGTAAGGCAACTCTGGATGCCTGCCGGGAGTTCGAGGTGTACTATCAGCCGATTGTGGATATCACCAAGGAGGGAGATCCGTGTTGCGGCGCGGAGGCTTTGATTCGGTGGAATTCCACGGAGATGGGCTTCATCTCCCCGGAGGATTTCATCCCGCTGGCAGAGTATCTGGGATTGATCAATCCAATCGGAGATTTCGTGTTGTATGAGGCCGCCAAGAGGTGCCGCTATTGGAACGAGATGGGACACCCGGAGTACAAGGTCAACGTCAATTTGTCCGTGGTGCAGCTCCTTCAGAACGATATTGTCAAGAAGGTGCAAAAGGTATTGGATGAGACCAGAATCAATCCCCGCAATTTGACCTTGGAGGTGACGGAGAGTCTGGCAATCAACGATATGGATCGGATGAAGAAGATTTTGAGCCGACTCAAATCCCTGGGGGTTCGCGTGGCGTTGGATGATTTTGGCACGGGCTATTCCTCCCTCAATCATATTCGGGAGATGCCCATCGATATTATCAAGATTGACCGTTGTTTCATCGAGCATATCGCGGAGGACGATTTCTCCGACGCATTTGTGAAGATGGTTGCGGAGTTGGCCAGAACCCTGGGTCTGTCCATCTGCACGGAAGGCGTGGAAGACACGGCACAGTATCGTTTGATCAAAGCGATGAATATTGAGATGATACAGGGCTACTATTTTAGCAAGCCCATGAAGCTTGAGGATTTCGAGGCGAAGTATCTGTAAGGGAAATCAAGGAAAACAGACCGAAACGCAAAAAAGCGGGGCGCCCTGATGTGATTGTTCACAGCGGGGGCCCCGTTTTTGTGTATGGATTGACATGGTATGTCACGACATCTCATTCCTCCGGATTCATGGAGTACAGGATGTAGTCCACCGTGGTGTCCTGCTGTTCCTCCCGTGAGATGGAAGGGGTTTTGTCCCCTTTCTGTTCCCCGTAGTTGCCAAAGTATGCATGGATACCTCCATCTATGACATATTCCCGGAAATCCGGGGGGAGATTTTGCCTTGCCTTCTCATATTGGTCCATGTCCAGAATGCAATCCTCGGAACCGTAGACGGAGATTACATTCAGCCCGCTGTCGGATAAGTCCCGGGTGGAATAGGAGGCCAGCAGAATCAGACCGGACAGGGAATCGGAATGTTTGTCGGCGTAACGGCTTGCGGCAACACCGCCCAGGGAGTGGCCACCCACGTACCAGTTTTCCACTTCCGGGTATTCTTCCATGTAGCCATCCGCAGCATTCCCGTCCAGGATTGCCAAATTGCCGGTGAGGTGGGGGAGAACACACAGAATTCCGTTTTCTGCCAGCTTATGCATAAGAGGTGCATAGGCGGTGTACTCCACCTTTCCGCCGGAGTAGAAGATTAGCCCGGCCCTTATGTCGGATGGGATAAAGTAGTAGGTATCGCCGTCAGGGTTTGTCACGGTCACCGTCTCATCACTTGCAGTGGCAGCCACCGCCGTATCCAGGGCGTGATAATAGTGCCTCAGGTAGGCTTCCGTGGCGTAGCAGAGAATGATCGCCACCAAAACCAGTGTGATGAGCAGGGAAGTCAGATGCTTTTTCTTCCGCGGCTTCTCGGTTTTATCTTGCAAATGGTTCATCTTAAAACCTCACATTCATTTAGTCTTCCCAAGGGCGAATGCGGTAGGTTACCCCCAAATCGTCGCAGATGCTTTGGCATTCCTGCTCTTCCTCTTCGGTCAGAGTGGTTGCAACGGTGGACAGGACCACATTGGGCACAAACCGGCGAACGTCCCGGGCAAAGGTGAGCATGGCATCGAAGGAAATGTCGCCGAACTTGCTGCGCACCAGGGAATGATATTTTTCGGCATTGGGAGTGTTCAGGCTGATGGAGACGGTGTCCACAAGCCCGGCAAACTCCGGAGTGACATCCCTCTCCCAGATCAGATTGGCCAGCCCGTTGGTGTTGACACGGATTGGCTTCCCATAATTTTGCTTGACAAAGGCTGCAAGCTCCAACAGGGCATCCAGCCGCTCGGTGGGTTCACCAAATCCGCAGAATACCAATTCCTTGTATTTGCTCATGTCAAACTTCCGAAACTCGTCCTTGACCTCATCCACGGTGGGCTCATGCTCCAACCACAGGGAATGTTGCTTAGCATCCATGGAATCTCTGGTCTGGCGAAGACAGAAGGTACAATTGCAGGGACAGCGGTTGGTCAGGTTTACATACAAATTATCGTACACTTCATACAAAATAGTCATAGCTTTTCTCATGATAACGTCCTCGTTTCTTAATATGTTGCACCGGATATATATCTTACAGGATTATACGCATGGGCAGGAGGTGGAGGCCTCTACTTCAGGGTATAGAGCACTTCCTCGAAGCAGACTCCGTCCGTCAGCGGAATATCCATCTCCATGGATTTGACAATGCAACGCTTGATAAAATGGGATGCCTTTTTCACGGAAGTTGCAAAATCCACGCCGTTCACCGCATCCGCAGCAATGATCGCGGAAAAGATATCCCCGGTTCCGGAGCGTGAATTGCCAATCTTGTGGGTCTTGATCATGGCGTATGCCCCGTTTTCTTCATAGCATAGATTGGAGACGTAGGTCTTCTGGGGAATGCCGGTGATTACCACCTTCCCCGGACCAAGTTCCGTGATTTGCTCCGCCATGTCAAGGAGTTCCCCGGTGGTAAAGCGTTCCTTGTAGGGCGTACCCGTGAGGATGCAAGCCTCCGTCACATTGGGGGTCACAATATCCGCGTGCCGGACCAGATGCACCATGTTGTCGCACATCTCATCGGTGTAGGTGGGGTACGCTTTCCCGTAATCCCCCATAACCGGATCGATGACCACTGTGGTGATCTTGGAACGAAACCGGCGGATGAAGTTGCTCACCAATTCAATCTGGACGGCAGAACCCAGAAATCCGGTGCAGATGCCCTCAAATTTCAGGTTCAGCTTCTCCCAGCAATCCATATATTCCGCCAGATGGTCGGTATAGTCTGTGTAATGGTAATGCTCATATCCGGTGTGATTGCTGAAAATGGATGTGGGAATCGCACAACACTGGACCTTGAGCATGGAGATGATGGGAAGCTGCACCGCGATGGAGCAACGTCCAAAACCGGTCATATCATTGATCAATGCAATTTTTTTCTGATGATTGTGATCTGTCATATTTTGCCTCATGGAATTCGTCTAACATGTCTAGAGATTATACCACAATTGGACTAATGAAAATAGTCAAAATATTAACAAAATGTATGGTCAGATGCAAATATACACCGGGTTATAGAAAAACCGTTTGAAAAGCAACGGGACAATGATATACTTGTGTTATGTAAAAAGGGCAAAGGAGAAAAGTTATGCAGGTTAAGTGTGCATACTGCGGACAATTTATTAGCGATACGGATAAAGTCTGCAGTTTTTGCGGTGCTGAAAATGCATTGCTCAAGCGCAGCGCGGAGGGAATTCCCAAGACCATTGTGGAATTGTTGCAATGGTGCCAGGATAAGCACTACCCGCTGGAGAGCATGCGTTTTTTCATCGGAGTCAACTATCAGGAACCAAGGGCGTTCGGTATCTACAAGGACGAAGAGACCGGCAATTTTATCGTGTACAAGAATAAGTCGGACGGAAGCCGGGTCATCCGCTACGAGGGCAAGGATGAAGCCTACGCCGTCAACGAACTGTACATGAAGATCAAGGAGGAGGCGCTCAAACAGATGGAGCGGCAGCCCAAGCAGATGCAAACGGCGCCGCCACCGCAATTTGGCACTCCGCAGAACACAAGCGGGACCCGGAATCAGAATGCGATTCGCAGCATTGCGCTGATCATCATTATCTGTGCGGCGTTGATGATGCTGTTCAGCGGCTTTCGGCACTGGAGTTTCCTTCGTCTGTTTGACGATTATGGAAGCAGCAGTTCCTATGATTCCGGCACCAACTGGGACAACGATTCCGGCACCGGCAGTTGGTATGACGACGATGATGACGATGACGACAGTTGGAGCAGCTGGGACAGTGACAACAGCTGGGACAGTGACAGCAGCTGGGACAGTGATGACAGTTGGGACTCCGATTGGGATTCGGACTGGGACAGCGGCAGCGATTGGGATAGCGGCAGCGACTGGGACAGCGATTGGTGATAAGGCGGGAGTAACTCCCGCCTTTTTCAATGGGACAGGTCCAGCTTCCACAGATTGTCATTGGAGTTGTAGAACAGCCGGATGCGCTTTTCCGTGCCGAAGCACAGAATCTTGCACTCGAAGTACCAGTTGTGGGCGGAGGCGGGAATACCGCTGGGCAGGTGGTAGCTGCCGGGGCGGGACAGCACCTTGTAGGAGCGGATGGCATAGATCTGAAGTTCCCCGTCCTCGTCCTGGATGCGCACTTTTAGCGGGATGATGGATGCGTCGGCCGTGTGCTGGCAGATGACGTCCACGGGCTTTTGAAATTGTGAATATGAAGGCACGGGGATTCCTCCTTTCCATAAGTTTGTGAACCTATTATAGAACGTATGTTCGATAAAGTAAAGAGGGAAATTTAGGAAGAGAATATTTTTCCCATGCCACACATATATGGTATAATAAAGTGATCGTTCCGGGGGATGAGCGACATGTGTGATACGACAGATAAAAGGGGTTATTATGAAAATTAAAACAAAAGAGTTGAGTTATGAGAAGGTGATTACCCGGATAGTGGAGCACAGAATCCGGCCCAAACGGCCGAATCCGGCGCTGCGGTGGCTGATCGGGGCGGCGTCAAAGGGCGAACTGAAACGGGTGAATTTCACCTATGAGATGCTGGGAATGGAGCGATTGCGCAGGGATGAGCCCTGCTTGATTCTGATGAACCATTCCAGTTTCATTGATTTGAAGATTGCGTCTGTGATTTTTGCGGATCGCCCCTTCAACATTGTGTGCACCGCGGACGGTTTTGTGGGAAAAAGCCTGTTGATGCAGCACATCGGATGTATTCCCACCAACAAGTTCATCACCGATGTGGCCCTGGTAAAAAGTATGGTGTATGCTGTTAAGGATTTGAAGGATTCCATCCTCATGTACCCGGAGGCAAGCTACAGCTTTGACGGAACCGCAACGCCCCTGCCGGACAATATCGGAAAATGCATCAAACTCTTGAAGGTGCCGGTGATTATGGTGCGGACCTACGGAGCCTTTCAGAGGGATCCGCTGTACAACAACCTGCAGGTTCGGGATGTGAAGGTGTCGGCGGACGTGGAATATGTGCTGTCGCCGGAGGAGATTGCGGCCAAGACACCGGAGGAAATCAAGGCCATCATGGACGAGAAGTTTTCCTTCGACCATTTCCGGTGGCAGGAGGAGAATCAGGTGGTGGTGGACGAGGACTTCCGGGCGGATTACCTCAACCGCGTGCTGTACAAATGCCCGGATTGCCTGACGGAGGGCAAGATGGTGGGAAAGGGAATCTATCTCACCTGCACCGCCTGTGGGAAAAAATATGAGTTGACCGAAATCGGGAAATTGCGCGCCCTGGAGGGAAAAGCCAGATTCGAGCATATCCCGCAATGGTATGCGTGGCAAAGGGAGTGCGTGCGCAGGGAATTGAAGGAGAAAATCTACCACATGAAGGCAGAGGTGGACATCTGCATGATGGTGAACATGAAATGCCTATATAAGGTGGGAACCGGAATCCTGGAACACGGCATCGGGGGATTCCATCTGCAAGGATGTGATGGAAAAATTGATTTTTCTCAGGCACCGCAGAGCTCCTACAGCCTGTATGCGGATTACTTCTGGTATGAAATCGGGGATGTGATCTGCATCGGGGATCATCGGGTGCTGTATTATTGCTTCCCCAAAAATTGCGGAGATATTGTGGCCAAGACCAGACTGGCTACGGAGGAACTATACAAATTGGTAAAAGAACAAAAAGGAGCAAAAAGAGATGTACTTTGTACCGGATGAAACAGAAATGTGCGGATACTACGAATGTGGAGAGTGCGGGTATCGATTCCTCTCCCTGCAAATCGGGCCTACGCTGGTGTGCCCGTCCTGCGGGAAGGCGGTGGACATGGAAATCGGACCGGATGAGGAGATGCCCACCGAGACGGAGACCGCCAAGCTGATCTCCGTGGTGAGAGGGAGAGAAGAAGTGGAAAAAATGGATTCTCTGCTGAGTCTCGCCATCACCGGCGGCGACTTCAACTGGATATAAAAAAGAGAAAATTTTCTAAAATACGTGTTGACATTCTGTGGCCCTTTTGATATTATAATCAAGTCGTCGAAAGACATGCGGAAGTGTCGGAACTGGCAGACGAGCAAGACTAAGGATCTTGTGAGCATTGCGCTCGTGTGGGTTCAAGTCCCATCTTCCGCATTACATCAAAAAGGGTTAAGCCGAAAGGCTTAGCCCTTTTTTGATGTAAGACCGAAGCGTCCCGTGAACCCAGGGTTCAAGGTCTCCGCTTCGCGACCGTCGGCGCAAAGCCGAGGTCCACCGGACCTCGTGCGCCCCATCTTCCGCATCTAGAAAACATGAAGAAAGGCGAGGAGGATAAAACGATGAAGACTATACTGGAAGAATGCATACGCTATCGAATACCTGCACTGTTGGTGCTGGCGGTATTTTACGGGATATATCTTGTAAAACAGTGGCGGCAGAAAAGCCGGGGGATTCGGACCATGCAAATCGGACGTGGAAAGAATGCGCAGACCCATATGGTAGAAACATTGATGGGAATTGCTACCGTGGGAATTATCCCTGCCCAGTTGTTGTCCATCGGATTTGGCTGGAGCCACATGCCTGCAAACGCCCGCTTTACGGGATTTTGTGTTGGTATGATCGGCAATTTAATTTTTTTGATTTCCGTAATCTGTATGAAGGATAATTGGAGGGCCGGTATTCCGGACAAAGACAAAACGGAACTTGTGACAGACGGGATATACGCGTTTAGCCGCAATCCGGCGTTTCTGGCATTTGACTTGCAGTATGTTGGCGTGTTATTGATGTTTTGCAATTTGCTGACTGCGGCATTTACTGTCTTTGCCGTCACCATGCTACATTTACAGATTCTGCAGGAGGAACGCTATTTGATCGATACATTCGGCGCAGAGTATCTGACATACCGCCATCGGGTTTTCCGTTATCTGGGACGTCGCAAAGGATAAAACGAATGAGTCGGACAAATCGAGCAAATCGGAAGGAGCGAAGCCGGATTCCGAAGAACCTGTCCGTCTAAAATAGGGGAAGTGGCGAAAAAGGACGGACGAACCCTTGGGAAAACAGCCAAAAGAAGGAAAACCGTCCGTCTAAAACTGGAGGAGTAGCGAAAAAGGACGGACGAAACTTCGGGAAAACGGCCAAAAGAAGGAAAACCGTCCGTCTAAAACAGGAGAAGTGGCGAAAAAGGACGGACGAAATCTCGGGAAAACGGCCAAAAGAAGGAAAACCGTCCGTCTAAAATAGGCGAAGTAGCGAAAAAGGACGGACAGAACCTCGGGAAAACGGGAAGAGATTCCATCTCCCACAGTAGAGTCGAGAGGCCAGAAGTATTGAGAAATCCGTATTTTAAACATTGTGGACATATTCATGGCATGGTAAAATAAGTATTGAATGTTAAGCTTGGTTTATGTTAAGAAAATCAAATGAATGAAAGGGTGTAATAGTGCAAATGAAAAAGAGAATTTTAACAATCGTGCTTGTGAGCGTGCTCGCTATGGCAACGCTTGCTGGATGTGGCAAGTCTGAAATTAAGAGTGTAGAGAACGAGGCTGCCGAAACAACCCACGAACATACCTACACAGAGGAAATAACCAAGGAAGCTACTTGTTTTGAAGAAGGCGAGAAGACCTTCACCTGTGAATGTGGAAATACCTACACAGAAGCAATCCCTGTAACAGACCATGACTTTACAGAATATGTATCAAACGAAGATGCAACTTACGAAGCTGACGGAACAGAGACAGCAACCTGTTCTGTATGTGGAGAAACAGATACAAGAGTTGCCAAGGGTTCTATGCTTACCTACACATTCGAAGATATGGAAGTAACTAAGTATGCAAAGTCAACTGTAAATGTTCGCTCACTTCCTATAGCTGATGGTGATAAACTCGGTGGACTTAGTCAAAATGACGAGGTTAAGGTAACCGGTAAGTGTAACGAAACCGGCTGGTATAGAATTGAGTATTCTGGAAACGTAGCTTATGTAAGTGATAGCTATTTGGTAGACAACAAGGTTGAGACAAAGCCTGTTGAGACAACAAGTAATAGTGGTTCAACAGCGAGTGCATCAAGTGAGTTTCCTTATGAATTGTATAAGGTATATTACAATGATTCATTGGCATGGTTTTATTCTGATGGTAGCGCTGGATATAGCGATACTTTTTGGAATGCATACAATGAAGCGTGGGCATACAATCGAGCAAGATATACTGTTGTAGACGGTAAGTGCCCTGAATTTGACGCAGCTTTAGCTGCTGACGGCGCATCATGGTACAATGTTGAAACACAATGGCGTGTTAATGGAAATGTTGTTTGGAAACAATATGGTTTTTAACATACGCGATTGAATTAAGAAGACAAACGGCTCCTTCGGGAGCCGTTTTGAAATTTTCGGGGAGGGACTACAAACATCTTCCTATGATTGTGACTGTAGTTGTTGGACTAGTTCTTGAAGTTCAGCAATCTGCTGTTGCTGGGAGTCGATGGTGACGTGGGCGGCATCTATTGCCTCAGCGAGTTCAGCGGATTTTGCTTCAGCAGCAGTTTTCTCGTCGGTGAGCCGTCGCTCAGCGGCATCCCACTCCAAGCGCGAGCGCGCCATCTCCTCCTCAATTTGCGCAGACTTTGCCTCGGCCGCCTCCTTCTCCTCTATGAAGCGGCGCTCTACGGCAATCCATTCCTCGCGCGTGCGAATTTGCTGCTTGAGAATGGAGTCCTGTGTGATATCGTAGATAGTGGATACTGCATCTGTCATTACATCATCATTCTGTGCCAACATCTTGAGTTCCTCCCATGTTTGAGACTTGAAGAGGGAAGCCCAGTGGTCAATTCCGTAGGCTTTATCTTCGTTTGTTGCCAAATCTATTCGAGTTAAGTCTAACACGGAGAGGCGGAGTTTGTCACTATATTGTTGAATGTCCAAAGGGCCTGTAGAATTAGAAAAATTTGGAATAGGGACTCCTTTCGAGGTAGTAAGATATACCTTTATCAAATAGTGAATATGAAGTTGTAATCATACTTGGAAAAAAGCGAATTGTGAATTGCTAATCGAAATGACCAAGTAGAACTTTTTGACATGTGCACTATCAAATGTAGAATAAACGTACCATTTTCCAAATGGAAAAACAAGATGGAATAGATGAAAGTGATACAGAAAGTGGTATAATAAATCGTAATAGTTTGATAGGCAGAAGAATTAATGCGATTACAGGAGGGGATATTTATGCAGGACAAGTTGAAAAAAGTGAAGGTCGTATTCGGAGATGTGGACAACACTTTATTGTGTCTTAAAATGTATGACGATGACGGAAAGAGAATCGTAGGCTTTGAGGATGCCAATGACTGGCTCAAATACAACATTAATTATAATGCATATATTAAGTGCGTTGCGCCGAGAGGCATGAAGAATTTAATCGAGGCGCTTCACCGGGAGAATGGGGCAAAGGTTTATGGTTTGACGGAGTGCTCCAACTCCTTCGAGTACAATTCAAAGTTCCATAGACTTGTGGAATGTTACCCTGGAATTTTTGAACACCATGGAGATTTGATTTCCACCGATTCCCGTCACAAGAAAATTATGATTATGAAGATGATTGCTGAAAGAGATGGCTACAAGATGGATGAAATTTTATTCATTGATGATAGTTACACAGAGGTAATGGAAGCATTTGGTGCGGGTATGTTTGCAATGCATACAACAGAAGTGCTTGAACGGTTTGCATAGTTGGAGTGGTGCCTTTTTGGTCGATCCGAAGGACTTTAAAGTGTCCGAATATAGTGGGAATTGCAGCCGCAATGTCCTGTGTTTCCGATGGTTTCGCAGGTGTGAGCAAAGCCATGCTTTTCATAGAAGTGTTTTGCACGGTCCATATTGTCCATCGTTTCGAGATAGCATTTCTCGTAATGCAATTTGGCGAAATCCAAAGCGGTTGTAATGAGTGCGTTTGCAATGCCTGTGCCGCGATATGGTTTAAGACAGTACATTTTCTGGAGCTCACAGATTCCGTCCACACCCTCCATTGGGCCGATGCCGACACCGGCGACAACTTCACCCTCATCGTTTTCGGCTACCCAATATGCATTGTTGGATAAGGTGTAGAACTCATAAAAATGCTCGAGATATGGATCTGCCCATGCGGTATCTTCGCGGTGATCCCCGCCATATTCGATAAGGCATTCGCGAATGATGGATGCAACGATGAGGTTATCTTTTTGTTCAATTGGACGTATTAGCATAGGATGACTCCATTTCTTCTTGATATCTATCATTATATCGTAAGATTTCCTGTTTGACGAGTAGGGACGCTTCTTTTGTTACGAGGACCAGTCAACGAAGAGGCGTGAAGAGGAAAACGAAGAGGCGTGAAGAGGAAAAAATATTGCGGGGCGGATGGATAACGTGTTAGAATGAATAAAAGAATGAAAGGATGCAAGAATACAAATGAAAAAGAAAACCGTCTCAATTATCTTGGCCAGCGTACTCACAATGGCAATGCTTGTAGGCTGTGGCAGCACCGAGGCTGTGAACACAACGGAAAAGACCGAGGATGGAGCAGAAGCTTCTCACGAACATTCCTTTAGGGAAGAAATTACAAAGGAGGCTACCTGTCTTGAGGCAGGGGAGAAGACTTTGACCTGCGAATGTGGGGAGACAAAGACGGAAATCATTGAAGCTATCGGTCACACGTTTGAGAACTATGTATCAAACGAAGATGCAACCTATGAGGCCGATGGAACGGAAACCGGAACATGTTCGGTATGTGGCGAAACAGATACGAGGGTGGCAGAGGGTTCTATGCTTACATATACATTTGAAGATATGGAAGCGACCAAGTACGCGAAATCTACGGTGAATGTTCGTTCGCTTCCTGATTCGGATGGGGAAAAGCTTGGCGGTTTATCTCAGAATGATGAGGTAAAAGTCACAGGTAAGTGTATAGAGACCGGTTGGTATAGAATCGAGTATTCGGATGGTGTTGCTTATGTGAGTGATAGCTACCTCGTAGACAACAAGGTTGAAACACAGTCTGCTGAAGCACCTGCAAATAACGATGGTGGTTCAACAGCAAGTGCTTCAAGTGAGTTTCCTTATCAGTTATATGTGGTTTACTATGATGAATCATTGGATTTAAAGTATTACTATAAGCCATTAAAAGCAACTTTCTTTGATTACCCACAGGCTATATACGATGAAAGTATGAGATATAATAGAGACCACCACAGCACAGATGGAATCAATTATCCTGATAGTCTTAATGGTATTATTGGTACACACAATACAAAATGGAAAACAGAAGACGGCGACATTATTATTAAGTATTATAGTTGGTAAATCAAACAGCAAAACAAAGACGGCCTTGGCTACAAAGTCAAGGCCGTTTTGTGATATTATGTATTTTCAGCTTGCGGTTACCTACGAATGGAGAGAAAACAGTTGCCTTATAGGTAGGCGTCGCATTTGGATGTATTTGTGGGGAAAACTGCATATATTATATGAAAAACGAAAGGGCCCGGAGGTAAGGGACATTATGAAATTTGCTCTAAAGCTGATTATCAGCACATTATTATGTATTGCTACAGTGTATTCTGCGTTTGTTGTTTTGTGGATGAGAGTGTAGGGAAAGCGCGAAAGGGGAACAACTTTGAAAAAAATATTGATTACAAATGACGACGGTATCACTTCGGATGGGATTATCCGTCTTGCAGAAGCGGCGACAACGTTTGGCGAGGTGTGGGTGGTTGCACCGGACAGCGAGAGAAGCGCCATGTCCCACAGCATTACATTAAGGCACAGCGTGGAGGCGTGGGAATGTGAGTTTCCTGTGACCGGGGTTCATGCCTATGCCTGCGACGGAAAACCGGCGGATTGCGTAAGAATCGGCGTTTTAAATATCGTGCCTGGGAAAACGGATCATGTTTTTTCGGGAATCAATTACGGGTATAATGCGGCCACGGATTTGCAGTATTCCGCCACTGCGGGGGCGGCATTTGAAGCTGCCTTTCAGGGGATTCATGCCATTGCTTTTTCAGAGGAAGCCTGCGAAAACCATGAGGTAACTGACAAGTATTTGAGGGGAATCATGGTGGAACTGTTGGAGCAGCCGCTTCAGCCGGGGCAGATATGGAATGTCAATTTCCCCGGATGTGGTGTTGAGGCGTGTAAGGGAATCCTCCGCGACCGGAAAGTTTCCGGGGAAGTTTTTTATCGTGACAGATATCAGGAGACTGTCGTTGCACCGGGACGGATTTCATATATGGTGAATGGAATTCGAAACTACGAGGCCACGGAGGGGACAGACCTTAAGGCTATTTTCGATAACTATGTCTCTGTGGGAATCGTTACGAATATTTCGTAAGGAAAAATTTCAAAAAATCATAACTGATGGTTCATGTTCAAATAAAACGGATGTTGCATTTTTGCTATGAAAGAATTAACATTTCTAAAATAAATCATGGAAAAATGAACATCATGAGGGCGCAGAGAGGGGGACAAGCCATGACATTAAAAATTGCTTTATTACAAATTATGCCGGCGGGAACGCTGGAAGAAAATTTAAAGAAGGGCATCTCCTGTTGCAGGAAGGCGAAGGAGATGGGGGCAGATATTGCGCTTTTTCCGGAGATGTGGAGCAGCGGATACGAGATTCCGGAGGATGTGAATGAACTGAAGGAGATGGCAGTTCCGGCCGATGGGGATTTCGTAAAAGCCTTTGGGGAACTGGCGGCGGAGCTGGATATGGCAATTGCCGTAACAATCCTGGAACAGCATGAACCTCTTCCCAGAAACACGGTGATTCTGTTTGACCGACACGGAGAGCGGCAGTATACCTATGCCAAGATTCACACCTGCGACTTTGGCGAGGAGATCAGACTCGATGCGGGGGATGAGTTTTTTGTGGTGGATTTGGACACAAGATTCGGAAAAGTCAAAGTGGGATCCATGATTTGCTACGACAGAGAATTTCCGGAGAGCGCCAGAATTCTCATGCTCAAAGGTGCAGAGCTAATCCTTGTCCCCAATGCATGCCCGATGGAAATCAATCGGTTATCCCAACTGCGGGGCAGGGCTTATGAAAATATGTTGGCGATCGCCACATGCAATTATCCGGGGGGAAAGCCGGATTGCAATGGTCACTCCTCCGTATTTGACGGAGTGGCATATATGCCGGAATTACCTTCCTCCAGGGATACCTGTCTGCTGGAAACCGCCGGAGAAGAGGATGTATATATCGCGGAACTGGATATGGACATGCTTAGAAGATACAGACAACAGGAAGTCCATGGTAACGCATACCGACATCCGGAAAAATATGGGATTCTGGTGGAAGATCACGTGGAGGAACCGTTCATTCGGGCGGATAAGAAGCATTAGCTTGGAGGAAAGGGAATGGATATAGAAAAGTTGGAAAAGTGGCACTTTGAATTGACGGAGGGCGCATGTAATTACCTGTTGGACCTTGTGCTAAAAGGGCAGAAAAGAGCCACGTCAAGTAGCGTGTGGGGATATGAAATCGAGGGGGAACCGATTCCGCAGGAAGGCAATTTCAGTGTCATCACGGATTGGGACGGAAACCCCGGCTGCGTTGTCAAAACCACAAGGGTAAGAATTATTCCGTATAAGGATATTACATATGAGATAGCAAAGCTGGAGGGGGAAGATGATTCCCTTGAATCATGGAGAAAGAAGCACGAGGATTTTTTCCGGGAAGAAGGGGAAGAACTGGGATATGAATTTTCAGAGGACATGCCGGTGATTTTCGAGGAATTCGAGGTGGTTGAGAAACTGTAAGTTCGCGAGGCGATGAGAAACGGCAATCGAGCGAGGCGATGGGAAATGGCAGTAGAGAGAGGTGATTAGGAATGACCGTAGAGTATAGAAGATTAACGGAGAAGGAACTGGATACCTTCATTGAAATGCGAATCAATCAATTGAGGGAAGAAGGGGCAGAGGAGGATTTTGATTTGAGACCTGCTCTGGAAGACTATTATCATCGTCATATGGCCGACGGCACCTTTGTGTCATGGCTGGCTGTGGCCGAAGGAAGAATCGTCGGCACCAGCGGAATGTCATTTGTAGAGAAACCACCGTATTTTGGCTGCCCAAGCGGACGGATAGGGCTCTTGTCGAGTATGTTTACCGATCCCGATTACCGAAGAATGGGGATTGCAAGGGAACTTTTGCACAGAGTTGTGGAGGAAGCGAGGAAATATGGATGCGGAACCGTACAGATTACCGCTTCTGATATGGGAGTGAAGCTGTACACCTCCTATGGCTTTGTTCATAACGGCAATTTCATGCAGTATAAACTGTGAAGCGAATTGGGATTTTTTCTCCGTGCATGGCCAGGGAAAAGAAGCGCGCGGGGTACAGAGGGCAGCAAGTGTCTGTGTATACCCCGGGAAAAGAAGAGAGTGGGGTATAGAGGACGGCAGGTGTCTGTGTATACCCTGGGAAAAGAAGAGAGCGGGGTATAGAGGACGGCAGGTGTCTGTGTATACCCCGGGAAGAGAAGAGAGCGGGGTACAGAGGGCAGCAAATGGCAATGTATACCCCGGGAAAAAGAAATAAGCGGGGTACAGGAGCTCCAAAGTTGCCACATATACCCCAGAAAAAGAAATAGGCGGGGTACAGGGGCCAATAAGTCATTACGCATACCCCTGGAAGAAAAACAAGCGGGGTAAGGAGCCCAAAAGTTGCCGTATATACCCCGCATGGCCAGTGCCATAAACGAGGGATAAGGTGTTACTTATCATTCTATGCTGTATACCAGTTTTTAGAAAGAGAGATAGCAATGAACATTGAATTAGTGAAATTAACCGGAGAATACAAAGATCAGCTCTTTGACATGCTGACGGAATGGAAGAAGGATATCGAAGAAAACCATACGAATCATTCGCCGTGGGCAATTTTTCGCAATGATTTCCATGACTTTGATTTCTACTTGGAAAATCTCGAGATAAAGGAGGAGACAGAGGATGGGCCGAGGTCGTAAAAAATCTACTTGGCAACTCAGGTGGATTTGAGACATTATCCTGGTTTGTTCGCAAGGAAAATAAAATCATTGCATACACGATGGGGTTTGTGGACTCGAATCGTGGAACCCCCAATTTATGCTTGACTGTAAACCTTGTTCACACTTTATATTTTGTCATACAGAGTTTGCTATATGGAGGGATTTTTAAATGACAATAAAGGAAATGGAACAACTTACCGGTTTGAAGCGGTCGAATATTCGGTTTTATGAAAAAGAAAAGCTCATCACTCCCACCAGAAATGAGAGCAACGGGTATCGCGAATATACCAAAGAGGATGCGGAAAATATTAAGAAAATTGCATATTTGAGAACGCTTGGCATTTCCATAGAGGAGATTCAGAAGATATTAAACCGAGAAGTAGACTTATATGATGTGGTGGAAAATCAAATAAGAACTTTGGAGCGGGAAATATCGGATTTGGAAAATGCCAAAGCGATGTGTGAGCGAATGGTCTCCTCCAAGGAAAAAATTACTTATGACGATTTGGATATTGAGAAGTATGTTACAAATCCCAAGGAGTACTGGAAGCTTAATGGCGGGATATTCCGATTGGATGTTGTAAGCTTCTTGTATATGTGGGGGCGGAATATCGTATGGGGAATCATCACAATCGCATGTCTGCTGGTAGCAGGGCTTTCTTTCCGGAATTTGCCTGCGGAAATTCCCGTCCAGTGGAGCGGGGGCACAGCGAATTCATTTGCAGATAAAAGACTTATTTTTGCTTTTCCTGCCGCGTGCGTCATAACCAGATTCCTTTTGCGCCCTTTTATTTGGCGATGCCTTAAAACCCACGGGATTGACAGTGACTTGCTCACAGATGATATTGTCAATTTTTTTTGCCTTGTGATTTTTGCGGTGGAGATATTTTTAGTTCTTTCTGTTTTCCTATAAGTTCCGATTTGCGATATAATGAGAAAAGATATTTGTTGACGATTTATACGAGAGGAAAAAGATATGAAAAAGGAACCAATCATCAAAACAAAGAGACTGCTGATTCAGCCCATGTCGGACTCGGAAATTGAAACTCTGATGGAAACCTGCGATTCGGAGGAACTTCGTCAGGCTTACGGCGAGATGTTGTCCGGATGTAAGAGCGACCCGGCCAACAGGATCTGGTATGCGCCATGGAAGATGGAGCTGAAAACGGATGCTACATATATTGGAGACTTGGGCTTTAAAGGGCCGGCCCGTGAGAGCACCGTCGAGATCGGTTATGGGCTTTTGCCGGCGTACGAAGGAAAAGGCTATATGACAGAAGCTGTCCAGGCATTGATTCAGTGGGCGTTCAATAGTGGCGTTGTGTTTGTGGAGGCGGAAACCGATCCGGACAATAAGGCGTCTCAGCGCATTTTGGAAAAATGCGGGTTCGTTCCGGATGGAGAGGGCAAAGAAGGCCCGCGCTATGTCCTGGAAAATCCGTTGACGAACTGGATGACAATCTATATGCTGTTTGGCTTAAGCATCGGAACCGCTCTGGGTTCGACTTTTGGAAGCGTGGGAATCGGAATTGCTTTGGGAATTAGCTTCGGGTTGTGCGTAGGGGCGGCGCTGGATTCAACCGCAAAAAAAGAGCGGGAGAAACTCCGGGAACAGCGCAAGAATCGGTAGGGGGCATTTTTTAAACAAATCGTTATGAAAGGGGTATTTCACATGTCGTTCGATTGTGGATTTACAAGAGAAAATCATTGGTTTCGATATCGCGCCGCAGCCATTATCGTGGAGGATGGATGCGTTCTGTTTGCAACGAATGAGAATGAGGACTATCTGTACTCCGTCGGCGGCGGGGTTCACATGGGGGAGACGGCGGAGGATGCCGTATTGCGGGAAGTGTTCGAGGAGACCGGAGTGCATTACGAAATTGATCATCTGGCAATCATCCATGAGAATTTTTTCAACGAAAACAGCGGCGTTTTGCAGGGAATGGATTGTCATGAAGTCTGCCTATACTTTCTCATGAAACCCAGAGGAACTAAGGAACTGCAAAGCGACAGCTACACCCATGGAGTGAAGGAGGAGATGCATTGGATTCCAATTGAGGAGTTGGACAAGTACAAGGCATTTCCAAGCTTTATGAAAGAATATCTTGGCAAAAAACATCATGGGGTGGAACACATTGTGACCGATGAGCGAAGATAGGGTGAGGAGTGTTGGAATGAAACTGAAAGAATTGCTTGAAAAATTTTGCGAGGAACATGAGGAATATGAGTATATATCGGATGATGGCAGTTTGACCCAAGAAGATGCACGTGGGATTGGAATATCCGTCCCGGAGGAAAACTCTTATATGGAGATGCTGATGGAACTGACAGCGTTCCTTGATGAGAATCGGTTTGACGATGCGGATTTGGAGCTTTCCAATCCGACAATCCAGGAGCTGCCTGGGAAGGTGGTAGTTTTTTTCCCCAATGTCATTTCGAGCGTTCCTTCTTATAGGGTAATCGACAAAACAACCTATTACCGCGCAGGGGTGTACCGACATTTCACAGAGGACTGTAAATGCTCCACGTCCATGACGGCCAGAATCGACGTGACGGAATTGGTAGAATATTCGAGACAGACAAAGACCAAGTTTTACATTAATTTTTTGTATCTGCTATCCAAGGTCCTCAATTCCAGGGATGACTATAAAATGGGATATTTATGGGAGTCCGAGGAGTTAATCTGCTATGACCGGGTGAATCCCACACAGTATGTGTTTCATGAGGATACCGAAACCTGCACGCCCGTGTATTCCACCTACTATGAAGATTATGACAGGTTTTACCGGTGCGCGCTGGCAGACCTTGAGGAGGCAAAGAAGACCTCCGATTATGGATTGGACATGGAGCACCATCCGAACTGGTTTGATGCCTCCTACATATCCTGGCTGTCCTACGATTCTTTGAATATTGAACTTCCGGACGGGTATCTGTTTTTTGCACCCATAATCAACTGGGGAAGGTATCGGGAGGAAAACGGGAAACTTATGATGCCGGTAAGTGTGCGTCTGAATCACGCCATAGCCGACGGCTTTTTGGTTGCCAATGTGTTCCGGCTGCTGGAGCGGGAGATGGCGGCGTTTTGCGGTAAAGGAGAGTAGAGCAACATGCAGTATTCGTTGTGTGACGGGAGGCCCGAGGATTTGTCGGGCAGATTGGAGCACCCGACTTTCCTTTGCACCGGAAGAGGAGGGGATGTGCTGAATGCGGTTTTTCATGACTATAAGACAGTGCAATGTAAGTAGTGACGTGACAAAAGGAACGTGCCCAAAATTTCCTCTTGCATTCTGTAAGTCAATCTGTTAGAATAGCATTTGTTCGCAGGAGTGGTGGAATTGGCAGACGCGCAGGCTTCAGGTGCCTGTGGTAGCAATACCGTGTGGGTTCAAGTCCCATCTCCTGCATTCAAATTGAGGGAAGTCTTGATTATCAAGGCTTCTCTTTTTTATATTCATTTGTTTTCTCTTCGGGTGCTATTTTGGCACACCTGTCAGAATTTAGTCATACAATCAACTTTTTAAAAAAAATTAAAAATAAAAAAAGGAATTGGGCAAGGCATGTCGAAATATGAAAATGTGGAGGTACACCGTATGACGATTCGTGAGCAAATTGAACAGATGGAAAGAGATACATTGAGTCCGTTTGCGTGCCTTAGTGTGAATTCCAGGGGCAGGGATGTGGACGAGCCGCAATGTGATATCAGACCGGTCTTTCAGCGAGATCGTGACCGTATCTTACATAGCAAGTCTTTTCGGCGACTGAAGAATAAGACCCAAGTTTTCCTGACGCCCAAGGGGGATCACTACCGGACCAGAATGTCCCACACCTTGGAGGTGTCCCAGAATGCCAGAACCATCGCGAAGGCCCTTCGTCTGAACGAGGATTTGGTGGAGGCAATCGCTCTCGGGCACGATTTGGGACATACCCCATTTGGACATGCAGGGGAGAGGGTTCTCTCCAGACTGACGGATGGACGATTCAAGCATAACGAGCAGAGTGTGCGCATTGTTGAGAAGCTGGAAAAAGACGGGGAAGGCCTGAATCTGACCTGGGAAGTCCGGGATGGAATCTTGAATCACGAGATGGAGCTGCAGGCAGCCACTCTGGAGGGACGAGCTGTCCGCATCTGCGACAAGATTGCTTATGTGAATGCCGATTTCGATGACGGAATTCGGGCACAGCTTCTGAACGAGGAGGACATTCCTCTAGAACTGCGCAAGGAACTGGGCTTTGACACGAAGAGCCGCCTGGATCACTTGATCCATGACATTATCATCAACAGCATGGGCAAGGATGACATTGTCATGTCAGATGCTTCCTGGCAGGCATTTTTGGAACTGCGCAAGTTCATGTTTGACAACTTATATACCAACCCGATTGCAAAGTCGGAGGAAGTGAAGGCGGAAGCCATGATTGAGAGAATGTTCCATTATTATATGGAGCATGTGGAACTGCTTCCGGATAAAATGCTTCACATGCTGCAGGCGGGGGAGGAGAAGAGCACCGTGGTGTGCGATTACATCTCCGGCATGACGGACCAGTACGCCATCACAAAATTTGAGGAGTTCTACATTCCGATGGCGTGGCAGGTTGATGGATTTTAATCGACAGATTTAGAGAGGAGGGGCGCATGCCGTTCTATTCGGATGAGCTGATTGAGGAAGTGCGCTCCCGCAATGACATTGTGGATGTCATCGGCGGATATGTGCGCCTTCAGAAAAAGGGCAGCACTTATTTTGGATTGTGCCCGTTTCACAATGAGAAAACAGGATCTTTCTCGGTATCGCCGAACAAGCAGATGTTTTACTGCTTCGGATGCGGCGCGGGGGGCAATGTTTTCACCTTTTTGATGAAATACGAAAACTTTACCTTCAGCGAGGCCATGCAGACGCTGGCGAACCGTGCGGGGGTGGAACTCCCCCAGCAGGAGATGACTTCGGCCCAGAAAAAGGAAGCAGACCGGAGAACCAGGCTGCTTGAGATTAACAAGGAAGCCGCCAAGTATTTTTATTCCCTGTTGCGAAGCCCGAGGGGTAAAAGGGCATATGACTATTTTAAGACGAGAGAATTGTCCGACGAGACCATGCAGAAGTTTGGCCTTGGGTATTCGGACCAGTATAGCGATGATCTGTACCGGTATCTCCGGAAAAAGGGATACGATGACGATATCCTGAAGGATTCCGGGCTGGTCACCATCGATGAGGTGCGCGGCGGACACGACAAGTTCTGGAATCGTGCCATGTTTCCAATCATGGATGTGCACAACCGTGTCATTGGTTTTGGCGGTAGAGTGATGGGCGAGGGTGAGCCAAAGTATTTGAATTCGCCGGAGACCAAGATTTTTGACAAGAGCCGCAATCTGTACGGATTGCACCTGGCAAGGACCACCAGAAGAAACCAATTGCTGCTGTGCGAAGGCTATATGGATGTCATCGCACTGCACCAGGCAGGGTTTGACAACGCGGTGGCATCTCTTGGAACCGCGCTTACCAGCGGACACGCCAATTTGCTCAAGAGATATACCAAGGAGGTCTATTTGACCTACGATAGCGATGGGGCCGGTGTGAAAGCTGCCCTTCGGGCTATCCCAATACTCAAGGAAGTGGGTATTGTAACAAAAGTCATTAATATGCGGCCCTATAAGGACCCGGATGAATTCATCAAGGCACTGGGTGCCGAGGAGTATCAGAAACGAATCGATGAGGCGGAGAACAGTTTTCTGTTTCAGATTCGGATTCTGCAGGAAAGCTATGATATGGACGATCCGGAATCCAAGACTGCATTTTATAATGAAATCGCCAACCGCCTACTGGAATTTTCCGAGGAATTGGAGCGGAACAATTACATGGAAGCGGTGGCACAAAAATTCCACATCGATTTTGACAACCTGAGGAAGCTGGTAAACAATCTGGCTATGAAAAACGGCGGCGTGGTACAACGTCAAGAGCCGCTAAAAAGCGGGGTTCATGAGAACAGAAAGAAAGAGGACGGCATGAAGCAATCCCAGAAGCTGCTGTTGACCTGGCTGATTGAGAACACTTCCCTCTACGGAAAAGTCAAGGAATGGATTACACCGATGGATTTTACGGAACCGTTGTACCGCAGGGCGGCAGAGATTGTGTTTTCACAGTTTGAGGAGACGGGAAGCGTAAATCCGGCGATGATTATCAATCTGTTCGAGGATGAGGAAGAGCAAAATGAAGTCGCGGGGTTGTTCAACGCGACGATACATGAGGTCGAGTCGAAAAACGATTTGGCAAAGGCCATCAAGGAGACCATCATCCGTGTGAAACGAAACAGCATCGATGAGCGCTCCAAGAATTTGGCGCCGGAGGATATGGCGGGCCTCATGCAGGTAGTACAGGACAAGAAGGCCCTGGATCAGTTGGAACATTTGCATATTTCCATAGAATAGGGACAAAATACAAAAATAACGAGGATGTATAAAAATGGCAAAAAAGAAAGAAGAGAATTTAGAAGCAGTAAGTACCGACGAGTTGGAAGTGAAATTTCAGGAGAAAATGAAAGAACTCCTGGAAATGGGCAAGAAAAAGAAAAATATTTTGGAAGATGCCGAAATCAATGACTTTTTCAAGGATATGCCTCTGGATGCCGAGAAGATGGAGCAGGTGTTTGATACCCTGGAACAAAACGGCATCGATGTGCTCAAGATCAGCATGGATGACGATGATGAGATCGAAATCGAGCTGGCGGATGAGGATGCGGAGGAAGTGGAGGAGGTTGATATCGACCTCTCCGTTCCGGACGGCGTCAGCGTGGAGGATCCGGTGCGCATGTACCTCAAGGAGATTGGTAAGGTTCCCCTTCTGACCGCGGAGGAGGAGATCGAGCTGGCTAAGAAGATGGAGGCCGGAAACGTGGCTTCCGAGAAGATCAATATCCTGAAGAAGCGTCTCGAAACCGCAAGCGAGGAAGAGCAGGAGGAGATTCGCGCTGACATCAAGGAGTTCCAGAAGGAAGTTGACGCAGGAAGCGATGCGAAAAAGCGGCTGGCGGAGGCCAATCTTCGTCTGGTTGTCAGCATTGCAAAGCGCTACGTGGGACGTGGCATGCTGTTCCTCGACCTGATTCAGGAGGGAAATCTTGGTCTGATCAAGGCGGTGGAAAAATTTGATTACCGCAAGGGATACAAGTTCTCCACCTACGCTACATGGTGGATTCGCCAGGCAATCACCAGAGCCATTGCGGATCAGGCGAGAACCATCCGTATTCCGGTTCATATGGTTGAGACCATCAACAAGTTGATCCGTGTGTCCAGACAGCTTCTCCAGGAGCTGGGACGTGAGCCCAGCCCGGAAGAAATCGCAGAGGAGATGAGTATGCCGGTGGAGCGTGTCCGTGAGATTCTCAAAATCTCTCAGGAGCCGGTGTCTCTGGAGACTCCAATCGGTGAGGAGGAGGATTCCCATCTGGGTGATTTCATTCGCGATGAGAATGTCCCGGTTCCGGCAGACGCAGCGGCATTTACCCTGCTGAAGGAGCAGCTGGAGGAGGTCCTCGGCACCTTGACAGAGCGTGAGCAAAAGGTTCTTACCCTTCGTTTCGGCCTTGAGGATGGACGTGCCCGCACCCTGGAGGAAGTGGGCAAGGAATTCAACGTAACCCGTGAGCGTATCCGCCAGATCGAGGCAAAGGCTCTTCGCAAGCTTCGCCATCCGAGCCGCAGCCGTAAGCTGAAGGATTACCTGGAGTAGTTGCATGAAGTGGTTGCATGGAATTTTGTGTTTCGTGCTATACGATGATTTTTCTACATGCCCCATCGGCACACATCCCTTGTTGAAGTGTGTTGATGGGGCTGTTTTCTTGCTTAAATCGGCAAGAAAAGTTATAATATGGAATATGAGTGGCAGAGAGAAATTAATCGCACTGTCGGTGAGGATGGAGGCGGTGGCCGGGCTGATTTCCGCAAGCGGAGTTTTGGCGGACGTGGGCACGGACCACGGGTACATCCCCATTGCGATGGTGCAGCGGAAAAAAGTAAAGAAAGCGATTGCCATGGATCTGCGGGTCGGGCCCTTGGACCGGGCGAAAAAGCATATCGCAGAATACGGGCTGGAGGATTGGATTGAGACCAGATTGTCGGATGGAGTGGCAGCGCTGACGCCCGGGGAGGCGGATTCCATCGTGGTAGCCGGAATGGGCGGCGAGCTGGTGATGCATATCCTAAGCGACGGGGAAGCGGTTTGCAGGAGCGCAAAGGAATTGATTCTGCAACCCCAGTCGGAGCTGGCGGAGGTGCGAAGGTATCTGGCGGAGAAAGGATACCGCATCCGGCAGGAGGATATGGTGCTGGACGACGGGAAGTATTATCCCATGATGCGGGTGATTCCGGAGCCCGCCGAAGAATTGTCCGAGATTGAGGCATTGTACGGACCGATTCTTCTCAGGGAGAGGAATCCGGTGCTCTTTGCATTTTTGCAGAAGGAGGAGCGGCATTTTGGGGAGATACTGGCGAATCTCAAGGGACAGCCGGCCTCCGAAAAGCTTGAGGTAAGAATTGGGCAGCTGGAGCATAAAATAGAATGCAATCGTTTGGCGCAGATGCGCTTTGTGTAGGGTGAAGGAATAATAATCAGGAAAATGGGGGGAAAAATAATGCAAGAATATGAACTTATTGTAAATTTACCGAATGATGTGTCGGAGAAGATTACCGTATCCGAGGGGACCACGCTGGAAACTTTGGCCAACCGATATCAGGAAAGGTATTCGGACGGTATTATTCTGGCCATGGTCAACGGAAAGTTGAAGGAACTGTCGAAACCCGTGGAGAAGTCCGGGGAACTCTCCTTTGTGACGGTGTTGGATCGGGACGGCAAGAAGACGTATCGCAGAAGTGTGACACTATTGCTCCAGAAGGCGGTGCAGAAGGTGTATGGAAGCGAGGCTTACCTCAGGGTGCTCTATTCTCTCGGCGAGGGATACTATTGCGAGATCCACATGCTAAAGGCCCGGGAAAACGCCGGGGAAGCGGAGGGGGAGTCCCGAGAGGATTCCGCAATTGCCAAGATGAGGATTGATGCCGGAGAAATTGAGCGGATTCGCACTTGTATGGAAGAATTGTGCGAACAGAATCTCCCGATTGTAAAGCACAGCATGAAGACGCTGGATGCGGAGGAGATGTTCGCAAAAAAAGGGATGCAGGATAAGGCCAAGCTGTTTCATTACCGCAGAAGCTCCCATGTGAATCTCTACAAACTGGACGGAGTGGAGGATTATTTTTACGGATATATGGCCCCGAATACCGGAATGCTCGGGGTTTTTGACCTGGAGCAGTATGAGGAAGGGTTCGTAATCCTTTTTCCAAGTACCGATTCCAAGAAGGTAGAGCCGCTTAAGACTTCCAACAAATTGTTCCACACCCTCAAGGAATCCCGGGAATGGAGCAAGATGCTTGGGGTTGGAACCATCGGCGCCCTGAATGAGGCAATTGCCCAGGGAAGGGGGCAGGAGCTGATGCTTCTGCAGGAGGCTTTGATGGAGGATCGCATCGGCGATTTGGCGACGCAGATTGCTGCGGATCGCCAGAAAAAGTTTGTCATGATTGCGGGGCCGTCCTCCTCCGGCAAGACGTCCTTTGCCAACCGTCTGTCCATCCAGCTGATGGCGAAGGGATTGAACCCCCATCCGGTGAGTTTGGATGACTATTACGGGGACCGGGAGACCTGTCCGAGGAATCCGGACGGCAGCTTTGACTTCGAATGTCTGGAAGCCCTGGATGTGGAACAGTTTAATCAGGATATGGCAAGGCTTTTGGCAGGCGAGGCGGTGGATATGCCCTCCTTCAACTTCAAGACCGGAAAGCGGGAGTATCGGGGAAGGGTTTTGCAGTTGGGCAAGGATGATATTCTGGTTATCGAGGGAATTCACGGGCTCAATGACAAATTGTCCTACATGCTTCCGGCGGAGTCCAAGTTCAAGATTTATATTTCCGCGCTGACACAGCTCAACATTGATGAACACAATCCGCTTCCTACAACGGACGGAAGATTGCTTCGCAGAATTGTGCGGGATGCCAGAACCAGAGGAACCAACGCCAGGGAGACAATTGCCATGTGGCCGTCGGTTCGCCGGGGCGAGGAACAGAATATTTTCCCATTCCAGGACAGCGCCGACATCATGTTCAATTCCGCGCTGGTATATGAACTTGCAGTTATCAAGGTGTATGCGGAGCCCTTGCTTTTTGCAATCCCAAGAGATTGCCCGGAGTACCTGGAAGCAAAACGTTTGTTAAAGTTTTTGGATTATTTTCTGCCCATGCCGACGGAGGGAATTCACAAGAATTCTCTGGTGCGCGAGTTTGTGGGTGGAAGCTGTTTTAACGTGTAGCGGAGGAAGGTAGAAATCGCTTGCTTTTTTCCGTGTCAGTTGCTATATTAGGTAAATGTGCAGAACAGGCGCTCGCGGCTGCAAGTGTCGAAAGACCGCAGGTGAGGAAAGTCCGGGCTTCATAGGGCAGGATGCCGGTTAACGGCCGGTGGAGGAAACTCTAAGGATAGTGCAACAGAAATATACCGCCACTTTTGTGGTAAGGGTGGAATGGCAGTGTAAGAGACTACCGCCTTTCTGGTAACAGAAAGGGCACATGTAAACCCCATCCGAAGCAAGACCGAAACAAAGCATTGACGTGGCCCGCCAGCTTTAGGTAGGTCGCTTGAAGCGTCTGGCAACAGGCGTTCTAGATAGATGATCACTCAACGACATAACCCGGCTTATCGTCCTGCTTATAACATTAAAGGAATCACATATGAAAAAATTTATCTGTAAATATTACAAACTTCTTATCGCTTCAGTTCTTATAATAGCTCTTATAGAGTATGGTTTCGGAGCGTATGCAAAAAACTATTATCACGCAGGAGCCACATCTGCCGATGCACTTTTATCTGACGATATCGTAACAGTCGATAAGGTATCAAAGCGGCATGAAAAGACGATTACTTTTTCTCCCGAAAATCCCACAAAAGGACTTATTTTTTATCCGGGCACAAAAGTTGAATACACCGCTTACGCCCCTCTTTTACACGAATTTGCCAGAAACGGATACGTCTGTATGGTGATCCATATGCCATATAACCTGGCAATACTTGATAAAAATGCTGCCGATAAATATATCGATCCATTAAAAGAAAAATATAAAACTGTAAAACAATGGTATGTCGGTGGTCATTCATCCGGCGGCGCCATGGCTGCATCATACGCTGCAAAAAACACCGATAAAATAGATGGTCTTTTTCTTTTCGCTGCCTACTCAACATCCGATCTGTCAGACAGCGGGCTGTCTGTATACAGTGTTTATGGCTCAAATGATAAAGTTTTAAACATAAAAAATTACAACAAATACAAAAAAAATCTGCCAAAAGATCTGCATGAATTTGTTATAGATGGCGGCTGCCATTCATATTTTGGAAACTATGGGCTCCAGAAAGGTGACGGAGATCCGGATATAACAATGGATGAGCAGATTCAGGCAACTATTGATTTTATAGAATCTGAAAATGCCGGCTGATTTGATATGTCCTTTTACCGTTATCCGGTAAAATCGGTACATATCAAGATCAGCCGGCATTTTTTATTTTTATCATTAATTATCAAACGTTAAAGCAGCTGCCACCGACAAACTCCCTCACAAGTGAATTGTTCGGTATTCCCTCCGCCGGAAGTGGCAGAAAATAATCTAAAAACTTAAGAAGTCTTTTTGCCTCGAGGTATTCCGGGCAGTCCTTTCCGATTCCAAAAAGAAGCGGTTCAGCATACACTTTTAAAACAGGGAGCTCATATATGAGCGCAGAATTAAACATCACATCAGCACTATCCTGATAAGGGAAAATATTTTTTTCCTCACCATTTCTTACTGATGGCCACATAGCTATAGTTTCCTTAGCATTTGTTCCTCTTGTACGTGCATCCCTTACTATTCTTCTTATCAGGCGGGAATCTGTAGTCGGAAGCGGATTATGCTCATCAATATTAAGCTGTGTGAGCGCAGAAATATAGATCTTGAATTTACACTCTGAGGGAAGCATGTATGACAGCTTATCATTCAATCCGTGTATCCCCTCTATGACAAGGATATCACCATCTCCCAGCTTAAGGGTATCACCTCTGTATTCACGTTTACCCGTCTTAAAATTAAACGATGGCATCTTAACTTCCATTCCGTTTAAAAGATCCATCATGTCTTTATTAAACTGATCGACATCCAACGCTTCGAGACATTCAAAATCAAAGCTTCCGTCCGGATTTCTCGGACAAAATTCCCTGTCGGCATAGTAATCGTCCAGACTTACCGGATGTGGCTTCAATCCCTTTGCTGTAAGCTGTATTGACAGCCTGTTTGCAAACGAAGTCTTTCCCGATGATGACGGTCCTGCTATCATCACAAATTTCTTTTTATTGTCTCCTGCAATAACAGCTGCAAGCCTTCCTATCTTCTCTTCCATTAAGGCTTCCTGCAAAAGCATTATCTGCTGTCCTTTTCCAGCTGAGATAGCATCGTTTAATGCCCCTACTGTGCCTATTCCAAGCATGCGGCTCCAGTCCCGTGACTCATCAAGCGTATGAAATAATTTGTTTGAAGTATTAAGAGGCTCAACTTTGTTTGAACCCTTTGAAGGAAAAACAATAACAAATCCATCCTCATATGAAACAACGTCATAATATCTCAGGACTCCGGTAGATGGTGCCATATAGCCGTAGAAATAGTCTTTTATACCATCTAATTCATATATATTGACGCGTGAGCTGCGCCTGTAATGCAGCAGTCTTTCTTTATCCTTCATTCCAAGACCTGCAAACATTTCCTCTGCGGTCTGTGTTTTCTCGCTGCTCTTTGTGATAGGGATATTCTGCTGCACAAGCTGATCCATGGTCTTTTTTATGGATGAAATATCATCTTCATGAAGCTTAAGTACACTTTTGTTTAGGTTTATTATCTCACAATAGTATCCCTCTCCCAGAGAATGCAGCACTTTAAGTTCTACTTCATCTCCATATAATTTCTGAACTGCTCTCTGCAGAAGAAGTATTACACTTCTCCTGTATGTTCTTCTTCCATCCCTGTCTGCTATAGTCAGAAATTCGATCTTACCGTCACGGTCGATCTTTTTACAAAGTTCTCTTAATTTTCCATTATATATAGACAATATAACCGGATTTTTAAAAAATGGATTATATTTTTTTGCAAGTTCCTCGATTTTTGTATTTTCTTCTACATTTGCATTTTCAATATTTCCATCAGGAAGAACTATGTCTATTTTATATTCCTGCATTACGAATCGCCCCCATAGTTGAATAAGCAGCCTCATTATACTCTATCTGCTTATTTACCTGTTCTATTCTATTTAATATTGCATCAGAAGATTCCTGTTTCTTGAGCTGACGCATTATGTCCGCAAGCTTATGGTGTTCTTTTACAAGAAATTTTCTAAGCACCGGATTACCGTTTTTAATGAGAAACGGTCCATATAGATCGCACACAGCGACCGAAATATCATCCATGTTATCCCACGCATAATTGTTTGTATCATTTACGACACGCATGATCGGATAATATTTTCCGTCTTCTAAAACCATGTCTTCATCGACTATCTTATACCCGGCATTTCTCACGTAGTACCGGACTTTGTGGATATCCGACTGTGGCTGTAGTATAAGTTCTTTTGCTTTTTTGCAGACAGCATCTCCCTCTGTCAGAATATGTATTACGAGTTCACCACCCATTCCCGCAATGATGATGGACTCGGCCTCTCCCTCTTTTACTGCAGACAATCCATCTGAAAGTCTTGTAGTTATCTTATCCTCAAGTCCGCATGAACGTATATGGAGATTTGCACGTTCAAGCGGTCCCTTATTAATATCAACTGCAATAGCTTCCGGTATAGTCCCATCCGCAACAAGTGAGATCGGTACATATCCATGGTCTGTTCCAACATCACAAAGCTTGTATCCCTGCGTAACCATAGATGCAACTGCCTTCATTCGTTTAGATAATTTAATCATTTTACTCCAGATAATCCTTCAGCTTTCTGCTACGGCTAGGATGACGAAGTTTTCTGAGAGCTTTTGCCTCGATCTGTCTGATTCTTTCTCGTGTTACATTAAACTCCTTACCTACTTCCTCAAGAGTGCGGGCTCTTCCATCCTCTAAGCCAAAACGAAGTGTAAGAACTTTCTGTTCTCTTTCTGTAAGTGTTCCAAGTACTTCCTCAAGCTGCTCTTTAAGTAGTGTAAATGCAGCCGCATCTGCCGGTACAGGGACATTATCATCCTTTATAAAGTCACCAAGATGTGAGTCTTCCTCTTCTCCGATAGGTGTCTCAAGCGAAACCGGTTCCTGTGATATCTTTAATATCTCACGTACTCTTTCTACAGGCATATTCATCTCTGCTGCGATTTCTTCCGGAGACGGCTCTCTTCCAAGTTCCTGTAAGAGCTGTCGTGAGACTCTTATTAATTTATTTATCGTCTCTACCATATGCACAGGAATACGGATCGTTCTTGCCTGATCTGCAATTGCTCTGGTTATTGCCTGACGTATCCACCATGTAGCATATGTCGAGAACTTGTATCCTTTTTTATAGTCAAATTTTTCTACAGCTTTTATAAGGCCAAGATTTCCCTCCTGAATAAGATCAAGGAAGAGCATTCCTCGTCCCACATATCTTTTTGCGATACTTACAACAAGACGTAAGTTTGCTTCAGCAAGGCGTTTTTTTGCATCAGCGCCAAAATCAACCTCCTTCTGGAGCTTCTTTATCTCGTCCTTTAAGTCTGCTTTCTCTTCGTCTGTTGCATTATCCATTCTGCCCTTTAAGATAGATATCTTTTCTGCTGCAACTGCACCATCCTCCATCTTCTGCGCAAGCTCAATCTCTTCATCAGCACTAAGAAGCGGAACTTTTCCTATCTCTTTTAAGTACATTCTTACAGGATCCTCAACGCTTACTCCATCAGGAACAGAAAGATCGATCTTGTCTACCTCTACCTCGTCTTCCTCATCAAGCAGAATATCATCATCTACATCGTCATCATCATCACTGATCTTAAGCACGTCAATGCCATTGTGCTCAAGATAATCAAGCACAAGCTCGAGTTTTTCAGGATCAAGATTCATATCTTTGAAGAAATCACTGATTTCCTGATATTCCAAAATATTTTTCTTTTTCTTGCCAAGTGCCAGCAATTCAATAAGCTTCTGCTGGAACTTTGCTTTCATTTCTGCTGTTTCTACTACTTCTGCCTGTTCTTTTTTCTTAGCCATTATAATTTTTCCTCTTTGTTCTAGTATTTTTTCCCTAATCGATAGAAATATGCAATTTTTCTAATTCTTCCAGTGATCTTTTATCGTCTATTATCTTCATCATTCCTTCCATATCGGTCGGTGAAAGATGGGCTGATCTGTAATTAATGCTGTTTTCCTTTACTCTTATAATAGTCTCCTTAAGGGCTGTTTCTTTATCATTTTTTCCCTCAACTTTGTGGATAGTAGCATTAAAAAGACCTGCAACCTGACGCTGTTCCTCTTCATCCGGAAACATGCTGACTATTTTTGCCGGATTTACGGCTCCGTCAGTCTTAAACTGTGTAAACACCATCACAGCCACCCTGTGATATAAATCCTCTGTGAAATCATTCTCAGATATATATCCATTTATTTTTTTAAAAAGACCGGTATCTTCTATGAGCCATGTAAGGAGTAGCTTCTGTGACTGCTTCATTCCGTCTTCTTTTTTGTTTTTCTCATTGATACCACTCTTAAGAGGTGTCCTCTCTTTAACTATTCCGCCCTTTACCGCAAGCGAATTTACAAGACGGCGCAGCTCTTCAAAACCTATATTGTAAGTTTCCGCAACCGCCTGTATATAGTTATTTCTTTCAAGCTCTTCCGGAAAATCTAAAAGTTTCTTCGCCATCTCGTTATAGAAAGCTGTCTTTGACTCAGGATCTTTCATATCGTAGCTTTCCTGCATTATGCGAATCTGAAACATAAAACTGTTTTCTGCATTGTCAATTCTTTCCTGATATGCCCCGGCTCCGAGTGCCTTTATAAATTCATCCGGATCCTTGTACGGCCGCATATTGATGATTTTGGTTGTGATCCCGACCTCTTTTAATATCGGGATCGCACGCAGTGCA
The DNA here is from genome assembly GCA_029008875.1 of Lachnospiraceae bacterium. Taxonomy (GTDB): domain Bacteria; phylum Bacillota; class Clostridia; order Lachnospirales; family Lachnospiraceae; genus Roseburia. Next base: position 15,447 of record JAQXJP010000035.1, on the reverse strand, counting down.
GCCTTTACCCCGGCGCCATCACTGTCATATGTCAGATATACTTCTTTTGTGTAGCGTTTTAGCAATGATGCATGTCCACTCGTAAGAGCGGTTCCAAGCGATGCCACAGCATTGTCAAATCCGGCCTGATGTAATGCTATAACATCCATATATCCCTCGCACAATAAAAGCTGGTTTTTCCTTGTTGTCCTTGCTATATTAAGTCCGTAAAGATTACGGCTCTTGTCAAAGATCTTTGTCTCCGGGGAATTTAAATATTTCGGTTCGCCATCCCCCATAACACGTCCACCAAAACCTATAACGCGGTTATGGACATCCATTATCGGAAACATTGCACGATTCCAGAATTTGTCGTGTCCTCCACGCATTTCATCTATAGTCACAAGTCCTGATTCTTTTAGGATCTCATCATCATATCCACGGCTTCTTAAATATCTGTATAGATCATCGCTATACTGATCAGAGTATCCAAGACCGAATTTCTGCATCGTTTCATCCGAAAGTTCTCTTTTCTTAAAATAATCATGAGCCCGCTTTCCTCTTTCACTCCTTAAAAGAGTGTAAAAATATTTTGCTGCTTCTTTATTTATTTCCAAAAGACGTGTCCTTTTATCCGCCTCCCGCTTCTGCGCTGCAGTCATCTCCTGCTTAGGAAGCTCTATCCCTACACGATCTGCAAGCTCCTGCATAGCCTCTGTAAATGTAAAATTTTCATATTGCATAAGAAATGTAAAAACATTTCCACCCGCTCCGCATCCAAAACAGTAATACATCTGTTTATTCGGTGATACAGAAAACGAACCTGTTTTTTCATTGTGGAACGGACATAAGCCAAAATATGTACTCCCCTTTTTTTGAAGATGTACATATCCTCCGATGACATCCACTATGTCATTTCTGGAACGTACTTCCTCAATAAGTTCATCAGAATAGTACGGCATTATTTATTGTTCCTCTCTATCTATGATCTAATAATAAATCTATAATAAATTTTATATTTATCCATTTAATATCCATCTATTTCCCATGCCACCGGCACAAAATATTCATGGAATTTTGTTATAGCATACTGATCTGTCATTCCCGATATGTAATCGCAGACTATACGCCCCCTGTCTTCTCCGTTATCCAGCATAACAAGAAGCTTGTCTGGAAGTTCATCTATGTGATCCATATAGTAATGATACAGCTGCTCTAACATGGCTTTCGCCTTTACTTCTTCACTCTTAGCAACGGGATTTTTATATAGGTTCTCAAACATAAATCTGCGGAGTTCTTTCATTGCCTGTGCTGATTCCTCCGACATCATTATGTCATCCTTATCCATGCTGTTTGTGATTATATTGTGTATCATATGATTAAGCCGGCTTTTTGTGTCAAAACCAAGCGTCTTTCTTATTTCAAGAGGAATATCATCCTCGCATAATAGCTGCGCTCTTATCGCATCATCAAAATCAGAATTGATATATGCTATCTTATCTGATAGACGCACTATTTTACCTTCAAGCGTGTGCGGCATAAGACTCGTCTGATGGTTTAGTATGCCATCCCTTACCTCCCATGTAAGATTAAGCCCTGCACCATCTTTTTCAAGCTTTTCAACAATTCTCACACTCTGCTCATTGTGTTTAAAGCCGCCCTCATATATCTCATTTAAAATATTCTCTCCTGCATGTCCAAATGGTGTGTGGCCAAGATCATGTCCTAACGCTATCGCCTCAACCAGATCCTCATTTAACCGCAGAGCCTTGGCTATCGTCCTTGCATTCTGCGATACCTCAAGTGTATGAGACATTCTCGTCCTGTAATGATCCCCTTTCGGAGTCAGGAACACCTGTGTTTTGTTTTTTAGGCGCCGGAATGATTTGCTATGTAATATCCGATCCCTGTCTCTTTGAAAAACAGGTCTTATATCACACTGCGGCTCATCCTTGTCACGACCTTTTGAATTTATGCTTAGACACGCAAAAGGACTTAAAATTTCCTCTTCACGCTCTTCTATCTGCTGCCTGATCGTCATATATGCCCATGCCTCCTTGTGACTGGCGTAATAACAACTTTCATGCCTACATTTTTATAATTCTATGTATTTTTTGCTTTTCCTTTATTTTTTTGAATTTTATTTCAAAAAATTTATGTACTAATTTCCTCCAAGCACATCAAGAAGCTTTTGAAGCTGAACCCCGGTTATCTGATTTTCATAGTTTCCATAGTAAAATTTATTATCCTTTACAAGAATACAGCCAACCCATGTTCCTATCTGATTGTCCCCCTCAACGGCATCCTTCATTGCCGGATAGCTTTCTATAGTAAAGTACGCATCGTACTTTTTGAAATCCTGCGGATCTATCTTCACCTCTCCAAATGTATTCTCGAGACTTTCAACAAACTGCTTCTCACATTCGGTATAGCCTGTAACTTCCTTGCTGTACGCAGATTCACTGCTCCAGTCCTCATCCCAGAGTAGAAAAACATTGTCCCTTTTCCATGAATCCACTTTTTCCATGACCGACATTTTTTTGTAGGATAACCTGTCCGCACCTGACATCTGCATATATGTCTGATCATCCTTTTTGTCTGAATATAATACATTTGCAACAGCCATCTTATAGAAACGGCTCTCACAATCCTGACCTTTGTATCCTATGTAACCGAGTGCTTTTCCATTTTCATCGTAATCCAGTTCTATTTTTATCGGCACATACACCTGCGATCTGTATACCATAGGTCCCATCTTCGAATCGTCTGTAAGGCACCTTGCAACCCTTGTGTACTCAGCCTCCTCATCATCTGCAGGTGACATAAAAAACACTACCGTTCCTGCTCCGGCCACACACAATCCAAATAAAAGTACCACTGTAACCGTTGATATCCTGACACTTTTTTTCTTTACTTCTTTCTGATGCATCATACATATCTTAAGAGCAGTCCTATATGCAGCATATACTTCTGCCACAGTTAAGATAACTGCCGCTGCCAAAAACAGCATGATCTGCCATATTTCCATATTTTTACATAAAAGCAATTCATCAAACACGCACATTGCTTTCTTTCTGCCTGATCCAGATATAAAAATACGACCTACAGCTACTATCATGACACAGATAAGCGCATGTATAACGCTATCTGTCATAATATATTCTATCCAGTATTTTCTCGTTCTGACAAAAATAAGTGGAAACAGTGATACAATAAACGCAAACACAAGAAAAGCAGCAAAAATATATATCCAGCTATCTGACACTGATGCCCCATATATACCTTTAAAGTACTGTTTTACATTAAGCTTTTTAACATTTCCCCAGCCAGAAAATCTGGAAATAAACAGTATGACCTCCATTGCTATCCAGACAATTACATAAAACAGGACATAATTTATAAGAAAATTCTTTATCTGCGTTTTGTCTGCCGCCTTACCTTTTTGAGTCTCACTTTCTGTTTTTACTGCCAGTGCAAGGATATAATAAACTGCCAGTGAACCCATAAATGCCGGGATTCCTCCCATGCTTCCAATAAAAAGGTTTACAAACTCCATAACATACAACGAAAAAATTATGGAAATAACCAGATGTTCCGGGGATGCACTCGCATCTTTTAGAATCAAATTTAGTTTTTTCATAGTAATGTCTTCCCATATAACTCAAAAAGGAAGCCTTTATTTCCGGCTCCCTCAGCTAATGCAGGAGATGGGACTTGAACCCACACGATATTGCTACCACAGGCACCTGAAGCCTGCGCGTCTGCCAATTCCGCCACTCCTGCGAACAGACTATATTCTATCAAAAACCTGTTTAGATTGCAATAGTAAAATCAAAATATTTTTTTGATTTTTTCAGGCAACAGTAGTATTATGTAACTGTTTGCAATTAAATTGTAAATAAACGTAAAATATAAGGAGGCGCTTTATGAAAATAAAGACAAAACAGATAACACTCACAGCTATCATGCTCGCAATATGTATTGTAAGCCAGTTTCTCAAAAATTTAAGCGTATATATTACCGGTCCGATAATAAATGCTGCTCTTATTTTAACTGTCGTATATGCAGGACTCGCCTGCGGAATAATTTTAAGCATCATTACACCCATAACTTCTTTCTTTATCACCGGAAGTCCTGTTATGGCTGCAATCCCTGCGATGTTTCCATGCATAATGCTTGGCAATATCATCCTCGTATTATGTATTGCCCTTTTAAAGGATAAGTTCGGTGGAAAAGTTTCTCTTCCGCTTTCAATGGGCATTGGTGCGATATTAAAGGCTGCATTTATGGGAATAGTTATTTCTCTTGTAATTTTACCTATGATGCTTCCGGTAAAAATGAAACCGATGATAAAAGTTCTCCAGATGCAGTTTTCCCTCACACAGCTGATAACTGCTGTTATCGGCGGCATTTACGCATTTATAATAATCAAAATAATTGACAGGCAGATTAATCGTTAGTATTCATAAAAAATGCAAAGCCAATAAAACAAAGTGTGCGCCCGGCGCACACTTTATTTATTCCAGAGCCATTTTTTAGTTTTTATCATATCCTCTGCCTTAAGTCGGCATGTACGTCCGATTCAAATGATATATATTCATAATCCTTTTTGTATTCAGACAAAAGTGATGTCAGTTTTTCTGCCTGCTCTATTGAAACATTCCTATACTATTTTATTTTCATACGTTCATTTATGAGTTCATTTATTTCATCACATTCTATTCTTTCCTTTTTTACAAGAACATACGTTATCACTGCGATTGTGACAATGAACTCTATAGAAAGAATTATAACATTGCTCATTGTAAAATCATACCATTTTAATGCAAACACACCGCCTATTGTTACTGCATACATTGCCAGATACTCTATGCTGAAAAATCCAATATAACTTTTAAAATTAATTTTACCTATAATATTCCAGATACAGACTGCTGCTGCCACTACACCAAATAATTCCAGAATATATACATTTCCCGTATAAAATTTAATATTAATAATACTATAAATCAGTAAAACCAGTGTAAAATCAATTGCTACATATTCAAAATTTTTTATTATTGTTTTCATATCTACATCCCCCTTATTTTGTCCTTTATTGATGATATATAGTTTCTGGAAATAACTACATGCTCACCATTAATAAGTTCACCATCCATTCTATGATTTGAGAGCGGTGCAACTGATTTTAAAACATTAATATTTAAAAGCATCGATTTACTTATTCTTGTAAATGAAGTATTTTTAAGATCTGCCTCAATTTTCAAAAGACTCTTCCTCAATTCATAAACTTCGCTTTCTGTCGCTGCGAAGCAATTCTTATCAACAGTTTCAATATAAAAAATATCATTTATCTTTATGTTGTATTCTCTATCATCTTTCCTGCAGCGAATACTTCCATCATATAAAAGAATGTGCTTTGCCAGCTTTTCAATCTCATGATTTTTTTGTTTACAATTAACCACCACTTCTGTTTCGTCTATTGTATTCTTTTCAAAAATTCTTAATTTCATCTTTACCTCCATATGATATTTGGATCCATGAATTAAGAATAGACAAACATTTTACTTTTTACAAGAAGTCTGTTCCCTTTTTACACTTTTTGAGTAATGAAATACATTTTCGCCATAAGACACTATGCCTTAGTTCTCGGTTCTGGAAACTGAAATCTATCTTTTCTTATATGTTACTACAATTCCAGCCACAGAAATCAAAAAAACAATCGGTGCAATTCTTACAAATAAAAATTCAAACCCATGCATTATTGTTCCTGCCATTGCCAATTCATGGTCTTTGTAATTCCAATCCAGATAAGAACTATTCATAAATGCAAGTGCGATAAATATTATCACTATAGCCGCACACAATGAAATGAGAATCCATCGAATCGTTTTCAGCTTTGCTGTACTTCTTTTTGCAAGCTGTACTTCTTCCTTAACAGACTCACAAAATAACTGATGATTGACATCCTGCATAACCATATAACACTGTTTCAGCAATTGCTTACGCTGTAAAATCTTATCACCAACTATCATCTTCCCTTTAAATTTCTTTTCCAATCCGCACAGGCAACGCGAAAAAGTAGATTTTCCGGCTCCGTTTTTACCTATTACGGCAATCACTGCACCCTCCTGCAACGAAATCTCAGGAATAATTATTGCATCTTCTTTTTCATATGAAAAAGAAAAATCTCGAAGTATCATTTTCTCCACATTGCCGGGTGCCGATTTTACATCTCTATGAAGATTCATACGCAGAGTACGAAGTCCCATGTTAGAAAGTGTTTTTTCTGAATAATTCTTAAACTCATCCATGGAAATATCAAGGACAATCTTTCCTGCTTTCATATAAATAACTCTGTCACAAAGCTCTGTTAGCCCAATGTCATTAACGGTACAATTCTATATTCAAACATTTTGGAGAAATTTCTTCCGCCAATACGAATATCTCTCATCTTCATTGCAGCGTTGATAGAAACAAATTCATCAATTACCGTGGGGAAGAAACGAAACATAACGGAAAGAGGAATAATAATCTTATCGCTAAGATGCATCCTCTGCATCGCCGCTGTAAATTCACTGACGGTTGTTGTGGAAATCATATAGGCTCCCATCATCATACAGGGCAGGAATCTGGCAAGGATGCCACATATTCCGAGAAGCAGAAAATTTATGATACCACTGGTTTTGTCGCCCCAAAACACAAACGCCAAAAAGGAAGCTGAATATATCAGTATATATCCAATTGCAGTTTTATACTTTTTCGCAGTTAATAAAAATACCGCTGGTAAAATACAAAAAATCGGAGTCAGAAGCTGTAGCTTTTCTCCACCCATATAGCCTAAGACAAATACTGCCATGGTAAAAAGGAGAATATGGAAAATACCATTTCCTATCACAGTTTTGATTGCACTTTGATCAATTGATAAATCGTCATCCCACTCCTCCTCTCGCTACTATTTATCTGTAAGTTAATATATAATTTTAGAACTATTAAAAAAAGAGTCCGTCACCGGACTCTTTCGCGCCCAAGCGGTATCGTTTACGACTAACTTTATCTCCGCGATGTGCGCATCTTTTTCCTATATAAATATTATCCTTTCACAGCTCCGGCAGCCATTCCGTTCACCATGTTTTTCACCAGACAGAAATACAACAATACAATCGGTACTGCAATAAAGACACTTCCTGCTGCAAATCTTGCAAATTCTGTCTCATCCAGACTCATCAGTCCTACCGCTACCGTATAGAGATTCTTCTCTTTTAATAACAGTTTTGGCAAGATAAAGTCACTCCATGGCCATGTAAAGGAAGTCAATGCTGTATATACAATAATCGGCTTTGACAACGGCAAATTGATTTTGGTAAACACTTGAAAATTCGTAGCTCCATCAATCCTTGCTGCCTCATCTACGGCTTTTGGAATCGTATCAAAAAATCCTTTCTGTGTCAGATATCCCATCGGTGCTCCTGCACTATAGATTAGAATCAATCCCCAAAGATGATTGATCAGATTAAACTGTGTCATCAGAAGATAAACTGCAATCATTCCCATAAAGGATGGAAACATGCCAAGCACCATGGTTGTTTTCATGATAGGCTTTCTTGCTCTAAACTCAAATCTTGACATGGTATAAGCTGTCAAGATAGTTAAAAACGTTCCTAAAATACAGCTTCCGGCTGCAACAAACAATGTATTGAAAAACCACTTCGGATAATTATACATTGATGTATCTGTAAATAATTTTTGAAAGCTTGCCAAACTGTATTCCTTTGGAAAAAATCCTTCAAAGGAATAAATGGTTCCTGACTTTGAAAAGGATGCCAATATCAGCCACAGGCAAGGAAAAAAGAATATAAATGCCACTACGATTAACAATATATAGGTAATGGTAGTGTCCACCACTTTTCCGGCACTTCTTTTTTTTCTCATTGGAAAGTATCCTCCTCTCGATAGGATGGTGATTTCACATAAACAATTAATGAAATTATGGATGTAATAATGAAAATCACTAAACTAATTGCCGCACCGATACAATAATAATTATTATCAATGGACAAGTTATACAACCAGTTAATCAACAAATCCGTGTCACTGGCAAGGAAATATCCATCCAGATACAATCCACCTCTTAAGAAATAGAAAATTCCAAAGTTATTGAAATTTCCGGTAAACTGACCGATTAATACCGGCATAGTGGAAAACAATACAAAAGGAAGTGTCAGCTTCTGAAATTGTTTCCATCTGCTTGCTCCGTCAATTCTTGCCGCCTCATATAACGATTCATCACGATTCGACAAAATTCCCGTTGTAAGAAGCATAATGGACGGAACGCTAATCCAGCAGTTCACCAGAAGTCCGATAATTCTTGCGGACCATTTTGCATCCAAATCCAAGAAACCAATCGCTGTTCCTCCGCTTGCTGTAATCAACTGATTGATTGGACCTCCATAAGAGAACATAAACTTAAATGCAAGCAAGGTAATAAATCCCGGAATCGCATAAGCAAGCACCGGAAATGCCCGCCAGAAAGCTTTTCCTTTCACACATTTTTTATCCAATAACAACGCCAATCCTAATCCAGCAAAATAGTTTAGCGTTGTAGACAATACTGCCCACAGTAAATTCCAACCCAGAATCTTGAAAAATGTCGGTGCAAATTGTGACAATGTCAGCAGTTTTGAAAAGTTCTGAACTCCTACCCAGTCCACCAGTTCAGGGGGAACGATATCTCCGCCGTAGTTGGTAAAAGCAATTAAAATCATAAAGACGATGGGAAGTATATTAAAAATACATACCCCAACCACAGGAAGTACTAATACTGTCGCATAAAACTTTTTATCTAACAAACTAGAGAGTTCCTGCCGAAATGTTGGCAGAGGTCTTCCCTGCTGTGCGAGTTTCTGCATATGATAAGCATCTTTAACATTACAACGATATAGACACACCAAAGCGGCTATCACAATCCATGCAAAAATTCCCATCAAAAGCATGATAACAGAATTATCTCCCTGAATTCCCAGCCAGGCATCCCCCTTTTGCTCCCCTAAGGTAAAGAACCCTTTTAGGTCTTCAATTCCCCGACTGATAAAGTAATATAATATACTGACTTCCGACAGCAGGAACAGCAGACCTTTTCCGATTCTGCCATAGGCAAGCTGTCCTGCTCCCATAATAATCATAGACAGCTTTGTCTTTCCGTTGCTGTTTTTTATTATTTCTTTCATTTCTTCTTCTCCTTACTTCAAGGTAAAGATTGCATCGTAAATCTGAGCGTCCACATCCTCCAATCCAGCTTTCATGGATGCCATATCCGGATACTTTTTCTCGCTCTCACTGCGGAAAGCGTCTTTTGCTAAATCAGTGAAAAAAGTCTGTGCCGGAGTCCAAATCTGTGACACTTCCTGAATCGATGGCATCAACACGATGGTTCCTTTTTCCATATTCTGATACAGTAATTCTGATACTCCTCCTACTTCTTCTGCCGCATCTTCTCTTGCCGGTGCAACTCCAAGCATCTCACTTCGTTTTACCTGCATCTCATAGTCAGCTGCAAATTCTACAAAGGCAAGACTGGCATTTGGTGCTTTCGTATACGCACTGACCGCATAACCATTTACTCCACCCATGCTCTTAGTATCAATCAGTGTCGGATTTTCTTCTGTTAAATCACCACTTTCTGGAAGTTGTGGCAACGTAGTCATTACCAGATTTTCCTGTGCCTTTGCTTTTGCCTCTTCTGTGGTTAATCCTTCTTTTTCATATTCCATCGTCAACTCATCTAAAAATGTGGAATAAACATCCGGTGTAGAAATAGTTGCAAAATAAGTTCCATCTGCTAATTTACTATATACATTGGTGGTAATCGTATCATCAATACACTCTTCATTCATGGTAGACGCAAGCTGAGATAACACCCATGCGCCCTTCTCTGCCTCTCCCTTGGAAAATCCGATATCTTTCGGATTGGTATTGTTATCTCCAAACACATAGCCACCATAAGAAAACAGGAATCCACCGGAAAAATATACATCATACAGTGACTTCATATAACCATACTTAGAGGAATCTTCCCCATGTCTTGCAACAGAAAATGCATACATATCATTCCAGTTTTCAATCATATCCGGCACTTTGTTACCATCATCATCCCAAGTGGTTTCCCAATCTGCCGGCAAAAGGTCTGTACGATAATAAAGCATTGGTGCCTGTACATTTACCGGAACACCGCAGTAATATGTATTGCCATCTACCTCTGTCTTATAGGCATCCCACGCAGTTTCAGGTATCTGTTCATAACATTCCATAGATTCTACCGGAAGCGGATAAATATGTTTTCCGTCCGCATACTGCATAATGATATCATTTGCCTGATATAATACATCTGGTCCATAGCCATAAGGTCCGTCATTTGCAAGATCCAAATATTGATCCATGTTTGCATCTACCGCAGTAATTCCCTTGTCTTTATACTCTTCATTAAAGGCATTGATAAGCTCGTCAAAGTATCCCTTGGAAATTGCCGTATCATTTTCCAACACTCTTATGGTTACATTCTCCTCCAACTCCCCGGTAAACACACTGTTTGCTGACTGTCCGGTATTCGACGTATCCTTTTTTTCACCGGAATCACCTCCGCAACCTGTCAGTACGGAGATTCCCATAATGACTGCCATAAACAACGCACTCTTTCTTTTCATCTTTACACCAATCCTTTCCCTCTCAAGCCTCTGTTATGGTTATTAAAAACCTATTATCTTCACAAAGTACCGTTTCCTCCGGTTGCTTTGGAATTTTCTTTTCTTCCTCTGTCATGTTAATTCTTAAAATAATTTTGCTGTTCTCCCACATGCGTTCTACATGAAGCATTTCCTGCTCTTCCTCAATTTTGATTTCGCCATACTGAACTGCCGGCTGTTTTCGAATGCGGATTAATTCCTTTACTTTCTCTAGGAAATCCATATCCCAGGACTTGGTATCCCATGGGAATCCTCGTCTGGAATCCGGATCATAGCCACCCTCCATGCAGAGTTCTGTTCCATAATAAAGACATGGCGCTCCTTCAAACACCATTTCCAATGCAATGGCTGCCAGCATCTTGTCTTTATCTTTGTTTACTTCCGTAAAAAAACGATGGGTATCGTGAGAATCCAGTAGATTCAACATCATACGGTTCACCTGCTCTGTATTTCGCATCAGATTTGAATTTAACTTATCTGCCATATCCTTTGCAGAAAATACTCCTTTTGCAAAATAATCCAGACATGCTTTGGTAAATGCATAATTCATAATACTGTCGTACTGGTCGCCCATAAGATAAGCATAGGCATCATGCCAATTTTCCCCGATAATGACACTGTCCGGTTTTTCTTTTTTTACTGCCTTACGGAATCTTCTCCAGAAACCATGAGAAACCTCATCTGATACATCCAAACGCCATCCATCAATATCAGCTTCCCGAATCCAGTATATTGCAATCTCCAAAAGGAAATCCTGTACTTCTTCATTTGCTGTGTTCAACTTCGGCATATAGTTACATGCTGCAAAGCACTCATAATTCATTTTTTCCGGTTCCGGGAAATCTCCGTCAATGATAAACCAATCATAAAATCTGGATTCTCTTCCCTTTTCCAACACATCCTGAAACTGCTGCATTTCCATACTGCAATGGTTGAATACCGCATCCAGTACTACGCGAATTCCATTTTCATGTGCCAGTTTTACCAGCTGTCTTAATTCTTCCTTTGTTCCAAACTGTGGGTCCACCGTAAAATAATCAATGATATCATATTTGTGGTTGGAAATGGAACGAAATACCGGTGTCAGATACAAAGCACTGATTCCAAGCTCCTTTAAATAGTCCATTTTTTCGATGATTCCTGCCAAATCTCCTCCTGCAAAACTCTTAGGAGTTGGCTTTTCATCCCACTTCATGTTGATATAGCTTGTGTCCTTTTTTTCATTTCCCTGACGGAAACGTTCTACGAATATCTGATAGAACACAGCACTTCTCATCCAGTCTACTGTGTCCATGACATCGTTTTTATTAATATAGGGCATCTGGAAGAAATTGTAAAACGCTTCTTCAAATTTATACTCTTTTGTGACGCCATCCTCACTGAAGTACCATGTATTTCCATCCTCTTCTATTTGAAAAATGTAGGCAAATCTTACATCTTCAAGCCTCATTTTGATTTCGTAATAATTATAAAGTCTATCACTGTATTTGATTTCCATCGGCAATTTTTTCCGACAGAAGGTAAAATCATATTTCTGCGCATATATCAGAAAAACCTTTGCTTTTTCATCTTCTCGCGCCATCCGAAGTCGAAGCACTAACTCCTTTTCTCCGGTTGCAAAACAATAACGGGAATCCGGGATATGCAACATTGCACATTCATTCATGTCTTTTTCCTTTCCTGTACTTTCTAGTTGACAAATTTTCCAAAATTCTATATAACAAAATTACTAACTCAGGAGTAAAAGGAGCGTATTGAAATGAAAAATAACATCACTATAAAAGACGTAGCCAGAGAAGCGGGGGTTTCTGTTGCCACTGTTTCCTATGTCATCAACGAAAGAAATGACAAACGAATCAGCGACAAAACCCGCAAAAAAGTACTACAGGTTATCAACCTGTTAGGCTACACCCCAAACCAATCTGCGAAAGCTCTTGCCACCAACAGAAGTGGTATGGTTGCGCTTTATGTAACTCCTGATTTTTCAACCTTGAAAAATGCAGAACAACTGCATTTTATCAATTTTTTATCCTCTTTTCTTCATAAAAAGAACTATGACTTAATTTATTTAAGTGACACCTACACGGAAAAATTCGACCATGCAGATGCGATTCTATGTTATGATGTTTCTTTAGAATACTTCCTCCAAATTGGTGACAATAACTTTGCTCCCCTGATTGCTCTGGACTGTATGATTAATGACCCATTGTTTTTCCAGGTTAATTCGGATTATAAAAAAATGGCTCAACAGGCTTGTGCATATTTTCATTCAGAGGATTACGCTCTTTTACTGCTGGAAACACCTAATCTGGAACGGAAAGAATATCTGAAACCTCTTTTTCAGAACATCGTTTATGTAAAGGATTTTGCAGATATTTCCGCTCTTCCAAATCAGAACTTTCTGGTGGTAGAACAGACCCTGTATGATTGTTTCAAAGACCATACGAAGGTCTGCTATCTTCCAACGCTTACCACCGAGAAAGCTGAGGTTTTATTTTCCTGTATGGAAAATGCCATCAAACGTATTCCTATTAAGGAACACAATATTCTGGTATAGTCTTACTGACAATTTACAGTCAATACCTTTGTAGATGCATCATAAGTAAATGTATATGTTCCTGCCTGACTTGCTACAAGATTAGCACTATCTGTACCAGTTACAAAGGACTGGCTTTTCAAATCATCTGCTGCAATGTTGCTATAACGAATATATTCTGTTCCTACTCCACTGGTCTCTCCAACAGTTACCATTGAAGTGAAGATGAATTCATCTCCTTCTTCTAAGTCTACGGTCAGTGTATAGATTCCATTTTCCTCTGTAAACCTTGTTTCGTCGGTATAAACATCTTCCCATCCGGTAATCTTAGCGCCCTTGATATAATAATCGGTCTTTGTGTCTCCGTTGTCAGCTGTACTTTCACCATTATAAGTCCATGTAATCACATCATAAGCGTTAATGTTAAATGCCTCTTTATTTTCTTCTGTATAACTGGAATTATCAGTTTCATAGGTATCTTCACCCGGATATGTAGTCAGAGTAAAGGTATAATTTCCTGCTACCGCACATTTGATATTGGAACGCTTGGTACTTACATCGCCTAATCCACCGGCATTCGCAAAATATTCTTTTCCATCCTTAGAAATACTCTCTAAATAACCATATCCTCTCTGGTTGTGCCAACTGGAATTGGTCGCAAACTGGAATTCATCACCTTCATTTAAATCTAACGTAATGGTATAAACATTTGCCTCGTCATTGTCTTCCTTGGTCATCTTCTGAGCATCACCTAATACTTTTCCCCAGTTAGATTCCATCAATACCGGACTTGTTCCACTTCCTACCACAGAATATTCTCTGGTGTCTTCCACATAAGTCACAAATCCACCGAAAACTTGTGTATCCTCTGTAATTGGTGTAGAAAAGTCAAATCGATGTGACATCTGAGGTGTTGCAAACCATCCTACAAATCCTTCCTTTTCCGGTACATACTCTTCTGCACATTCTCCGTTCTTTACTTCCAGGGTCTTTAACTCTGTTTTTCCGTCAGAATCATAAAACGTTACCTTACAGGTATCTTCCTTTACCTCTTCCTGCGTGTTGCTTCCTGTGTTTGTTTCATTGTTACCACATCCCACAGTCCCTATGGAAAGTACCAATGCTGCTAAAACAATCATTAATCTTTTTCTTTTCATCCTTCTCCGCTACCTTTCTTTTTCATTTTGACTGTTTTCTAATTCTTCTAGTTAATCGGTTAAGCATTATGGTAAATTTTAAGCAAACTGCACAATTTGCAAGTTTGCTTAACCGTTTAACTTATTATAAATGTACCACCGCTACGACAATATGTCAAGAGGATTTTGGGTAATTTTTTTTCAGATTGCTTATCTCTGTTTAGATAGGTTTCCTATACTGCTCTTTCTACTTTAATTGTGGATCATAACGAATTGTTTTTCGATAGCGCAGAAATACTCTGCTCTAATAGACATTTATTTTCTCTTTCTCATTTGAATAATAAAACTACATTTTTTCTGTGAATTCTCTGTAACAAAAAAATTTCATAAGGACAAAAGAAAAAAGCCTTGAAAATTCAAGGCTTTTTCTTAAAAGGTTAATGCGGAAGATGGGACTTGAACCCACACGACTGCAATAGCCACAAGATCCTTAGTCTTGCTCGTCTGCCAGTTCCGACACTTCCGCATGTCTTATATGATGTCGCCTCACATGCGACTTATGTATAATAACAAATTGGGCTTTCCTTGTCAATGATATTTTTCAAGTTTTTTAAATTTTTTTTATTGTTACAAAAATTCAAATTTCTCCTTGACATTTAGTAAGAAACACGTTAAAATAACATTTGTCAGTTTTGAGCAGGAATGGCGGAATTGGCAGACGCGCAGGCTTCAGGTGCCTGTGGTAGCAATATCGTGAGGGTTCAAGTCCCTTTTCCTGCATGAGCCGAAACTCTGGATGGAGTTTCGGTTTTTTGTATTGTTAATAGAGAACCTGTTGTATTAACGTGTGAAGGGTTAAAGGAATAGTCTATTTTATTGCACAATCAAGAATAGAAGTAAAAGACAGTATTGAAGTTTTGAACAGTGACATTGAAGAAGTATCCGCAACCACAGAGGAACTGGTCAATGAATTCAGCAATGCTTCCAATGGCCTTCGTACTACGATAGCTAATGTCAAAGAGGCAGTTTGGGGAGTCAGCAGGGCATCAGAGGAAGG